>DUTT01000075.1 GCA_012841925.1 Clostridiales bacterium | reverse complement strand
TCTTGATATTATCTACAGTGAAAAATATAGACATATCGATGAGCATTTATGTCTACGACCATTCCCGCAAAACATTTCTGATCCGGATGATAGGGCAAAGCGGTGGAAAGAGTACCGTGAAAGTATTATGGATGAAACAGGCATTTCGGTTTTCTTGTTTGGAAATAAATATGATGCCGCTACCGAAAGTACAGTTGTAGCTGATGGCTGCATTCAGGAATTTGAAATAGCTAAGGCTAAAGGTAATCTTATAATCCCGATTGGTAGTACCGGATACGCCGCAAAAGTCATCAGTGACGAGGTGAAATGCAATATATCAGACTATCCTTACCTTTCTGACGTTATTGGAAGATTGGAGACAGAAACCGATATTGATAGTATTGTTACACTCGTCATGGATGTAATAAAAAAACAGCAAAACTAAGGAGGAAAGAATAATGGCAAAACGACAAGTGTTTTTCAGCTTTGAATATGGGAAGGACGCATGGAGAGCCTCTCAAGTTCGGAATATGGGCAAAGTCAGTGACTCATCAACTTTTTCGGACAATGATTGGGAAGAAGTGAAAAATAAGAGCGACAAAGAGATTAAGGCTTGGATTGATGACCAGATGGCTAAAAGATCCTGTATTGTCGTTTTAATTGGCAAAACCACTTCTACACGCAAATGGGTAAAATACGAAATCGAAAAGGCATATGAGCTTAATAAGGGAATTGTGGGGATTTATATCCACAAGCTAAAAGATGAAGGCGGGAACCAAACGGACAAGGGCGCAAATCCGTTTTATTCTGTATATACCAATGATGGCGAAAGGTTGTCTAAGTATGTAACTTGCTTTGATTCAAATTATCAGACAAGCAAATACGTTTACGATGATATTTCAGACAATATTGAGGATTTAATAGAGGACGCTTTGAGTAACAAAGCACCACAGTGAGGGCTTGACCATGGCAAAGAATGTTTTTATTTCATTCCGTTTTAGCGATGGAAACAGGTATAAGGAATACTTATCAGGGCTTTTTGACAAGTATAGTGATACTATTGATTATTCTGAGGATGTGGATCGTTCTCGAATGTCAGATGTTACAATAAAGCAATATTTATATGGAAAGCTTCGTAGATCCAGCGTTACTATTGTTCTATTAACGCCATCAGCGGTTAATCACAAAAAGAACTGGATGGGGAACTACGACGATTGGATGTATGATGAAATCAGATACTCCCTTGAAAGCAGAGAAGGAAATCGTACAAATGGTCTTGTAGCAGTGTATACGCCGGAGGCTACTGACTTGCTTATAAATATTCAACCATCTGGAACGGTATCCGTTAACAATGTGGACAATCTGTTTAGAAAAAACATGATGAATGTTAAACCACAGTACAAGAAAAATCCAAATCCCGGTATATTCGATAGGGATTATGATTCTTATTGCTCATTAATTGGGTGGGAGGAATTTATAAAAAATATCGGGAAATACATTGATATCGCATCTGAAAAGCGAGATGCGATATATAAATATGATATTACAAAAAGGCTATAAAGTGCACCTGCCAGTGCCAGAATGCACCTTGTATCAATCATTCGGTTCAAAGCCACATTCAATAAAAAATAGATATTGCGATACGAAAGTCGCGATATCTATTTTCTTTTGCGGGCACATTTCCCCTAAGAAAAGATCCCGGATACGTCATCTGCTACGGCCTTAAAGTCAGCGATGGTATTGTCGAAGAGGCCTGATTTGAAAATACTGATTGCCAGCATCAGCGCCATCGGCCCGAGAACAGCGCCCCAGATACCGGAAATTTTAAGCCCTACAAACAGGCTCATCAGCGCAACCAGGGGATGAAGGCCCATTTGAGCACCCATGACCTTTGGCTCAATAAATTTGCGCAAGACGGTGTAGGCGATGCCGATGAGCAACAGGAATACGCCCTTATTCACATCGCCCCAGACAAACTCAATGATTCCCCAGGGTGCTAACACCGCAATGGTACCCACGATCGGCAACAGGTCGACAACACCAAGGGCAAGAGCCAGCAGCAGCGCATATGGCTGTCTATAAGCGAGAAACGCCACGAGCATAAACATCGTAGCGCACGTTGCGAGGACAAACTGCGCCCGGATATATCCGCCGGCTGCAGTAGTCGCAGCGTTCGTAAGCATCGAAATGGTGCCGGTGGCCTTCGGACCGGCAATACGCCCTGCTCTTTCTCTTATGGAGTCGTAATCGGATACCACAAAATACACGGCCATGATCGATATGATGTACCCCGCAAAGAAACTGCCGGCCTTGGAAGTGAGCATCGTTATCGTAGTAAATACATGATTGAGGATATCCTTGCTGGCAGTTTTGATGGAGCTTACAATGTTATCCTGCATATGCGGCAGAAGCTCGGCGAGCGGCGCAGGCAGAACGGACTCAAGCCACACAAATGCATCATCGAAACTCTCGAAGGAATCAAAAACAGCACCCCAGTTTGTCTCGATTGTAGTGGCCAGCGAGATTACCTGACTGATAACTGCATAAAACAGAAACACTATAACAGATGAAATCAAAACAAATACCAACAGATCAATCAGAATCGCCAGCAGACGGCGGGGTATTTTAAGATTTTGATTCAAGCGGACGACGATTGGATTAGCAATGGCGGCGACAGCCAGCGCCACGAGAAACGGGAAGAACAAACTGACCAGCCTCGGCACAAGGAATATAACAAAAACAATGCTACCGACAATCAGTGTGCAGCGCAGCGCTACTCGAACATATAACTTGCTGTCTTTATCTCGTGCTGCCGGCTCCATCAAGCCTCCTCCTCTACCGCTTTACTTTCTTCGGCGCCGGTGCGCAGTCGGTGAGACCTTCGATGGCGCCGCCTGCGACCGCCCAGATGTACAGACTGGCGGTGCTTCCGTACGGGCTGTAGCGTCTCCGGTACATTTCGAACTTTTTTCGGTCGATTTTCCGGTGACGATAGATCATGCGCATCCCTCGCTGAATCGCCAGGTCCCCATAGCTCAGCACATCCGGCCGCTTCATGCAAAACAGCAGAATCATCTCGGCCGTCCACTCACCGATTCCGCGAAGCGAGGACAGCTCTTTGATGACCTCCTCGTCCACCTTATCGGACAGTCCCTCCAGATCGAAATTTCCGCAGTGGACCTTGTGTGCAAAATCGACGATGTACTCCGCTTTTCGAAAGGACAGCCCGCACTTCTGCAGTTCGTCGACGCCTGCGTCCAGAATCGAACGGGCATGTACGTCACCCGTCAGGTCGACGACCTTCCCCCAGACCGTCCGCTGAGCCTTCGTCGATATCTGTTGCCCCACGATGTGGTGAACAACCGAAGTAAACAGGTCATCCTCCACCTCGCGCCTGATTGGACCGATCGCATCGATTACTTCAGCGAGCCGCTTGTCTTTTTTCTTTAAATACTCAATTTCTTGATCTCCATATTGAAAATGTCTGCTGTTTTCCATCGATGCTTCTCTCCCTTTCGGCCGTTTCGTGCTTGACGCTTCTATGCGCTGTCTTTATAGTTATATCATAAGCTGTTCCGATATTCCATCCATATGCATACGACAGGGACCGATGACCGCAGATTACAACAATTTTCTCTCAGATAAACAAACAAGGAGCGGTTTCTTCTCACGCGTCTACAGGGTTGTCGCTTGCATTCCGTGCGGCAGCGTCGTCTCTTACGGCCAGATTGCGTGGTACCTCGGCGCTCCACGGGCTGCACGACAGGTCGGATGGGCCATGCGGCGCTGTCCGGACGAACTTCCCTGGCAGCGCGTCGTGATGGCTGACGGATCCGTGACCGGCGGCCTGTTTGCCGAAGAAAGGCGTATGCGGCTGGAAGAGGAAGGTGTCCCCTTTCTATCGGACGGGCGCGTGGATATAGATGCGTGCCGCTGGGATATCGAATACTGCACGACGGATGGAGAACAAAAGCGATGAAATGGAATCTGAAAACGAGAAAGCCGCCTGCATACCCAAAAAACACACCGGTGCGGAGCCATATTCGCCCTAAGAAGTTGTCGAAGAGCATTTTAATTAATATTCTACCAAAAGGCAAACCAAAGGAGTAAGCGATGAATCATCTCAAACAGGAATATCCCTTCCCTTCAAGGAGAAGCATGGTCTATGCACAAAACGGCATGGTGTGCACGTCGCAGGCACTCGCGGCCGGCGCAGGCCTCGATGTATTGAAACGCGGAGGCAACGCCGTGGATGCAGCCGTGGCGACGGCCGCCTGCATGACCGTCCTGGAGCCGACCTCGAACGGCATCGGAAGCGATGCGTTTGCGCTGATCTGGATTGAGAAAGAAAAAAAGCTGTACGGTTTAAACGCCAGCGGTGTGGCGCCTATGGCTGCGGATCCGGAAGCAATCCGGGCCATGGGATACGAGAAAATGCCGGTTTCCGGCTGGCACACCGTGATGGTCCCGGGAGCCCCTGCTGCGTGGGCGGAATCGGCCAGACGGTTTGGCCGCCTCCCTCTGACCGATACCTTTACAGCCGCCATCGACTACGCCGAGAACGGCTATCCCCTCTCACCTGTCATTCAGAAGTTGTGGGAAAAGGAATATAACCGCCTCAAAAAAGAGCTCGAAGATCCCCGCGTTCGCGAAGCAAGCGACGGTTTTGAAGAATTGTTCCGCGTGTTTATGCCCGGAGGACGTCCGCCCGCCGTCGGGGAAATCTGGAACTGCCCCGAGCTGGCAAATTCACTGAGGATCATCGCAGAAACCGATGCGGAAGCATTTTATAGAGGAGAGCTTGCCGATCGAATCGACGAGTTTGCCCGCAAGACCAACGGTACGATCCGCAAAGAGGATCTCGCCGGCTACCGTGCGAGCTGGGTCGAGCCAATCAGCACGGACTACAAGGAACACACGGTGTGGCAGATCCCACCCAACGGCGACGGGCTCATCGTGCTGATGGCGATGAACATCCTGAAACACTTCGAGTTTGCGCCGGACAGCTTCGGAACCGCCGAGACGCTCCACCGTCAAATGGAAGCGATCAAGCTTGCCTATGCAGATGGAAACCGTTATATCGCAGACCCCGAACACATGAAAGTGAGCACCGGGGAACTGTTATCCGATCGATATGCGGCCACGCGCGCCGCTTTGATCGGAGAAATCGCGGTCGAACCGGATCCGGGTACACCGACAACGAGCGGAACCATCTACCTGTGTACGGCCGACAAGGACGGCAATATGGTTTCGTTTATACAGAGCAACTACTGGAACTTCGGGTCGGGCCTCGTCGTACCGGGCACGGGCATATCGCTGCAGAGCCGGGCGACAAATTTCTCGCTGGATCCGGCAAGCGAAAACTACATGGCACCGGGGAAGAAATCGTTCCACACGATCATCCCGGGGTTCCTGACAAAAGACGGAGAAGCCATCGGGCCGTTTGGCGTGATGGGAGGGTTTATGCAGCCCCAGGGTCAGATGCAGGTGCTGTGCAACGTGCTGGACTTCGGCATGAACCCGCAGGCCGCACTGGATGCTCCCCGCTTTCAGTGGACCGAAGGCAAGAAGTACGAAATTGAAAACGCATTTGACGCAGAGATTATCGAAACGCTTCGGGCAAAGGGACACGACATCGAGCTGTTCGACGATCGCATGAGCTTCGGCCGCGGCCAGATCATCTGGAAAACGACGGACGGTGTGCTCGGCGGAGCAACCGAACCGCGCGCAGACGGAGCGGTCGCCGCCTGGTAGCTGGCGTCATTTTGCGGCACATAAGTACATCGTACAGGAGGAAAGCATGAAGGACTGCAAAGCGGCTCTTTGCCAGAACTGGATTACAAACGATAAAGAACAGACCGTAAAGTCTGCTGTGGAACAGGTGCGTCAGGCGACCGCCGAAGGCGCAGATTTCGTCGCGCTGCCGGAGATGTTCGTCTGCCCCTACACGAATCGCTCGATGCGGGAAAGCAGCGAACCGCTCTACGGACCGACCGCCGATGCGCTGTCGTCCTGTGCCGCCCAAAACGGCATTTACCTGATCGGCGGATCTTTCCCCGAAGAGACGGAAAGCGGTCTTTACAACACCTGCATGGTCTTCGATCCTTCGGGGAATCACATCGCAACTCACCGCAAAGCACATCTGTTCGATGTCGATGTAAAGGATAAAATTTCGTACAGGGAATCCGACACCTTCCTGCCGGGGAACGAAGTATGCGTCGTGGACACGGACTTCGGGCGCATCGGTGTAGGCATCTGCTTCGACATACGGTTCCCTGAATACTTTCGAAAGCTGGTGCTGTCGGGCTGCGAAATCGTATTCGTGCCCTCCAGCTTCGGCAACGCAACGGGAGAAGCCCACTGGGTGCTCTCCATGCGCATGCGCGCCGTCGACAACCAATGCTACATGCTGGGTATCCAGCCGGCACCCAACCCTGATTTGCCCTACCAGGCTTACGGCCACACAGTCGCCACCGATCCGTGGGGCATCGTGCTGGGAGAATTAAATACCGCACCCGGAATTCTGTATGCGGAGCTTTTCGCTTCGAGAATTCAACAGGTGCGGGATGAGTTTCCGCTTCTAAAAGCGCGGCGGCCGGAGCTGTATGTATAACCGCGTTCCTCTGTTCGATCAATAATACCCTTTTGCAGTATCGCGGATTAAGAAAGCCAGCGCCAGCATATCGGCAGCGCCTCCCGGACTGATATCCCTTGCGATGCACTCCCGGTCCATAGCCCGGAGCGCATCGCCTCTTTTTGCCTGCGGCAGCTCCAGGAGCTCCTGCGCTGTAGTCTGCACGTATTCCAGCGCATCTTCTCCGCCCCGGTACAAAAGGTTCGTATCCCGGATGTCGGAGAGTATCACAAGCATGGCCTGGTGCGCATCATCGCCGCTGTCCCTAAGCGAGTCCGCCCCGGTGCGGGCGGTCGGGAATCCCTGCAGCGCCTCTTCTCTGGCGCCGCCTGCACTGTATTTTTGCATAGCGATGTGCCCGTGAGACTTTTCGTCGCGGCTGGAGACCGCTGCCTGCTGTTCGGCCAGATCGGCCGCTGCCTCAAATACGTCACCGCCGGCATAAAACACCCTGCCCAGTGCGCACAGGTAGATGCCCAGCGCATAAATGGCCCCTCTGTGCGTGTTGACGCCGCGGGTGACGCGCAGCATCGCCTTCTCCGCATCCAGACCGGCCTTCACCAGGGCCTCCATGTCGACCGATTCGCCAAAGCCAAGTGCAACGCAGGTTTTGAAATAGCTCCGCAGCGATTCGGCACTGGCACACAGCATATCCAGATCCATGTCCCGATGGGCGCCGGTATTGGCTTCGTCGACGAGGCCAGGCTTCGGCGTCAGGCGCGCTTCGTTGACGAGTGCGCACACCGCAAGCTCCGCCAGGCGATCAAAGGCGAACTCCGTTAAGAGTTCCCAGGTCTTTTCTTTTACAGCGTCCAGCCCGTGCGCCCGGCTCCTGGCGCACACGGCAACCGGTCCGCCGCAGATGATGCAGGAGCGGACTTCCTGTCGGGAACGCTTTATGCCATCTTGTCCGATCACGTCCAGATCCATCAACCGGCCGGCCGGAGTGGACTCCTCCAGCGCCATCGCCTTCTCTTTTATCATGGCCGCAGGAAGCGCTATGACCCACAGTGCCTCGGGCCCTGTCGGAAACAGATACTCCTCGCGGCTCAAAATCTTACCGGAAAATACAGTTTCCGCATCTTTTAACATCTGCAGAAACACGAAATCGATGAGAGGTGTCTTCTTGACCTCCCCGGGGATGTTCATCGTAATGCTCAGGACGGGCGCCTGATACTCCTCCAGCCGATCCGTCTGCCTGCGCACCCGCCTCTCCCGGTTTTCCAAAACTTCTTCCAGCGTAATCTCTTGAATGCTCATAGCGCCCTCCGGTAAAAAAGCCGCAGACCATCGGTCTGCGGCCCTGGTGTATCCGCGCTTATTCGTCTTCGTCGATCTGGCGGATTACGTCGATGACCGTATTGTCGCGATATAAAACGACGCCGACAATCTTGTCTTTGTAGCGAATCGGGTCCGGTATGCCGACGATCGACTCGGCCCGTTCCTTGAGTTCTTGAATGGTCGACAGGCGGATGCCGGCTTCTGCAAGCTTCGCCTGCACATCCGTTCGATCCGGGTGCACGGCGATGCCCTGATCGGTCACGACCACATCGACGGTCGAGCCCGGCGTTACCACCGTGTTTACCCTATTAACAATACTTGGAATGCGTCCCCGTGTCAAGGGAGCGACCACAACGGACAGACTGGCGCCAGCCGCCGTATCCGGATGACCCCCGACCGCTCCGCGGATAACGCCGTCGGATCCGGTGAGCACGTTGATGTTGTAGTCCGTGTCGATTTCCAGCGCGGACAACACGACGAAATCCAGCTGGTTGACAGCCGCTGTTCGCAAATAGCTCGCATAGTAGCACGAGTCGATCTGCTGGTGAAATCTGTTTTTCAGAAGCGACTCCGCAGCGATCAAATCGAACGACTGCACATCAAGAATGCGGTCGATGAGGCCTTCTTCGTGCATCGATACGATCTGCCCGGTAATGCCGCCGAGCGCAAACCGGCATCGAAAGCCTTCCTGCAGCATCATCTGACGGATAAACCGGGCGGTCGCAAGCGATGCGCCTCCGCTGCCCATCTGCATGGAGAACCCGTCGTACAGATAGCCGGAGGCCCGGATCACATCTGCAGCAGCCTTGGCGATTACGAGCTCTTTGGGATTCGTCGTGTATCGCGTCGCTCCGCTCATGATACCTTTGGGATCGCCGATGTTATCGACGAGCACGACGCTGTCGACATAGTTGGAGGGAATGGCATACGGCGCATTGGGGAACGCATCGATGTGGTTTGTGATGATGATGACGTGCCCGGCGTTGCGCGCATCCGGGCGGGCATATCCTAAGCTTCCGCACGAAATCGTCTGCTCTTCGCTTCGGCTGTATCCGTTGGCATTTCCAAACGGATCGCACGACGGAGCGCCTAAAAACGCCACGTCGATGTGGATGTCGCGGCTTTCTATCGCCGCACCCCGGCCTCCGTGCGAGCGGAACACGACCGGAAAATCCATGAGCCCCCGCGAGACCTGCTCGGCGAGCTCGCCCCGCAGACCGCTCGTTTCGATGTGGGTAATGACTCCATTTTTAATGTGTTCGATGAGCGGCGCATGCACGCCGGACAGCGAGCTTGCAGCCATCGTCAGATTCTTAAACCCCATCTCCGCAAGCGTTTCGACGACCATGTTCACCACATTGTCGCCGTTGCGGAAGTGATGGTGAAACGAAATCGTCATCCCGTCCCGCAGACCGGAATTTCGTATCGCTTCTTTTAGATCTGCGGCCACTTTGTTCCGTGCCTGCGTCCGTACCGCAAACGTTTCTGTCGCCTTGGTTCTCTTGCTCTGATATACGCCGTGCTGGCTGATGTCTTCGATGTGCGGGATGTCGGCATATATTTCTTTGATGTCTCTCATCGTCTACACCTCCCCTGCTCCGTCGACGTCTGCCAGAGCCAGCATGCGCTGCGCCCGGAGGACAACCGGCCTGTCGATCATTTTCCCTTTTAAACTCGCCACGCCGCTTCCCCTGGCCTCCGCTTCGGCGATGGCTTCCATGATGGCGCGGGCTTTTTCCAGGTCGGCTTCGCTGGGCATAAACGCCTTGTGCAGCGGTTCAATCTGCCTTGGATTGATGATCGACTTCCCGTCGAACCCGAGCTTTTTAATCAGCTTGACCTCTTCGAGAAAACCCGCCTCGTCATTGACATCTGCAAATACCGTGTCCAGCGCATCGATGCCGGCTGCACGGGCCGCATTGAGTATCATGCAGCGCGCGAACAATAGCTCGGTACCGTCGCTGCGGGTCGTCTTGAGATCCGTTACATAGTCTTCGGCGCCGAGCGCGATGCCGATGAGGCGGTCGCTCGAAAAAGCAATTTCTTTCGCGTTCAGCACACCGTTGGCGCTTTCGATCGCCGCCATCATGCCGGTCCGTCCTTCGGGAATGCCAGCCTCCCGCTCGATGCGCACAATCTCCTGCTCGCAGTCGACGACATCCTGCGCACTGTCGGTTTTCGGCAGGCGCACGATGTGCACACCGGCGCGCACAATCGCTTCGAGGTCCCGGATCCCGAGACCGCTCTCCAGATCGTTGATGCGCACGACGATCTCTTTCGCGCCGAAGTCAAGCGTGCGGAGAGCCTGATACACCAGAAACCTCGCCGCGTCTTTCTCCGCAATCGACACGGAATCCTCGAGGTCGAACATGATGCTGTCCGCCCCGTAAATCCCCGCATCTTTAATCATGCCGGGGTTGTTGCCCGGAACGAACATCATGCTTCGTCTCAGCCGCTTCCGTTCCATTACATCGCCCCCCAATCGTAGGCTTCGCTCGACGCCGCCCGGTATGCCGCAGCGTAGACACGGGCGCGGACCGTGCAGTCCAGCGCCCCTTTATCCACCGCGTCCACCGATGCATGCGAAACGCCGAGCTCTGCAAGCGTCTGCCGGATGACCTGTTCGATCTGCTTTCCGAACTGCTGCATTACGCTGCTGGAAAGTGAAATCGCGATCCCTCCGGTCTCCCTGGGTTCCAGTGTCACCATAATATCGCTCGATTCCACTGTCCCTGCCATGCCGGTTTGAACGAGTTCCATTGGTTTTAACCCCCTGTTCTACTGCATTTTCTCTTCCAGGCGCTTCCGGACTTCTTCGATGAATTCTTTGGTCGTTACGCTTGTAACCGGGCCTTCTGCCAGCGCCACAAGGTCCTTGGTCATGATGCCTGCGTTCAGCGTGTCGAAGCAGGCGGCCTCCAGCTTATCGGCAAACGCGCACAGATCATCCAGTCCGTCCATTTCGCCCCGCTTGCGCAGCGCGCCGCTCCATGCAAAAATAGTCGCCATGGGGTTCGTCGACGTCTCTTCACCTTCGAGATACCTGTAGTAGTGCCTCGTTACGGTCCCGTGCGCTGCTTCGTATTCGAACATCCCGTCCGGGCTGCACAGCACAGACGTCATCATCGCAAGCGAACCGAACGCCGTAGAAATCATGTCGCTCATCACATCGCCGTCGTAGTTTTTGCACGCCCAGATGTAACCGCCTTCGCTGCGGATGACGCGCGCAATGGCATCGTCGATCAGAGTGTAGAAATATACCAGGCCCTTTTCTTCGAATACAGCCTTATAGTCCGATTCGAATACCTCCTCGAAAATCTGCTTAAATGTTTCGTCGTAAACCTTGCTGATGGTGTCCTTGGCCGAGAACCACAGATCCTGATTCGTGTTTAACGCATACTGGAAGCAGGCGTGGGCAAACGAACGAATCGACGTATCCTTGTTGAACATCCCCTGCAGGATGCCCGGGCACTCGAAGTCGTAGATGGTCTCGCGGAACGAAGCGCCGTTGTCACCCGTAAACACCAGCTCGGCCTTTCCTGTTTCCGGAACACGGTATTCTGTCCCCTTATATACGTCCCCATAGGCGTGACGGGCAACGGTAATCGGCTTTTTCCAGTTGACAACCGCCGGTTTAATGGAGTCGATGACGATCGGTGCGCGGAACACCGTGCCGTCCAGGATGGAGCGGATCGTGCCGTTTGGACTCTTCCACATCGATGTGAGGTTGTATTCGTCCATGCGGGCCGTATTCGGTGTAATCGTCGCACACTTGACCCCCACGCCGTATTTCCGGATGGCGTGTCCTGCATCGTGCGTAATCTGATCTTTTGTTTCGTCGCGAACCTTGAGGCCCAGATCGTAGTACTCGGTATTGAGCTCCACGAAAGGATTCAGAAGTTCGTCTTTAATCATCTGCCAGATGACCCGCGTCATCTCGTCTCCGTCGATCTCCACCAGGGGCGTTGTCATCTTGATCTTAGTCATGGCTGTTTCCTCCGTTAGTCGGTATAAGCCGCGGAGCGCACCTGCACCCCGCGGCTTTCTGTGCTTATCGGTTGCGCGCTGCGTAGTAGTTCATGAGGCAACCTTCCAGGATAATCTGCTTTTCGTCCTCGGTCAGGTCCTTGATGTACATCGTGATGTCTTCGACCGGACCGCTCTTGCGGATGACCCTGGCGGGGATGGTCTCAATACCCTTTTCGACCGCTTCGCGGATTCCGGGTACGAATACCATATCGCCGGTTTCGTAAGGGAACTCCGTGCTTTCGTCGATCGTAAACGGCAGGATGCCCCAGTTGATGCAGTTGCTGCGGTAGCGCTTGGTCGCATATTCGTAGCAGATGTTGGCAAAACCGCCGAGCACTTTCTGACACGAAGCCGCCTGTTCCCTCGCCGAGCCGTCTCCGGGCTTGTTGGCAAAGATCGCCGAGCCGAACTGCGTGTTTTTAATCAGCTGCGACGCGTCGCCCACTTTTGCAAGCGCTTCTGCGATGCGTGCCGGCTGACCGCCTTCAATTCGCTCCGCTTCGGCGGCTGCAATGTCCTTGCTGTGCCCGACGTAGGCGGGCTCTCTTCTGGACAGCGTAAACTCGGCCAGGCGCAGCGGGTTGCTGCGGTAGGACGATGTCTCACCCGATGGAATCAGTTCGTCGGTTGTCGTAACCGGATCGTGCAGCACGGCCGCAAGTTCCAGCAGAATGTTTTCTGTCAGCGGATAAATCGCCGGCCAGTCCGTAATGTTCGGCCCGAGAATCAGTTCGGTTTCGGGTTTGGGGTTGCCGTATCCGTAGTACACGCGGTTGTCGTAGACCTTTTTATCGAAATGATAGGTATGGAATTCGTACTCGTAATCCACATCGGTCGCAGCTGTAATGCGCCCTCCGTTGGCCGCCGTTGCGGCGATGGAGCGGGCATCCATCAGAGCCACGGCTGAAATCTGTCCTTCGCCCGGCTTAGAACCTTCCCGGTTGGGGAAATTCCGCGTCGTGTGACGGATGGACAGCTCGTTGTTCGCAGGGACATCGCCTGCACCGAAGCAGGGTCCGCAGAACGACGGCTTGAGGATCGCTCCTGCTGCGAGAAGATCAGCTGAAGCTCCGATTTTTGTTAACTCCAGGCTGACCGGTACGCTCGTCGGATACACGGAAAGGGAAAAGTAATCGTTGCCCGTGTTCTTTCCTTTTAAGATCGCGGCGGACTCGTCGATGTTGTCGAACAAGCCTCCGCTGCAGCCGGCGATGATGCCCTGATCGGCATACACACCGTCTTCTTTGATTTTGGACCGCAGATCCAGCGGCGCTTTCTTAAACTGCTTCGCAGCGTCTTTTTCGATGTCCGCCAGAATCTGTTCGGCATTAGCCGTAAACTCATGGATCGTGTACGCATTGGACGGGTGGAACGGCAGTGCAATCATCGCTTCCATCTTATCGAGGTCGATGGTGATCATGCCTTCGTAGTAGGCGCCGTTGCCGGGCTTCAGCTCTTTGTATGCATCCGGGCGCTTGTGAATATCGTAGTACTCCTTTACAACCTCGTCCGTTTCCCAGATGGACGTAAGGCACGTCGTCTCCGTCGTCATCACATCGATGCCGTTGCGGAAATCCATCGGAAGATGCGCAAGCCCGGGGCCGACAAATTCCATGACTTTATTCTTTACAAAGCCGTTGTCGAACGTCGCTTTGACCATGGCAAGCGCCACGTCGTGCGGTCCGATCCCCTTCGGCGGCTTTCCGGTTATGTATACGAGCACGACTTCCGGCACGCTGATATCCCATGTGTTTTTGAGCAGCTGCTTAACGAGTTCGGGCCCGCCTTCGCCCACGCCCATCGTGCCCAGCGCACCGTAGCGCGTGTGGCTGTCCGATCCTAAAATCATGTCGCCACAGGCTGCCATCTCTTCGCGCACATAAGAGTGGATGACGCTCTGATTGGCGGGTACGTAGATCCCTCCGTACTTCTTCGCTGCGGACAGACCGAACACATGGTCGTCTTCGTTGATCGTGCCGCCCACTGCACACAGGCTGTTATGACAGTTCGTCATCGCATAAGGCACAGGAAATTCCGTGAGTCCGGATGCCCTGGCCGTCTGAACGATGCCGACATACGTGATATCGTGCGATGCCAGCGAATCAAACGTAATTTCCAGCCTTTCGGGATCGCTGGATTTGTTGTGCGCCTGCAAGATATTGTAGGCGATGGTTTTTTTCCGGGCGTCTTCTTTCGCCAGAGGACCGGATCCCTGCGGGACTCCGTCTACAAGAAATACCCCGTCCTTGTGCAGTTGAATCATTTTTTCCCTCCAAAATACAGATGATAATGAAGCTGCCGCATTCCTGCGACAGCTTCACTATAGCATACAATCTGAAGATTGTATACAATCGCAACAAACTTTTCGTTCGGATGAACGTTAAAAACGTCAGTCGATATAGCTGATCAACTTCTTGTTGACTTCGACGATCGGCTCAATGCCCGCATCGTCAAAATCGTATGTACTCATGTGAATAGCCGGGTAATCCTCACCGAAGCTCCAGTAGTACATCGCTCCCTTTGTCAGCTTTAAAAAGTGTCCGAAGTCTTCGGAACCCCGTCGCGCCTCCGGCGCTTCGTAATACGAAT
>DUTT01000074.1 GCA_012841925.1 Clostridiales bacterium | reverse complement strand
AGCTTCCGGGGTCTTATATGTCGATGGAGATTACATCTGAATTGTTGCGGTAGTTTTCCTTGGCGTTGATGATGTCAAGAGAAAACTCCACCTTCTCAACGCTTGTGATGCCGCTGGTCTCAAAGTTTACATCGACAATATAGATGGAATCCCTTGCCGTTCCACCCGATGGGACCTTCGTATCGGAACCAACGATGAACTTGATTCCATTGGCCGAAAAATCATATGCATAGACGCTGACATCTATATTCTTGTCGTTCTCGACGTACAGCTTCACCTGCGGTCCGTATACCGGCTCTTCGATATAACCAAGATAATAGACCCGAACGTCGTCCGCATCATAAATGAGCATCTGCACTTCGAGTCCTCCGGGTTCCTCATTCACCGTGCTGCTGCCGGACTGGGGATCCTCCGTTTCCGAAGGCGCGCCGCAGGCGCAAAGTGACAGAAGAGCCAACGCGATCAACAGCCATAGTATCCTTCTCATGTTAATATCCTCCATCATTGTTCAGTCACCGGCAATTTCTATCCGCGCAGTGCGTATTGCCTCGCAGCCTCCATATGGCGCAGTTGTTCTAATAATTATACAACAAAATTTGACGTACGGCAACGCGGTATGCCTGCGGGCAGCGATGGCAGTGAGGCACGAAAGGTGTACTATAAATAGTTCAGGACTTTGTGTATAATAATCGTGTAGGGCAGGCGTACGTTATCGCTTGTATTGTCACAAGGAGGTAATACCATGACCGACTATACAAGTAAATTTAGCCCTACGGAAAAGAAAGCTCTTGAACTTGCCCTCCGCTATCACCGGGGTCAAAAACGAATGGGAGGTGCACATTACATCGATCACCCGGTCGATGTCGCCAATTTGCTTTTCCAATACGGTTTCCGGGGGAAATATGTGTTCACAGCTCTGTGCCATGACTTGCTGGAAGATACAGATATTACAGATCAGGAAATCAAAGATACGTGCGGTCGTTTAACTTTGGAAGCCGTTCGACTTTTAACAAAGAAAAGAAAGAACGAGCCCGATAAAGAGGTGGACATGGATGCCTATCTTGCCGCCATTCAACAAAATGACGTTGCCTATCAGGTGAAAGTCGCTGACCGGACGATGAATCTCTGGTCCTCCATGGACGCCGGTATTCCATTTCGCAAAAGATATCTAGCCGAGACAAAGAAATACTATCTGGACTTTGCCAAGGATTCCCCCATGTTTAAAGAGCTCAAGCTCGCTTACGAAACCGTATCCCATAATACTGAATTGGAAAAACAATCGTATATCCCTGTTGACATTGAGGAGATCGAGGACCTGAATCCGGATTCCGACTATGTTGCGGTACAGCTGTTTAGCAGGGAAGGTGAAATGGTGCCCTTTACCTGCATGATTCAAAGAAAGGATATTGAGCGGATTCAAAAGAGGAAAAGAAAACTGACGCCCAAACTGACCGTTACCGCTTTCCCCGATGATGAAGTAAGACGTTACGCTTCGGAAGAAGATTTCGAGAATAACAAGGATGAGAAGGGTTCCTTCCCGGTAGCCAGTCAGTCCATTTTATTTCGGGAAGCGGAAAGCCTGGATCATCACGCCCTGGTAACGGGGATTGTGAGAGGGATAAGAGGGGAATTCTCTACCATGACCGGTTTGAAAATTGCCGTCTTCCTGGAGCTGCTGGGGAATATGATCACGCTGGTGCTTGACGAGGAAGATTTTGAAGATCTGAAGCCCGGGGAAGTGCTCTCGGGGATCCTGTCTCTTTACGGGGATTTGTCTTAGTATCGAGTGATCGCCTGAATAGTTTGCAGAAACCTATGTATGAAAGCAGCGATAGCGATGACAGCAACCCCGGTAATATTTTACCGGGGTATCATTTACCTTACCTGCTCCAAAGCCATCCTAATTAACCTATCCGTATGATCGGCCATAAATAATGGGATGTTCAGAAGCTCATCGTCTATACGCAAATTGTTGAGCGAAAACCGTACACGCAGTTTTACCTTATCGCCGTACTTTTCTTTATATTTTTTTAGACTCCGGCTTTCCACATTGCTTTCTGATTTTACCTCAACGGGCAAAATATCGTTTTCCCGCTGAATCAGGAAGTCAACCTCATACCTTGGATTGTCTATCGCCCAATATCGGGGCATAGCCTCAAATTGGTTCTGCAGCGCTTGGAGGACATAGTTTTCGCTCAAAGCCCCCTTAAACTCCACAAACAACCGATTGCCTTCTCCAAAAGCCGAAGGAGCTAAGAGGGATAGCCGACGCAATAATCCCACATCTGCCATATATAGCTTAAAAGCAGACAAATCATCGTATGCCGAAATGGGCAGCCCCGGTGCGGTACTGCGGTATATCTTATAAGTCAAATTAGCATCACAAAGCCATTGCAAAGCATCTTCATATTCTCGTGCCCTTGCGCCTTCCTTAACGACCTTATAGATAAACTTTTTGTTTTCTCTTGCCAGCTGAGAAGGTATGGATTTCCAAATCAGCGATATTTTGGGGAAGTCCTTGGGATCAGGATGCTTGGCAAAATCACGTTCATAAGCTCCTAGAATGTTGGACAATACCTGCTGCATCAGCTCTACATCTCTGTCCTGTGCCCAGGAACGAACCGACTCCGGCATACCGCCTGTTACGAAGTACATTTTAAGTTTTTCATATAACGGATTGAAAAAAGCCTCCGGGATCGGTTCGATCCTATCCGTGTTTTTCATATAATCGGCAAAGTTACCGTCACCATTGGCCATTAAAAACTCTGTAAAGGTCATCGGTGTAATTTCTAAAAAATCCACCTTGCCCACAGGGAAGGAAACTGGCTTAGACAGTGCTATACCCAAAAGCGATCCTGCACAGGCCACATGGTAGTGAGGTGTATTTTCGTAAAAATACTTCAGCGTGTTCATAGCGTTGGAACATTCCTGTATCTCATCGAATACGATAAGCGTGTCTTCCGGATTGTCCTGCTTAATGACCTCACCGCTGGCTATCATCAGATTTTGAAGGATACGATCCACATCTTTAGTGCTTTCAAAAAACTGCTTGTATTCCGGATGTTCGTCAAAGTTAAAATAAGCTATATTCCCATAATTGATTTTGGCGAATTCCTTGAGCAGCCAGGTCTTACCCACCTGACGACCCCTTTTAAGATAAGGGGTTTTCTATATGTGGAGCTTTTCCAGTCCAACAGCTTTTGCATGACCAGTCTTTCCATAGCTGCGCCTCCTGAATATCACATTATTATGCAAATTTTGCGAGCAATAATCACATTTATATTGACAAGTATGGTAAACGTCCTAATGCCTGTCAAGAAAATCACGACGTGACCCCGATTGCGACTCTTTACAGAGATCCGACTGGGCTATAGCGGGAGATAACATTTGACCTTATAAATAATTTGGAGAAAGATGTACTATAAATAGTTCAGGCCCTTGTATATAATAACCATGTAGGAGGGATGTGTTGTGATTTTATTCGTTTACGGAACTCTTATGAAATCTAATCGGGCCGGTTCCGCCTATCTGTCTCAAGCCACTTACCTCGGCCCTGGAGTTCTAATTATACATCGTTAATTGTTTTTAAAAGTTGTAAATCTATAAGCAAGTGAAGGGAGGAAACAACCAATGGTTAAAAAATTAGTTGGTTTTTACAGACCTGCCGTTGCCGAGGATATGACTGAAAAGGATAAAAAAGAAGCGCGGGAAGACCTTGTCAGGGCTATGGTTCACGATATTGCAAAAGCTCGGGGTTCGATGTTCCAGGGGTTAAGCGATGAAGAACTGGATGAAATCATAACCGAAAGCCTAATCGAGGATGACGAAACGGAACTGTAGGGCAGACATAAGTCATCACTTGTGTTTCCAAAAGGTTGTAATACCGTGACAGATGGCAAGCCTCGATAAGCGCGCCCTAAAAATCGGGGTTGTGAGAGGAGGACGCCATGTTACAAGATGAAATCAAGGAAAAACTCAGCCCATTGGATGCCGAAGTCTTAACCGATATAGGTTATTATTTTGAGCAGGGGCTGGGCATCTCTGTCCAGAGTTGGGGGCCATGAGCCCCACCGAGTACAAGCAAAGCCTTGGTCTAATCGCTTAGCTTGTCCAGCTTTTCGTCCGCATCCCCGGTTAGGGGTAAATTATTTTGACATTCACCAGCGCTGGTCAGACTATAGTATCGGTTTAGATATCGAGGTAAATCTGCCAGCATCTCCCCCGATAGACTGGCACGACAGAAATGGTATTAGTGTTTAATCTAAAATCAAGTAGATTTCAGATTAATCGAAAGGAGGAAGAAATGTTTTCGCCACTAACACAAGAGAGAATTGGATCCTACGTATATTGCCTAATGGATCCCGAAACAAAAGAAGCATTTTATATCGGCAAGGGTAAAGGGAACAGAGTGTTCGATCATATTAATAGCTACAACGAGCAGGCTGTGGGCGACGATAGTGATAAAATTGCAATGATTAAAGAAATAAAGAGCAGAGGGCAGGAAGTTGAGCACGTTATCATTCGTTACGGCTTAACTGAAAAGGAAGCGTTAGAGGTAGAGGCGGCTTTAATTGACTATGCTGGTTTGGATAATATCACAAATAGCGTCAGGGGTCATTCCGTCAACCGCGGGAAGATTTCTGTTAAAGAATTAGATCTTGTTTATGGAGCGAAGGCCATTGAAGTTCACGACAACCTCATGATTATAAAAATCAATGCACTTTATAAAACGGATATGAACGAGCAAGAAATATATGAGGCAACACGCAAATGGTGGGTTGTCGGCGAAAAAAATACTCAAAAAGTCGACTATGTCCTTAGTGTACATAATGGGATTGTAAGAGGAGTTTTTAGACCCCTGTCTTGGCATAGGTCATTGGAAACAAATCGCTTTGAGTTTGTGGGGGAGCCAGCAGATTGTAAAAGTAGAGAACGTTACCTCAATCATTCCATAGAAAAATATATAAAAAAAGGACAGGCTAATCCAATTCAGTATCTTTTCATAGACAATGAACGCAAGAGAATTATCGAAATAGAGGAAACAAGCGACCCTACGGATGATGACAACATAAAGATATCCGAAAAAGCAATTTTGATAAAAATCAATGCTAACTTTCGAGAGGGTATGAGCAAGGAAGAAATTTATAAGGCAACACGTGGTAAATGGAAACTATCTCTGGAGAGAGCAAAAAAAGCTGATTACGTGTTTAGTATAGCAAATGGAGTAATAAGAGAAGTTTTTAAAGTAGATGAATGGAACAGTTATGACGATATTGCAAGGATAGAATTTACTGGTAACTTAGCAGAGGACGATTTACGCACAAAATATATCAACAGGTCAGTTAAGCACTTTTATTCGATTGGGGAAGCAAATCCTTGCAAATATGTGAATATTTAAAAAGCCAGCTAAAAGTATGAGTGGGAGAAAAATTTTTATATATACTTACACCATTAGGCGACTGTGAAAGAGAGTCCGTAAATAGTTGTGTTTGCAATCTGAATTCGGACCACGTACTCGACGAGGAAGACTTTGAGGATCTAAAGCCCGGGGAAGTGCGCTCGGGGATACTATCTCTTTTCGGGGACCTGTCTCAGCATCGAGTGATCGCCGAAAATCGCTGTAAAAGGAATGCCTGATTCCTCTGAAATCAAAACCGTCCAAACATCTGTAATACATGAAATTTGGACGATTTTGCTTTTCTGGTATCCCGTAGGGGAGTCGAACCCCTGATTCCGCCGTGAGAGGGCGACGTCTTGACCACTTGACCAACGGGACGCATATTTTTGCTGAACACATAGCATTATACAGAGAAAACCCTGCGCTGTCTACGATGAAATTAGTTACAAAGCGGGTTTTTTTTGGTAGAATGTGTGGGATGCTCAAATACTGAAGCTTGCCGAAAAATCTGCAGAAGATCTGCAGAAGAACTCATAAAAGAAAACCAGAGGAAGATATGGACCGCAAGAAATTAGCCAATCTGTTATTCCCCCGCATCAAAGACACGCCGGACGATCTCGAGGCGCGCTACCCGAAGCGGAACCTGCCGGACGGGGCGATGGTGACGCGGCTCGGGCCGAGTCCCACGGGTTTTATCCACCTGGGCAATCTGTACAGCGCGCTCGCGGACGAGCGGCTGGCGCACCGGAGCGGAGGCGTGTGTTTCCTACGCATCGAGGACACGGATGACAAGCGCGAAGTCGAAGGCGCTGTGCCGGCGCTTCTTTCCGCCCTGCACTATTTTGGCATCGACTTCGACGAAGGGGTCGGCGCTAACGGGGAGACGGGCGCGTACGGTCCGTATTACCAGAGCGCGCGGAAGGATATCTATCAGTGCTACGTCAAGCACCTCGTGGCGCAGGGGAAGGCCTATCCGTGCTTTATGAGCGAGGAAGAAATCGCCGATATCCGCGCGTCACAGGAGCAGAACAAAGAAAACCCCGGCATTTACGGAACATACGCAAAACACCGGGACCTCAGCTTCGACGACGTCGTATCGAGGATCGGCGAGGGTGAGGAATTCGTGATTCGCCTTCGTTCCGAAGGCGACGACCAGCGGTACTTTACCGTGACGGATGCGATCCGCGGCGAACTGTCCATGCCCGAAAACGTACAGGATGTGGTCATACTCAAAAAAACGGGACTTCCGACGTACCACTTTGCGCACGTGGTGGACGACCACCTGATGCGGACGACGCATGTCGTGCGCGGCGAGGAGTGGATGGCGTCGCTTCCGATCCACGTGCAGCTGTTCGAGGCGCTCGGCTGGGAGCTGCCCGTGTACTGCCACAACACCGTGCTGATGAAGATCGACGAGGAGTCCGGGCAGAAGCGAAAGCTGTCGAAGCGCAGAGATCCGGAACTGTCGCTGGAATACTACCAGAAGGAAGGGTATGTCCCCGAGGCGGTCCGGGAGTATCTGATGACGATTCTGAACTCCGACTACGAAGAGTGGCGGACCGCTAACCCGGACGAACCGCTCGAGTCGTTCGACTTTTCGGCCGAAAAAATGGGAAGCTCGGGCACGCTGTTCGATCTGGACAAGCTCAACGACGTGTCGAAAAACGTCCTTGCGCGGATGACGGCCGGGGATATCCTGTCGTTTATGTTGCAGTGGGCGGCTGAGTACCAGCCGGCGCTGTGCAGCCTGTTGACGGCGAACGAAGACAAGCTTGTGCGGATTTTCGACATCGACCGCGACGGTCCCAAGCCGAGGAAAGACCTCGTGTACGGGCGGCAGATCTTCGAGTTTATCAGCTATTTCTTCGACGATCACTTTATGATCCGGGACGACTTTCCGGCGGAGTGTTCGCCGAAGGACTGCAAGGAGATCCTGCGCCGTTACCTGGCGGGCTACGATCCCGGTGACGACAACAGTGCCTGGTTCGGCAAGATCCGGACCCTGGCCGGCGATCTGGGCTACGCCGTCAAGCCGAAGGACCACAAAAAGAATCCGGAGCTGTACAAGGGTCACGTCGGCCACGTGAGCAACGTGATCCGCATCGCCCTCACGGGGCGGTCGGCATCGCCGGATCTTTGGACGATACAGCAGATTATGGGCGCAGACGCCGTCAAGCGGCGCATTGCGGAAGCTCATGGATTATTTGATTGATGGCCTCTGGAAGGAAGTATCTCCTTGCGGGCGAACCGCTTGATTGTTAAATCTTTACATGCAAATTGTAATTGCAATAGAGTTGAAGAAATAGAGAGGAACTGCGATGAAATACATCAGCACGAGAGGACGGGCGCCGGCTTGCAGCGTAACGCACGCTGTCTTACAGGGCATCGCGGGTGACGGCGGCTTGTACGTGCCGGAAGAGTTTCCGGCGATGGATTTCGACTGGGAAGCGCTCGCTGCCTGTTCGTACGAGCAAGTCGCGCTGCGCGTGCTTGCCTCGTTTATGCCGGAGTTCGAACCGGAAGAGCTCGCTTCGTGCCTGCGTGGAGCGTATGGCGGAACGTTTGAGCACCCGCAGGTGGCACCGCTTGTGCGAGCGGGAGACGTGCATTTTCTGGAGCTGTTCCACGGCCGGACGGCGGCGTTCAAGGACATGGCGCTTTCGCTGCTGCCGTACCTGCTGACCGCATCGATCCGAAAAGAAAACGAACAGAAAAAAATCGCCATCTTTGCAGCGACGTCCGGCGACACGGGTATCGCGGCGCTCAAAGGCTTCGAAGACGTCACGGGTACAGAGATTTTCGTTTTCTTTCCCGAGCACGGGGTCAGCGCGGTGCAGAAGCAGCAGATGCGAACCGCCGGCGGAAACAACACGCACGTGTTCGGAATCGAAGGAAACTTCGACGATGCGCAGCACGGTGTCAAGCAGATGCTGAACGATGCCCGCTTTAACGAACAGGCCGACGAAAACGGATACCGCCTGACGGCGGCCAACTCCATCAACATCGGCCGGCTCCTGCCGCAGATTGTCTATTATGTGTGGGCGTATGCGCTCCTCGTAAAGAGCGGAGCAGTCCGCGCGGGCGAACCGATGAACATCGCCGTGCCTTCCGGGAATTTCGGCAATATTTTAGCGGGATACTATGCGGAGCAGATCGGCGTGCCGATAAAAAACAAAATTTGCGCTTCCAACAGGAACCGCGTGCTTGCAGATTTCTTTGCGACCGGCACCTACGATGCGAGGCGACCTCTGTATGTCACGAACGCTCCTTCGATGGACATCCTCGTGTCCAGCAACCTCGAGCGGCTGCTGTTTCTCGCCTCGGGATGCGACGGAGCCAAAGTCGCCGGCTGGATGGATGCGCTCTCGTCCGAAGGTCGTTACGAAGTGGACGATGCTGCGAGGCAGCGGCTGCACTCGTTTTCCGGGGGATTTGCAGAAGAACGCGCGATCGAAGCGGCGATCGGGAGCGTGTTTGCTGAGCACGGCTATGTGATGGACACACATACGTCCGCCGCGTACAATGTATATCGTGAATACGTCCAAAGGACAGGCGACGATACGCCGACGGTCATCACCGCCACAGCCAGCCCGTACAAGTTCGCCGAAAGCGTGGGCCGGGCCCTCGGTCTTGCCGAAGCGAGCGATGCGTTTGACGCGCTCGACGCGCTGGCTGCCAAAAGCGGCAGTCCCGTCCCCGACGGCTTAAAGGGACTTCGCGAGCGTCCGGTGCGCCACGCGGAAACGGCGCAACCGGAAGACATGGCGGTCACCGTGATGGGGCTCCTTGCCGGATTGCAATCGAACAGCAGCAAATAAACAACAGCAGTCAGATAGAAGGAAAGAGAATGGATCTAAATCAGTATACGCATGTCCACTGCGTGGGCATCGGAGGCATCGGGTTATCGGCCATCGCAGAAATCCTGCTCAGCAGGGGGTACCGGGTGTCGGGTTCCGACATCAAAACAAGCGAGGTAACCGATCACCTGGCTTCCCTGGGCGCTGAGATTTTTGCACAGCACGACGAACAGAATCTGGGAGATACGGATCTCCTGATCTATTCACAGGCGGTCGCCATGGACAACCCGGAGCTTGTCGCCGCCCGGGAGCGCGGCATTCGCATCATGACCCGCGCCGAAGCGCTCGGCATCGTGATGAACGACTACGCCATGTCCGTTGCGGTGTCCGGTACGCACGGGAAGACGACGACGACGTCCATGATCTCGCTGATTCTGGAGCGGGCCGCCATGTCACCGACGATTCTCATCGGCGGCATTTTGAGCGAGCTGAAAGGCAACGTAAAGGTCGGAACGAGCGAGTACTTCGTGACGGAAGCCTGCGAGTACATGGACAGCTTTCTGTGGCTGAAACCCCGCATCGAAGTCATCTTAAACATCGACTCGGACCACCTGGACTATTTCCGCGACATCGAGCACATCGCCGATTCCTTTCACTCGTTTGCCGCTCTCGTGCCTGCGGACGGCACCGTCGTCGCCTACGATGCCAATCCGTTTGTAAAAGCGGCCATCCGGGATTTGCCCTGTAAAATCGTGCGGTTTGGTTTCAATGAAAACAGTGATTTCTGCGCACGGAATATTCGATTCAACAGCAGCGGCTGCCCGGCGTACGATCTGTATCACGACGGAGCATTTCTCGACACCATCCAATTAGCCGTTCCGGGCGAGCACAACGTCGCCAACAGCCTGGCGGCGATCGCCGCATGCAGCGAGCTGGGCGTGGATCTGGCCGTGTCGCGGGAGACGCTGAAGACGTTTAACGGAACGCAGCGGCGGTTCGACGTGCAGGGTACGACCGACCGGGGCGTGCAGGTCGTCGACGACTACGCCCACCATCCGACGGAAATCCGGGCGACGCTCTCCGCATCGAAGCACGTGCCGCACGAGAAGCTCTGGTGCCTGTTCCAGCCGCATACGTACACGCGGACCCGCGCGCTGTTCGACGAGTTTGCGCAGGCGCTTTCCGGTGCGGATGTCGTCATTTTAGCCGAAATCTATGCTGCGCGTGAAAAAAATATCTACAAACTGAGCTCGGCTTCCCTGGCGGAGCGCATCCGCGAGCTGCACCCGGGAAAAGAGGTGCTGTTTATCCCGGCATTCGAGGACATCGCCGGTTATGTAGTCCGGCACGCCGGCGAAGGCGATCTGGTCATTACGATGGGTGCGGGTGACATCTACCGCGTCGGCGACATGATCCTGAATGAACAAAATTCTGCAAGTAATTCATAAAATGTAAATATTTTCCTTGAATATTTTCTCGCCTGCTATATAATTAATTCAGACGAAACCGCCGGTAACGGACGACACTTTGGAACCAGCAGAGAGGTGGTGTGTCGATGGATATCACTGACGTGAGGATTCGCACGATGGACAGCGGCGGCAGGATGAAAGCGGTTGCTTCCGTCACGTTCGACGACGAGTTCGTGGTACACGATATCAAAATCGTCGAAGGGGAGAAGGGGCTCTTCGTAGCCATGCCGAGCAAAAGAGTAGGAGATACGTTCAAAGATGTAGCCCATCCGCTCGTAGCTTCCACTCGAAAGAAGATTTCAGACGCTATTTTCGAGAAGTATCAAGACGTTCAGGAAAGCGCAGATTCCGAACCCCTGCAGGTGTAAAATCCGGCAAGGAGAGTGTGCAAAGCAAAACGGCAGGTCCGGCAGACGGTGCGTGCCGTTTTTCTTTGCGATTAAACGGAAACAATGCTATACTCAGATAGCCCGTTTTAAAAGGGGGGACGCGATATGGACGAGAAAAACGACAAGGATTTTAAGCAGTTTCTGGACGATTGCCGGCTGCAGAAAGAGCGGCGGCTGGCGGTCATATTTGCTCACGTTAAAAACGGCGTTGAGTTCCCGGATCCCGAGCACACCTACGTCGACGAAACCGTGGTCATCGGCCGCGGTACGCGCGTGTTTCCGGGTGCCCGGCTCGAGGGAACGACGGTCATCGGCGAAAACTGCCTCATCGGAGACGGCTGCCGGATTGAAAACAGCGCGATCGGTGCGGAAACACAGATACGGATATCGCACATCCTCGACAGCCACATCGGAAGTCGCTGCAACATCGGTCCGTTTGCCTATGTGCGTCCCGGCTGCCGCATCGGCGACGGTGTCAAAATCGGCGACTTTGTAGAAGTCAAAAATTCCGTCATCGGCGAAGGCACGAAAGTGCCTCATCTGACGTATGTGGGCGACGCCGACCTCGGCAGCGGCATCAACCTCGGCTGCGGGGTCATCTTCGTCAACTACGACGGAAGCGTCAAGCACCGTTCCACCGTCGGGGACGGAGCGTTCGTGGGCTGCAATACGAACCTGATTTCGCCGGTCACCGTGGGCGAAAACGCCTACATTGCGGCCGGCAGCACGATTACCCGGGATGTGCCGCCCGGGGCGCTTGCCGTTGCACGGGCGCGCCAGGAAAATGTGCCGGGCTGGGTGGAAAAGCGCGGACTGCTCAAGAAAAAAGAACGATAAACCGAACGCTGATCGCACGAATGGAGAGAGAGGATAACGATGAAGAGCGGAGTATTTGCCGATTACAAGATTTTCGCAGGGAATGCGCACCCGGAGCTCGCCGAAGAGATCGCCGGCATCATGGGCCGAACGCTGGGGAAGTCGACCGTAAGCAAGTTCAGCGACGGTGAGGTCTCCGTCAGCCTCTGGGAGACAGTCCGCGGACTGGACACCTACATCATTCAGCCGACGTGCAATCCGGCCAACGACAACCTCATGGAACTCTGCATCATGATCGATGCGATGAAGCGCGCTTCTGCCGGGCGCATCAATGCGGTCATCCCGTACTACGGCTACGCCAGGCAGGACCGCAAGGCGAAAGCCAGAGATCCGATCACGGCCAAGCTCGTCGCCGACATCATCAGCGCCGCCGGAGCCGACCGGGTCGTTACGATGGACCTGCATGCAGCGCAGATCCAGGGGTACTTCAACATTCCCGTCGACCACCTGAAGGGAATGCCCATCCTCGTTAAGTATTTCCGCGAAAAAGATCTCGACGACGTCGTCATCGTATCGCCGGATCACGGAAGCGTCGTCCGGGCCCGCAGCATGGCGCACCCCTTCGACGTTCCCATCGCCATCATCGACAAGCGGCGTCCGAGGGCCAACGTGTCGGAAGTGATGCACATCATCGGCGACATCGTGGGCAAGAACTGCATCCTGGTCGACGACATGATCGATACGGCCGGCACGATCTGCAGCGCTGCCGATGCGCTCGTAGCCATGGGGGCAAAAGGCGTGTACGCGGCTGCGACGCATCCGATTCTGTCCGGACCGGCGCTGGAGCGCATCGAAGCTTCGGCCATCCGGGAGATGGTGCTGCTGGATACGATTCCCGTTCCGCCCGACAAACGAATCAGCAAAATTAAAATGCTGTCGGTTGCGCCTCTGTTTGCAGAAGCCATGATACGGATCTTTACGAACGATTCCATCAGCCGGCTGTTCTCTGATTAGCTTATGAATAACTCAATGTTACAGATGACTCCGGTGACTCCGGAGGCCCGGACGGTCGTCGTTTTAGGGCTTGGAAATCCCGGCCGCGGATACGAGTTGACGCGCCACAACATGGGATTTCTGACGTTGGACGAATTGTCGGACCGCCTGAGCATTCCCATTCAAAAAATCCGCCACAAATCGCTCGTGGGCGAGGGGCGGGCTGGCGGCCGGAAAATCGTGCTCGCAAAGCCTCAGACCTTCATGAACCTGAGCGGTGAAGCCGTCCGTCCGCTCGTAGAATACTACGGAGCGGAGCTTTCGGACGTTCTTTTGGTGTACGACGACATCGACCTGGCGGTCGGAGACATCCGCATACGCAGAAGAGGAAGCGCCGGCACGCACAACGGTATGCGTTCAGTCATCCGGCATCTGGGCCGGGATGATTTTCCGCGCATCCGGATCGGAATCGGCCAGAGCGGCTGCATCCCGCTGGAGAAGTACGTGCTCATGAAAATTCCTTCGAACGAAGCGGCGCTGCTGGCCGGAGCCGTCCAGCGTGCAGCGGAGGCGTGCGAGACGTTTATACGCAGCGGAATCGACGAAACGATGCGGCAGTGGAACTCCAATGCGGCGGATGCGGACCCGGATGAGAAAGGGCCGGAAGGTTCCTGATGGGAAAAATCGTTCAGCTTACGGGTATTTCGGATATCAGCATCGTCCGGCCGGCTGCGCGCCTGGCCGAACAAAGACGGGGACAGAGCCTCATCGTAACGCCTTCGGAGAGCCGGGCGAAGCGATTGGCGCAGGACCTGTCTTTTTTTGCGTCCGTGCCGGTGTACATCTGGCCGGATGTGGAACCGGCCGCCATGCGCTACGAAGCGAAGAGTCCGGCCGAATCGAGCGCCCGTCTGCGGATTCTCGAAAAACTCGCGCAGGGCGAGTCGTGCATCGTCATCGCACCGGTGCTCGGTGCGCTAAAAAAACTTCCGCCCGCAAGGATATATATCGAGGAATCTCTGACCATCACCCGTTCGACGCTCATCGGGCGGGATGAGCTCGTCGCTCGCCTGGTGCGCCTGGGTTACGAGCGTGCTGCGATTGCGGAATCTCCCGGTCAGTTTGCGGCGCGGGGTGACATCGTCGACGTCTTTCCTCCGGGACGGGACGAGCCGTACCGGATCGAGCTGTTCGACGAGGAGGTGGATTCACTTCGCCTGTACAATCCCGTTTCGCAGCGTTCGACGGACAGCGTGGATGAGGTCTGTATTTTTCCGGCGCACATCCTGATTCGAAGCGACGATGTGTTTGCAGAAGCAGGCAAGCGCCTGCGCCAGGCGTACCATCAGGCGCTGCCCCGTCAGCGGGGTGAAGAGGAAGCCGACCGGCTCCGCAAGCGGCGCGACCACCTGATCGAAAGCATCGAAGAAGGGATGAATCTTCAGTATCTCGAGCATTTTATCTCCTATTTCTATCCGGATTCGGCGCACGTGTGGGATCACATGGCCGATCCGGGCTTCATCCTGTTCGACGATCCCGGTCGCACGCTGGAAGCGCTGGATCTGTACGAAAAAGAGCTGGACGAGAGCCAGCGATCGATGCTGGAACGGGGCGAAGGTGTGCCGGAAGACCTGACATCGCTCCCCGGGCGCGCGGACTGGGCTTCGCTCGCGTCTGCGACCGATCGCTTCGATATGTATTACTGCACGCCCTTTGCACAGCGCATCCCGGGCATGGAGGAGCCGCACGAGGTGCGAAACCTCACCGTGCGACAGGTGCCGTCGTTCAACGGAAACATGGACATGCTGCGTACGGAACTCATCCGGTTTCACAAGCTCGGCTATGCGACAACCATCGTCGCTCCGACGCAGGAGCGGATGGCGAACATGCGCGAATTTCTGGATCGTGCAGGCGTCGGAGAGCTCGCCTCCCTCACGCTGGGCGAGCTGTCGCGCGGACTGGAAGACGCCGACGAACAGGTGCTGATCATTTCCGAGACCGATATCTTTCCGCATACGAAGCAGCGGCGCCGGCCGCGCAGGGAAAAGGGACGGGAGATCCGGACGTTTTCGGACATCCGCAAAGGCGACTACGTCGTACACGACACGCACGGCATCGGTCAGTTTACGGGTGTGGAGAAGCTGACGATTCAGGGCAGCGTCCGCGACTACCTCAAGATCTGCTACGCCGGAGAAGATGCGCTCTACATCCCCGTCGATCAGATGGGCTCCGTTCAGAAATACGTCGGAAGCGACGATATTGCGCCCCGCGTCCACCGGTTGTCGGGCGGCGAATGGCAGCGCGTTAAAGAGCGGGCCAGGCAGGCGGTTCACGACATGGCCGTCGAGTTCCTGGAACTGGCGGCAAAACGGCAGAATGCGGTGGGATATGCGTTTGGGGAAGACTCGGCCTGGCAGAAGGAGTTCGAAGACGCGTTCGAGTTCGACGAGACCGAGGATCAGCTCCGCGCAGTCGAAGATATCAAGCGCGACATGCAGAGCTCCAGACCGATGGACCGGCTCCTCTGCGGCGATGTCGGGTACGGAAAGACCGAAGTGGCTGCGCGCGCCATATTCAAATGCCTGGAGCACGGCAAGCAGGCCGTGATTCTCGCTCCGACGACGCTTTTGGCCAATCAGCACTTCCACACGCTCCGCGAACGGCTTGCGCCCTATCCGTTTAAGGTCGAAATGCTGTCGCGGTTCCGCACGGAAAAGCAGCAGGCAGACATCCTGGACAAGCTGCGAAGAGGTGAGATCGATCTGCTGATCGGCACGCACCGCGTGCTGTCGGTCGATGTAGAATACAAGGATTTAGGACTTCTCGTCGTCGACGAAGAGCAACGCTTCGGCGTCGCTCACAAGGAAGCCATTAAAAGGCTGAAGGAAAGCCTCGATGTGCTGACGCTTTCGGCGACGCCCATCCCCAGGACGCTTCACCTCTCCCTGATCGGCGTGCGCGACATGAGCGTCATCGAAGAGCCGCCCGAAGACCGGTATCCGGTACAGACCTACGTCGTGGAGCAGGATGAACGGCTGCTTGCCGACGTCGTGCGCAGAGAGCTCGGGCGCGACGGACAGGTGTTTGTCGTGTACAACCGGGTGCGGGGTATTCGAAAGATCGCAGCCCAGTTTGCCGAGTGGATACCGGAAGCGCACATCGGCGTCGGTCACGGGCAGATGGGCGAACGCGAACTCGAGGATGTGATGATCGGTTTTGTGGAGAAGGACTACGACGTTCTGGTGTCCACGACGATCATCGAGTCGGGTCTGGACATACAAAATGCCAATACGATCATCATTTTAGATGCGGACCGGCTGGGCCTGTCCCAGCTGTATCAGCTGCGGGGTCGGGTCGGCCGTTCGAACCGCCTGGCCTATGCGTATCTCGTCTATAAAAAAGACAAAGTCCTGTCGGAAGTCGCCGAAAAGCGCCTGCGCGCCATTCGGGAATTTACGGAGTTCGGCGCCGGTTTTCGCGTTGCGATGCGCGACCTCGAACTCCGCGGCGCCGGAAACATTTTGGGGACAGAGCAATCCGGGCACATGATGTCGGTCGGCTACGAGATGTACTGCCGCCTCGTGGAGGAAGTCGTCGGGGAGCTCCGCGGCGAAGCGGACGCCGAACGCGCGCTGCAGGCCGAAGCGAGCATCGAGCTGGCGGTACAGGCCTATCTGCCGGAGTCCTACGTGGACGACGAGATGACGAGACTGGCCCTGTACAAACGCATTTCGCAGGTCCGCGATGCAGAAGGGCGCTCCGACATGATCGACGAGCTCGTCGACCGGTTCGGAGATCTTCCGCCGCAGGCCGAAAATCTGCTGGAAGTAGCCATGATTCACAACAAGGCGTCCACGCTGGGCATCCGACGCATCGTGTACCAGAATCAGCGGCTCGTGTTTCAGTTTGAACGCAACAACGGGCTGACGCCGGAGGTGATCGCGGGGCTTTTGGACGCGTACGGCACGGACCTGTCGATCTTTGGCGGTCTCGAATCGAGGCTCGCTCTTGCCGGGAGCCGGGAGTCCGTTCTGGTGCAGGCGGTAGAGGTCCTGGAGCGCATGGAACAAACCGGAGATCTCCGATAGACCGAGGGCGCTGCGTTCTGCGTTGCAACGCCTCGCGTTTCTCTGTATAATGAGTGCGCTGTGCCTGTTTTCGCACAGCAGGCGTCCAGATGCTGCGGCCCGACGGGAGGGACGGATGACTCCGGAAGTTCAAAAAAACAAGACATTTTTAAAAGGAGCTCTCATCCTGGGCGTAGCCGGGCTTACGATCAAAGCGCTTGGGGCCATGTTCCGCATTCCTCTTACGAATATCATCGGCGACGGCGGCATGGGATACTACCAGACGGCCTATCCGATTTACGTGCTGTTTTTGACGATTGCTACTGCCGGGCTGCCGACGGCGATTTCCCGGATGGTCGCCGAGCGCCTGGCCGTCGACGAGCCGGGCGAGGCGCACCGGGTATTCCGCCTCTCATTTCGACTTCTCCTGTCGATCGGACTGGTTTCTTCTGCGCTCCTGTATTTCGGAGCCGGACACATCACTGCGCTCATCCGGGAGCCGGAAGCCGTACACGCCATGAAAGCGACCGCGCCGGCGCTGTTCTTCGTGCCGCTCATGGCCTCGTTTCGAGGCTACTTTCAGGGGCGGCAGAACATGGCGCCGACGGCGATGTCGCAGGTGGTCGAGCAATTGTTCCGGGTCAGCATCGGATTGGGTCTCGCTGTATATTTTCTGCCGAAAGGCCTGCAGTATGCGGCAGCCGGCGCATCGTTCGGAGCTTCTGCCGGCGGCCTGTTCGGACTGCTTGGAATCGGACTTTTGTATGTGCGCCACCGCAGCGACTTTGCCGAAGGCATCGCCTGCGCCAACCGGGAAGCCAAACAGAGCAGCCGGGCGATTTTGTGGGGACTGCTGATCATCGCGGTGCCGATTACGGTCGGAGCCGCCATCATGCCGATCATCAACGCCATCGATACGGCGATCGTCAAAGCCAGGCTCATGCAGATCGGGTACGATTCGGATATCGCGCGCGGACTGTACGGACAGCTGACCGGCATGGCGGCGCCGCTCATCAACTTTCCTCAGATCCTTACGCAGGCAGTCGCCATGAGCCTCGTGCCGGTCGTGGCGTCGGCGTATCGCAGGGGTCAGAATGAGTTCATGAGGGAGAACATCGCACTCGGGCTCCGGCTTGCGCTGCTTCTGAGCATCCCGGCCGCTTCGGGGATGGCGGTTCTGGCGCGCCCGATTATGCTGCTCATCTATCCGCTTCAGAAGGAAAGCGCGATAAACGCGGCATCCTGCCTTGCCATCCTGGCCTGGGGAATCGTGTTTTTAGCGACGATTCAGATCCTGACCGGTGTGCTGCAGGGCGTCGGTAAGCAGATCATACCGGTGCGCAATCTGCTGGCAGGGGCGGCTGTAAAAATCGTTCTCACCTATGTGCTCACGGGCATCCCGTCCATCAATGTGCGCGGGGCTGCGGCGGGGACCGTTGCGGCCTATCTGACGGCGGCCGTGTTGAACATCGCGGCTGTTAAAAAATACACGGGCGTAGCGTTCGATCTGCAGATGACTCTCGTTAAACCGCTGCTGTCTGCCGGCGTGATGAGCTTGTCCGTTGTGGTGGTCCACCGCACGGTTTCGGCTTTTGCCGGCAGCTCGCTTGCGACGCTGCTTTCGGTCGCTGTGGGCGTTGCAGTTTACTTCTACATGGTGCTTGCAACCGGCGCGGTTACGGTCGAAGAGCTGTCTGCGTTGCCGCAGGGCGACAAACTCGCCCGCCTGTTCGGGCGCTGGAAGAAGGTGGTGTAACATGTACGAACGGCTGAAACGCACGAGCGAAAGCGCTTCCGATGCAGTGGAGCGGCTGACGGAGATCATGCAGGTTCTGCGCGGACCGGACGGCTGTCCGTGGGACCGCGAACAGACGCACGAAAGCCTGATTCGCGGCATGATCGAAGAGGCGTACGAAGTCGTGGAAGCGATTGAAAACGGCCACGCGGACAACTTGAAAGAAGAGCTCGGAGACGTGCTGCTCCAAATTGTGATGCACGCCGATATCGCATCGGAGAACGGGCTGTTTTCGCTGAAAGAGATCGCGGATGCGGCTTCGGAGAAAATGCTGCGCAGACATCCGCATGTCTTCGGCAAAAAAAGCGCTCAAACCTTGAAAGCAAGCGGTATATCGGTTGACAATGTCCATGAATTATGGGAGAATGTGAAACAGGGTGAACGAGGGGAAACCTCGTATACCGAAGAGATGAAAAGGATCCCAAGGCACCTGCCGGCACTGCTCCGAAGCGAAAAGATTCAGGTCAAAGCGAGGGGAGCAGGGTTCGACTGGGACGATGTAAGCGGGGCGTTTCAAAAAATCGGTGAGGAGATCGAAGAGCTCGAGGAAGCCCGGCTGGAACAGAACGCAGAGCATATCCGGCACGAAGTCGGAGACGTACTGTTTGCAGCGGTCAACATCGCGAGATTTCTGAACGTCGACCCCGAGGAAGCTCTCAACGCGGCATCGGAAAGGTTTATCCGTCGATTTTCCTCTGTGGAAGACGAAGCGAACCTTGCGAGCCGGGCGCTGGAGAGCATGTCTCTTGACGAATTGAATCAACTGTGGGAGCTCGCCAAAGAAAAGGAGCGGGAAGAGTGCCGTAAGGCAGATGCAGGAGGTAAGAAATGAACAAAGCAGAATTGATCGCAGCGATTGCAGAGAAGACAGAACTTACGAAGAAGGATACGGAACTGACGGTTAACGCGTTCGTAGAGACTGTTCAGGAAGCTTTAAAAAAAGGCGACAAAGTCCAGATGATCGGGTTTGGAACGTTCGAAGTCAGAGATAGAAAAGCCAGGATGGGAAGAAACCCCCAAAAGCCGGGCGAAGTTGTCAAAATTGCTGCCTCGAAGGCGCCGGTGTTCAAGGCCGGGAAAGCCTTCAAGGATGCCGTCAACACGAAGAAGAAAAAGTAGACGACAACAGGCAGGGGCAACTTCGGTTGCCCCTTTTCTTTTTTACTGCGGAACAGTGAGCGACTATGAGAATTGATAAGTATCTAAAACTGTCCCGGTTGATTAAGCGCAGATCCGTTGCGCAGGAGGCCTGCCAGCAGGAGCGCATTCTGCTGAACGGCCGTCCGGCGAAGCCGGGCGCCAACGTCAAGATCGGCGACGAGATCGATATCAGCTTCGGCAGCGCAACGCTTTCGGTGCGCGTTGTTTCCATACAGGAACACGTCCCGAAGGAACAGGCGACCGATCTGTACGAAATTCTGGTAAAGTGAAGGCAGCGTGGCAGAGAGAACCGGACAATTCAATATGAAAGCGCCGTACCAGCCGACGGGCGATCAGCCCGAAGCGGTAAAGCGGCTCGTGCACGGACTGCAGAGCGGCAAGAAGCACCAGACGCTTCTGGGCGTTACCGGCTCCGGCAAGACGTTTACCGTGGCCAACGTCATCCAGCAGGTCCAAAAGCCGACGATCGTCATTTCGCACAACAAGACGCTCGCGGCTCAGCTTTGCGGTGAATTTAAGGAGTTTTTCCCGGACAATGCCGTCGAATACTTCGTCAGCTATTACGACTATTACCAGCCGGAAGCCTACGTGCCTTCCACGGATACCTATATAGAAAAAGATTCGGATACGAACGAGGAGATCGACCGGCTGCGCTATTCGGCGACGGCGGCTCTCGCTGAGCGCCGCGATGTGATCATCGTGGCGTCCGTTTCGTGTATCTACGGCCTGGGCAGCCCGTTCGACTACGAAAACCAAATGCTGTCCCTCCGCCCCGGTATGCAGAAGAGCCGGGATTCCATCCTGCGCAAGCTCGTCGACATCCAGTTCTCCAGAAGCGATATCGGCTTTGAGCGGGGGACGTTTCGCGTCCGGGGCGATGTAATCGACATCATCCCCGCGGGATCGGACCAGGCGGTGCGGGTCGAGCTGTTCGGCGATGAAGTCGAATCGATCAAGGAGATGAACCCGCTGACGGGCGAGATTACGGGCCTGCGAAAGCACATCGCCATTTTCCCGGCGTCTCATTACGTTACGTCGAAAGAAAACATGGACCGGGCGCTCGTGACGATCGAGGAAGAGCTGGAAGAGCGCCTGCAGTGGTTCCGTGACCGGGGGAAGCTTCTGGAAGCGCAGAGGCTGGAGCAGAGGACGCGCTACGACCTGGAGATGCTGCGGGAGCTTGGAAGCTGCAAAGGCATTGAAAACTACTCGAGGCATCTGATCGGCAACCCGCCCGGCGCGACGCCGTACACGCTGTTGGACTACTTTCCGGAGGATTTCCTCATCGTGATCGACGAATCACACGTAATGATTCCGCAGCTTCGGGGTATGCACGCCGGCGATCACTCGCGCAAGACATCGCTTGTGGATTACGGTTTCCGGCTGCCGTCCGCGCTGGACAACCGGCCGCTGCGCTTCGACGAATTCGAGTCGAAAATACAGCAGATTCTGTATATCAGCGCTACGCCGGCCGCGTACGAAAAGGAGCAGTCGGGAGGGATCGATGCCGAGCAGGTGATCCGGCCGACCGGGCTTTTGGATCCTCCGATCACCGTCGTGCCTTCGGAAGGGCAGATCGACCACCTGATCGGGGAGATAAACAAGGAAACGCAGTCTGGGAACCGGATTCTCGTGACGACGCTCACGAAGAAAATGGCCGAAAGCCTGACGGAATATCTAAAGGGAGCCGGGCTTCGCGTCCGCTATCTCCATTCGGAGGTGGAGACGCTGGAACGGATCGACATCATACGGGATTTGCGCCTCGGCGTGTTCGATGTGCTCGTCGGCATCAACCTGCTGCGCGAGGGACTCGACCTGCCCGAGGTGTCGCTCGTCGCGGTGCTGGATGCGGATAAAATGGGTTTTCTGCGGACGGAAACCTCGCTGATTCAAACGGTGGGGCGTGCGGCGCGAAACGCGAAAGGACGCGTGCTGATGTATGCAGACAGCATCAGTCCGGCCATGCAGGCCGCCATCTCCGAGACCGAACGGAGACGCGCCATTCAGCAGGCCTACAACGAGGCGCACGGCATCACGCCCACGACGATCGAAAAGGCCGTGCGGGACGTCATCGAAGTGACACAGAAAGTCGAAGAAGAGCTCGAAAGCTACATGGGCAGGAGCCTGTCGGAGCTGACGCTCAAGGAGCGGGCGGATTATGCGAAGAAGCTGGACAAGGAGATGCGCGAAGCGGCGCAGACACTCCAGTTCGAGCGCGCGGCGGTTCTGCGGGACCGGCTGCTGGAAATCCGCTCTTCACTGTAATAGATGAACATGCCATGTGCAAAACGGAAGGATAACAATAGATGCAAAAGGATCTCGTGATTCGAGGTGCGAGGGAGAACAACCTTAAAGGAATCGACGTAACGATACCGAGGGACCGGTTTGTGGTTTTAACCGGGCTGTCGGGGTCGGGAAAGTCATCGCTCGCTTTCGATACGATCTACGCCGAAGGGCAGAGGCGCTACGTGGAGAGCCTCTCGGCGTACTCCAGGCAGTTTTTAGGGCAGCTCGATAAGCCGGATGTCGAGTCGATCGAAGGCCTGTCGCCGGCGATCTCCATCGATCAGAAGACGACGAGCAAAAACCCGCGTTCCACGGTCGGTACCGTCACGGAAATTTACGACTATCTCCGGCTCATGTACGCCAGAATCGGCATCCCTCACTGTCCGGTGTGCGGACGCGAAATCAGCTCGCAGAGCGTCGATCAGATCGTCGAGCAGCTGATGGCGCTGGGCGAGGGCACGAAAGTGACGCTGCTGGCGCCGGTCGTGCGGAAGAGAAAAGGGGAACACGAAAAAATCCTGGACCGGATTCGCCGGGAAGGATTCGTTCGGGCGCGCATCGACGGCGAAATCCGGGACATGCACGCAGAGGAAATCAAGCTGGAGAAGACGTTCCAGCACACGATCGAAATCGTCGTGGACCGCATCGTGATCCGCGACGGACAGCAGAGCCGCCTCGCCGAGAGCGTCGAGCTTGCGCTCGCCCACGGGGAGGGACTCGTGCAGGCCATCGTCGAGACGGACGGAAAAAGCGAGGAGCTCGTGTTCAGCTCGAAGCTGGCTTGTCCGGAGCACGGCGTCAGCCTCGAAGAGATGGAGCCGAGGAGCTTTTCGTTCAACTCGCCGTTTGGGGCCTGTCCGGAATGCCACGGACTGGGATTCATCCAGAAACTCGACCCGGAGCTCGTGGTGAGCGATCCGAAGGTGCCGATTTTTGACGGTGCGCTTGCGAATGTGTTTTCCTCGCTGGAATACGTCGGCTTCTACCGGCAGCTGATCCGGGCGCTGGCCGAAGATCACGGCGTGGATACGTCGCTGCCCTACGAAGACCTGCCCGAGGCGTTCCGCAACGAACTGCTGTGGGGGACCGGCGGGCGCAAACTCCGCTACACGTATATCAGCCGGACGAGCGGCAACCAATCGCAGCGAAACGATACGTTCGAAGGAGTGATGCGAAATCTGCAGCGCCGGTACGAATACACGAACTCGGACTACATCAAGGAAAAGCTCGAATCGTACATGAGGATTACGCCGTGCGACGTCTGCAAAGGCAAGCGGCTGAAGCCCGAAATTCTGGCGGTGACGGTCGGCGGCATCAACATCGTGGAGCTGACCGATCTCTCCGTCATCAAGTCGCTTGAGTTTATGGATCAGCTCGAGAATCGGCTGTCGGAGAAGCACCGCACGATTGCCCGCATGGTGCTGAAGGAAATCCACTCCCGCCTCGCATTTCTGCGGGATGTGGGGCTTGACTACCTGACGCTGTCGCGTTCATCGGCGTCGCTTTCGGGCGGCGAAGCGCAGCGGATACGCCTCGCGACTCAGATCGGATCGTCGCTTGTCGGCATCCTGTACATCCTGGACGAGCCGAGCATCGGACTCCACCAGAAGGACAACGCCAAACTGCTGCAGGCGCTGCGGGAGCTGACGGATCTGGGCAACACGCTCATCGTCGTCGAGCACGACGAAGAGACGATGCTCGCCGCAGACGAGATCATCGACATCGGTCCGGGTGCGGGTATCGAAGGCGGCTACCTCGTGGCTCAGGGCACGCTCGACGATATCAAAGCCTGTCCGGATTCCATCACAGGCCAATACCTTACGGGCGCCCTTAAAATAGAAATACCGAACGAACGGAGAAAAGGAAACGGGAAAGAGCTCGTCGTCCGCGGTGCCCGGGAGAACAACCTCAAGGATATCGATGTGCACATCCCGCTGGGGAAGATGGTCTGTGTCACCGGTGTATCCGGCTCCGGCAAGAGCAGCCTCATTAACGAAATCCTGTACAAGGCGCTGGCCCGCTCCATGTACCGGGCCAAGGATCTGCCCGGCGCTCATGCGGAAATTACAGGCATGGAGAACATCGATAAAGTCGTCAACATCGACCAGACGGCCATCGGGCGCACGCCCAGGAGCAACCCGGCCACGTATACCGGCGTGTTTACGCCGATCCGCGATCTGTTTGCGCAGACGCCCGAAGCCAAGCTGCGGGGCTACAACAAGGGCCGCTTTAGCTTTAACCTGTCGGGCGGCCGCTGCGAAGCCTGCAAAGGGGACGGCATCATCAAGATCGAGATGAACTTCCTCCCCGATGTGTACGTGCCCTGCGAGGTGTGCAAAGGCAAGCGGTACAACCGCGAGACGCTGGAAGTCAAGTACAAGGGCATGAGCATATTCGACGTGCTCAACATGACGGTGGACGAAGCGCTGCCGTTCTTCGAGCACATCCCCTCCATCGCGCGCCACATTCAGACGCTGCAGGATGTCGGGCTCGGCTACATCAAGCTCGGTCAGCCCTCGACGCAGCTGTCGGGCGGCGAAGCCCAGCGAGTCAAGCTCGCCACGGAGCTGGCGCGCCGGAGCACGGGCAACACGCTGTACATACTGGACGAACCCACGACGGGCCTGCACTTTGCCGATGTCAGCAAGCTGATCGAAGTGCTGTCGAGGCTGGCCGATGCGGGGAACACTGTCGTGGTGATCGAGCACAATCTGGATGTCATCAAGACAGCCGACCACATCATCGACCTCGGGCCGGACGGCGGCGACCGGGGAGGAAATATCGTTGTGACGGGGACTCCCGAAGCGGTGGCCCTGTGTCCGGATTCGTATACGGGAGATTATCTGAAACGGATCCTGAGAAAAGAGGGAGGATCATGAACGGAGACAATTTGACCATGCTCACAGACTTTTACGAGCTGACGATGGCCAACGGGTATCACGTGAGCGGCGTGGGGGAACAGATTGCATACTTCGATTTGTTCTACAGGAAAGTGCCCGAAGGCGGCGGGCTGGCGATCATGGCCGGCCTGGATTCGCTCATCGACTACCTGACCGATTTATCGTTCAGCGACAGCGACATCGCCTATTTGCGGGAGCATGGATTCGACGAAGGGTTTCTGGACTATCTGAAGAACTTTCGCTTTGCGTGCGATGTATGGGCGGTGCCCGAAGGGACGCCCATTTTCCCCGGCGAGCCAATCGTGACGGTGAGGGGCCCGATCGTCCAGGCGCAGTTCATCGAGACGATGGCTCTTTTGCTGATCAACCATCAGAGCCTCATCGCGACAAAGGCCAGCCGGATCGTCCGGGCGGCCGAGGGGCGCGAAGTCGTCGAGTTCGGTGCCAGGAGGGCGCACGGTGCCAGCGCGTCGGTGCTCGGCGCACGGGCGGCCTACATCGCCGGCTGCATCGGCACATCCTGCACGATCGTGGAGCAGCGGTACGGCATTCCCGTCTCGGGTACGATGGCGCACAGCTGGGTGCAGCTGTTCGACTCGGAGTACGAGGCGTTTGACCGCTATGCGCAGCTGTATCCCAATCAGTGCACGCTGCTCGTCGATACGTACGATGTGCTGCGCTCCGGCATACCGAACGCCATCCGCGCGTTCGATCGCTATGCACCGGAGAAGAAAGGTATCCGCATCGACTCGGGCGACATCACGTACCTGTCGAAAAATGCGCGGAAGATGCTCGACGATGCGGGGCACGCCGACTGCAAAATCGTCGTCTCCAATTCGCTGGACGAGTATCTGATCCGCAACATGCTTCTGCAGGGCGCCTGCGTCGATTCGTTCGGTGTGGGCGAGCGGCTGATTACGGCCAAGGCCGAACCGGTATTCGGCGGCGTGTACAAGCTCGTGGCTTCCGAGCGGAACGGCGAAGTGATCCCCAAGATCAAAGTGTCGGAAAACGTGGAGAAGATTACGAACCCGGGATTTAAGAAAGTATATCGCCTGTACGACAAGGACTCCGGCCAGGCGTTTGCCGACGTCATCGCGCTGGCGGACGAACCGGTGCCTGCCGGCAACGGCTATCCCATCGTCGACCCGCACTCGGCCAAGCGGTTTAAAAAGCTCGATAACTTCGAGGCCAGAGAGCTTCTCGTACCGATCTTTGAACGGGGCCGGCTCGTGTACGAGCGTCCGGCGATTTCGGATATCCGGGCTCACTGCCTCAGAAACATCTCGGAGATGTGGGAGGAAACGCTGCGCTTCGACAATCCCCACCGTTATTATGTCGACCTGTCGATTCCCCTGTGGGAGCTGAAGACGCGCATGCTCGAGGAAAGCGTATGAGCATGACGGAAGGCGTGTTTACGGGGGCTGACGGAACCAGTCTCATCCGATATTATCGTTCGGCTTCACCGGCTGAGCCGGTGGCAATCCTGCAGATTCTGCACGGGATGAGCGAGTACTTTCTCCGCTACGAGGCATTTGCCGGGCACATGGGCCGCTGCGGTATTCTGGTCGTCGGACACGACCATGCGGGTCACGGGCAGAGTTCGGCGGAAGACGATTACGGCTATTTCGGTCCGGATAAAGGGTGGCTGAACTTCGTCGAGGATGCGGATCACCTGCGCCTCATCGTTTCGAAAGAACATCCGGATGTTCCGTACTTTATGCTCGGACACAGCATGGGGTCGTTAATCCTGCGGGAATATCTGACCCGGCATGCGGACGGCCTCGCCGGAGCGATAATCACCGGCACGTCGGGGCGCAATGTCCTGACGCCGCTGGGTCTGTTTCTCGTCCGCGTGCTTCGCATGCGCTACGGTGACCGGCACCGGAGCAACTTCGTGCAGACGATGGCGTTTGGCGGCAACAACCGGCGCGTCGGATCGCCCGCGAACCTGTACGAGTGGCTGTCGAGTGACCGCGCGGTCAGCGATTCCTACGCAAACGACCCGCAGTGCGGCTTCGTGCTGACGCTCGCCGGCTTCAGCGATCTGTTCACCCTTTTGCACAGAACATCGCAACCCGGCTGGCCCGGGCGCGTGCCGGCCGAACTGCCGCTGCTGTTTCTCTCCGGCGCTCTCGACCCGGTCGGCCGCTACGGCGAAGGGCCGAAAGAGGTCGTGGAGGCACTGAGAAAAGCCGGACATCAGCGGGCGGAGCTGAAGCTGTACGAGGAAATGCGCCACGAGGTGCTCAACGAAAAAGACCGCACGGCGGTCTACGACGATATCGAGGCATTTATTAAGGATGTGATTGAACGCGATGGTGCAGCTGGGCAACGACTGGGATGAGGTCCTCGGCGATGAGTTTGCGAAAGAATATTACCTGAATCTGCGCGAATTCTTAAAACAGGAATATGCCACACGTACTATTTATCCGGATATGTACGATATTTTCAATGCGCTCAAAGAGACGCCGTATCGCAGCGTCAAGACCGTCATCCTCGGACAGGATCCCTACCACGGGCCCGGTCAGGCGCACGGCATGTGCTTTTCGGTGCAGCAGGGCACCCCCCGACCACCGTCGCTTGTCAATATGTTTAAAGAGCTGGAAGCGGACTGCGGCATCGCTGCATCCGAAAGCGGATTTCTGCAACCGTGGGCGGAGCAGGGAGTGCTGTTGCTCAACGCCGTTCTGACCGTCCGGGCCGGCTCTCCGAATTCGCATGCCGGACGCGGCTGGGAGACGTTTACCGATCAGGTAATCCGCCATCTGAATCATCGGGAGCAACCGATCGTGTTTCTTCTGTGGGGGGCTAATGCCCGCTCGAAGAAATCCCTCATCGCGGCGCCCGGGCATCTCATTCTGGAGTCGGCGCATCCGAGTCCGCTTTCGGCGCACCGCGGATTTTTCGGATGCCGGCATTTTTCGAAGGCGAACGAATTCCTGAAAGCCAACGGTATGCAGCCGATCGACTGGCGCATATAATGCTTGTGCTATTTCTCATACAGGTATGATATAATCAATCAACAGCGCAGTCTGAACTCCAGCTGTGCCACAAAAGTGCAAAATAAAGGAGGAAGTACCATGCTCGGATATGCCATACTAGGTCTCGTCATCCTCGTGGGGGCCTACGTGCTTGCGTTTTACAACGGCACCATCAAGCTGCGCAACGCCATCGAGGAGGCATTCGCCACGATGGATGTGTATCTCAAAAAGAGATACGACATGATCCCCAATCTGGTGGAGACCGTTAAAGGGTATGCGACCCACGAACAGGAGACGCTGCAGGCGCTGACGGAGGCCCGCACGAGGAGCATGCAGGCCACGACGCCCGAAGAGCGCTTCGAGCAGGAAGGCGGATTGCAGTCTGCGCTCAAATCGCTGTTTGCCGTAGCGGAGAACTATCCGGACCTCAAAGCCAACCAGAACTTCCTGGCGCTGCAGTCGGAGCTTTCGTCCATGGAGGGCGAGATTGCGAACTCCAGAAAGTACTACAACGCAGTCGTCAAGCAGTTTAACACGAGAATCCAGGTCTTCCCCGGCAACGTACTTGCGGGAATGTTCGGATTCTTTAAGCAGGCGATGTTCGAAGTCGGAGCGGAAGAGGAGCGTCAAAACGTAGCGGTTCGTTTTTAGATACGCCCGGGAGAGAGCCATGAAGAACGGAAGAAGTGTATGGGCCATCGCTGCGGCGGCCTTTGTCGCGCTGTCGATGTGCCTTTCGGCTGTGTGCGTTGCGTCGGGCATTCAATACGACACGCTTCGCTTCGATGTCGATGTCGTCATCAGCGAGTTCAGCGCATACGAAGTCACGGAGCGCATCGACGTGGAGTTCCACAGTCCGGCTCACGGCATCTACCGCTACATCCCGACCGACGGGCGGCTCCGGTATGTCGACCGGGACGGCGTGGAGCAGTCGGTGCGCGCGCGGCTGCGTATCGACGATATCGATACGGGCGGCGTTCAGCTGGACAAAAGCAGGAGCGGCGTCAACCTCGTTCTGCGGCTGGGGAGCCCGGACATCACCGTGACGGGGCCGAAGTCCTATTCAATCCGATATACAGCCCGGACCTACGATGACGAAATCGAGGAATTCGACCAGGTCTACTGGAACCTGATTCCCACCGGCTGGGAGACATCCATCGCCCAGGCGTCTTTCCGCATCGAAATGCCCAAGGACTTCGACGATGCGTCTCTGGAGTGGATTACGGGCTATGCCGGCAGCGGACAGACAGATGAAGTCTCGTGGACGCGTGACGGACTTGTCATCTACGGCACGCTCGACCGCCCGCTCGAAAAAGGCGAGGGAGTTACGCTGCGCATCGTTTTACCCGAAGGCTACTTTACAGGTGCGGAATCCGATGTCTGGATGACGGCGGTGAGCGGAACGGTGAGCGTGCTGGCGGCGCTGATGGCGCTTCTGCTGTTTTTCCGCTTCGGCAAGGAAGATAAAATTATTCCGGTCGTCGAATTTTACCCGCCGGACGATCTTTCTCCGGCCGAAGTCGGATACATCATGGATGCGAGAGCGACGCAAAAGACATCCTGTCGCTCGTACCGTACTTTGCCCACAAAGGCTACATGAAAATCCACCGTCTGGAGCCGAAGAAAAAGCTGCTCGGCAAACCCGTCGAGCGCTTCGAGTTCGAAAAGCTCCAGGATCTGCCTTCCGATGCACCGCTGTATCAGACTGTATTCTTTACCGGTCTGTTTCTGTTTGGAAATCCGGTGCGCTCCGACGACCTTCCCGAAGAGTTCGGAACGACATTCCGAAGCGCCCAGACGTCGCTCGCGACGCACTTTAAGCTGAACGAAGATCGCCGCATACACAAGAAGAGCTCTGTCGCGGCGACCGGGTGCGGCTGCATGCTGACGATCGTACCCGTTGTGGCGGCCACCATGATGGCCGGTGCTGCAATGATCGCTCCGAGTGTGATGGGGGCAGCGGTTCTCGTGTCGTTCGTCTCCTTTTTAGTCGCGCTGTTTTCGACGATCTTTATGCGGAAGAGGACGGTTCACAACGCCGCGCTGCTCGGACGGCTTCACGGGTTCAGAAATTTCATCAAAGTTGCGGAACTGGATCGCATCGAGGTGCTGGTCAACGACGATCCGGAGTATTTTTATAATATTCTGCCGTACGCATACGTATTCGGTCTTACAAACGAATGGATGAAGCATTTCGAAACGCTGCACGTGCCCGAACCGTCCTGGTACACCGGCGACACGGGTGCGTTCCAGATGGTGTATCTGGCCAACAGCATGAACGCGCTGGCGACATCGATACCGACGTCGCCGCCTTCCGACAGCGGAAGCTCCGGCGGATCGTCGAGCGGCGGCGGCTTTAGCGGCGGCGGCTTCGGCGGCGGAGGCGGAGGCGCCTGGTAGGCGGATATCGTCACTCCATATGGATTCATTTGCCGTTTCGGCTTTACATTTCGCCGAAACGGCATATAATATTTGTGGTAGATGTTACGGAGACGAACGGAAAGAAGACACACTCATGAAAGTTCTCAGGGAACGGATTGCGGGAGAAGGCCGCGGCATCGGCGGGGGAGTTCTTAAAGTGGACTCT
>DUTT01000073.1 GCA_012841925.1 Clostridiales bacterium | reverse complement strand
GTAAAATGGCAAAATCTAAATTTGAGAGGACGAAGCCTCACGTCAACATCGGCACGATCGGCCACGTAGACCACGGCAAGACGACGTTGACGGCGGCAATCACCAAGACGCTTCACCAGAGATACGGTCTTGGCCAGTTCGTCGATTTCGATCTGATCGACAAAGCGCCCGAAGAGAAGGAAAGAGGGATTACGATCTCGACGTCGCACGTGGAATACGAGACGCCGAATCGCCACTATGCGCACGTGGACTGCCCGGGTCACGCCGACTACGTAAAGAACATGATCACCGGTGCCGCTCAGATGGACGGTGCGATTCTGGTCGTAGCGGCCACCGACGGTCCGATGCCGCAGACGCGCGAGCACATCCTGCTGTCGCGTCAGGTAGGTGTACCGTACATCGTGGTATTCCTGAACAAGTGCGACGCCGTCGACGACGAGGAACTGCTGGACCTCGTAGAGATGGAAGTGCGCGAGCTTTTAGACATGTACGATTTTCCGGGCGACGACACGCCGATCATCCGCGGTTCCGCTCTGGAAGCGCTCAACAATCCGGAAGGACCGTGGGGCGACAAGATCGTCGAGCTGTTCGAAGCAGTGGATGCTTACATTCCGGAGCCTGTACGCGCGATCGATAAGCCGTTCCTGATGCCGGTCGAAGACGTATTCTCGATCACCGGCCGCGGAACGGTAGCGACGGGCCGCGTGGAGCGCGGAATCGTCAAGGTATCGGACGAAGTGGAAATCGTCGGACTCAAGGACGAGCGCCGCAAGGTCGTCGTAACGGGCGTGGAGATGTTCCGCAAGCTGCTGGATCAGGGGCAGGCGGGCGACAACATCGGAGCGCTGTTGCGCGGCGTGCAGCGTACGGACATCGAGCGCGGTCAGGTACTGGCAGCGCCGGGATCCATTCTTCCGCACACGAAGTTCGAATCGGAAGTCTACGTGCTTAAGAAGGAAGAAGGCGGCCGTCATACGCCGTTCTTCAACGGGTACCGCCCGCAGTTCTACTTCCGTACGACGGACGTAACGGGCACGGTGGAGCTTCCCGAAGGCGTGGAGATGTGCATGCCCGGGGATAACATCCAGATGAAGATCGAGCTGATTACGCCGATCGCGATCGAAGAAGGTCTGCGGTTCGCGATTCGCGAAGGCGGACGCACCGTCGCATCGGGTGTCGTATCCAAGGTGCTCGGATAAGCAATATAAAACCATAGAAGAAACCATTCGCCGGGCTGCTGCAAAGCAGCCCGGTTTGTACAAAAGGAGGTTTACCATGTCAAAGCACTACGTTAAAGGGATGTTTACGGAGCTGATCACTCCGTTCAACGAAGACGGGTCCATCGATTACGACATGATGGCGGGCCTCGTCGATTTTCAGGTCGACAACGGCGTCACCAACTTCTTTGTCAATGGACTCGGTGCCGAATGCCACTGCCTGTCCAACGACGAGAAGATGAAGCTCCTGGAGATCGTTCGCAGGCAGGCCGGGCCGGATGCGACCCTCATGGCCTGCTCGTTCGAAGGATCTCTGATGCAGAACAAAGAGCTGCTGCAGCTCTACATGGACAGCGGGCTGTGCGACTGCTACTGCATCACGGCACCGCCGTATTTTCGTCACACGACCGAAGCGCTGTACGACTGGGCGGAGCAGCTGATTTCGTACTGCGACAAGCCCTGCTACATCTACAACAGCGTCCAGATGGGCACGCTGTTTGACCCCGACACGCTGGAGAAGCTGTGGAAGAACGTTCCGAACTTCCGGGGCTACAAGGATGCGACGACGGATATGATTCACTTTATGCAGGTGCTGCTGCGCATCGACAAGGAGTCGTTCGACTTCCTCGGCGGCTGCGACGCGACCGACGGCCTGGCGATGCTGATGGGGGCGGTGGGCTGCGTATCGTTTATGGCGGTTCCCTTCCCGGCGCAGATGAAGGAAATCGTCGACTACGGGCTGGCCGGCGAGGCGGAAAAGTGCATGGATGCGCAGTATCGCGTGCTCAAAATCCGCAACGCGCTTAAAAAATCGCCGTTCAACGCAGCGTACATGTATGCGCAGAACTTTACGGGCGGGCCGGTCGTCAAGCGCTCCAGAATGCCGGAGCACCAGGATTACGTGTCCGACGAGGTGAAGGCGGACATCGACCGGGTGATGAAGGAGCTTGGAATCAGTAAATAATACAGGAACCGGTCATCAGCAGGCAACGCTGGAAACCGGGTGTCAGCGAATCAAAGGAGAGTGTTATGCGCAAGGTGGATGTCGTCGTGCTCAACAGCCACGGCGTAGGACAGGTGTGCCACATTAAGCGGCTGCCGAGGCGGGGCGAAACGCTGGCGGCGAAGAACTGGCGGGTGGAGGAAGACGGCGGAAAGGGCGTGACGGTCTCCGTGGCGCTCGGCCGGCTTGGAATTGCCACCGGTTACATCGGCAAGGTGGGCTGCGACCCGTGGGGCGAGATGGGAAAAAAGTGGCTCGAAGAATCCGGTGTGGATGCGACCCACATGATCTTCGACGAAACGGTCGCGACCGGCACGGGCCTGATTATGATCGACGAAGAAGGCTACAACACCATCGTCGACGGAGACAGCGCCTGCGAGTTTCTGACGGAGGAAGAAGTCGAACGCGCCCTGTCGGACATGAAGGACGCAACGTATTTTATCACCGGGTTCGGCATGCCCTGGCAAAAGGCGCTCGCCGGAGCGAAGAGGGCCAAGGAGGGCTACGGCATGAGTACGCTGTGCAACGCAAGCCCGCTGCCCGACGGTCCCATGGGCGATCTGTCTTATCTGGATTATCTCGTGCTCAACGACGTCGAGGCCGGTGCGCTGCTCGGTCACGAAGAGGATGCCGGGAGGTGCATACGCAGCATGGCCGAAGACCTGCAGAAGCAATACGGCTGCGGCGGCGTCATCATCACAAACGGCGAACACGGCAGCGGTGTGCTGTCGGGGGGCGAATGGATCGACGTTCCGCCTGTCGAGGTGGAGGCCGTGGATACGATCGGAGCGGGTGACGGCTACCTGGCTGCGTTTACCGCCGGTCTCGTGCGGGGCCTGGATGTCCGGGATGCGGCGTTGTACGCCGGTCTGTACTCCGCGTACAAAGTGACGCGCCAGGGATCGATGACAAAGAAACCCGGCATGGGCTACCCGTACGATCGCGAAGTGGAAGAGTTTATAGCGCGGCTTGATCTTACCGGTGCAGCCGGATAAACTCTTCCACTTCCTCCAGCGGCCGGTAGGCCGGAATCGTCCCGTGAATCGTGACCGTGAGCGCGGCGTAGCTGCTGGCCCAGCGCGTCGCTTCGCGCAGCGGCGTTCCGCGGAACAGCTGATAGGCGAGCGCCGCCAGGTATCCGTCGCCGGCGCCGGCCGTGTTGATGACCTTCTCCGGCTTCGGCGCAGGCACGCTCCAGGAATCTCCGGCTTCGTCGAGGACGACACTGCCTTCCGCGCCGAGCGTCAGGATGACGTTCGGACAGCCGTAGCGGTTCTTGAGTGCGCGAACCGTGTCTTCGGGCGCGGCATCGTCGGCCGCTCCGTCCAGAAGCGCACGGGCTTCTACCTCGTTTAAGATCAGATAGTCCACAAAATCCAGCGTCGCAAGCGGCTGCTCCGGCAGCGGGCTCGGGTTGAGAAACGTGGTCATGCCCAGCTTTTTGGCGTAGCGCGCGCCGAACAGGGACAGGTGCTCGGGGATTTCGAATCCCGTCACGAACATCGCAGCTTCTGCCCGCGCATCGATAGCATTTTTCACCTCTTCCCCGGTCAGCTTCTCGCTGCTGGAATCCCCGTCGATGATCGCGTTTTCTCCCTGCGGTCCGAGCAGGATCAGCGCCGTCCCCGTGGCGACTTCGTCCGTCCGGTAGAGAAACGTCGTGTCCACGCCGGCATCCTGCATCCATTTCTCGCCGAGGTCCCCCCACGGATCGTTGCCGACCTTTCCGATATAGGCGACGTTCATGCCCAGCCGGCCGAGCGCCACCGAAATGTTCGTGCCCTTGCCCCCGTCCTGGTCGATGTGCCAGCGGGTGACGCGCATCGTCTCGCCCCACTCAGGCATGCGGTCCGCATACGCGTACTGGCCGACCCCGTGGCTGTTGAGCACGATGATGTCTGTTTTCCGTTCCATATCTACCAGCCTTTCAGTTCGTGTGAAAGCGGGTGATCCATCGTCGCGATGTCGGCGCACAGCGTGATGTCCGGGATGTATTTAGGAAGAATCGTCGCGGGGTATTCCAGCGTCGGTTCGCTGAACAGGAGCACCCGGACGACCGTCTGCTTCCAAGATCCGGTCGCGACCATGTACACGGCGCGCTTCGCCGTCGTCATGATCCCGAATCCGATCGTGATGGATTTCGGCGGCACGGCATCGTAGCACCCGCCAAATGTACGCTCCGACAGCGCCACGATTGTGTCGTCGTTCAGCTCGACGATCCGCGTTTTTGCGGCAGCGTACTCTTCAATTGTCAGCCGGCTCGTATACCGGTACGGGGGCTCGTTGAACGCAACCAGCCCCTTGGCGCCGATGCCGGCCCAAAGCGTATCGATGCCGCCGAGCTCCCGGCACAGCTCGTCCGGCCGGTCCACGTCGTTGATTCTCGGCCAGATCCGCTGCGAAACCGGGACCGTCAGCTCGGGGTCGATGCGGTCGTACAGACAGGCGTTCATCGTGCCTTCGAGGCTTTCGTATGTGTCTGCGACGGGATAGGGACGCCCTTCCCAGTCCAGGAACTCGTCCATGTGGAACACCCAGAGGTTCTTCAGGCTGATCCGCTCCTCGTTGACGCGGCGGACCAGGATGTCGAACTCGTCGGTCGGGCCTGCGGGCAGAACCCACTTGAGCGGCTTGTTCTCCCTGCTGAAAGCCGCCGCTTCGTCGGCCATCATGTGGCCGATTACATTCATGATTTCGGCGCGGTCGGGCTTGATCATCAGTTTGATGTTCAGGTCATCCCGGTTTTCCAGTTCCCGATACGGGATGGAGCACCAGCCGAGCAGCTGCTCGCGGGTAATGTTTCGATCCATGGCATACCTCCGGTGTATCTGCGCGTTCACGGGTGCTGTTTTCAATATCATATCACAGCATATTTCCCGTGACAATTTCTTTGCTCTAGTGGTATACTCGTAAGCAAATGACGAACGGCCCGGCCAAAGGAGGAACCCATGCTACACATCGATATCCGGAGAAACCCCGCTCCGAAAGCAAAGCCCGAAGACGAAACGAAACTGGGGTTTGGAAAATATTACACCGACCACATGTTCATTATGGACTACGAAGAGGGCACGGGCTGGCACGATGCCCGCATCGTGCCGTTCGAAAACTTTTCCATGACGCCGGCGGCGCTTGTCTACCACTACGGCATGTGCATATTCGAAGGCATGAAAGCCTATCGTCGCCCGGACGGCGCCGTGCAGCTGTTCCGGCCCGACGAAAATGCCTCCCGCATGAAGCGTTCGGCAGAGCGCATGTGCATGCCTCCGTTTCCGGAAGAGTATTTTCTCGAGGCCGTGCAGACGCTCGTGGCGCTGGATGCGGACTGGGTTCCCTCGGAGCCCGGAACGACGCTGTACATCCGTCCGACGCTCATCTGCAACCACGACGACCTGTCCATGCACGCGCTCGATCGCTTTATGTTCTTTATCATATTGAGTCCGGTCGGCTCGTATTACACGGGCGGCCTGCAGCCGGTTCGCATCAAGGTGGAGGAAGAGGCGTCTCGCTGCGTGCGCGGCGGCACCGGCTTTGCGAAGTGCGGCGGAAACTACGCCGGCTCGTTCCAGGCGACGCAGCAGGCGGCCAGGGAAGGATATTCTCAGGTGCTGTGGCTCGACGGCGCGACGAAGCAGTACGTCGAGGAAGTCGGCAGCAACAATATCATGTTTAAGATCGGCGGCAAGATCGTAACGCCGGCTCTGGGAGACACCGTGCTTCCCGGCATTACGCGGAAATCCAGCATCGAGATGCTGAAAGGCTGGGGCTACGAGGTGGAGGAGCGCCTGCTTCCTGTAGCGGAGCTGATGGAGCACATCGAGGCGGAGAACGTCGAGGAAGTGTTCGGCGTCGGAACGGCCGCCATCATCACGCCGGTCGGCACGCTCGGCTTCGGCGGCAAAGATTACGAATTCAACGGCGGTAAGATCGGCGAAACGACGCAGCGGCTGTACGACGAGCTCGTAGGACTCCAGTTCGGCCAGCGCCCGGATCCGTATGGCTGGACCGTCCGGATTGGAGAATAGCGCTTTGGCGGATGCAGATGCGTTTATAAATTGAAGTCAGGCCGGACACGGCTTGCGCTATAGAATCAAATAATGCTGCGGGAAGAGTCACTCTTGACCATTCCCGCAGCATTTTATTTTGCTATAATAAATTGTTGCATGCAGACCTTGTCGCAGCCGACAGGCAAACAGGTACCACAATCTCTGATTCACACAGGTATGCAGCTATCGCTCGCCTTGTCTGACTATGCCTGCTTTTTCAAAATCTCGATGATCTTCTTGCCGCGTTCGGTCTCCGTTTTCGCAAAGAAATCGATGACCGCCTGGCGGTACTTGCCCGTCTTCGCTTCTGCAATCGCCAGCGGCAGCGCCTTCCGGAACGTCTCAAAGCACTCGATGTCGGGATGCGAATAGTTGAGCCGGATGTAGGTCGTGGCACCGACATCGCCGAGCCCGTCACCCGTGATCGCAGCGATGTTGTGATTCAAAAGCCCGCAGGCAATTTCCTGCGCCGACACGCCCGTTCCCTCGACGTCGATGATCATGCAGAATCCGTATTCCGGCTTGACCGGGATCGTTACGCCGTCGGTGGCGTTGACCGTCTCCTCGATATGCTTGTAGTTTCTGCGGATGATCTCCGTGCTCCGCTCGACGTACGCGTGGTCGTTCATCGCCGCATACGCAGCGTACTGACCCGGATAGTTGATGTGGATTTTCGTCGTCTCCATCTTCAGCAAGAATGCGCCGCGGATGAGCGCCGGATGGCCGGCCATAAAGCCCACGCGCAGCGCCGGCATGCCGTAGCCCTTCGAGATGCCGCTCACGGAGATGACGTGATCCATCGGCGTTTCCGGTGTGTGCAGCCTCGCCATCGGAATCTGCTCCGCAGTCTCCGAAGTCCTATGCGTGTTATGTGTGACGTTGTTGAAGATGAGGACGTTGTTCTTCCGCGCGATGTCGGCAATCGCCAGCAGCTCTTCCTTTGTGGCCACGACGCCGAACGGATTGATGGGGTCGCACACGACGATCATCTTCGTCTTCGGTGTTATCGCCGCTTCGACTTCCGCCGGATTGAGCTTGTAGCCGTTGTGCGGCCCGAGCTTGATCGGTTTGATGATGGCGCCGTTGATCTGCGCGCCCGGCACGAAGTGGAAGTAGGCCGGGTCGGTCGTGATGACTTCGTCGCCCGGATCGAGGAAGGCCATGTACGTGTAGCCGATTCCGCCCTGGGCGCCTTCGACGCCTAAAACGGTAAAGTCGTCGCCGAGCGTGCGACCGAATTTCTGCTCGGCTACGAGCTTTTTAAGCTCGGGCAGGCAGTCGGGCGGGTAGACTTTCAGCTCGTCGATCGTGCAGTGTTTTTTCATGGCTTCGACGGCCGACTCGGGCGGGCCGATCAGGTTGGCCATGTAACCCATGTCGTAATAGCCTTTTCCCGTAACGTTGTAAATGCCGTTGGGGAGCAGCTCGTCCCAGCTGAGGCCGAGGATGTCCACGGCGCTCTTAAATGTAAAATAGTTGCCCATCCCCTGCGGATGGTGGAGCAATGTCTTTGCTTTGTCGGACAGGAAAGTTTCCTGAAGTTTCTGGGGATTCATGGTGTTCTCCTTTCGTTGTTTGATTTTACACACTGCGCTCTTGCTTATGCAGCTAAACCCGGTTTCCTAATTTATCTTGGGGTTTTCGGTTCTCCGCTTTTGTTTGCTGTATTTTTATCTGTCGACAGCATTGTATAATGATAATTCAGAATTGTCAATCCCTCATTCGCTATTTTGGAAAATAAATGAGACGTCAAATTAGCGAAAAGTGGCCGCCATAAAAATTAAAGATATTGGATCGTTGAAATGAGATGAAGCAAAATCCAAGCAAATGAACAATTAAAAAGGGGCCGGACATTTGCGGGAAATTGTCTGACCCCTTTGTTTGACACAAAGCAGATGATTGTAAGGTGGATAGGAGTTACGTAAATATTCAGTGCAGCTTGTAGCAGAACTTCAGCACAGTTTGCAGCTGATTGTTTGCACAGCTAGCGGCGGAACTTCAGCACAGTTTGCAGCTGATTGTTTGCACAGCTAGCGGCGGATTGCCTGCATCGTTCATTGCAAATCCTCTGCATAAATTCTCGCCAGCGCCTCCCGGATGTCGTCGTTCAACTCCCTGGAGTTGGCCCCGAGGTGCAGTGCGATGGTTGCCGTCGCTTCCTCCGGATCGTTGCGCCGGATCGCATCCGCCAGCCGTACATGTTCAAGCACAAACTCCGTCCGTCTCGGCTCCGTCTCGATGTTGATTCGCCGGATAAAACGAATGCGCTCATAGATGTTCTGCAACAGCTTTTCCCGCTCGGCATTTCCTGCGATCCGGGCGATGCGCATGTGAAATTCCTCGTCTGCGGCGATCAGCTCATCGATGGCCATGGACTGCTGCCGTTCCGCGATAGAACCCCAGAAGTTCGCGAGCTCAGCGACGGCGGGGTCGTCGTGCTTCCCGCACGCTTTCCGAACCGCGGCGGTCTCCAGATCGAAGCGGACTTCGTACAGATCGGCGATGTCCGAGAGCGTCAGACGCCTGCAGAAAAATCCCTTGCCCGGAAGGAATGTCACAAATCCGCCATCCACGAGCCGGTTGAGCGCCTCGCGCACCGGGGCGCGGCTCATGTCGAGGGCTGCGGCCAGCTCGACTTCGTTGATGCGGCTGCCCGGCATCAGTTCGAATTCGATGATGCCGTGTTTAATATAGTCGTAGGCTCGCTTGACAGCCACGCTGCCGGCGTTGCTTTGCTTGCTTTGGT
>DUTT01000072.1 GCA_012841925.1 Clostridiales bacterium | reverse complement strand
CACGAGCAAGAACTCTCTATCTCAGATCCGTGCGGATATAAATCGCACAGTGGGAGTGCGCATTCAGCCGCCTATGCAGGTGCTGTTTCATAACGTGCGTCGTACCGCCTATGCAGGTGCTGTTTCAGAATGCACGCCATATTACTTATGCGAGCGCCGCCACGAAGTGTGTACTGGAATTCGGGCCGTAGCACGAGCAAGAACTCTCTATCTCAGATCCGTGCGGATATAAATCGCACAGTGGGAGCGCGCATTCAGCCGCCTATGCAGGTGCTGTTTCATAATGCACGCCATATTACTTATGCAAGTGTCGACACAAAATGTGTACTGGGATTCGGGCCGTGGCACGAGCAGGTGCGCTCCATTTCGGATCCGTGTGGGTACAAGCCGAACACGGTCGGCCCGCTGCCGGCGAGGAGCACAGCAACCGGATTGTTTTGAGCACTCACCCAATCTACGGTCTTTTGTATATCGGGATACAGGCGAAACGAAGGCGCTTGAAGATGATTGCCCATGTAGGACGCTATTGCTTCTGCGCCCATAGGCAATGCTTCGACCAGGGCGCCGGTGTCGAAACGCGCCTGGTAATCTGACTCCTGCAATTCTGCATACACCGCGGCCGTCGAAACAGCAAAGTCAGGCGTCGACAGCAATACTTTGCACGAAAGCGGCATTACCGGTTGCAGAATTTCTCCGCGTCCCGTCGCGATGCACGCCGGCAGTCCGCTCTGGGCTGCCGTGCAGAAGGGCACATCGGAGCCGAGCGCGGCTGCAAGCGCCGCGAGGTCGATCCGCTGCTCGTCGCTGAGCTCCCACAGATCCGCAAGCGACAGCAGGACAGCCGCCGCGTCAGCGCTGCCGCCCGCGAGGCCGGCGGCGATGGGAATGTTCTTTTCGATGTCGACCGTAATGCGCTCGCATATTCCTGCGCGATAGTGGGCATGCATCGATACGGCCGCCCGGTAGGCGAGATTCTCCGGTCCGCCGGGCAGCGCCGGCGTGCTCGTCCGCACGTCGACGGCAAGCTCGCCCGGAAAATCCGCGCACGGCGCGGCATAAGACGGGAGCCCTGTCGGGCAGGGCTCCCATCCGGTTCGAACCCGGTCGCTGAGGTCGACTGCCTGCATCAGCGTTTCCAATTCGTGGAAGCCGTCAGGTCGTTTTCCCAGCACGTTCAGATTCAAATTGATTTTGGCATATGCCTTGCGTTCAAGATACTCCATGTGCTCTTTCCAAAACGATATTTTTCTCTGCATGCATTTTCTATGCCGATATTCTGGCCAAGGCATTGCATATTCTTCTCTGGTGCGATAGTTCACCCAGCATGCTGCATGCCCGCACAGCCACTTAGCTGATTTGCGTTTTACTCTGCATGTTTGTATCCGCAGCGATGTTCCGCCAGGTACGCTATGCGCTACAATTTATGCTAAGCCCTGTATGTCCTGCCCGCAGCGATATTGCACTCAGCATGCTACATGCCCGCCGCGATGTACCGTGCGGCATGGCATGCAGCGTTCGCTTTCCTTTTCTGCTTACATCTCGATGATCATGGATGTGCCCATGCCGCCGCCGATGCACAGCGTGGCCAAGCCGTACTTCGCGTCTCTCTTCTTCATTTCGTAGATGAGCGACACGAGAATCCGTCCGCCGGATGCACCGATGGGGTGACCGAGCGCGATAGCGCCGCCGTTGACGTTCAGCTTTTCGGAGTCGAAGCCCAGCTCTTTGCCGACGGCCACGGACTGTGCCGCGAACGCTTCGTTGGCTTCGATGAGGTCCATATCGTCGATTGTGAGACCCGCTTTTTCCAGCGCCTTCTTCGACGCAGGAACCGGACCGATGCCCATAATCTTGGGATCCACACCTGCGGATGCATACGATTTAATCGTGCAGAGCGGCGTAATGCCGAGCTCTTCGGCTTTTTCCTTGCTCATGACGACAAAGGCCGCCGCGCCGTCGTTGATGCCCGAGGCGTTTCCGGCCGTAACCGAGCCACCGTCACGCTTGAATGCCGGACGCAGTTTCGCCATTTTTTCCATGCTGGCGCCGAACTTGGGATATTCGTCCGTGTCGAATACGACGGGGTCACCCTTGCGCTGCGGAATCTCGACAGGAACGATCTCGTCCTTAAACCGGCCCGACGTGATGGCCGCTTCGGCTTTGAGCTGGGAGGCGAGCGCAAACTCGTCCTGCTCTTCTCTGGTGAGTCCCCACTGCTCGACGATGTTCTCGGCCGTGACGCCCATGTGGTAGCCGTTGAAAATCTCCCACAGTCCGTCGTTGATCATCAGGTCGACCATCTTCTGATCGCCCATCCTGGCGCCCCAGCGGGCGGAAGGAACAGCATAAGGAGCCATCGACATGCTCTCTGTGCCGCCGCAGACGACGATATCGGCATCTCCGGTTTTGATGATCTGCGCCGCCAGGCCGACGGTGCGCAGTCCCGATCCGCAGACCTTGTTGATGGTCATGGCCGGCACTTCCTGCGGAATCCCGGCGCCGATGGAAATCTGCCGGGCCACGTTCTGGCCCAGACCGGCCTGCAGCACGCAGCCGAGCAGCACTTCCTCGACCATGCCGGCTTCGATGCCTGCGCGCTTGATCGCTTCTTTAACTGCCGTAACGCCCAGCGTGACCGCCGCCGTATCCTTGAGGGTTCCACCGTAATTACCGATGGGGGTTCTTGCCGCACTTGCGATGACAACTTCTCTCATTGACTACTTCCTCCTGTTTGGTTCTTTGATATATAGCTGACTGGTTTTGGTTATTCTGTCTGTAGCTGACTGGTCGTAGCTTGATGACATGTGCTTGTTTTCACGCTAAACATTATACTATACCCCGCGAGGGGAATACAAGCCTGCACCCCGGTGTTTTGAACACATAAGCCATACGCGGCGTGTACGGGCGGTTTCCGGGAGCATGCCTGTACGACTCCGTTGAGAAACAGTCAATAAAAAGCTGACGGCCGCTATCAACAGCCCTCGAGCACGTAGCCGTACAATTCCTGCAGAGTATGCGGATGATAGGACATCTTCGCCTGACGCAGACCGTCGATCCCCATATCCTCTTCCCGGTTGATGTACAGAATTTCGGGCGGCAGCGAAGCGACAAATTCCCGGTTGATGGCCTGATACAGACCCCGGACGGAGTCGTCGGCTTTTTCGACCGTCACTTCTACGGAGTTTTGCGTGTGCGGATACGCAAGCGTAAACGCCTTGACTTCGCCGTCGATGCGGATGAGTCCGCCGAAGAATCCGATCGCTTCGATTTCGGGCAGAATCTTTTTAATCGTGTCGATCTCCTCGCGCACGAGTTCGTCTTCGACCCCTTTTTCGGCCTTGCGCCGGCTGAAATCGTCAAGTGCCAGCGACAGCTCCTGCGCATCTTCCTGGCGGACGGGTTCGTACACGAAGTCGACGTTCTCATAAAAATAGTTCAGGTGATTGCGCTTTTTGGAATACTTGCGCCCTTTGAGAAACTCCAGATCGCTGCGCTCATAGATGTAGTCCCAGCTTTCGCGGTTGTCGAGTCTCCCGGAACAGTCGCCGATCGCCTCGTCGTACAGAGCGACGTGCTCTTTCGGTACGCCGAACACGCGAAAACCCATGTCGGGATCGCGCAGCGCGTCGTCACACGCGAGAATCACCCGGCGCAGATGCCCGGGATCGTAGGTGCCGTCAAGCGAAAGAGGCGTATAGATAAACGGGCCGTCGTAGCCCTGGCCGAACCAGCCGCGCCCCGCATGCACGAGCATGCCGTCGACGATGTCCCAGCGCTGATCGCTCCACATGTACAGCGACGCAAAGCCCTGGCTGGAGCTGCGCAGCGGATTTGTATTAAAATACGGCTCGAACACTGTCTTCGATTCCAGCGTGACAGGCTGTCCGAACGTGTAAAATTTGTTGTTTTTCATATGAAATCCTATGTTGACGAGTTGATGACTGACCTTGTTTCCGTTGCTATGGTACGCAAACTTTTATTGTTCCCGGAAATAGATCGCCGTCCCTCTGATCGCTATTTCATTTCCAGCGGATGTTCCAGGAACGGACGTCGACGAGCTCCTGCCGGTACGTCCGCTTGATCGAGATGGGCGAGATCGTGACGTATCCCTGCTGGCTGGCGCCGATGTCGGTGGCGAGCCCCTGGTCGCCGTAGTACTTTTCCAGGCTCAGATATTCATAGTAGTCGCCGCGTTCAATCTGCTGCACGAGGCGGTATTCTTCCTCGAAGCGGCGAACGCCGACATCCGTGACGAGGATGCCTTTGATGTCTTCGCTCGGCAGGTTGGGGACGTTGACGTTCAGAATCGACGTTTCCGGAATTTTCCCGTATGACTTTCGAACGATTTCGGGCACGATGTCGTGAAACGCCTCGAAGTGTTCCCCGTCGTGGGCGCACAGCGAAAAAGCGATGCCGGGCACGCCCATCAGTCGCCCTTCCATCGCGGCGGCCACGGTACCCGAGTAGAACACATCCGTGCCCATGTTCGCCCCGTGGTTGATGCCGCTGCACACCAGATCGATGTCCACGCCCCGCTGGCTCATCAGGCTGATTCCGATTTTGACGCAGTCGGCCGGCGTGCCGGAGCAGGAATAGGCAAGCTTCGCTCCCGGATAATCGTCCAGCGTCCAGTCCTGCAGGTACAGTGAGTCGCGCATGGTGATGCCGTGTCCGGCCGCCGTCCGTTCCCGGTCGGGGGCAAACACGTAGATGTTTGCATCCTCGATGCGCGCAAGCGCCTGCGCCAGTTCGCGGATTCCGCGGCGGTGGATGCCATCGTCATTTGCTACAAGTATGTTCAATTACTACCTCCATGATATGGTATTCATTGTACCACAAAAGCCGGTGTTTATCTGCAAGTAAATACGGTGACCTCGTTACACCGGCCGGGCACAGACGTAATTGTGTAAAATGTATTTGCACCGGTTTCTACGCACCGGATCCACTTGCAGCAGAAAACGTACTTAGGTCGCGCCGCATGCACTGTAGCCTTTTGCGGCAGGATCGATTACGGGCGGCGGGCATCGGGTTCTTCGACGAGGTGTGACCAGTATCTCTTCGGCATAAAGTTGTTGCGGCACGTTTCGTTAATCCGCTCGGGGATAGCCGCGTGTACGTAGTACGCGCGCCACAGGTTGCGCCAGGCCGGCTCGCTCTCTGCGTATTCGGGTGCGAAGTCGCAGGCGAGCGGGCGAAGTTCGTAACGGCCGGCGGCTGCAAAGGCAGCTTTTTCTCTTTTGACGTCGTGAATGACAAACGGCTCGCGCCGGTAGCGGTTGAGGAAGTGGGGCATCACGATCTGCAGAAGGTCGCAGTCGGGCGAAATGTGGGCGTACAGAAGCGGCCGGCCTTCCGCGTCTTCCACCGCGCCGAAGCGGAGCAGACCGCGGATGCGCTCGGCTTCGCGCGCGACTTTGTGGTTCAGCACGTCGATGCGGCGGACGACAGGATGCCCGTGCATCCTGTCTACCTCTTTCCCGATGGAGAACCCGAGAAACACATAGGCGAGGATGTCCATTTCGCAGTCGGGTTCACCGCTGATGAATGCGCGGTAGCTGCGGCGCAAAGCGTCTGCGGATATCTTCTTCCCGATGCCTGCAGCGACGCGCCCGGCCTCCCGGCTCCGCGTCTCGACGAGCTTTCGCGGAGCCAGGGACATCTGCCCCGCGTCGCGCGCGGGCAGGATGTCCTGTGCTGCCTCCGTGTACACGTGCTCCCAGAGGCAGCACAGGAGGCCTTCGAATGTCCCGTCGTAGATGTATTCCATTGCAGCTTCTCTTTCCTTTGCAGCCCATTGCGATCTCTTTTCCTTTACCGTCCATTGCGGCCTATTGCGGTCTCTCTTCCGTTGCTGACAGCTGCTTTCTGCGAGTCCTATGCTATGCACCCAGACATCCATCCGGGCCGATGCTCCAAATTCGTGCAAACCAACGATTTCTGCCCACCGAGCAGCGTGGAGCCTTGTCAGCCGACGAAATCTGCTCGCATATCGGATGCAAGCCGTGCAAACCAACGATTTCTGCCCATCGAGCAGCATACGGCCGTGTCTGCCAACGAGATCTGCTCGCATATCGGGTGCAGGCCGTGCAAATCAACGATTTCTGCCCATGGAACAGCGTGGAGCCGTGCAGCCGTGCAGTCTACTTTTTCTTTGCAGATTGCTGCTTTCTTCGAGTCCGCTGCTATTCGCCCGGGAGCGTCGGCTTCGAGTCAAACAGGCTCAGCTGAAGGCCGCCGCTCTGCAACAGCAGGTGTTCGCGCAGAGTATCCTGGCGGACGCTGCGGCCATAGTATCTTCCACCGACGGTGATAAAGTACTTTGCGCGCTTGAGCACGACGCCGATGAGTTTCAGATCGTCGTATGCGAGCGAAGCGACTTTGCGCTGCCGCAGAATCCGCTGCACCGACAGATTCCCCACACCGGGGATCCGCAGCAGCTCTTCGGCGCTCGCCTTATTAATTTCGACCGGAAAGAATTCCGGATGCCGAAGCGCCCACGACAGTTTCGGGTCGAGCTCCAGATCTAAGTTCGGATGTGCCCGGTCCACGATTTCGTCCGCGGTGAATCCGTAAAACCGCATGAGCCAGTCCGCCTGATACAGCCGGTGTTCGCGGACGAGCGGTGCGGCGCTCCCCTGCGGCGGCAGCAGCGGTGAATCGTTGACGGGAATGTACGCGCTGAAGTACACGCGGCGCATGTAGAACTTCCGGTACAGACTGTGAGACAGCGCCAGAATCCCGAGATCGCTGTCACCGGTCGCGCCGATGATGAGCTGCGTCGTCTGCCCCGCCGGTGCGAAGCGTTCCCGCTTCTCGAAGCGCGACGCATCCCTCTGGCGCTGCGTCAGCGACCGCCCTTTTGAATCCCGGCAGACAGCGCCGCCTTCATCTTCCGCCGCAGATGTTCGGGCGACGAGCGCACGGCTGTCGGGCGGTTCGCTCAGATATGCAGCGGGCATTGCGTCGCCGCTGGCTTTGGCTGCATTTCGAAAATACACATTCGCTCCGACATTTGCTTTGTCTGCAATCGGCAGATGTATATCCGGTCCGGTGGCGGTTTTGTCCGCAGCCGGCAGATGCACATTCGCTCCGACATTTGCTTTGTCCGCAACCGGCAGATGTAGATCCAGTCCGCTGCCGGTTTTGCCTGCAATCGGCAGATGTAGATCCAGTCCGCTGCCGATTTTGTCCGCAGCCGGCAGATGCACATTCGCTCCGGCATTTGCTTTGCCTGCAATCGGCAAATGCAGATCCGGCCCGGTGGCGGCATAGGCAGCGCCTTCGTCACGCAGATATCCGCCCCGATACCGATAGCTTGAATACTTGTTTCCCGCGCCCACGAGCGACCGCTGCTCGGCCATCGTCAACGTAATCTGCTCCATGGGGCCGAGGATGCCTTCCGGCTTCTTGGCGGGAGCGAGCAGCTCGAGGCCTTTGGCGGACGGCAGCTCGATGTTGACGCTCACGCGGTCGGCGAGCCGGCCAATCCGGTCCACGAGCTCCTTCGATGTGCCCGGCACGATTTTCGCATGGATGTAACCGAGGAACCCTTCCCGGTTGCGCAAAAGCTCAAACGCCCGGCACATTGCCTCGCTCGTCGCATCCGGCGAGCCGAGCACAGCCGAACTCAAAAACAGCCCCTCGATGTAGTTCCTGCGATAAAACTCCATCGTGAGGTCTGCCAGTTCCTCCGGCGTAAAGGATGCGCGCGGCGTATCGGCAGTCCGGCGATTGACGCAGTATTCGCAGTCGTACGCGCACCGATTGCTGTACAGAACTTTGAGCAGGGAAATGCAGCGCCCGTCCGCAGTCCACGAGTGGCAGACACCGGCGTGGGCCGAGCTTCCAAGCCGGCCGTTTTCTCCCCTGCGCTCGTGACCCGAGCTCGAACACGACACGTCGTACTTCGCCGCATCGGTGAGAATCTTTAATTTTGCCATGGTTGCATCTGCGTTGTTCATAGGCAGATTATAGACCGAAAAGAACATATGTTCAATGTTTATTTTGCATTTTCGACCTTCATATTTCTGTTCTAACATTACATTTCTGCTCCGACATTATATTTCTGTTCTAACATTACATTTCCGCTCTAACATTACATTTCTGTTCCAACATCCCTGTTTTCCGATTTGCCGTATCTCATTGAATATGACCCCGAACTCAGCATATTCCAATTTCGATATTGCTCCTTGGTATTGTAACCTCTCTATTAAAAAGTGCATACGTGTGACGGGGAATGTTCGGATGATTTCAGCCGGTCACCGAAACGACGTGCGCTGTCTTCTCTTTTATCCCTGCGGCCGGAATATGTTATAATATCGTTGAAAGAATGGAGGGATACGATGTAT
>DUTT01000071.1 GCA_012841925.1 Clostridiales bacterium | reverse complement strand
GCGATAGCGCTGAAGCCATCTGACGCGGAAAGGAACATTCATGGAAAAACATAGCGACACATACGCAGCATATGTGCACATGCTGCGGGAAGAACTGGTACCGGCCATGGGCTGTACGGAGCCGGTTGCCATTGCGTACTGTGCAGCTGCCGCCCGGGAAGCTCTTGGGATCATTCCCGATATCGTCGATATCAAAGTGAGCGGCAATATCCTTAAAAACGCCAAAAGTGTCACCGTCCCAAATACCGGCGGACTCATCGGCGTGGAAGCAGCAGCGGCAGCCGGCATCATCGGCGGACGTGCGGATCAGGGACTCGAAGTCCTTTCGGAAATTACAGACGAACAAAAGGAGCAGATTCACAATTACCTGGAAAGCGCCGCGTTCAGCCTTTCGCCCACGTTCGGGGACGAGTTGCTCGAAATTATCGTGCACGTAAAAAAAGACGGACGCTCTGCGATGGCGCATATCAAAGGCGGGCATGCGAACATCGTCTGCATCGAGCGCGACGGACAACCGCTGCTCCAGAAAAAAGACGAAGAACGCAGCGCGCAAGCGGGCCATAAAGGCCGGCTCAACGTGAAGGACATCGTCGCTTTTGCAGAAGCAGCAGACATCGACGATATCCGCGAGCCGCTCAGCCGGCAGATTGAGTTCAACAGTGCCATCTCCCGGGAGGGCCTGGAAGGCGACTGGGGTGCGCACATCGGCAGGACCATCACCGATACACGGGGAGACTCCGTGCGGACAAAGGCGATTGCAGCAGCTGCAGCCGGTGCGGACGCCCGCATGAGCGGCTGTGAACGACCGGTCATCATCGTCTCCGGCAGCGGCAACCAGGGCATCACCGCTTCGATGCCGGTCATCACCTATGCAAGGGAACTGGGGAAAACGGAAGAGGAGCTGCTGCGCGCCCTGTGCGTGGCGAACCTCGTGGCGCTGCACATAAAAACGGGCATCGGTATGATGTCCGCCTTCTGCGGTGCTGTATGCGCAGGCTGCGGAGCCGGAGCCGGAATCGCCTACCTGCTCGGGGCCGATGCCGGCACGGTCGCCGAAACGGTCTCCAACTGCCTAGGGATCATATCGGGCACGGTGTGCGACGGCGCGAAGCCGTCCTGTGCCGCCAAGGTGGCTTATGCCGTCGACTGCGGCATTCTCGGATACGAAATGAGCCAGGCGGGCAAGCGCTTCCGCGGTGGCGAAGGCATCATCGCCGACGATGTGGAGCAGACGATCCGCAACATCGGCCGCATGGGATGCGAGGGCATGGCGGAAACCGACCACGTGATCCAGGCCATCATGACCGAATAAGACCGGACAGCTTATGGTTATAAAAAAAGCGGGTGCGATCGGCTTGTGATTATGCAAAAGCGGGTGCGATCGGCACCCGCTTTTTAATTCTTAGAATTTAAATGCGATTAAATGCGATTAAAGCCCGTTTGCCTCAACCGCTAGCCTCTACGCGCCGTCCGGCTTGATGATTCCCCGGCGATAAGCCTCCAGCAGCCTCATGAGGCCGTCCACCTGCTCCTGCAGCGCCTTACCCGTGTCGGTGTGTTTGTTGAGCATCCGGCGACTGACTTCTTCCTTAGCCACCTGCGTCGACAGAATATCCGTCTCCTCGGCGACCGCCTTCAGCTTGGAGTCGAACGGTTCGTGCGCCGCCAGGATAAAGCCGTACGAATTATAGATCAGCGAATAGCCGGCAATGCCCGTCGTCTTTCGATAGGCTTTTGCCAGACCGCCGTCGATTACGAACGCTTTCCCGCCGGCGCGCACGGGATTCGTCCCCTCCTTCACCGGCATGTGCCCGTTTATGATATGACCCGTGTCCTTGTCGAGACCGAACTCCTCCAGAATGCGCTCCACAACGCTCACGTCGTCGACGAGCTTATAATACGGGTTCTTTTCTTCGACCCACGTCTCCGGGTCCTCCACAAACAGCCGTTCAAATGTCGTAATTTTCTTCTTCCCGAACAAAGGCGATTTGTATCCGCACCAGAGGTACCAGAAAAAGTCGATGCCGCGCTTCTTGTTTTTATCGGTCGGACTCCCGAAGTAGCCGATGCGAACGAGCTGCTCGGCGTAGTCGAACCACTCTTTTCCCTTCATGACGCCGTCGCTTGTGCGAATGGACGAAAACTCCCCGTTTTTCTCCAGCGGCATGCAACCGTGAAACAGGAGATTTCCGTTGTACTTCTTATAGAGGCTCCCTTTGGAAAACAGAAAGCGCACATGGCTCTGCAGCACTTCGCTTTCCAGAAAAGCGCTCCGCAGGCGGTTCATCACCGCTTCCTCTTCGTCGGTCAGGCGATACGGATCGTCCGGATCAATCGTGGGGAAAAACCGGTTGTTCATCGGATAGGTCTTCCCGTCGATCGTGACCGTATAGTTGTCGTAATCCACGCAGTGCAGCAGCCGCAGTGCATCCATCTCGTAATACGGATGCTGTTCGATCAGCTGCCCTTCCACCTTAAACTGCATGACGGCGATCGCTTTGCTGATTTTGGCCAGGCTCTCCAGGTCGGTCGCGTACAGCGCATCTTCGAGCGAGGCAACCGCCTTAAAGTTCGGGCAGGAATCGTCGTGATACGTGTTGAGCGCGAACATGACGAGCGGCCGCAGGCTGATGCCGTACCCCACTTCCAGCGTGTGGAGATTGTCGTAGCGGGTACAGATGCGGATGACGTTGGCGATGCAAGCCTGATTACCGGCCGCAGCGCCCATCCAGAGGATGTCGTGATTGCCCCACTGGATATCCACGCTGTGGTGGTTCATCAATGCCTCGAGCACGATGTCACCGCCCGGTCCCCGGTCGAAAATATCCCCCAGGATGTGCAGGTGATACACGGAAATCCTGGAGATTAAATCGCACATGCTTTCTATAAAATCTTCCGCCACCTCGAGATCGATGATGGAGTCGATGATGTTCTCCTTGTACAGCATGCGGTCTTCGGCCGACGTGCTGCTGCCGTACAGCAGTTCCTCGATGATGTAGGCGTATTCCTGCGGAATTTGCTTGCGCACATACGAGCGCGTGTATTTGACGGTGACGACCTCCAGCAGACGGATGAGCCGGTGCAGCGACCGCCGGTAGAATTCCGGCATGTCCTCTTCCGTCGCCCGGACCTGCTCCAGCTTTTCTTCAGGATAATAAATCAGCGTCGCAAGGCTTTTTCGGTCGGCGGCCGACAGCTCGCGAAACGTTTCGTCGATCTTCAGTTTGATGACGCCCGAAGCGTTCCTCAGAATGTGGAGAAACGACTCGTATTCTCCGTGAATGTCGCTGAGGAAGTGTTCCGTCCCTTTGGGAAGGTTTTGGATGGCCGTGAGGTTGATGATCTCAGCGGCCGCAGCTTCAATCGTGCCGTAGCTTTTTGACAGAAGCTTCAGATACTTCATTTCCACATCCGAAATATTCATGCAGTCCTCCTCTCCGGGCAGCGCAGTCTTCATTTGAGTATAGCACAACGGTGTTTTCTTGACGAGAGAATGCCGAGAAGTTATACTGTAGAAGCATTAATGGAGGTAGATTATGATACGGATTTTTCCTGCCGTTTTTTCAGGAACACTGGCTGCGCCCTCGTCCGTAGCCCACGCGCAGCGGTTGTTGTTTGCAGCCGCTGTTTCCAATTCACCCACAGCCATCCACCGCATCCCGATGTGCGGAGACATCCACACGTCGATTCGCTGTCTGGAAGCGCTGGGCAGCACGGTGGAGCACAGCGGAGCGCATACGCTGATCATCCATCCGTTTGCAAAGACCAGACCGGTCCCGCGGGTCGATTTCGACTTCGAACGCTGTGCGACGGCGTCGCGCTACGCGCTTGCCATCGCCGCCGCCTATGGATTCCAGGCGGATTGCACCGCATCCGAATCCCTGGTAAAACGACCTCTGTTTCCGCTGGCCGGACGCATGGCCTTGCGGGGTACGACGTTTACAGGCTTTACGTTTCCCCTCACGATGCAGGGACGCCTCGAAGGTGGCGAATACGACTTCGACGGCACGTTGAGCCACGGATATGTCAGCAGCATCCTGCTGGCGGCCCCCATCCTCTCTTCGTCGAGCACCGTGCGAATCGAGCCGCCCGTGCTGATGGGCGGACACATCGAAATGACGCTCGACGTTCTGGCTCAGTTCGGCATCGACGTAGAGATCGGGGAAGAAGAAATCGCGATACCGGGACGGCAGGTTTACCTTTCTCCCGACAACATCTCCGTGGCCGGCGACTGGTCTCTGGCCGCCCTGTGGCTCACGGCGGGAGCGCTGTCGCAGGAACAGGGCGGATCCATCGTCTGCACGGACTTGCCTGCAGACTCGCCGCAAGGCTATCGGAACCTCACGGAGATGCACTCGCAGCTCGTCACCGATTTTCGTGATATCACCGTCGATGCGAGAGACTATCCCGAACTCGCTTCTCTGATCGCCGTCGTCGCTGCGGCGAAATCCGGCGCACTCCACCTGTCCGGCGTGCCTCAGCTCCGGTATAAGGAAACGGATCGCTTAAAGACGATCGCTGCGATCCTGCGCGACATGGGCGCCGACATGCACGAGACCGACGACGGCTTCGAATCCGACGGAACCGGGCATTTTGATTATCCGGATGATTTCTTTGTCGACTGCCAGGGCGATGCGCACATCGCCATCGCATTTGCACTGGCGGCTCCAACCATAAAAAAACCGTTCGTGCTGGACGAACGGGCAGTCGATAAAATTTGGCCTGAGTTCTGGGATCAGTATCGGGCGCTGGGCGGAACGTTCGAAGCGGTCGAGCCCAAAGAGGAAGACATCAGTCCTCACACCGCCTGATATTCGCACCGAGCGATACGAGCTTTTCCATAAACGAATCGTACCCGCGTTCGATGTGATAGATCTCCGAAATTTCTGTGGTTCCTTTCGCCATGAGTCCGGCCAGTACCAGCGCAGCACCTGCGCGAAGATCCGTCGAAATCACCTGCGCCCCCACGAGGGGGTTTTTTCCGGGGACGATTGCCGTTCTCCCGTTGACTTTGATGTTCGCTCCCATCCGTGAAAGCTCGGCTGCGTGCATAAACCGATTCTCGAACACCGTCTCAATCACCGTACTGGCTCCGTCGACCGTGGAAAGCAACGCCATGAACAGCGCCTGCATGTCGGTCGGGAAGCCAGGGTAGGGCATCGTCTTAATATCGGTAGCCACCAGCTTGCGGATATCCCCGCGCACGCGCAGGCCCTCCACCTCGTCGTTGACGGTAACGCCGCACTCCATCAGTTTGGCGATGACGGGTTTTACGTGGTCGGGCACGCAGTTGCGTATCAGAACGTCGCCCCGGGTAATAGCTGCCGCGACCATAAACGTGCCGGTTTCGATGCGATCGGGAATCACCGTGTGACGCGCTCCGCGGAGCTTCTCCACTCCTTCGATCCGAATCGTATCCGTTCCGGCCCCCTTGATGCGCGCTCCCATCTTGTTGAGGAAGTTGGCCAGATCGACGATCTCCGGCTCCTCCGCTGCGTTTTCGATCGTCGTGAGTCCCTCGGCCATCGTCGCAGCCATCATGATGTTTTCCGTCGCACCGACGCTGGGAAAGTCCAGATAGATCAGCGAACCCTGCAGCTTTTCGGCTTCCACCTCGACCATGCCCAGGTCGGTCGTAACGCGCGCTCCGAGCGACCGCATGCCTTTATTGTGCAGATCGATCGGCCGATCCCCGATGGAACAGCCTCCCGGGAGTGCAATTCGGGCCTTTCCGGTGCGCGCCAGCAGCGGCCCCATCGCAAAGATGGAAGCTCTCATGCGCTTGACCAGCTCGTAGGGAACTTCGTCGGCCAGAACGCTGCCGATCTCGGTCGTGATCGTATGCGTCTCCCAGTCTTCCTCCACCGAAGCACCCATGCTTCGAAGGATTCTGCACATCACATCGACATCCCTCAGATTGGGGACATCGTAAATCTCGCATTTTCCTTCGGCCATGAGCGTCGCAGCCAAGATCGGAAGAACCGCATTTTTAGACCCGCTCACATCCACTTCGCCTCTGAGCGGTCCCGATTGTTCCACGATGAATTTTGCCAAATCGACCTCCGTATCGCCGACTGTATCCGTTGAATATCCGGGTAATTATACAAAATTCGACTGTGTTTGTCAAAAGCGCCGGCCGTCTGCGAAAAGCGGTTGTAAACTGGAAGTAAATAGTAGATAATGATAGAAGAAAACCGACTGAGCCAGTGCGATAGGAGCATGTCATGACCATTACCATTTCTCTGTTCGACGCCCTGCTTGCAGTATTGATTGTCGTTGCGATCGTGCTGCTGGTGCAGCTGATCATACTCGTCCGCAATCTGATGCCCACAGCCAAGTCCCTGGCAAAGGTCATGGACGACACGTCTCACATCACCGATACCGCCCGGGTCGGTATCACAGACGCTCAACGCATCGTCAGCGATCTGAGCGGCTCCCTGGGCGACGTAGCCAGCACCGTGCGGTACAAAAAAAGCACGCTCTCTGCGATGGGAAGCCTCACAAGCGCGCTGGCCAATCTTATCAACCTGACAAAGAACAAGAAAAAATAGACAGGAAATAATTGAATAAGCTTGCTTTTATTTCTTAATGCTATTATAATGACTCGTGTATCAACACTGCTTATTATATCAGGAGGTTAGAGATATGAAAGCTACCGGGATCGTAAGGAAACTGGATACGCTCGGGCGGATTGTCATCCCCATGGAGCTCCGCCGCACGTTTGAGCTTGAGATTGGGGACCCCATAGAAATCTTCGTTCAAGAAAATGATATCATCCTGCGGAAGTATCAACCTGCCTGCATTTTCTGCAACGATGCCACGGACATCGTTTCGGTGCAGGGGAAGAATATCTGCAAGAAATGTCTGGGAGAGCTCAAAAATTTGTAGATCCGGAAACACAAAACCCGAGAGAAACAGAAACAGCGAGAATCGCCGTTTCTGTTTCGTTCATCGATGAGGATGCGGGTAAATATTCGCTTGTATCATCACTTGTTATGTCAAAATCCTTTACTCTTTTGAAGGCTTCGGGCGGCGCATTCTCCTGCGCGGTTTTCCCCTCTCCTCTTCGGGCGCCTGTTCGCTGCGTACCGACCGGCCTGTTCGATCGCCCCGTTCGCTCCGCTCACCGGCGTCGCTTCGCTCGACCCGGCCTTTGCGGGCCGTGCGGGTGATTTCTTCCTTCGGATACACGTGGTACTCCGTCGACAGCTTTTCCGAACGCTCGCTCGTTCGCTCTTCGAGTATGAGCCGCGTTTTAATCTTGTTTTCTAAAATATTGACATCGCAGACGAGCACCGGTCCGTCCGCAGTGTAGACGCGGTCGCCCGGCTCGGGCATACCCTTTTTTAGCTCTGTATATACATCGTTTTCGAACTGCAGGCAACACATGAGCCTTCCGCAGATTCCCGATATCTTAACCGGGTTGAGCGACAGATTCTGAACCTTCGCCATTTTGATGGATACCGGTTCGAAGTCGGCCAGCCAGGAATGGCAGCACAGCGCACGCCCGCACGATCCGATTCCTCCCAGCAGCTTCGTTTCGTCGCGCACGCCGATCTGACGCAGCTCGATGCGCATGCGGAACACACTCGCCAGATCCTTGACGAGCTCCCGGAAGTCCACGCGCCCGTCCGCAGTAAAGTAAAAGATGATCTTCGAATGATCGAACGTATATTCCACATCGATCAGCTTCATATCGAGTCCGTGCTTGTCGATTTTCTCCTGACAAAGCGCCATCGCCGATGCGCGCTTTTCCTGATTTTCCGCATGGCGCATCCGGTCCTCTTCGCCGGCTCTGCGCAGGATCGGCTTCAGGGGTGCAACGACCTCTTCGTCATCCACTATTTTTTCGCCGTAGGCGGCTGTTCCGTATTCGATGCCGCGGGCGGTTTCTACGATTACATCGTCACCGGCGGCGATCTCCAGATCGCCCGGATCGAAGTAATAAATTTTTCCTGCTTCCCGAAAGCGAACTCCTATAACCTTCGCCATACCGTTTCCTCCGTTGTTTCCCGTTTATCAATTAAAAGACATAAATGTTTCATCGTATAGCCCACGTTGTAGCCGGCCTGCAGGCTGCGCCTCGCCTGTTCGATTCGCGCCACAGCTGTCCGGATGAGCGGAACATGGGCGTACTGCGCCCTGTCAACCGCCTCAAAAAGCTGCTTGCGCAGATCGTCCTGTGCGGCATCCAGCACTTCGAGGCAGAGATCCCGGTCCGAAATATGCGGAGCGATCGCTTCTGCGCGCAGGTAAAACGGCTGCCCTTTCTGCCTCGGATCGACCAGTTGCCTGCCGATCGCCGCTGTGTCTGCATCCAGGTGCGGATCATCCCTCAGCTGAAATTGTACACAGCGCGAGAGAACGGTGGGCAGCAGCGCATCTTTTCGCTCGGCGAGCAGCAGTATCACGGAGCGTCCGGGAGGCTCTTCAAGCGTCTTCAGCAGCTTGTTCTGAGCAGCGATCGTCATGGTGTCGGCATCGTCGACGATCACGACGCTGCGCCCGCCATACGGTTTAAACGACAGCCGGTCGATGATATTCAAAATTTCGTCTTTGCGTATGGTGTTACCGCTCTTTTGAACGTCGAGCACGTCTTCGTGATTTCCGTGTTCAACTTTCTTGCAGATCGTACACACATCGCAAGCGTCATCCCGGCTCGTTTCGCACAGGATCGCTTTGGCAAATTCCAGACCTACGCGTCCGCGGATTTCGGGAGGGCCTGCGAATAAATACGCATGCGAAATCCGGTCTTTGCCCACCGAGTCGCGCAACTGGCGCATGACGGCTGCATTTGTCTCTATGGATGCAAGCGACATACTCCTCCTCTTATCCGATCCTTCATTCGGCCATCCACGCATCGAACAGGCTCTGAATCTCTTCCGCCACCGCGTCTGCATCCAAACCGGCATCCACGATGCGATAGCGCTCTTTGTTCTGAGCGATCAGCTCCTGATAGCCTTCGTACACGCGCTTATGAAAAGCCAGCGTCTCCTTTTCGAGCCGGTCCAGACCGCCGCTTCGGCTGATGCGCTTTAAGCCTGCCGCCGGTTCGATATCCAGAAAGAACGTCAGGTCCGGTTTTACGCCCTGCACGGCAAATGCGTTGATCGACGCCACGCCGGCTCCGAGTCCCCGGCCGAATCCCTGGTAGGCGATGGACGAATCGACAAAGCGGTCGCACACCACGATATCGCCCCGAAGCAGGGCCGGCCGGATCACCTGACTGACGTGCTGGGCACGTGCGGCCGCATACAGCAGCGCTTCGGTGACATCGTCCATCTCCGGCGTGCTCACGTCCAGGATGACTTCCCGGATTTTCTCGGAGATCGCTGTGCCCCCGGGTTCGCGTGTCTGGACGATGGGATAACCCAGCGCACGGGCGTGCTGCGCAAGGCGCTGCACCTGCGTCGTCTTGCCGCTCCCGTCCGGCCCTTCGAATGTAATCAGTAAGCCTTTTTTCACCGGTAACTCCCGCGCCTCCACTTCTGGTATTCGATGTCGAACAGTTCTTTTCTGCGCCGCTCCGCCTGGCGCCGCTCGAGACGGGCCCGTTTTTCCCGGTGAATCTCCAGCACTTCGACCAGCAGTTTGTCGAATAAAAAGGCGCACGCTAAAACCACCGGGAGGCAGAGAAGCGTCATAAATACATATCGCGGCACCGTGTCTATCATGGTGGTAGTATAGCATATCCAGGCGTCAGATGCGACAGCTCCAACGAAAAACACACTTCGAGTGAAGTGTGTTTTAGCGTTTGTAAACCGGCAACGACCTATTCTTCCAGGCAGTCTCCCACCAAGTATCTTCGGCGCAAAAGAGCTTAACTTCTGTGTTCGGGATGGGAACAGGTGTATCCTCTTCGCTATCGTCACCGGAATCGGTTG
>DUTT01000070.1 GCA_012841925.1 Clostridiales bacterium | reverse complement strand
CCGAAATGAACAAGGAAGATCTCGATATAAAAGCAATGATCTTTACGGGACTTTGGATTGCGGTCGTTACGGTCGTGACCATGGCCATCGTCATCCCCATTCCCCTGACGCAGGGCTACGTCAACCTGGGCGATGCCGCTGTATTCGTGGGTGCCTATCTGCTGCGCAAAAAAAATGGCGCCCTCGCAGCCGGTCTCGGTTCGGCGCTGGCGGACGTTCTGCTTTCCTATGCGACGTTTGCACCGTTTACGCTGATCATCAAGGCGGGTATGGCGTTTATCTTTGCCGTATCGATCCAGTTTTCGGAAGGCCGGGTGCGCGAGGACGGAAAGAAAATCCCCCGTTCCGGCATCGTCGGCATCGTCCTGGCGACAGCGCTCATGGCTGCGGGATACTATGTAGCGGAGTGGATCCTCACGGGGAACCGCACCGCGCCGATCGTGTCGATCCCGTGGAACATTCTGCAGGGTCTGATCGGAGGATTTATCGCGCTCGTGCTGATCGCGGTGCTTGGAAGCCTCCGTGTACCGAAGCGGTTCGGCGAAGTGGACAACGAATACAAGCGCTTCAGCGAAAAATCGGCCGACCCGGAGGCCGGTGCGCAAGACGTGCACGGTGATACGGAGGGCCAGGATACCGCAGCCGGGTATGCAGAAGGCAGCGGCGCCGCGGGTGACCCTGAAGGCGAGTTTACGGTCGTCTTGCCGGAAAGCCTTGCAGAGAGCATCCCTGCAGATCTGCAGATCGGCAATCCGGACACAGCGCCCGCAGAGCAACCGGAACAGTCCGAACAGGAATAACCGGGCGCATCGCTTACATCACAAATCCGCCGTTGACGCCGAGCACCTGCCCCGTAATAAACGAAGCATCGGGCCCGGTTAAAAATAAAACGGCACCGGCAACGTCCCCCGGCAGCCCCAGGCGCCGCAGGGGCGTTTCGTTTATCAGCGCTTCCCTGGCGTCTCTTTCGAGGTCTTTGATCATGTCTGTTTCGATGACGCCCGGTGCAACGCAGTTGACCCGGATGCCCGACGGGCCGACTTCCTTCGCCAGCGCTTTCGTCATGGCGATCAGTCCGCCCTTCGCGGCGGAATAGTGCGCCTCGCACGACGCGCCCACCTGGCCCCACATCGACGCGATGTTGACGATACACCCGCTCTTCTGAGCGATCATGCCGGGAAGCACCGCGCGCGTCAGCAGGTAGGCGCTCTTTAAATTGGCATCGACCACGCGATTCCAGTCGCACTCTTCGATATCCTGAAACTGCGCGACGCCGGCCAGGCCTGCGTTGTTAATCAGCATCGTAACGGCGCCGAACGCCTGTTCGACTTTCCGGTGCAGGGCGCGCACCTCCTCCGGCTGCGTCAGATTGGCCCGGAACGACTCCGCCGTGCCGCCTTCGCTCCGAATCGCCTGCACGAGCGCTTCGGCCGCATCCGGGTGCGTATGGCAGTGAACGGCGATGCGGTCGCCTCTGCGGGCGAGTGCCAGCGCACACGCCCGGCCGATGTCGCCGCTTGCACCGCTGACCAGTGTGGTGTAACTCATCATTTTTCCTTTCGATATCCCGTCGGCGATTTCTCCTGCTACATTGTAGCATACGGCGCCCGTTGCGTCTTGTAATCCTGTGGGTGCAGCAGTATACTGAAAAGACAAGATCGTTAAAAATCGCAGATCGAACATCCTAGGAGGTACGGTATGTATAAAGAAGGACTCCGCCCGGCGTGGGTGGAAATTGACCTGAAAGCGCTGGAAAACAACATAAAAATCATCCAGTCGCGCGTTGCGCCCGGATGCGATGTGTGCGGGGTCGTCAAGGCAAACGCCTACGGACACGGCATGAAGGAGTGCGCCCGGATTATGGAGAAAAACGGGATTCATACGTTCGGCGTTTCGACGCTGGCCGAGGCGATCGAGCTTCGCGAGATGGGCGTCAAGGGGCGCGTCATCATGCTGGGGCTTACGCCGGCTCTGTTTGCAGATACGGTCCTGGAATACGACATCCTGACGGGATTTATCGACTTGTCGTTTGTAAAAGCGCTGTCGGACGAAGCGGTTCGCCGCGGCAAGACGGCCGAAGTGTGGGCGGTGATCGACACCGGCATGGGGCGCATCGGATACCAGGCCAAGGACCCGGCAATCATCGAAGAAATTGTCGAGGCGTCGAAGATGCCGGGCATCCGGGTCGTCGGAATCTTCTCCCACTTTGCGACTGCGGACGAAGCAGATCGCAGTTTTACAGACAAGCAGGAGCACCGGTTCAACAACGTCCGCAATGCGCTGATGGACCGGGGTCTGTCGTTTGAACTCTGTTCGCTTGCCAACAGTCCGGCCACCATGGACCGCCCCAGCTCGCACTTCGATCTCTGCCGGCCGGGCGGCATATTCTACGGGCGCTATCAAAGCGGAGTTACGTTCGTCGAAGGCATCGAGCCGGTGTTGTCGTTTCGGGCGAACATCGTCCAGTTGAAGAACATCCCGGAAGGCGATTCGGTCAGCTACGAGCGCAGCTTTATCGCGGGACGGCCGAGCACGATTGCGACGCTTGGGTTCGGCTACGCCGACGGCATTCCAAGGCCGTGGAGCAAGGTGGGCCGGGCGATCGTCAACGGACAGTATGCGCCGTTTGCCGGCCACATCTGCATGGATCAGTGCATGCTGGACGTGACGGACATCCCCAACGTGAAGCTCGGCGACGAAGTGACCATCATCGGAAAGAGCGGAGGGCTGGAAGTCCGTGCCGAGGACCTCGCGGATGCGCTGGGCACGATCGGCAACGACATCACGTGCAACTGCGATTCCAGACTGCCGTACGTCTACATCGAATAGCGTCGGCCGCACCGCTGCGGGATGTCACAAATCGATATTAGAAAAGCCTGCCCCGGCTGCCGGGACAGGCTTTTTCGTTTTAAATCTTTACAAAGCTACTTCTTCTTCTT
>DUTT01000069.1 GCA_012841925.1 Clostridiales bacterium | reverse complement strand
GGACTTGCACTTCACGATCCACTATGATAATTTTTCAACCAAGCATGTAGTCGTGATTATTTTTTTGCATTTCTACTTGCCAGAAGCATTTCAGATCTCATTTTTTCATCGTTAGTTAACAGAACCAGCCGCCTTTAGACCAACAGTGTGTGTTGTATTAAATATTTATGCCTTTGTCCATAGACAAATCACTTAATATCTCTGAAATCCAGCGGATCGGCCTTCATACGCCCTTAATAACACGCACGCATTTTGATAATGATTTGAGCGAGTCACTTCGAAACGACTTTGGATTTAGAACACTCTACTGTTGGAAACTTCAAAGAACATATAGTGACAAAAATGTGAAATATTGCTATAATATAGAAAGTGAAATTATTCTTAATAGCTGGAGGGCACAATATGCAACTGAGAGACTGGGCGTTCCTGGGAAGTTATGATTTCTTTCTGAAACAAGTAAAGATTTTGTCTACAAATGAACTCCCTCCTGAAAAGTGGAGCTATGCGGGAAAGTCAGATTTCGGTATATTGAAAAATTATCTCTACTACACGTTTGAAAAACTATGGCAAGAAAGAGAAGATGCAGAAGAAACAGAAAAACAGCAATATATTTTCATGGACGAGAGTATAGCATGCTTCAATACTGGGCTCTATGATAAAACATGGCAACCAATTTATTTCTACTGCATAAAGAATCCGCTCGAAGGATTCCAGCCCTGGCGTTTCACGACATTCTACAACAGTTATACAATCAAGTATTCAGATCTTTCAACTGCAGATGTAACTGCTCTACGTCGCGCTAGTTATTTTAGCAGTCCCAGTGATTTGATTTTTGACATCAATTTGGAAATTACTCCCCAGTGGAATCATATTTTATACGAAGAGGAGAACTTTTTGAGGATTCCGGAACAACTGAGAGCCAATGGAAAAGAATTCTGTCAAAACTTAATTGACGGAGCAATTAGATCTGTTAAAAAGCGCATCGAAGCAAACTATAAAACAATCGTTCCACAGTTATACCGCGGTAAAATTCAACTCCTGGCTCCTCTTTATCTAACAAATCCGGATACGCCCGATTTAGCGTTGGTACTCTCTCTGAGCGAGGACAAGTCTGTATACTATGGACACACTTGCCTTACAACTGAAATGGCTTATAACAACGCTCGTCTAATTGCACGCCCTGATAGCTACTGGTTGCAGCCATAACTGTTATATTTCGATTGACATTTTTTATATTTTTCGTATACTATGATATGTAAGTACTTAAGTGCATTTGTTCGTGACTATCTGTTAGTTTTGCGAAATTGATCTGATTTGCGATTATGTTTAAATATGGGCGATGTCGTTTCCGACATCGCCCATATTTTTCAACCTGCAACTTATCATCTAACAGAAACAGGCTACCCTCGCATCTCCACCAACTGCACTTCGTATCCATCCGGATCGTTGATGTAGATAAACTGGAGATTTGGATTCGGCGAAATAGGACCGCGAAGAACAGGAATCCCCTTCTCTTTCAAAAATTCCAATGTCGCCTCCATAGATTCGACGGCCAACCCAACCGTGATGTCCGAAGAAAAGCTCCTGTCCCCGTATTCTGCGAGGCGTATAATCTCAACCTTTGGCTGCTCTTTCTCACCAAGCATAGCCATTTCGATTCCTTCGCCCTTTATCTTGCTGTCGACGGGAAGTCCCAGCAAGCCGTGGTAAAAGTTAAGCGATTTTTCGAAATCCTTGACCGGTAGCGTCACCCAACAAAAGTTCATGATTTCCTCCTTTGAAAGTCTTTCTTTCCACTGATTCTCTATACCTATATAAATGGCCTTATTCTTTATTTCTTCGGTAATGACTTAATAACACTATTCTCACATCATTCAAAAACAAAGTAATTATCCGGATCCTCCATATGCTCGTTAAAGTCATCCTCCCACGGTAACGGAATCTCGAAATGGACTAGAAAATCCTCCAGCATCGCCGTTATATCTTCCGAACTCGTTGCAACGGAGAGTTTTTGCTCGAAAATCCGGTATGCGTTCGCCTCCTCCTCAAAACGATCATAATCGAGCCCTTCGAGCTCGTCGAGATACATATCCAACGCCTCTTCGATTTTGCGATAGGCATCGATGTTCATCTGCGCAGTGTCGCTCAGCCCTGTCTGAATGCCGATTTCTTTTACGACCATCAATGTAAACCGGAACCAGGCCAACAGATTTAAGCGCATAAAGAACATCAGGTAATTTCCCTTTGAACGCACGCCGGCATCCAGTGCGTCGATCACCGCTAAAGTTCCGTGACCCAGAAGAAGCATCAGCCGCAATTCGTCGTGCTTCGCCGTGGGAATGCACTCGCTGGCAGGCAGCCCGTCCTCAAAATACCGACGCAGCGCCCAGATAAACCGGATCGACAGATCGGTGAGAATAACAGGTAGCGCCATGCTGATTCCGTGCCGCGCATCGTAGCCTTCCTGAAAAGCCCGCACGGCAATCGTTGCAATATCCTGCTTATGCTTTCCGACGTTGAACTGTCCGAGCGGCAAAAACTGAAACAGTTCATAAAACGGAACCGCAATCCCCGTCCCTCGTCCGGCATTGCCCCGGCTTCCGGAGCTTCCTGCGACGTCGGACATCAGATGCCCGAACCAGTTTGCCGTCCCGCAGAACAGTTTAGCGACCGGATTGTGCCCTTCCAGTTCGAATGTTTCCGACTGAATCGTGACCAGTTGCCCATCCGACACAAAGGACGCGGTCGAAGTAAACTGATTGAGCATAGAAAAAAACAAACCCACCGGACTCGGCGAATGTGCAAGCGATTTGATGTGGTGATTTTTCGCTGACATGTCGAATGCGCCGCCTACATCCCGGGTATGTCGCTGGTCATAATTGACCGGATACTTCCTCTCGAGAAAGCCGATAGCGCTTGCGACGTTGCCTTTCTGTTCGTTCCTCGGATCCCATCCGACCAGCCTGGCATACCGCATCACCGCACTGTCGACCTGCGCGTCGCTCCACGCGCCCAGCGCGCCTTCAGTCGGAGCGCCCACAAGAAAGATATCGACTAACCCGCCGATTGTGCCGCATGCGACCGCCGAAAGATAATCGTAGCGGTCACACCGTGTTGTGCCCTGGATGAGGTGTAACACGTTGTCAGACTCTGCCTTTGGTTTGAGATAATCTGAATTTACACTATTCATAGCTTTGCCCTCACTCTCCCGCCGTCAAATGCTTCAATTCGAAGCTAACCCTTAAGCCATCTTCTAAATTTACTTTCCCGTTCTCCTAACACTTCCTCTATATCATAAGTCTTGAATAAGAAGGGTTGTTTTATATACTTTACTGCCACAGGTCGGGAATACATAGTAGATTCATCCGACATTTTAGCCTGTGGCGATGGGTCAAGTGTTCGAATATAGTCCGTACCAGCCGTCTTATAATCTTTTTTACCCACCTTCAAAAATAAGGCCGCAGCTTTACCTGTTTGACCATTTACCGCCATTCTAATCTGTAAATCCGACTCTTTAACCCAACTTGCTTTATCCAAATACCATATGGGCAGATTAACTCTTGGATATTTGTGGCGTCTTGGATAGAGTGCCCAGGTCTTTATTCTCACATCTTCAAGACTGAATTGGGATTTGAACATAGGAGGTATGTCCCGGTAGAGGATTCGATGTCTTGCAGTCTTTAGTTCACGATCCTTCATAGGGGCAAAAATATGCGCGTCATTCTCTAAAAATGCCGGAGTAAAGGCCGTTGATTCACCGTAATCCCAGGGGTTCAGCTGGTCCATCAAATAGATATCAAAGAGTGAGTTCTCTGGACTTGCCCAATTGATCCGGTCCTGATAAAAAGTAAACTGTCCACGTTCAGTGTCCACAGTTGCTTTTATACTGAAATCCTCAACTAAATAGGGTAAATAAATCGCTTTAAGTTCTGACTTTATCCTCTTTTTTATATCCGGCTCTACAAAGTCGCTCTTGTGCTCTTCCACCAAACGAAGGAGTTGTTCTATGGCTTGTGCCCTGCTAATCTTAAAGGGCAGGGCTTGCATATACATTTCACTATCGTTACCAAATACTAAGTTTTCACCATAAGCTCCGCTTTCGTAAACATCCGATGCCACAATCTTGTTGTGACAGTATTCACATTCAAAAACACTTTGAGTTGAAAAGCCTGTGATTTTCCCACCACAGAAAGAACAGTCAAAAGAGATTTCTTCTCTTTCAGACCACTTTTCAAAGGTTCCCTTATCAAAATTATAAAGATTTTCGTCCAGATTACCTGTTCTCTGCCTCAATTCGCCGGGAAGCCAGTGGTCTTCTAAGAAATCTTCATCAGTACCCACATGAGTAAGGTTTATCATTCCATCAAAGAGTCTAATCGGAAGATGCCTGAAGGCCATTTCAGACGTATTAGAATGGTAATCTGCTTCCCAGGGAGCAAAACTTCCACAGTAAGGGCAGGCAAATCCCTCAGATTTTTGATCAAAATAGGACGGCGAACCGCACTGCTTACATTTTATGGCTATTGTATCCTGGTCTTGCATACTTATCTCCTAGCTATACTCGTTGCGCATTCCTCCGTCAGCTTATCCACGATTAGGCAGTTCGAGACGCAAGGCTATGATTAGACTTTCGCCAGGCTCGAGCTTGCCGCAAGGAATCCAAACTCGCAGCAAGCTTCATATTTCTTAAATTATAACAGGGGATACAGCTATTTCAAAGAGTATTCACGGATAAGTGCACAGTACAGTCAGATCTGTACTGTTATCGGTATTGGTTAATATGATCTTACCATAACCTAAACATTACAATGGTTTGGTGGAGACGGAGGTATGCAGAATCCGAAGCTATCCCGAAAAGTTCAGCGGCATCGGATTGGCGCTGTGCAAATTTTGCATTAATTTCTCAGATAATGGATTGTCATTTGCGCTCTGTGCAAATTTTCGAATAATTTCAAAAAACTACTCGCTTGCAGCCATATACTGTGCAAATTTTCGAGCAATTCAAAATTTTGGACCAAAAAATTAAAATAACTCCAAATTCTGCTCTAAAACCTCCGATATATGCGAAATAATTAAAACAACTCCGATTTTTGCTCACAAGAACTCGATTTAAGCTGATCGGTATGGGAATCCCTGTTTTTGCCAAACGGCCTTGCACGCCGACTACCTATGCCAGCTACTCGACGCACCCGGCCTTCGGCGCATACAGCGGATCGTCCGAGGCCTGCGTAAAATGCTTGTAATAGACACTAACCGTCTGACCGTCCAGGGTCGTCTCTTCGGCCAGATTGGCCAGACTCAGGTGCTTCAGTCCGTTGTGCTGCATAAACCGATGCGCCTGTTCAGCAAACGACTCGTGCTCCGGTAGAAACGGTGTTTCTTCGACATACAGACTCTGACCCTGCCCGCCTTTGGGGTATTTTAGAAACAACAGCGTCGCCATGGTCTCATCTTCGGAGATTTCGATTTCCATAAAATTAGCGTCGTGCTGTTCGTTGTATGCGTCGAACTCTTCCTGCCCGAATGGCGGCCCGCCGTCGAGCGCAATGTAAAACGTCTCAGCGGCTGTGCGGTCGAAATCGCTCAGATCATCGATATTGGCATCCGGGAAATAGCGCCGGAGTTCATCTTCCCAAAACAGCATTGACTCTTTACCTCCTAAGTGATATTTACTTAACGTCCATACTTTCGGATTCCTGCATTCGTCGTGAATGATAGCATAACAATCGCCGAGATCCATTCCGTGTATATACGAATGGACCTGCAGCATTCATTCCTCCAAATCTATGCACCCGTGTACAAGCCGGGTGCCGCCAGACCTATCAACTACCGGAATTATACCAACACCAGCCGCTTTCGAAAAGCAATACCGGATAAAAGGTGGACGGCACCATTTCCGAAAACGATACCGGACAAAAGGCGGACGGCACCTTTTCCGAAAGCAATACCGGATAAAAGGTGGACGGCACCTTTTCCGAAAACGATACCGGACAATAGGTGGACAGCACCTTTTTACAAAAATATGCTATCATACATTTAGGCAGAATTTATTATAGATCGTTATCGGAGGGATAGATTATGAGAAAGAAAGTCGACTTAACGGGCGTACAGATTGACTGCGGCGCCTCGAAGCTCGGAGCGTGCATCGGGCCGTATGCGATACGGATTGCCGGACTGGCCGAAGGCATCCGAAAACTCGGCTACGAACTCAACGATAAAGGAGACATCGTCCAGCCGTGTGGAGGTGCAGATTCGGCGACGCTTCGCAACTACGAATCGGTCGTACAGACGTGCAAGGCGCTGTACGAATCTACCATGGAATCGTTTCAAAGCGGTGCGTTTCCCGTCGCAATCGGCGGTGACCACAGTCTCGCCGCAGGCAGCATCGCAGCCACGCTCAAGCAGCATAAGAACGTAGGTGTCATCTGGATCGACGCACACGGAGACTTTAACGACGAACAGATTACCGAAACAGGCAACATGCACGGCATGTCGTTTTCAGCGGTCTGCGGCTTCGGACCGGAGATCATGGTCGACTACGGCCAGGGACCGGTCTACGCAGATGTAACGAAATGTGTGCAGATTGCCGCCCGAGACCTGGATCCTGCAGAGACCTTAAAAATGAAAGCGTCCGGCCTCAACGTGTTCGCCATCGACACCATCGACAAGCTCGGCATGCAGGAAGTCGTGCACCGCGCTATCGACATCGCATCGGACGGCACGGCGGGCATCCACTTAAGCTTCGACATCGACTCGCTTACACCGGAAGCCGCGCCGGGCACCGGCACGACCGTGCACAGCGGACTCACGATCCGGGAGGCTTTCCTCGCCGTCGAAATGCTCCACGAATCGGGCAAACTGTTGGCGATGGACATGGTCGAAGTCAATCCCATCCTGGATATCGGCAACCAAACCGCCCATCTCGCAAGCGAACTCGTGCTCGCTGCTCTCGGTAAAGTTGTATATTGAGCATGCAGCCAAACAGGTAGCAAATCCGTTCGGAATAATACCGATCAAAAAAAGCGGCTCATCGCCGCTTTTTCCGTGTGCGTACTTGCTGAACAAACGACCGGCGACAAACGATCAGCTACAGAATCGGTATCGTCAGCTCCCCTCTCAGGTTCTCCGTCATCAGCTGCTTAACGCGGTCCGTGCCGCAGCCGAGGCTCAGCAGATAATACAGTTTCGTGACGGCGGCTTCCACCGTCATGTCGTATCCGTTTACGGCTCCGGCGCGCGCCAGCTCTTCGCTCACCTCGTACTCTCCGATGATGGCTGTCCCTTTGAGACACTGCGTGCACACGACGACGACGGTATCGTTGTCTCTGGCGCGGGTGAGCAGCTTTTGCATGGTGCCCTGGCGATCCGGAATATTACCGGCGCCGAACGCTTCGATGACAATGCCTTTTAAGTGCTCCGTCATGATGTTTTCGAATACTTCGAACTGAATGCCGGGGAAAATCTTGAGCACGGCGATCTGCTGCTCTCCGAACTCGACGAGCCGTAGACCGCTTCCGGCAGGCCGGATCCTCTTTTCGTCGAGCGCAATGCGGATGCCCACGTGGGCGAGCGGCGGATAATTCGGCGAATCGAATGCGACGAGGTCATCCGCGCTCACTTTCGTCGCCCGGTTACCGCGATACAAAAATCCACCGAAGTACAGGCACACTTCGGGTACATCGCAATGTCCGGCGATGATCAGCGCCGTAATCAGGTTGTCGCGGGCGTCGTTTCTCAGTTCTGCAAGAGGGATCTGTGACCCCGTTAAAACGACGGGCTTCGTAAGCCCGTCGAGCATAAACGACAGCGCCGACGCGGTGTAGGCCATGGTATCCGTACCGTGCAGGATCACAAAGCCGTCGTAGGCGTCGTAATTGCTTTTAATATCTCTTGCAACGGCGATCCACTCGTCGAGCGCCACGTTGGACGAATCGAGCAGCGGATCGTACTGGATCAAATCAAAGACCGGAAGCTCCGGTGCCGCCTGCGATGCAATATCCGCAAGCGCCGCGCGCAGATAGTCCTCGTCCGGCGCATAGCCGCTGTCCGTGCGCGCCATTCCGATTGTGCCGCCGGTGTAGATGATGCAGACTCTTTTCATGTCAGTCCCCCTGCCCGCACGCCCCTGTCCAAATTCCGCGGCGGAACACGTCCATCATCTCAGCCGTCAGCGATATGCTGCTCGAGGGCTCGGGAATATCCTCCCGCTGCATCCAGACGGCCACGGCCAGCTCTTCTTCGTCGAGCTGAATGCTGTCGCTCCCGTCGAGTTCGCAGAAGTAACCGGCTAACAGCGTGTCTGTAAACGGCCAGGGTTGGCTCTTGTAATACTGGATGTTCTTGACCCGCAGCCCCACTTCCTCCATCACTTCGCGCCGGACAGTCTGCTCAAAATTTTCGCCGATTTCGTTATAGCCGGCGATAAGCGCAAATCCGCCCAGACCCCGGTCGGCGTATTTCGTCAGGAGCAGGCGGTCGCCGTCGTACACGCCGACGATGACGCAGGGAGAAATCGTCGGGTAGACGGTAAGCGCACAGGCCGGACAGTACAGCATCCGCTCTTTGTCCGAGCGCTCGAGCTTCGCCCCGCAGCGGCTGCAGTAGATGTGGTTGTCGTACCAGCGCCGCAGCTGCAACCCGACGACGCCCGCAAACGAGCGCCAATACTTTTTCTCCGAACGGAAACGCGAACTGCTCGCATACACCCAGCCCGGCACGCTGTCAAGCCCCTTCTCGTCGACGAGGAAATAGTTCAGCTCGTCGATTGTAAAAAGAAACTGCGCCTGCTCCGCCAGGTCCGGATGCGTCGCCGCATAATCGGAAAACGACGGGTACCAGAGCTTGTCCTTGTCCTCTCGCACCAGCACGCAGTCGTCCTGGTACGACAGAAACAGATCCTCCGGCCCCGCCTGTTTGTTCCGAAACACGTTATGAAATACTCTCGGTTCGATGTCCTGTATCATGTACTTCCTTCAGCTCTCTGTGCAGCGGTACACCGCCGCGTCTTATTTGCTCCGGTCGTGGATCACAAGCTCCAGCGAATCCGGTCTGGAATAGTGACCGGTCGGATCGAAGTCCATCCGCGACAGCGGCACTTTGTTCATATTCAGGTCCGCATAGACGATGCCTTCCTGGTCCCACAGCGGCTCGGCGACGTACTTCCCAAACGGGTCGATGACGCATGTGCCGCCCGGGCAGAAGCGATCCGGCAGGTTCTCGAGCTCGTGAATGTAGTTGAGGTCCTGCGGATACATATCTTTCGTCGCGTACATGTTGCAGCTGACCACAAACGTCCGGCTCTCGAGCGCAATGTGCTTCATCGTCGTCTGCCAGTCCTCGCGGTTGTCCGCCGTCGGTGCGATGTACAGAGAAATGCCTTTTTCGTAGAGCGCTACGCGCGCAAGCGGCATGTAGTTTTCCCAGCAGATGAGCGAACCCATCGGTCCCCAGGGCGTGTCGACGGCAATCAGCGTGCTCACGTCTCCCTCGCCCCAGATCAGGCGCTCGGAACCCGTCGGCTTCATCTTGCGGTGCTTGCCGAGATACGAGCCGTCCGGCCCGAAGAAGGCGACAGTGCAGTACAGCGTGCAGTTGACAGCGTCGCGCTCGGTCAGCCCCATCACGACGTAGGCTCCGGCTTCCTTGGCAGCTTGTGCAATGACGTCGGTGTCTTCGCTCGGCACGATGACGGAGTTGTCATAATACCGTTTCCAGTCTTCCCTGCCTTCCATCGTGCGGCTTCCGACGATGTAGCCGTACGAAAAGCCTCTGGGATAGCACGGGATAAAGCACTCGGGAAATACGATGATATCCGCGCCGTTTTTCCCTGCCTCCATGATGAGATCGACCGCTTTATCAATCGTCTGGTTCTTGTCGAGTACGACCGGCGATGCCTGAACGGCCGCCAGCCTGCACTTGTCAGCTAAATCTTTCATTGTTCCTCCTCGCATTTTCTTATGCACTTACTCATACTGCAACACTTCCGCCTCGCCGCGCAGCGCGCGCAGGCCACCGTCCGCAAGCGCCTGCAGCTCGTCCTCGCCCGGATACACATACACCGGCGCAATAAAGCCCACGCGCTCTTTTATCCAACCGACGAACAGATCGTCGTACGCGATACCGCCAGTCAGCACGATACCGTCGACGTCGCCCTTCAAAACCGTTGCAAACTGGCCGATGTCCTTAGCCACCTGATACGCCATCGCCTCGTAGATGAGCGCCGCTTCCTGATCGCCGTTTTTAACCCGCTCAGACACTTCCTTCGAGTTCGTCGTCCCCAGATACGAATACAGCCCGCCCTGTCTGCGGACCTTCCTCTGCAGCTCGTCCATCGTGTACTCTCCGGAATAGCAGAGCGCTAAGAACCCCCGCAGCGGCAGACCGCAGCAGCGCTCCGGCGAAAACGCTCCGTCACCGTCGAGCGCATTGTTGACGTCGACCACCAGGCCCTTTTCGTGTGCGCCCACGCTGATGCCGCCGCCCAGATGCGCCACGATCAGGTTGAGCGATTCGTACGGCGCGCCCTGTTCTTTCGCGTGACGCCGCGCCACGGCTTTATGGTTCAGCGTGTGATACGAACTCGTCCGCTCGACTTCCTTGAGTCCGGAAATTCTCGAAAGCTCGTGGAACTCGTCGACGACCGGCGGGTCGACGACGTACGCCTTCAGGCCGACGCCTTCTGCAAACTCCCGCGCGAGCATGCCGCCGAGGCTGGAGGCATGCTCTCCGTACACACCGCTGGCCATGTCTGCAATCATGGCATCGTTCACTTCGTACACGCCGCTTTTAATGGGTTTGACCGGGCCGCCGCGGCCGACGATGAGCGAAAACTCCGTCAAGTCGATATCGTTTTTATCCATAAATGTCTGGATCAGCTCCTTGCGGTACGGCGCCTGATCCGTCACCCGCTCGTACTGCATCAGCATGTCCGGATCGTGGCGCACTGTCTCTTCCAGGACTTTCCGCTCATCTTCGTATACAGCGATTTTTGTGGATGTGGAGCCGGGGTTGATGATGAGCAGTTTATACATGATTGACCTCGTTTCTGACTGCGAGCGCGGCGAGCGCAATGGAGTTGACTTTAACGCGCGCTTTGTCCGCGCGCGACATGAGCACGATCGGACGCTTCGCTCCGATGATGAGTCCGGCGCTGTCTGCACCTGCAAAATACGTGAGCGCCTTCGTGAGGATGTTGCCGGCGTCGAGATCGGGCATGAGCAGCAGATCGGCCTGACCGGCGACGTCACCCGACAAGCCCTTCATCTTCGCCGCATCGACGTTGATGGCGTTGTCCATCCCGAACGGCCCCTCGACGATCGCACCTGGAATCGAACCCTCGCGGTTCCATTCGACAAGCTGACGGGCGTCGAGCGTCGAAGGCATGTGCGGATCTACTTTTTCCTTAGCGGACACGACGGCGATCTTCGGCTTTTCCAGCCCCATCGCATGGCAAAATTCGATGGCGTTGTTGAGGATGCCCCGTTTGGCTTCGGCGTCCGGAGCGATGTTCATGCCCGCGTCCGTAATGTATAGCAGCCTGGGATACGCCGCCAGACAGTAGACGGCGATGTGGCTCAGCAGTCTGCCCGTGCGGAGCCCATAGTCCTTGTTCAGGACCTCCTTCAGGATGACCGACGTATCGACCATGCCCTTCATCAGGGCGTCAGCGCGGCCGCCCGACACGTGCTGTGTGGCAAGCCGACAGGCTTCGACATCGTCCTGCGCATCGACGATCTGCGCGTCGCACGGCAACCCGTGCTCCTCGCACAGGCGACGAATCGCCTGTTCCTCTCCAAACAGGATCGGCTCGATGATTCCGAGTTCTCTGGCCATAAACGAGGCTTCGAGCACGCCGTGCTCCGCTGCGGGTGCAACCGCCAGCCGGATCGGCCCGACTTCTCTTGCTTTAGCTATAATGTCTTCAAAATTGCGCATCGCTTTACTCCTACCGTTTTTCAAAAATCGAAGCGGCTTCGGCCATATTTTCGATCACCCGCACGCCGAAGGGGCACCGTTCCTCGCAGCTCCCGCAACCGATGCAGTCGCTGCCGGCGCTCTCCAGCGATGCGTAGTGCGACCGGACGGAAGGCGACACGTTGTCCACATCCAGCCGGGCGATATCGAGGTATTTGTTGACCGTTGCGATGTCGATATCCGCCGGACACGGCAGACAATGACTGCAGTATACGCACTGACCCGCAAAGTCGTTGCGCAGCGTACCCAGTACCGGCGTGTAATCCCGCTCTTCGTCGCTTGCGTCGAAGTAGCGCATCACATCCACCATCTCCGCCGCCGTCTCGCAGCCCGGCAGCACGCTTGCAACGGCCGGGCGCGTCAGCGCATAGTGGAGGCACTGGGGCACCGTCAGCGGGTTTTCGAACGGCGTGTGCTCGGGCGACAAAAGCTTGCCTGCACCGAACGGCTTCATGACCGTAATCCCGACTCCGCTCTGTTCGCAGAGTTTGTACAGCTCGGCCCGCTTCGGGTCGATGCCGCGAAACGCGGCTGCGTCCAGCCCTTTGTGCAGCTCGTCGAGCACGTTATCTTTGGCCGGGTACAGGTCGAACGCCAGGTTGATGCTGAACATCATCAACTCCGGCAGCCCCGTTTTGATAACCCGCATCGCCGTCTCGGGATTGTGCGAGCTGAAGCCGATGTGACCGATGTCACCCTGCTCCTTGAGCCGCAGCACATAATCGGCAAATCCGGTTTCGAACACTTCTTTATAGTCCTTCTCCGAGTCGATAAAAAACATCATGCCGAAATCGACGTAGCCGCCGAACAGGCGCAGCATCTCCTCGAAGTAGCGTTTGGCCGTCGGAAGATCGCGGCTGATGTCGTACTGCTCGCGGATGTCGGTCGAACCGATGTGGCCCTGCACCATCACATCCCTGCGGCGCGTTCCGAGCGCCTTTGCGATGTTCGTGCGAACTTCGAGCCCCGGCATAAACACCTCGAAGAGGTTGACGCCGCAGTCGAGCGCTGCATGCACGGTCTCCTCGACCTGCGCATACGGCCTCCGGTCGAGCTGCTCGCAGCCGAGACCGATGATGCCTGCCTGCTTCCCTGTTTTACCGATTTCTCTGTATTGCATATAGGTTCCCCCTCCGAATTATGCGGGATCGCCGAATCAGCTTACCGATCTGCGATTCTAAGTTCTGTTCCCATCCCGAATGGCGACCTTGCAGATTCGCTCTCATTTATTTTTTCTCTTTTACAAAATCCTGCACGGCCTTTATCGTGCGGTCGATTTCCTCCGGCGTGTTGTACGGCGCAAGTCCGATGCGCAGCAGGCCGCCCTGGTCTCCGAGCTTCAGCACGTGATTTGTAATCTCGATGGCGTAGAAGTCACCGTCCCATACAAACAGCCCGCGCTCCGCCAGATGGACCGCAATGTCGTGCGCGTTGACGCCGTCGATGGTAAACGACACGGTCGACGTTTTCGGATAGCCTTCGGGTGACGTGCGCAGCCGCAGTCCTTCGATCTTCCCAAGCTCGATGCGCAGCTTCTCCGCGAGCGGTTCTTCGTAGGCATCGATGGCGAGCATGCCAGCGACGACGTCCCGGCGCTTGCCTTCGAGACCCGCCAGGTCGCCCGGGAAATACTCCGCGTGACGCCGGCCGATATCTGCGATAAAGTCCACTGCCGCCGCACAGCCGCAGATGTGTTCGAAGTTCGGCGTTCCCATCTCGATTTTGACGGGCGGCTCGGTGTTGTCTTCCGAGAGAACGCGATACGTGCGCAGCTTGGCAAGCGCGTCGCGCTTCGCATACATAACGCCCATATGCGGTCCGAAATACTTGTACGCAGAGGTGACGAGAAAATCCATGCCGATTTCCTGCACGTCGATCGGCTTGTGCGCAGCGTAGTGTACGCCGTCGATGATCGTAACCGCACCGAGCTTGTGCGCCTGCTCGACGAGCGACTTAACGTCGGTGATCGAACCGTTGGCGTTGGCCGCCCAGTTGATCGCCACGACCTTCGTTTTGTCCGAGAGCTTCGACAGAAAATCGTCGACATCCAGCGTGTATGTATCCAGATCGACGCGAGCGCTCTTTACGACGATGCCGCGCTCGGCAATCGAACGCAGCGGCGAACGGTTCGACTCGTGATCGATGTCCGTGATGAGCACTTCGTCGCCCTCCTGCAAGTCGCGGGCGATCGCCAGTACGACCTTAAAGTTGTTTGTTGTGGAACTTTCTCCGAACACGACTTCGTCCGCACTGCAGTTGAAAAACGCAGCCATCGTTTCGCGCGCTTCATCGACGAGATCCATCGTCTCGATGGATGTTACAAAGCAGCCGTGCGCGTTCGCATTGTGATAAAACAGGTATTCGCTGATCGCATCCACGACGCGCCTGGGCACCTGCGTGCCTCCGGGGCCATCTAAAAACGCGGCCGGATATCCGTTGACCGTCTTGCACAGGCACGGAAACTGCTCGCGTACGTAGTCGATATCGAATTTGAATTGTTTCATGGTGCTCCTCCTTCTGCGGATTGCCGCCTGCCGGGCCGAAACTCTGCCGGCCCATACTCATGAGTATACCACAAGGCCTGCCTATAAATCTGCAGGTTTTGCATGCACGATCAGCCGCGAATTGTCGAACTCGTACGTGCATGTTACAAGCGTCAGTATGCGGGCGGGAATTTCCGACAGCTCCTGTGCACCGTGCATGTTCCGCTCCGCGCATTCCTGCACATAGCGACCGAATTCTGCCTGACTTGCGAACTCGAATTCGAAAAACCTGTCGCCTCCTTTGTAGATGTAGACGGAGAAAATATCCCATGTCGACTTTCCGCCCGGATACTCGTAGATCACCTGTGGATTCTTTTCGAATGCTTCGATTTTCTTCAGTTGGGAAAGGCTGCCGAACATGCTCCCGTCTTTCATGTTGTGTCCGTAAATGACAGTCTGCAATTTGTTCGCACTCGCATCGCTTGTCGCATCCATAAAGATGGAACCGTGGATCGCATACTCCTTGAGCGCATTGCGGCGCAGGTAGTAGTCGTTATTGCGAGCCTGGAGCACGGGGTAGTCGACCTTCGAGCCGGTGACCTGGATCCACCCGACGATGTCTTCGTTGACCGCTCGCAGTCCCTCGAAGCGATCTTTCATCGCCACGCTCGGCTTCGGCTGACGGTACTCCGCGCGCAGTTCCTCGCCCAGCTGAGTTTCCGCCTGCGATGCACGCATGTATTCGTACAGCTTGTAGCCGCTGAACGCCGCCGTGCAGATAAAGACGAGAAGGAGAAATGTATAGATTCCTTTTTTTCGCCCCCTGCTTCTGGCACGCGCCTCTTTCCGCGCTGCCTGAAGCGTGCGGCCTTCGACTTCTTCCGGCAGCTGCTCGACTTCGGGTTCTATTTCGGGCTCGATTATTTGGACGGCTTCTTCTGCCATCAGCAGTTCGACTTCGGGATCTATTTCGAGTTCGGTTATTTGCACGAGCTCTTTATCCCATACCGTCTGCTCTTCGGAATCCACCGGCGGCAACGTAAAAAACTTCTCTCCGGGCGCCAATAGATCGTCGATGTCGCCCTGCTGATCGCGTTGATCCTTATAGTTTTTATACACGCCATACGCAGCGACAAGCGCCGCCCCGACCCATAGGGGGGCCTGTGACTTCTGTTTGCCCGGTTTGTTCTTCTTTGACAACGTTCGTTCCCTCTTCTGTTCCGATTGCAGTCATCCATTACGGATTGATGCCCACAGGTCGCGCTGTAAAAAAGAGGCGCCGATGGCGCCTCTTCAGTAGGCCTTTAGATCAATACCATAGCCTATCCAGTATACTCTATTGAGTTTTACCTTCGCAACCGTCTATTCTTCGCCAAACGAAGAGCGCCTGCGAAGCACATACCAGATTCCAAGCAGCGAGGCGATGAGCCCTGCCACCCACACAGCCGGCATAAAGTCGTCGCCGGTCTTGGGCAGCCTTGCGTCGTCTCCGAGCACGTCTCCGTCTTCATCGCCGGGTTTGCCCGGTTTGTCGGGGTCTTTTTCGTCGGTGTCGCCAAGCACGCCTTCTTCTTCTATATCTTCATCGTGCTTATCGTTTATAAATGCCGCCGTGGCCATTACATCTTCCTCAATGGTGCCTTTTACGCTTAGTGGTCCGTGCTTGTAGCCATCACTCGTGTAATCGTCTTCGACAATCTTGTACGTAACGCCATCCGGGATTTCTACAATTGTAATCGATTCCCCATGTGCCAGCTGTATCTTGTCTCCGCTCTTAATCGTACCGTTTCCGAGACTTCCGAAGTATTCGAAGCTCTGGACCTTGTCGCTGAACGTTACCGTAAACGTAAACTTCTTCGATTTATCCCCGGCGTTACCCGTCACCTTTTTGCTGATCATCAGGGTACCCGTCTTCGGCACGACCTTTTTGCTCTTGTGGTTGTTGAATGAGACAATGCTCGAATCATCAGCAGTGATTTTACCCTTAAGAGGCGAATGAGTCGTTATATATTTGTCGCCAGAGTAATCCGCCTCAACTACCTCATAGTCTTCCCCTTCCGGCAGATATATAATCTGGATACTCTGATCCCCTTTGAGTGTAAAAGTGTACACGCCTGCAGCATTAAAGGTGAAGCTGCCACTTGGAGTGCCAATTCCGATATAGTCGAATGTCTCGTTGGCAAGGCTCGGCATCGTAAGCGTAAATTCAAAGTCTTTCGTCGAGTCCGTGTTGTTGCCGGAGAGAGTCTTTTTGATGATTAAGTCTCCGACGGTACTGTTCTTGAAGTTATCTAACGTAATCGTGTTTGTACCAGAGCTATTGATGTCAGTTGTAATTGTTGTACCATCATAGGACACTTCAACGTCATGCTCGATTGCGCCGATGTTTTTGTCATTGTACTGCTTGGTATAATTGGGAGGCGCGGCAGTCTCTCTGAGTTTGTAGCTCCCAACTTCAATATCATAGAACCAAAGCTCTCCGCTTGCATCTGTTTTCGCAGGTCCCGCGGCTACCGTTCCATCGAGATTAAACAGAGTAAACTCTGCATCTTTAAGCTTTATTGATGCATTGCCCGCATCGACTTTTACAATTTTAATCCAGCCCATTCTGCTGTTTTTGAATGCTAATAATGTAGTGTTTCCGGCTGTTATGTTCCCTGCTGCAATATTGCTGACCGCATTTACATCACCTGTAATCGAGGTAACATAACCCTCCGCACTATAATCAGTTTCCGTTACAGTATAGCTACCAGTAGGCAGGCCGATTATTTCTATGCTTTGGCCCTCTTCAAGACCTATGGTCGCGGTGCCGGCAGTAAATTCAATAATCCCCGGTGTAGTAATTGCACCTTCTGTAAGATTGTAATCAAACGGCCCAATAGCTGCAGGTACATTAACAGTAAAGGCATACACTTTCCCTGCTTCTTTATTGCTACCGGATGCAGTTTTGGAAAACTCTAAAGCCCCAATCGCATCACTCTTATAGTTGTACAGAGTGATGAGGTTGCTTCCGCTGCTTGCTATGTCAGTTTCAGGTTTTCCACCTACCGTTTTGACAGTAACATCATAGGTCCTGACCAGTGGCTTGAATCCAGACGCCGTTGTGGTTTCTTTGAGGGTATAGTAATTACCCGGAGTGTTGTCTGGCAATGCTCTGAAAGCTAGTTTACCCCCCACGGTAACACCTTGCCGCAACACAGTGACGCCGTCCTCTGCAAATAAAGTGAATTCGATACTGTTCAGCAGAGTGGCCGGACTTGTACTGCCATTCATCTTGGTTATTTCCAGATGCCCGCTCCTATCCATCGTTGCGCTAACATCCTTGTCCTGCACATCAAAATTTTTATAAACATTAGTTTCGGTAGCCCAGACGGATTCGAGTTTTGCTTTGTTTCGTATATTGCCCGGCTCTCCGGTAACGTCCGTAATGTAAACTAGACGATATGCTTTTGCGGGATCCGGTATTTCGAAAACGAACTCCCGTTGTATTCTATCGTACGCTATCTTGCCCGCAGCAATAAGCGCTGCTACATCTTCTTTAGGAGCCTTAGGAGTATAAGTGCCATCAATGTTTAAAGTCATCTCCCAAACTTCGATATTGTCCCCGCTACTTTCAGTCACGACAAGATTACCGGATGCGTCTGTCCTAAGATCGATTCCATCGGGCAGAACGTCTGTAATCTTAGCGCCGATGTTTTTATCACCGATATTATTGGGGCGATATTCAACTGTCCATGTTACAAGACCCGCTATAGATATATCCCGCTCTTTTTTAAGCACGTCGCTGATGACTCGAACAGACTGCTCATGCTTCAATTCTGACAGACCATTTTCCCCTTTCAGCGTTGCCGTATTCTTAAGGTTATACGTCCCATTTTCCTTAAAATAGTCTTCAATCGTGCCATCGGAAGGCTCTGCCCTCAGCAGGATAACGTAAGGTTTATCCAACGTGGTAAAAGTAAACTCGACCTTGCCCGACTGCTCAGTTGGCGGATTCAGCGCAGTGAAGGCAGCGGACACGAACACTGGGCTCAGTATTTCGGTCACTGCAGTTACTTTTCCGTCTGTTCCCCCAGTTCCTTCGTATAACAGGAAATTCTTGCCGGGTTCAACAGGTATAAAATCCCATCCTTTCGGAAGTATGTCCTCAAGAACAACATCACCGACTGACTTTGCAGGATCTGCCGTTATATCGTTCGTTAGATCCAAACCATTCGCATTTATATGGAGCCTAAAGACCACGGAATGATCTTCATAGTTATACCCCTGCGTAACGCTTGCCGCAGTGCCATTTTTGTCTGTAACTTCGTCAGATGAATTGAGCAGGGCGTCATTCCTTTTGAGCATGTCTTTGACCAGCATCTTGCCATCATATTGCGCATAGGCAGTAGACCTGTTGATATACTTATTCGCACTGAAAAGCACAGCCGTATTCGGTATGGCTTTTGACGTATTCCCCGCGTAAATATCTGGATTCGTCACCTTTGTAGTAAAGGAGAAACTTTGAGAATTAGTAGATACATCTATCCCATCACCATCACTTTTGGCGACAAGTAAAACATCAGCCACAGCATCAGCACCATCGTACAAAGTGTAAATCACATGTGCAAGGTCGTCTGTAGCTGAAACTGCAGCAAAACTACTGCTCTCGTACCGTTGATTCAACGTCTGCGTCGGTGTCGGACTCAGCCCCTTGAGCGTATCCCAATCCATCGTCAGTCTGGGCGCTATCGAGGTTCCCTCGGCCCAAGTAAGGGACCCAGTAATTGTATTTAAATTGAGCGTAGCCGACCCGTAAACCAATAATTCGAGCACATAAAGATCTACGTTTACATCAGATTCTTTTATTGTCACCGTCCACGGTATTGTGTGTGTCAGAACATCATAGGAGCCAGCCTTCTTGTTGATAGGATTGAGACCGATTCCTACGGTCTTCCCCCCTGTGCCTGCCCCAGCCCCTGTTCCGTCATACTCATCCCAGATTATCGTGGCATCATTCGTGAAATACTGCACTTCATGGCCGATATTATAACTTACATCATCAACTTTTGTTTTAATTATCAGCTGCACCGGAGTATTGATGTTCCCCAAATTATAGTTATCCCCGGGAGGCTGTGTGGGGAAAGTTCCAGCTAGGTTCCAATTAGTTCCATCGAAAGTGTTCCACTCAGCCGACAAAAACTCAAGCCCGGTAGGTAAAATATCTGTGATTATAGCATTGGTCAAAGATAGTCCCTGTTGGTTCGCGGTTATGGTCCACCATATTTCACCTTTATTTGTTTTATGATCGTAATTATGAACGGCCCCTTCTTTTTTTATCCATCCAAAATTAAACGAGACTGTATCTTCCATTTCTACTTCTATAGTCGAATCTTTTTGAATTTGAGCCTTATTGGTGATGACACCCCCACCAGGATTATAGTAGTCTGTATTAGAAATTTTTGTCTCAAAAAAGACATACACAATCCCCGGCTGTCCCTCTAAATCAAAGGTCAATATATTCCCTGAGTACTCTGCAACAGGATTAGGTGCTACGGGAGCTACAGCGCCGCTTCCATCAGGCAACAAACCTACCCTAAATGAGTCGGGCACATATGCGCCCACCGAGCTTAAATTGTCATAAAAAGTTGTTCCTGCTGCAAAAGGAGTCGGATTAAAACTTGAATCCAGAGATCTGAGCTCCACGGACCACGTTATGGTATCTCCGCTTATCGTGCCGCTGATTTCGCCTTTCTTTTCTCCAGAGTAGCCTTCTGGCTGCTTCGGAACCGGCACTTTGTAGGCTTTGTCAATAATTTCCACATCATATGTTATATCAGTCGTCCCTTGTCCGACCCCATTGTATTTAAGCGTTACATTAAAGTCACATATAATTGAATGCCAACCCTCCGATCCGTCGAAAACTTCCGTGTCGCCATCAAAATCAATTTCTGCGAATATCTGGGCATTGATACCAGAGCCTTCTGTTACGAAGTTAAGCGTTCCAACGACTCTTTTGTCGAGACCGGAACCATGTTCCAATGCATATGGCCCTGTGCCTGACACAATCTTAAAACCCTCTGCGATTTTAATTCTCATCCAATCGCCGTGTTGTACGAAAGTGGCATCGTTATTACCGTCTACACTTAGATCTAATCCGTCATCCCCAATCACCGGAACTCCGAATTCCAGCTTTACTCTTATATCATCATCGTATGCAATATTACCCCCATCAGGAACGTTTACTCCGTTTTGAGTAACTTTAATTTCCTTCACATAGGCAGGACTGATTAAGGTCGTTTTATCGACACCTCCCGCACTATATGTTGGAAATACCACCACTCCCATCACCAAAGCCAGCGTCAGCACGAGCGCGGTCACTTTTTTCATAGACTTGTTCATAACAACCTCCTGGGTCTCCTGGATTTTTATTTTGAATCGCGGACACTCCAAGTCCGTTCGATGCATATAGTCCAACTGCTTTATTATAGGAAACTCCTCTGAACAATTGCTGAACAAATCACGCAAAGTAGCCGTTATTTGCGAAGATTTTCATGTTTCGTAACAAGGTTACACTTATTTTAGGATTTTCAGTCAGATACCATGTACTTTTCGTAGAGAGTTACACATTCTTTAGAAGGGTCGACGCCGATTTCTTTCTTCAGACTGTCGGCGTAATGGCGATAAAAAAACTCCAGGGCACGCCGTCTTCCCTGCTCGCCCAGCGTCCGAATTACGATGGAAGCCGTCGCGTCAGAGAACGGGTCCATTTCGTACAAAAGCCGGAGCACCGACTCGAGGATCTCGGGATTGGCTGAGCCGCCCTGCTCCAGGTAGCCTGCGAGCGCACGATAGATATCGAGGTTGTAGCGGAATTGTTCGTGACCGAGCCACGGGTAGCCTTCCTGCAGAAACTCACCCCGGTAGAGCTCGAGCACCTTACGGACATCGTCCTCGGTGAGCTGCGGCTTCTCCGCAATGGAGGCAAGCGCATCCACGTCGCTTTCGAGGGGGATGTCGAGCCAGTAGCGATCGTTGCGATACTGCACACCGTTCGGAAACCCGGCGCTGCTCAGACTTCGCCTCAACTGGTAGACCGTCGTGTGCAAAAGCGTCCGCCCCTGTTCGTGAGCCTTATCAGGGAACAGCGCTTCCACGATCTGCACCTTGTCCATCGGCTGGCCGCCGAAAAACCAAAGGTAGGCCATCAGTTCGCGGGTCTTTTGCGTCCGCCATTCAAGCGGCTGGCCCGAAGGAGACAGCACTTCGAATCCCCCGAAGCTGCGAACGTAAAGCCGCTCATCTGCCTTGCCGGCATCACCTTCCGCCACAGAGTCCGAAAACATTTGGATGCTCTGCTGAAGCCGTGCGATCGTTTCGGCGAGTCGCTTCGGTCGCACCGGCTTTAGAAGATAATCGATGGCGTTGAGGTCGAACGCTTCGATCGCGTAGTGCGCGTAAGCGGTAACGAACACGATTTCCAGACGGTTGCACCGGCTCAGCAGTTCGTTGCCGAGCTCCAGACCGCTCGTCGAGCCCATTTCTATATCGAGAAAAGCGACGTCAGGCTTTTTCTCTTCGAATTCTTCGAGCAGAAGCGCAGGATCGGTATACAGGCCGACGATATCCACATCGCCGTGGACGCCGAGCAATCGTTCCAGGACATCGAGCGCCAGCCGTTCGTCGTCTGCCAGGATGACTCGCATCAGCGTCCCTCCTTCAGTTCGATGATGATCCGGCTCCCCTGCCCCGGTTCGCTTTCAATGCGCATGGCAGCCCCCGGAATCAGCCGGATCCGACGCAACACATTGGCGAAACCCAGGCCCTCGCTGTCGCCGTCCATCAGCCGGCTCTGCTGTTCTTTTGTCATACCGGGACCGTTATCCTCCACCGTGATGACGCACAGACCGTTCCCCTTGCGATGCACGGTAATCCGAACGCAAAGATTCCGCCCGTCTGCCATACCGTGACGGACTGCATTTTCCACCAGTGGCTGCAAAAACAGCGGAGGCACCGAGAGAGCGACTTCTTCGATGTCCATCTCCGTCTGCAGGCGATCGCCGAAGCGAAGCTTTTCGATGTCGAGGTAAGCTTCCACCAGCTCGAGCTCTTCGCTCATCGCAATCAGGCTGTTGTGACTGTAGTATTCCATCTTGCCCCTCAGATACGTCCCCAGGCTCGTGAGCGCGGACCGGGCCGCCTCGCCGTCGCTGTAGCTGAGGCCGATGATCGTGTTGAGCGTATTGTATAAAAAGTGTGGCGATATCTCGTAGTAAAAATAGTGCAATTCCTTTTCCAGCGCTTCCCGCGCGGAGAGCTTCATCTGCAGCAGGGAGGCCACGCGCGACTTCAGTTCCGCAGCGTCTGCCGGTTTTTTGACATAATCGTTAGCGCCGCACTGGAACGAGCGCGCCAGGTCGCGGCGTCGGCCGGAGGAGGTGAACATCAGCACCGGCAGCTCGGCCATCGCATACTCCTGACGGATGGCCTCGCACAGCAGCACGCCTTCGACATCGGGCTGCATCAAATCCAGGATCACCAGGTCGACGTCGTGTCTCTTAATCTGTAGCAGCAGGTCGTCGGTATCTCCTGTAAACAACAGGCGATAGCCTTCCGGAGCGAGCAGGTCGAGCAGCACGCTCCGACTGGTCGCTTCGCTGTCGACGACGAGGATGACGGGGCCGGTCTGTGTGGACGCCTGCTCCTGAATGGTCTGTATCGTGACGGCTTCTGCAGGCGATCCGTAAATAACATACATGCCGGACGCTGCGGTTCCGGATGCAGCGTCTTTTGGGGACGCCTTTTGGGACGTTTCTTCCGGTTGGTAAAGTGGCACCGTAAACGAAAACACGGATCCGCGGCCCTCTTCGGACTGCACGCGGATCGTCCCGCCGTGCTGTTCGACGAGGCGGCGCGCAATCGTAAGTCCCAGGCCGAGCCCGTGACCGTCCTCTTCCTCTCCGTAGCGATACAGACTGTCAAACACCCTGTTTATATGCGCTTTGGGGATGCCCCGCCCCGTATCCTCCACGGAACACTCAGCCATGCCGTCGCGCACCGCCGCACGGATGGCGACATGGCCCTGATCTGTAAACTTGACCGCATTGTGCAGCAAGTGAAAAACAATCTGCTTAAACCGCTCCGCATCGGCGTAGATTTCCGGGAAATCATCCTCGATGTCGCACGTGAGAACGACGGAATGTTCGTCACCCGTCAGAAGCTGCATCTCCTCCACGAGCGAGCGGCACACGTCCTGTGCGCGAAAGGCTTTGCAGTTGAGCGGAAGCTGCGAGTCGGCCAGCGGCGTGGCGTCTGACAGATCGTCAACGAGACCGGACAGTCGGAAACTCTCGTTGAGGATGAGGTACAAATCCTCCTGCTGTTCCTGATTCAGAGGGCCCTTCTGCCCCTCGAGCAGTCGGCGCGACAAGTCGATCACATCGTGCAGCGGTGTCCGGAGCTCCTGTGACGTCGCAGCCAGGAAGTCGTTCTTCATGTGGTCGCTGGCGAGCAGTTCCTCGGACAGCGCCTGGGCACGCCTGCGGTCGGCCTGCAAGCGGTCGCCGGCCATGAGCGACACCACAAACGACGTGAGCACGATCATGATATCTGGAATTTTACCGGTATTCATCTCGAACAGCATTTTTAGGAGCATCACGGTCCAGTACGAAAACAGCGACGCGAAGATGACAACCAGATAGTCGGAGGAGTCCTCGTTGTCGCCCATAGAGCGGAACATGATCCATGCGATATGTACAAATGTGACGACCATGCCGATGCTGATGAGGAGCTGCGATACGCCGATGGGGATGAACATGCTGCTGCTTGGCTTGTTGAGCACAAAGAGCACGAGCGCTGCGAGATACCAGAGATTGGCGCGGAGTGCAAACCGGTTGCCGTGTCCCGGCAGAAGATTCTTTGTAAACAGCAGAAGCTGCATTGCAATCGTCGGCATGCAGAAAATCTGGATCCGCAGACGCATATAGTAATCGTAATGGTAGATGAGTCCGAGAAGCTGTTCGCCGAGCGTCGACAGGTACAGTGCGAGAAACAAGCCTACAATTGCTGCGTGTAACAGGAAGCGATCATTCTTTCGCTGTAGCCAGCTGAAAAATGAATGCAGTGCAAACGCCAGGCAGATGATGACTGCGACGCTGTCCACGGCACGGCTTTGGTTGTCCTGCCTGTCGATAATTTCGGCCGCTCCGAAGCGGATCGGTTTAAGGATGCCGCCTGCCCGGTAGTCGTAACTCGATACGTGGATGACGAGTTCGATGTGCCTCTGGTCGCTCGTCACATACACCGTCTGCGGTCTGCTGCCGAGTTCGTAGGTCGCGTAGTCCGTCGACGGCGTTCCAATCGAAGTGAGCAGGTTGCCGTTCGCATAGATGCGCGCAGACGTCCGGATCGTGCCGGTTTTGATGCCGTACGCTCCTTCTTCGGGCACGGTAATCAGGAGGCGGTATGTCCCCGATCCGGACGGTCCGCCGTTCGGCAGCGCATTATCCCAGGGTCCGGGAACCTGAATCAGCGTGCGGATATCGCGGTGAGCCGCGAAGGGGTCCGCTACCCCTGTCTGCCCGCTCTGCTGCAGTTCCGTCGTGTCACCGTCGGATTCGTTCAAGTCACCGTCAAGCCTGCCCGGATCGATGAGCACGCCCGGATAGAGCTCCCACTCCCCGTCGAGCAGTATGGGCGCAACCTCGCCCGCTTCGCCCGTCTGCAATTCCAGCATACCGCCGACAGCCCGCACATTCGACATGTCAGGGCTGCGGTTGATATGCAACATCCCTACAATCGTGCCGGCGAACACAAGAATCGAAATGACGATCGCTCTTCTTTTTCGTTTTGTCATCTCATTGATCCTCTGCTCTCCTACGGATACTATCGTGCCGGTATCGACTCCCGATACAGTTCGGCCGGATGCATTCAGCCCACCGGAACCTTCTGCAATTCAGCTGAATACGTTCAACCAGCCTCACAAGCTTCTACGCTAAGTTTAATCAAAACAGCGCGACTTAGCAAGGAAAACAGCCCGGTCGCGCGTCATATTCGACTTTATGTTCAAGTGGAGAAATGTGTACTCCGCACAGAGGGCGTGCAGTTGGAGAATGCATACACGGCGATGAGATGCACACAGTTGGAGAACGTATGATTCACACATCTCTGCGCCATGCGAAAAGCATCTGGACGACAGATTAATTACATATTACTGTGAATGAGATACAAAATAAACATGTGTAGCGGATAAAACACATACATGCCGTACTGTAACACTTTGCTCCCGCTCCCTTTTTTGCCGTTGTACAGATGGATCGGGACGAGCGAAAGAATCGCAAAGCCCTGCGTCTGGAACTCGTACACCTTTCCGAACAGCTCCACCGGGATATACATCCCGCTGAAAAATTGCACATTGAGCAGATACATGCCGGCCAGCTGAAGCAGCCACGAATACGGTCGGTCTTTGGTCAGATAGAACAGCACCACCGTCCAGACGCCTGTCGCACCGTAATCCGTCATGCCAAGCGACGCAGCAAGCGTGGTGCCCAGCAGCACGATCACAGCCAGCGCGCCATTTTTAGGCGTCCTCTCTTTTGCGAAGTTGTCCAAAAACCGAATGGCTAAGAGCCCCAGCAGCAGCGTGAGCAACACGTTTTGATGAAACGGATACAGCAGTGAGCTGCTATAAAAAAGATTGAACGGCACTTCGGCCACGATGGCAAACACGAGCAGACGCTTTGCGTACTTGCTGAAATCCGATGTGTAAACAAACCCTTCTGCAATCTGGAAGGCAAATATAGGGAATGCCATCCGCCCGACGAACGTCATCCACTGATTCCCCGGAATGACCGTCGCCCACATGTGGTCGAGCAGCATAAACGCCATCGCCAGTATTTTTAGTGTATCGCGGTTAATTACTTTGAGTTTCATATATTTCTCCAGTTTTGAAGTTGCACAGTGCCGGATCTCTGTAAGATCCATCCTACCCGCCTAAGCAAACAGCGCCAGGCCCGCTACAGTGTAATCAATCCACTTGATAATGACAAGAAACGAAGCCACGAAGAGTCGTTCTGCGTAATCAGGTTACCGAACGAAAGGTTTTCGCGAAAGGTTTTCCGCTTCGCACAATCAATTCCAAAAACCTGATCATCGATGTGGCGATTTTGCGTTTTGCGGAAATAATGACAAAATCTTCGCTTTTGTGTGAATCGTTTGACATTATCTGGCATTTTCATCGAGATAATAGACACATTTGCGAAATATGTCTATTATCTTTCCGTGACGCTAAGAAATTTCACTCATAATCGTAAATTTTGCTATTTTATTGCGACTTTTATGCTGCAGCATCGCCTTATTGCTATAGCTTCACGATACAACATCTCCTTGCAGCTATAGACTCGTGCTGCAATATCGCCTTTCGGCTTAGGAGTCGTTATCCGTCGGTTGAGGTGCCAGCCTTTGCAAGCGTCGTACCGTGGCCGCTGAAAAAAGAAAGATGGCAAGTTCTCGCAATGAGAACTTGCCAACTACTTCTGGTTGCGGGGGAAGGATTTGAACCTACGACCTCCGGGTTATGAGCCCGACGAGCTACCAGCTGCTCTACCCCGCGTCGATGTTGTCGAATAAAGTGGTGATGGTGCCGAGAACCGGGATCGAACCGGTACGATATTGCTATCGCAGGATTTTAAGTCCTGTGCGTCTGCCAATTCCGCCATCCCGGCATTGCCTTCGCATTCGACCGGATCTCAGGTCTTGCCACGTCCGGGCCCCGATCGGGGCCCTGGACGCTTTTGGCTCCAAGGGTGGGACTCGAACCCACAACCTATCGGTTAACAGCCGAGTGCTCCACCATTGAGCTACCTTGGAATGTCACCCGTTTACGACAAGTTATATAATACAACAGATAGAGCGACCTTGTCAACACATTATTTGTGTACTTTGCTTTCGTGCGCCACACTGCCAGCAGATTGCATTTCTATCTTCTGGCTTCGAACTATGCCCTGCTTTCGAACCCCACACTGCGCGCAGGTTGCACTCCTTTTGGAGGACGATACGCGCCGCCGAATTGCGACGCGCTAAACTGCATGCATGCCGATGGCCTGACTCAGTCCTCGCGGTTCTGATGCAGGATGTGCACTTTACGGAAGTACTTTTCGGCCTTTTCGTCGTCGCCTTTTTGCTCGTACAGCTCTGCAAGCTGCATGGTGCTGTCGATGTGCGACGGCGCGAGTTCCAGCACTTTGTGGAAGCCTTCGATCGCCTCGGTATCGTGACCGAGCGCCCGATAGGCAGACGCCAGGTAGTAGTGCAGCGGCCACCAGCTGGCCGTTTCGGTCTCGGCATAAGGCTCCAGGATGGCAAGTCCTTCGTTGAGCTTCCCTGCCAGCAAGAAGTTGATACCTTCTTCGATGCGCACGGGATCCTCGAGCTGCTCGAGTCGTTCCTCGATTTCCTGCCGCTCCTCTTCTTCAGATTCCAGCTTCAAAAACTCCTCCCACACGAGTTTGGCTTTCGTGTACATTCCGAGGTTCAAATACGCGTAGCCGAGGAAGTAGTAGGGAGCGGCCAGTTCCGGGTATAGCGCATTGCAGAGTTCGTAAAACTCCAGCGCTTCATCCTTAAGAGCCTGGATCTGCTCGGCGCTGTCCTCTGCCTCCAGCGATAGATACCATTCGCGGCAGGCGCAGGCGTAGCCGAACAAAGCCGTCTGATGAGAGGAATCAAGCACCAGCGCGCACCTGAAATACGCTGCGGACTTTGCATAGTCCGCGCTGTGCAAATGCTGTGCACCGAGGTCGGCGAGCACATTGGGCAGGTTCTCGTCAAAAAAACGGGCGAGGAAGCGCATGTAGGCACCCGCCGAAGGAAACGCCGGGTCGACACCGGTCACGAGCGCCATGTTGTCCGCCAGCCGGATCAGTGGAATCACGCCTTCGAGAAATGCGGACAGGTCTTCTTTCTGGATGGGGATCGGCACGCCGACCATAAACTCCAGGCTCTCACGGCTCAGATATTCTTCGGAAAACGAATCGAACAATAAGGCCTCCAGCAAGTGCTTCAGGTAAGGGGCAATCCGATCGTCCCGGTCCATCATATCGAGTGGCTGTTCCACGGTAATCTCCTTTTATAGTATTGATACTCGATTAACTTATCTACGTCCGCTATAGCCTGCATCTTAAGCTGGCATTTGTCTGCAAGGAATTAGCGACGACGATCCATTTACGACAGGCAGGGATCTGGATGCTTCAGCTATATCTGTTCATCAGGCATCCATCTGCGGCTGATACACCGAAAAACCTCAGCGCGTGCCGCCTCTCTTGGGCAGCTCCCAGCCTTCGCTTTCGAACCGCAGGGCGACATCTTTGTTTGTAGCGTCAGCAAGATCGGCTATGAGCGTGCGGTCGAGCGTTTCCCCCGCGGCAGCCGGCGCCCAGCGCAGCAGAAATGCGCGCAGGATGCGGTACAGATCTTCTTTTCTGTGATTGCGTTTCTGATGCCCCGCATCGTAGTACCACAGGGCGAACGCTTCGTAGAAATCAAACGCATTGCTGCTGTCGCTCAGCACTCTTGCGAGCGTCTTTTCAAATCCGCCCCGGTTGTGATACAGGCCGACCAGCTCTTCAATCATCTTGATGCGCACGAGGCCGTCGGCGGAAATATAGCTGTTCGTGATCACTTCGTACGGCGCCTGCTGGCGGAACACGTACCCGTAGCGCGCCGCTTCGTCGCGCAGGGGAGTCCCCTTGAGCAGCTTCAAAAATCCCACCTGCAGCATATCGACCCCAAGTCCGTACACATCGTTAAACGAGCGCCGGAACAGGTGATAATCCTCGTAGGGAAGACCGGCGATCAGATCGAGATGCAGCTCGACGCCGCCGATTTCTTTGATGCGGTGAATCGCCCTGGCGATGAGGTCGATGTCACCCCTGCGACGGATGGCTTCAAGCGTCGCAGGATTGGTGGACTGCACGCCGATCTCGAAGCGAAACAGCCCCGGGCGGGCCGATGCGAGCACCGCGTAGTGCTCGTCTGTAAGCAGTTCGCCGCACATCTCGAAGTGATAATTCGTGATGCCGTTGTCCGTCTCGACGATGTAGCGCATCAGTTCCAGGCTGCGCCGCTCGTCGAAGTTGAACGTCCGGTCCACGAATTTGACCTGCTTCACCCGCTTGTAGATAAAGTATTTCAGATCCTCTTTGACGCGCTCGACCGGCAGCACGCGCACGTGGTTGTCGATGCACGACAGGCAGTAGGCGCACTTGTACGGGCAGCCGCGCGACGCCTCATAGTACAACACCTTGTCGTCTTCGGCCGGCAGAAACGCATACGGATTCGGCACGGTTTCGAACTTGAGCGGCGGGTGAGGCTCGTTTCTTCGCACGAGACCCCCGCTTCGATACAGCAGACCCGGCGACTGCCCGTAGTCAGGCACGGTCGCGGCGTACTGCTCCAAAAACGAAAAGAAAGCGCCCTCGCCTTCCCCCTGGATCACAAAATCGATGTACGGGTGACGGAACAGGTACTCCTCGTCTTCGTAGCTGACTTCCGGCCCGCCGAGCAGGATGTGGACATTCGGTCTGGCCTGCTTCAGCATCTGCGCCAGGTACAGCGTGCGCTCGATGTTCCAGATGTAGCAGGAAAAGCAGAACAGCCGGCTGTCCTTCCGCATCAGCTCCGTAAAGATGTAGTCGTCGCTGTGGTTGATCGTATACTCGTCGATTTCCATCTGATCGCGATGCGAACCAGCCGCCGCGTACAGATAGCGCAGCGCCAGATTGGAGTGTATGTATTTGGAGTTGAGCGTGGTCAATAGGATTTTCATGACCGCATGACCCTCCCTCCGGGTATCGCATCAGCCTGTGCGGATGATTACAGCGCTCTGAAATACTCTTCTTTGAGCAGGGACGCGTCTTTCTTGGCGGCGCGGATCTGCGCGAGCATCCGCTCTTTATCGTCGGGCAGGTCGCCCTTGAGCGACAGGTAGTTCGATGCGTGATTGCTTCGGAACACGCATTTTTTCTCCACGTGGATGTTCGAAAGCAGGCATTCCATCTCGTCCATCACTTCCATCGGCGTCAGAAGCTCGAAGCGCCCTTCCTGGATGTCCCTGTACAGCGGCGCATCCGGTTCGACCATCAGCGTCAGCACGCTTGCGTAGTACGGCTGCATTTCGCTGATCATGCTGGCCGTCATCTCTGCGTGCTCTTTCCACAGCGGCCGCCCGCCGATGCCGGAGATGAACGTGACCGAAGCGCGCAAACCCGATTCTTCGATACGCTGCACCGCTTCGATGAGCTCTTCGCGCGTCGCATTTTTCTTAATCATCTCTAAAATCTGCGGACTGCCCGTCTCCGCACCGATGTACACGATGCCAAGCCCCGCTTCCCGCAGCTGAACGAGTTCGCGCAGCTCCTTGCGCAGCACATCGCGCGCCGAGCCGTAGATGCCCACGCGGCTCAAGTCCGGGAACACATCCCGTATGATCTGCAGGATCGCCAGAAGCTTATCCGTCGACAGACACAGCGCATCGCCATCCGCCAGGAAAATGCGGTCGACGGCCCCGTACAGCCGGCTTGCATGCACGAGGTCTTCTCGAATTTCCTCGAGCGGGCGGATGCGGAATTGTTTGGCTCTGTACATGGAGCAGAACGTGCATTCGTTGTGCGAACAGCCGACCGTCACCTGCACGATGAGGCTCCTCGCTTCGCTGGGGGGTCTGTAGATCATTCCTTCGTATCTCATTACATTTTCTCCGGTGCCTTGATGCCCAGCAGGCCCAGGCCGTTTGCGATCGTCTGCTTCGCTGCGTACGTCAGCAGCAGCTTGGCCTCCCGCTCTTTTGCATCGTCGACGAGGATGTGCTCGTCGTGGTAAAACTTATTGAACGCCTGTGCGATGTTTACGATGTGGCGTGTAACGACAGACGGTTCGTACTTGTCACCCGCGGCGAGCACCGCTTCGGGGAATCCGTAAATCTCCTTGAGCAGCGCAAATGCGCTGTCACCGGCGATGTGCGACAGGTCCATCCCGTCGATCGAACCCGGAACGGGGATGGTAAATTCGCCGTTTCTCAACACGCTGGCCGCCCGCGCGTGCGTGTACTGCACATAGGGACCCGTCTCGCCGTCGAAGTTGAGGACCTTGTCCCAGGAGAACGTGTAATCCTTGATTCTCCCGCTGGACAGCTCCTGGAAGATGACGGCGCCGATGCCGACGATCTTCGCTGTCTCCTCGATGTCGTCGGTGTTGACATTTTTGTCGCGGATGACCTGCCGCGTCTGTTCGATGGCCCGGTTCAGCACATCCTCCAGAAATACGACCCGGCCGCGTCGCGTCGACAGCGTGCCCTCTTCGAGGCTCACGGTGCCGAAGTTGACGTGGATGCACGAATCCGACCACTCGTAGCCCATCAGGTCGAGAATCTTGATCCACTGCTGGAAGTGCAGATCCTGCTGCGCCCCGACGACGTAGATGTTTTTATAGAAATCATAGGTCTTTTTGCGATAGATGGCCGCTGCAATGTCGCGTGTAATGTACAGCGTCGAGCCGTCGCTCTTTGTGATGAGAGCCGGCGGCATGCCGTACGGCTCGAGGTCGACGATCCGGGCACCTCTCGAATCCTGCAGGAGTCCCTTTTCCTCCATCTCTTCGAGCACAGCCTGCATCTTGTCAGAGTAGAAACTTTCTCCTGCATACGAATCGAACTCGATGTCGAGCATCTCGTATACTCGCTCAAACTCCCGCAGGCTCTCGTCGCGGAACCACTGCCACAGCTCCGTCTCTTCCGCCGCTCCCTGCTCGAGCTTCACAAACGCCTCTCTGGCTTCGTCATCGAGCTTCGGATCCTTCTCCGCTTCTTCGTGGAATTTTACATAATAGCCCAGCAGCGTGTTGATGGGTGCTGCCTCGACGTCCGCGCGGTTGCCCCAGCGCCTGTAGGCGACAATCATTTTCCCGAACTGCGTGCCGTAATCGCCGAGGTGGTTGATTCGGATCGTCCGGTACCCCAGAAAATCGAAGATCTTGTTGATGGAATTGCCGATGACCGTCGTTCGGATGTGACCGATGTGGAACGGTTTGGCGATGTTGGGCGAGCTGAACTCCACGATGACGGGGCGCCCTGCGCCGATATCGCTCCGCCCGAACCCTACACCCTCTTCGCACACGGCAGTCAGCACGGTACGCGCGACGTATCCGGGGTCGACGCGCATGTTGACGTACGCATTCACCGCTTCGACGCTCACATACAGCTCGTCGCCCGCTATGGCCTCCGCAAGCTCTGCTGCGATGGCCGCAGGTGCTTTGCGAAGCATCTTAGCCAGGCGAAAACACGGGAACGCATAGTCTCCCATCGACGGGTCCTGTGGAATTTCGATCATCGCCTCGATGCCGTCGACACCGAGCTCACCGATGTGCGCCTGCAGGATGCCTGCGATTTCTCTTTTGATATTAACCATGGTTCCTCCTGATTTTGTTTGTTTTCTGCAAAGCGGCCAACGCCCTTCGCTTTTATTGTTTCAGCGAAACGACCGTGATCGCTTCGCCGCCTTCCTGATACGTAGCCGGCCGGAACGATTTGACGTGGCGGTGCCGCCTCAGCATCGTCCGCAGTCCGTCGCGCAGGATGCCCTCGCCGCGACCGTGTATGATCTGCACTTGAGCAAGCCCTGCGAGAAACGCATCGTCGAGGTATTTGTCTACCTCCATCTCCGCTTCGTCGAGGTTTTTTCCGATCACGTTGACCGACGTAGCGATGGCCATCGCTTTCTGCTGGTGCAGCCGGGAGTACTTCTTCGCCTCGCGTTCCCGGTCGGTGACGTTTTCCTGCACGAGCGCGACATCGGCCAGATTGACCGACAGCTTCAGCAGACCGACCTGCACCATCAGGTTGCCTTTATCGTCCGGCTCGGTGAGAACGCTGCCCTTCTGGTCGACGGACAGGACGTTGACGCGGATGCCGGGCCGGATGTCTTCGGGGCTCGGCGGTTCCGGATTTTCGACGACTGCGGCCTTCCGCCGGAACTTCTTTTCCTTTTCGCCGAGCGACCGCTTTCGCATCTCGAGCGCCCGCCGCCCCTCTCCATCCCCGCCTGCGGAGCCTGAGGCGATCCGCGTGCGATCGATGTCCTTCTGCGCTTCGGACACGGCGTCGCGCGCCTCGCGTATCATGCTGCGGGCTTCCTCGCGGGCGTCTTCGATGATGCGCTCTTTCTGCTCGTCCAGCAGCTTCTGCGCGCGGTCGAGCTGCGCCTGCTGCTGTTTAATCGACAGCTTGAGCAGAATCGCTTCATCCCGGTCGGCTTCCGCCTGCTTCTTCTCCTCCTCGATGGAGGCGAGCACGTCTTCGAACTGAATGTCGCCGCGCTCCAGAAGCGTGCGCGCATGGACGATCATATGCTCCGGCAGTCCCAGTTTCTGTGCGATTTCGAACGCATTGGACTTGCCGGGCAACCCGATGGTCAGGCGGAACGTGGGCGACAGCGTCCGGACGTCGAACTCCATCGACGCGTTTTGTACGCCGTGTGTCGCCAGCGCATATTTCTTGAGCTCGGTGTAGTGCGTCGTCGCCAGCGTCGTCGCGCCCTGTCCGTACAGGTGATCCAGAATGGCCATGGCAAGCGCCGCACCTTCCGTCGGATCCGTTCCGGCGCCGAGTTCGTCGAGCAGCACGAGCGTGCGCTCACCGGCGCCCCGGACGATACCCACGATGTTGTTCATGTGCGAGCTGAACGTCGACAGACTCTGCTCGATGCTCTGCTCATCGCCGATGTCGGCAAACACCCGGAGGAACACCGGCAGCTCCGTGCCTTCTTCTGCGGGCACGAACAGGCCGGACTGCGCCATCAGGCACAGGAGCCCCACCGTCTTGAGCGTAACGGTCTTTCCTCCCGTGTTCGGCCCGGTGATCACCAGCGTATCGTAGGTGCTTCCGATGCCCACATCCACCGGGACGACTTTCCCGGGATCGATGAGCGGATGGCGGCCTTTGCGGATGCGGACGAGCGAGCGGTCGTTGATGGCGGGCCGCACTGCGTGCATGCTGTGCGCCAGGCGTCCTTTCGAAAACATAAAGTCGAGCTGCGTCAGGATGTCCTGATTGCCCGCAATCGCCAGCTCGTAACTGCCGACCCGGGCAGAGAACTCCTTGATGATGCGGAGCACTTCCTTGCTCTCTTCGAGTTCCAGCTCCCGCAGTTCGTTGTTCATGTTGACGATCGTCTGCGGCTCGATGAACACCGTAGCCCCCGAAGCCGACTGGTCGTGAACGATGCCCGGCAGGCGGGCTTTGTGTTCCTGCTTAACCGGGATGACGTAGCGGCCCTGCCGCAGCGTGACAAGCGCATCCTGCAGAAATGCGCGGTTATCCGCCGAACTGACGATGCTCTGGATCTTCGCGCGGATCGCATCGCCTTTCAAGGCGATGGCCCGGCGCAGGCGCCGGAGCTCCGGGCTTGCGCTGTCTGCGATCTCATCTTCCGAAAGAATGCAGCGCTTGATGTCCTCCTCGAGATCCGTAAGAACGGTGATGGCGCTCGCAAGCCCGGCGATCCCGGGCAGATGCTCCACATCCCCGTTCAAAAACGCCGCCGTCCTGCGCGCAGACGTCAGATTGTAGGCGACTTCCAAGAGCTGTTTGAGCGTCAGCATGCCTTCCCGGGCCGCCAGATGCACGCACCCGCCGATGTCGTAGAAGTTGCCAAACGGCGGCACGCCTTTTCTCTCGATCACCTGTACGGCTTCGTCCGTTTCGGCAAGCGCTGCTTCGACCTCCGCCCGGTACTGAGAGGGCGTAAGAGCATCGATGCGCGCGCGCGTCAAAACAGAAGAGGCTTTTTCCCGGAGCATGCCGATGATCTTATCGAGCTCGAGTACGCGCTGTGTTCTCGCGTCGATGACGCTGTTTTCCGCTCGTTTACTGTCCACTCTTGCGGTAGCTCTCCAGTTCGCTCTTCAGGTTGATGTTTTCCATCTGGATATCGAAAAAGCTGCTCTCGATGTCGCGGCACTTCATTTCGAGCTCCTTAATCATCGCGATATTTTCTTCCTCCGAGTGATCCTGCCGGCTGGCATCTGCCGTCAGCTGTTCCACGCGGGCGCGGAGCGTCTCGTTGCCCCTCTTCAGCTCCGCCAGCTCCTCGCGGAGCTGTGCGAGTTCGGCCTCTTTTTCCCGCTGCTCCCGCACGGCCCGCTCCTTCTGCTCGATGCTGCCGGCCATCTCCTCTTTGTACTGGGCAAAGCTCCGCTTTACTTCATCCCACAGCTGCACATAGTGCTGCGCATCCTTCTCCAGCTGCTGGTTCTGCTGCCGCAGCTGGGCCAGCAGATCTTCCTGCATAAAGTACTCGCCCGTCACGTTGACAGCGGCGAGCACCGCCACCTGCGACATCGGCCCTGCGGGAAGCACATCGGCGACCTCGCCCATCTTGCCGTCCACGTGATCTGCAATGCGGATGATGTGCTCCCTGGGCATGTTGCCTGAGATCGAATATTCCTGTCCGAATATCCGCACGGCCACTGTGTTTTTTTCGTTTGTTCCACTCATGGTCTTCTCCCTTGCACATAAACGTCGATCGACGATAACGGTTACAGTCTACCGGTTACATCTCGCGCAGCACCGCCCGGTGCTTCTGCTTGAGGGCGGTCAGCACGCGCTCGTTGATCTCGTTGACTTCGGCTTCTTTGAGCGTGCGGTCTCCTGCCCGGTATGTCAGAGAAAACGCAATGCTCTTGCTGCCTTTGGGTACCTGCCCTCCGCGGTAGATGTCGAACAGCTGCACGGACTCCAGCAGCTCACCTGCCTGCGCGCGAATCTCCCGCTCGATATCGGCCACCCGCACCTCTTCCGTAACGACGAGTGCAAAGTCGCGCTTCATCGCCGGATACTTCGGCAGCGGACGGTACTTTTTCTCCAGGTCGACGAGGCAATATACATCCTCAAACGACAGCTCGGCTGCATACACGGGTCGCGCCAGATCGTATGTTTCCTGGACGGCCGGATTCACCTGTCCCATCAGCCCGAGGAGTTTTCCTCCGCAGGAAATGCGGGCGCAGCGCCCCGGATGGTATGCGGCAGCCCGGCTCTCGGCTTCGAAGTCCAGCGGACCGACGCCGAGCACAGCGAGAACCTGCTCGATAATGCCTTTGAGCGTAAAGAAGCTCTCGTCCTCTCCGAACACGGCGATGCAAAGCGATTCGCGCTCGCATGGAAGCCCGGAATCCGAAGCCTCCGCCGAAGCCTCCGAAAGAAACGTGTTCCCAAGCTCATAGGCGCGCATCGCCTCGACGCTGCGCGACGTATTGCGCACGAACACATCCAGCATGTTAGGAAGAAGTACCGTGCGCATCACGGATGTATCCTCACCGAGCGGATTCAGAAGCTGCACGAAGCGCTTCGCAGGGTCCTCCGGTGCAAGTCCGATGCGATCGACGCTCTTCGGGCTCACAAAGCTGTAGGTCTGTATCTCGTTGACGCCCTGCCCCGCAAGCACCGTCTTCGCTTCGTCGCGAATCATCTGGCGCTGCGTGCGAAGCGATTCGACGTTACTTTTCGGCATCGTCATCGGCAGGCGGTCATAGCCGTGCATGCGGGCCACTTCTTCGACATAATCGATCTCGGCCGTCAGATCCTGACGAACGGTCGGCGGCGTAACGCGCAGCTTGCCGTCTGCGTGTTCCGTCGTCATCTCCAGCGCATTCAGGTAGCTTTCGATCTCCTCTTCGGAAAGGTCGATGCCGATGATGCGTGCGATGCGCTCCGGCCGGATGTCGCACGGCACAGGCAGCCTGGGGCTCGGATAGACATCCACTGTACCGCTGAGCACCGTGCCTGCTCCGAGCTGTTCGATCAGATGGCACACGCGGTCACACGCCTGTCCGGCCAGATTGGGGTCGATTCCCTTTTCGAACCGCGACGAGGCTTCCGTGCGCAGCCCCAGCTTTTTGGACGTCTGGCGGACGCTGTCACCCGAAAAATTCGCTGACTCGACGAGAATGGTGCTCGTATCGCTTCGGATCTCAGAATCCAGCCCGCCCATCACACCGGCGATGGCGATGGAACCTTCCGCGTCGCGGATCATCAGCATATCGCCCGTCATCGTGCGCTCCTGACCGTCCAGCGTCGTAAACTTCTCCCCGTTTGCAGCGGTGCTCACGCGGATTTCGCCGCCCCGGATGTGCCGCAGATCGAACGCGTGGATGGGCTGTCCGTATTCGAGCATCACGTAGTTCGTGATATCGACGATGTTGTTGATCGGCCTCATGCCGGCGGACATAAGCCGGTGCTGCAGCCACCACGGCGAGGCGCCGATGCGCACATCTTTGACGACCCGGCCGGCGTAACGCCTGCACAGTTCGGGATTCTCGATGGAGATTTTTATATGGTCGCTGCTCAGCTCATCGGACACGCGGACGCAGTCCGTCTCCGGCATGCGCAGCCTGTGACCGAATACGGCCGCGGCTTCGCGCGCCATGCCGACCATGGACAGGCAGTCCGGACGATTGGGGGTAATCTCGAATTCGATGACTGTTTCGTCGAGTCCGAGCGTCTTCACCAGATCTGAACCCGGTTCGTATTCGCCGTCGATGATCCAGATACCGTCGCGGTATTTGACCGGAATGACGCTGTCTGCAAATCCCAGTTCGGAGAAATCGCACAACATGCCGTTCGACAGCACGCCGCGCAGCTCTCCGGCTTTCAGAACGACGCCGCCTTCCACTTTTTCCTGGCCGTGGAGCGGGCCCGGGATGCGGCTCCCATCCAGCGCGACCGGAACGAATGCGCCTTCGACGACGTTCGGCGCCCCGGTACAGATCTGTACCGGTTCGTCTGTTCCTACGTCGACGTACACGACGACGAGACGATCTGCGTTCGGATGCGGTTCGACGCGGAGCACGCGCCCGATCCGCACGTTTTCAAACTCAGCGCCTTTTTCCTCAACGGCTTCTATGTTGGAGCCGGACATCACCATCCGCTCGCAGAAGACATCCATCGGCACATCGAGTTCCGTATATGCTTTCAACCATGAAACAGGTACTAACATTTTCCCACCCTCCTATAGAAACTGCCGGATAAACCGGATGTCGTTTTCGTACATCAGACGGATGTCGTCGATTTCGTACTTGAGCATGGCAATCCGCTCGACGCCCATGCCGAACGCAAAGCCCGTATAGCGCTCTGTGTCGACGCCTCCGACAGCCAGCACGTTGGGATGCACCATGCCGCAGCCCAGGATCTCGATCCAGCCGGTGTCCTTGCACACGCGGCAGCCGGCGCCCCCGCATTTAAAGCAGGATACATCCATTTCGGCAGAGGGTTCTGTAAACGGGAAATGGTGCGGCCTGAACCGTGTGCGCGCATCCGACCCGAACAGGCTTTTGGCAAACCGGTCCAGCACGCCTTTTAAGTCGCTCATGGCGATGCCTTCGTCCACCGCAAGGCCTTCGACCTGCTGGAACATGGGTGAGTGTGTGGCATCCGGCGTATCGCACCGGAAACAGCGCCCCGGAGCGATGATTTTTATCGGCGGTTTTTGTGACAGCAGCGTGCGGATCTGCACCGGCGATGTCTGCGTGCGCAGCAATACGTCGTCCGATATATAAAATGTGTCGGTCATATCCCTGGACGGATGATTTTTCGGAGCGTTGAGCGCATCGAAGTTGTTGAAGACCGTGTCGACTTCGGGGCCTTCTGACACGGAGAACCCCATGCCCGCAAACACGCGGATAATCTCGTCCGTCGCAATGCTCAGCACGTGCCGTGCACCGGGCGGCATGGCGATGCCGGGCTCGGTAACGTCGATGGTCTGGCTCGCAAGTCCGGCCTGTTTCTCCTGAAGTCGAAATGCCTCCATTTTTGCGTTCAAGCGTTCCTCAAGCTCTCCTCTCGCCGCATTGGCCGCTTGTCCGAGCGTCTTACGCTCCTCGGGATCCAGCTTGCCCATGCCGCGCAGGATTTCCGTCACGACGCCCTTTTTGCCGAGATAGCGAACGCGCAGCGCTTCCGCTTCGGCTAAAGATGCCGCTTCGTCCATCTCCTTCCCGGCCTGTTCCATTGTCTGCTTTAGTTTTTCGATCATTTCCTGCTCTGCCTCCGTCGTCTTTATTTCATATCGGTCCGCTTTTGCCGGTATGCTTCGTACATGATGATTCCGCCCGCCAGTGCGGCGTTCAGAGATTCGGCCTGCCCGGCCATGGGGATGGACAGGCGCACATCGGCGCAGCGCGCCCACTCCTTCGAGATTCCGTTTCCTTCGTTGCCGATTACGATCGCCGCATCCCGGGCGATATCGCAGTCGTAATAGTCGACCGGTGCGCCTGCATCGGCCGCATAGATGCGCTTACCGTGCGACCTCAGGAGCCGGATCGCTTCCTGCGCCGTATCGACCTGTAACAGCGGCAGGCGAAACAGCGTCCCCGATGCCGCCCTCACCGCCTTGGGGCCGTACGCATCGCCGCAGCCCTTCATGAGGAGCGCTCCGGAAAATCCGGCGGCTTCGGCTGTGCGAAGAAGGGTACCCAGGTTGCCCGGATCCTGAATCCGATCGAGCACAAGCGCGTTGGCTCCTGCGCAGCGAAACACATCCTGTTCAGTACTGTACCTCTTTTTTGCGATGCCTGCAACGCCCTGCGACGTCTCGGTCTGCGCGATTCGCTTAAACGCGTCCCGTCCGAGCGTAACGATATCCGGCGGCGCTGCCGACTCCGCTGCCATTCGCCGTATCTCTGCAAGCTCAAGCACACGGGCGTCTGCCGCCATTTCGTCCGAGAAAAACAGCGTCTGGAGTGCGCAGCCCTGCGCAAGCGCCTCCCGGATGATATTGGGTCCCTCCACAATGTACAGCCCCGTCGTTTCGCGCTGTTTTTTCGCAGACAGCGACGCCGCCAGCCGCACCGTTGGATTGTTTTGTGACGTTATAAACACGCGTATACCCTGCCTTGCAGAAAAAAAGCCGGTGACCCACCGGCTTCGATCTATCTGCTGCTAGAATTTTATCTCCTTGCTCAGGAAGGATGGGATCGGGAAATCGTTCTTGGGGTTATAGGGCTCGTCGCCCTCCGGATGTCGCTCGCCCGGCGGGTCGAACTCGGCATTTCCTTCTCGCTCCAGTTCGTCGAACTCGTCCTCGGAAATCTCTCCGTCGCCGTCTTCGGCTTTGACTGCCCGCCGGCCCATCACATCTTCGAATCCGGTTGCGATGACCGTTACGGAAATCTCGTCGTTCATCTCTTCCTTGACAGACGCACCGAAGATGATGATGGCATCTTCGTCGGCTTCGCGTGCGATGTAATCGGCGGCTTCGTTTACTTCGAGCATACCCAGGTCGTATCCGCCCATCACGTTGAGCAGCACCGCTCTCGCACCCTTGAGGGAGGTCTCCAGAAGCGGGCTTTCCACCGCGGTGCGCATTGCCTCTTCGACGCGGCTCTCGCCGCCGGCGCGGCCGACGCCCATGTGGGCGATGCCCCGGTCGCTCATCACGGTTTTGACATCTGCAAAGTCCAGGTTGATGATGCCCGCATCCCCGATGAGGCTTGAGATGCCGTCGACGCCCTGCTTCAACACTTCGTCGGCCATGAGAAACGCCTGCAGCATGCTCGTACTCTTATCGGCAATCTGCAGCAGTTTATCGTTGGGGACGACGACGAGCGAGTCGACGTAGTTTTTAAGGAAGCGAATGCCCAGCTCCGCGTGTTCCCTGCGTTTCTTCCCTTCGAACGTAAACGGTTTGGTTACAACGCCAACCGTAAGCGCTCCGGCCATCTTGGCTGCCTTGGCGATGATGGGAGCCGCTCCGGTCCCCGTGCCGCCGCCCATGCCGGCCGTGATAAACACCATGTCGCTGTCTTTCAGGAATTTTTCCAGCGTCTCCAGGCTTTCCTCCGCAGAGCGCTGCCCGATCTCGGGGTTGCCGCCTGCACCCAGCCCCCGCGTCAGCTTTTCGCCGATCTGAATCTTCGTTTCCGCTTTTGACGTATTCAGAGCCTGGCGGTCCGTGTTGACCGCGATGAAGTTGATCCCTTGCAGATTTGAATCGATCATCCGGTTTACGGCGTTGCAGCCGGCACCTCCGATACCGACGACTTTGATCTTCGCCGGCGTATCCAAAGGGGTTTCAAATTGCAGCATTGGGGACATGATATAGCCTCCTGTACTCCTCGCATACACAATATATAGGTATAGTAACACATCCGACAACAAGTTGCACGAAAATATTGCGTTTATTCCGATTTTTCACCCCTACTCAATCTGGGGGCTAAACGACAGATAATTGTCTTTTCCGACCTTGATTACACCGTGCGTAATATCCTGCTGATACAGCTCGTACAGCAGCTTTTCGACGCTGCCCATATTCTCCCGGATGTTCCCCGGCGCACCTTCGCAGTACAGCGTATCGTAGATATAGGCTTTGACCATGACCGTCGAAAAGTCCACTTTCTTAAAATAGACCTGGTATTCGCCCATCACTTCCAGCAGCGCCAGCGTATCCGTAAGCAGATAGGCCTGTTCGACGACGAGCGCGTTGCCCGGCGTCATCTCCACAAGCGACATGCCTAAAAGCAGCGGGAGCGCCGGCAGATCTTCCGATACGCGCAGCACGGTCCCCTCGACGTCCAGCAGCACGTAGCTCTCTCCGTAGGGAACGGCCGTGTACTCCACGCGCTCGGTCACGTCGAAGCGCAGCTTGCCCATGGGAATCCTGCGGATCTTGACATTTTTAATGTACGGGTCTTCGAGCAGCCGGTCGCGGATGGCCGACAAGTCGAACTCGAACATGTTTTTTCCGGTGCGCACCTCCGCCATCTGGATGAGCTGTGCCCGCGTATAGTATTCGTTGCCGTTGATTTCGATACTGGTGACGTTAAAGGAATCGGACATCAAAAACTGATACGCACCGTAACACAGAACGCAGACAATGGTAAATTTGAGAAAATACCTCTTCTTTTTTCTTTTCTTTTTCTTCTCGCTCGTTCCTGTTGCGTTCTCGTTCATTCCTGCCCCGGTTGAATCGATTCCAGATTCAGTTCTTCGTAGATGATGTCCGCCGCATCGGCGCGGCCGAGCGCAAAGGCGGCCTGCGCCATCGCGTTCAGTTTTTCTTTGCTGTTTTTAAGCCGCAGCACGCGGTCGGCAAGCCTGGAGCTGTCTGCATCGAACTCGCTTTCGCGGATTACGATAGCCGCTCCGGCGTTTTCGAAGGCGGCGGCATTGTGGTTCTGATGGTCGTTTGTGACGTTCGGTGAAGGCACGAGGATACCCGGCTTTCCGCACACGGCGATTTCCGCCAGCGCCAGAGCTCCCGCCCGGCTGATCACCAGATCGGCCACCGATAAAAGCGCCGGCATGTTTTCGGCGTAGGCGATGAGCGTCACAAGCTCCCGGCCCGGCAGCCCGGAAAGCGCCTGCGCGACTTCGCCGTAGTAGCGCTTGCCTGTCACGAAGATCAGCTTGATTTCCGCCGCCGGCAGGCGCGGGACCATCTTCAGAATTTCTTCGTTCAACACATGGGCGCCCAGGCTCCCGCCGAATGCGAGCACCACAAAATCCGTTCCGGAAAATCCTAATGCCGGACGATGATCGACCAGCCCCGCCGATACGAACTCCCTGCGCACCGGATTGCCGGTCACGACAATCTTCTCCCTGCTGCGGAACGCCTGCACCGAATCGGGATAGCTGACGAACACCTTTTCGGCATAGCGCTCCAGCATGCGGTTGGCCATGCCTGGAAGCGCGTTCTGCTCGTGGATGTAGGCGGGGATGCCCCGTTTTGCCGCTTCGCGAATCACCGGTGCGGTTACGTAGCCGCCGGTCCCGACGACGCGGTCCGGGCGGAACCGGTCCAGGATATCGCGCGCGCGCGCACTGCCGCGCATCGCGTTTCGCAGCGTGCCGATATTAGCGAGCAATCTGCGCCGGTTGAAGCCGCTTGCCGGGATGCGCTCGATGTCGTAGCCCTCCGCCGGCACGATGGTGTTTTCCATGCCGCGCTCAGACCCGACGAACAGGATGTGCGCTTCCGGATGTCTGCGCCTGATTTTATCTGCGATGGCGATGGCCGGATAGATGTGGCCGCCCGTGCCTCCGCACGTAAACAGGATTCTCATGGGGTACCTCACAGCGTTTTCGACGGCAGCGCCTGTCCGGCGATGTTCGTCATGATGCCCATCATGGACAAAAATACGACCATGGCGTTGCCGCCCAGGCTGATAAACGGAAGCGTGACACCGGTCGGCGGGAACGAGGCGGTCACGACCGCGATGTTCATCAGCACCTGCAGGCTGAGGATGATCGTAATCCCCGAGGCCAGCATCATGCCGAAAAAGTCTTTGGCGCGCACGGCGATGTGGCAGCAGCGCCAGATGAGCGCAATGTAGAGGAGCATCAGGCCGAGGACGCCGACAAATCCGATTTCTTCGCCGATGATCGCCAGGATAAAGTCGTTTTGAGGTTCCGGCAGGTACAGCGTCTTCTGGATGCTGCGGCCCGGGCCTGCGCCGAACACGCCTCCGGACCCGAGCGCAAGCAGAGACTGGGCTGCCTGATATCCCGAATCCAGAGGGTCCAGGAACGGGTTTAAAAAACCGCGCACGCGCTGCATCCGGTATTCGCCTCCGGGCGCCACAACGGCGAGCACAGCGAGCGCCGCACCGCTTATGGCCGCGACCGTCACCCAGATGCGCGGAAGGCCTGCGACATACAACATGCCGATTACAAGCAGAAGCACCAGGCCTGCCGTCGACAGGTTCGGCTGCTTGTAGATGAGCACGAAGCACAGGCCCCCGAGTCCCAGCATGGGAAGCACGCCCTTCGTAAGGCGCTGGGCGCGCGACGGATCCTCGGAGAGAAACGTCGCGACGAACACGATGAGGCAGAATTTGATGACCTCGCCGGGCATCACGGTAAAGTATTTAAAGTTGAGCCAGCGCGTCGCGTTGTTCAGCGTCAGTCCGAGCGGTGTAAATATCAGGGCAAGCAGCACGAGTCCGATGCAGATCAGCGGCCAGGCCAGCAACTTCAGATAATGATAATCAAGAACGGAAAAGAATGCAAATCCGACCCAGCCAATCAGCACCCAGGTCGTCGCTTCCGTCAGATACTTATATGGATTTCCAAACTTGCTCAGCGCGTTGTAATAGCTGGCGCTGAAGACCATGGCTACGCCGAACAGCGACAGTGCCAGCACCAGCAGCACGAGCATAAAATCTCCCTGCTTCAATTGTCTTGCGGCTTTTGCACTCATGATCACTGCTTTCAGTCATGGGATTTATCCAAACTCAGCACGAGGGATGCAAAGTGGCGCCCCCGCTCTTCAAAATTCGCATACTGTCCCCAGCTTGCGCACGCCGGCGACAGCAGGACCGCATCGCCCGGGCGGGCGAGCTTTGCCGCTTCCCGCACGCACTGCTCCATGTCGGCACAGCGATGGATATATTCTTTGCTGAACCCGCTTTTCTGAGCGCTTTCTGCGATGCGCTCCGCTGTTGCTCCCATCAGGAGCACGTGGCGCACGCGGCCAGGAAACGCATCGGTGTATTCTCCGAAGTCCGCCTGTTTTTCGTATCCTCCCGCGATGAGGACGATCGGACGGCTCACGGCCTGGATGGCGCGCACGGATGCCGCCGGATTCGTGCCCTTTGAGTCGTCGATGTACGAAACACCGTCGATGTCGGCGACGTGTTCAATCCGGTGCGGAAGGCCGGAGAACGTGCGCAGCGATTCGCGGATGGCGCGCACAGGCACGCCGGCGATGTAGGCGGCGGCCGCAGCCGCAAGCGCGTTGCTCACGTTGTGCGAGCCCGGCAGTTTTAAATCCCGGACCGAGCCCAGATCGATCGAAAGCGATGCTCCGTCCGTCAGGGCCATGCGGCTTCCTCGGACAAACGCTCCGCCGCCCGCAAGCGGCGACGTCGAAAACGGGAATGCCCGGGCGGCAAGACCGGTATCCGGAATGCGCGCGCACAGCACATCGTCTGCATTGTACACGCACGCATCGTTTTCTTTCTGGTTTTCGAACATCCGGAATTTAACCCTCGCGTATTCTTCCAGCGTTCCGTGACGGTCCATGTGATCCGGCGCGATGTTGAGCATCACCGAAATGCGCGGACGGAATTGCACAATCGTCTCCAGTTGAAAGCTCGAAACTTCCACGATCATCGTTTCCTCGCCCGTTTCGTGCAGCACGGCATCGGACGCTGCGCGACCGATGTTTCCTGCAACGGCATGCGGCAGACCGGCGAGCCGGAACATGTCGCCGATCAGCGACGTGACCGTCGTCTTTCCGTTCGTGCCCGTGATGCCGATAAACGGACAGCGGCTGCACCGGTACGCCAGTTCCAGCTCGCCGATGATCTCCGCACCCGCAGCCTTTGCGCGCGCGAGCACCGGCGCGTCGGACGACAGACCGGGGCTTGTAACCGCCAGGTCGATCGACGCCGGAAGCGCAGCGAGCCCTTCGTCTGCAAACAGGCAGGATACGCCGAGATGTCCGAGCTCCTCAAGATCCTCCTGCGGAAGAGCGGTGCTTTCTTTTGAATCCCATGCAAACAGCGCTCCGCCTCTGCCGGCCAGCAGACGGGCTGCCGCCGTGCCGGATGTGCCCAGACCTGCGATCAGTATATTTTTATGTGCATATTCACTCATCGAAACCCTCACTCACATGGCCGCCACGCCCAGCGCGCACAGCACGAGCGTAGCTCCGCAGAACACCGCGACGACTTTGTCTTCGCTCCAGCCGCCGAGCTCAAAGTGATGATGCAGCGGAGACATGCGAAAAAACCGCCTGCCGTTTTGCGTCTGGAACACGTAGACCTGCACGATTACAGATACCGCCTCAGCCACGTATACGCCGCCGATCAAAGGCAGCAGCAGCACAACATCCATCGACACCGCTGCCCCGGCCAGCGCACCGCCGAGCGCCAGCGAGCCGGTGTCTCCCATAAACAGAGAAGCCGGATGTCGGTTGTACAGCAAAAACCCGAGGCAGGCGCCGAATACGGCGGCGGAAAACACGGCGCCGTAAAAATGTCCGAGCCCCATCCCGATTACGACGAGACAGACCGATACGATCGAAGTGATGCCCGAAGCCAGTCCGTCCAGACCGTCCGTCAGGTTGACGGCATTGGCCATCGCCACCGCCGCAAAAGCGATGAGCGGCCCGTAGAAAACCCCCAGATCTGCGTGTATCCGAAGCAGAGGGATGTACATCGACGTATCTCCGCCGCTAAGCCGGTTCTGGAGGAAGGCACCGGCGCCGGCCACGAGGATCTGAAGGGCCAGTTTCTGCCTGGCCGTGAGCCCGAGGTTCTGCCTCCGGCGCAGGATGAGGATGTCGTCTGCGAATCCGATGGCTCCGTAGCCGAGCATCCAAAATAGCATGAGAGCGATTCGGCGATCCCAGCCCGCCGTGGTTGCGACGGATACGACGACCGCCAGCAGGATGGCTACACCGCCCATCGTCGGTGTGCCCGATTTGCTCATGTGTTCTTTCGGGCCTTCCTCCCGGATGCTCTGGCCCGCGCCCATGCGGCGCAGCAGAGGAATCAGCACGGGGATGGAGATCGCTGCGGTGCCGATCGCTATGACCGCCGCCCAGATGACCGCTGACCAGCTCATCGCTCCGCCTCCTTTTCTCTGATGTATGCCCGTACACCGGCGGCAACTGCCGAAATCCCGGTTGAATTCGAGCCTTTAACGAGGATAACGTCGCCTTCCGAAAGCTGTGGAAGCAGCCACGAAAGCGCTTCGGACGGTTCGCTGAGGTGGGTGGAATGTCCCGAAAAGCCCTCCTGCCTGGCACCGGCGACATAATACGATGCGTCCGAACCGACTGCGACGAGCACATCAGGCGACGTCTCTGCGACGGCGCGCCCTACGGCCAGGTGCCCTTCTTCTCTCATGCGGCCGAGCTCCAGAATGTCCGCAAGCACGGCAATCCGGCGCGTGCCGTCCGTCTCCGCCAGGACGTCCAGAGCCGCCCGCATGGAATCGGGACCGGCATTGTACGAATCATCGATGAGCGTGATACCTGCCGCTTCCTCCACGCAGAGCCTGCGGTCAGCCGGCCGGACATCTGCCAGCGCCTGTGCCGCCTGCTCCATCGAAACGCCGAGCTCCAGCCCGCACGCTACCGCCAGCGCCGCGTTCAACGCATTGTGGCGCCCCGGGATGGGCAGTATAAACGGATACCCGGTTCCGGCAGACAGCGTAAAGCGGATGCCGTGTCCGTCCCGTTGGACGGATTCCACCCGAACGGCCGCCTGCGGTCCCGTTCCCACCGGCCGGAGTCTGCAGCAGTCACCCAGCGCCGAATCGACTTCATCTGCGGAGAGAAACGGGCTGTCACAGTTGAAAATCAGCACATCGTCGCACCCCAGATGCGAGGCGATCTGCAGCTTTTCCCTCGCAATCGCTTCGCGCGAACCGAGGTATTCCATGTGCGCCGTCCCGGCGTTTGTAATCATCGCAATGTGCGGGCGGATCCAGCGGCAGTAGCTTTCGATTTCACCTGGCCGGTCCATGCCCATCTCAAACACGATGGCTTGCGTGTCCGCACCGGCCCGAAATGCCGTCAGACACTGGCCGAGCGTCGTGTTGAGGTTGCCTTCCGTGTAGATGGTGCGATATTTCTGCGCCAGCACAGCCGCCGTCATCTCCTTCGTCGTCGTCTTGCCGACGCTCCCCGTCAGCGCCACGCGGTGCAGAGAAAACTGCGCGAGATACGCTTCGGCTGTGCGCACGAGATCCTGTTCCGTGTGGGCCGTCCGGATGACGCATACATCGCTGCCGTACGAAAGAAGCTCCGGAATGCGCTCGCTTCTCGAAATAAAAAAGACGCGGCAGCCCAGATCAAACGCCTGGCGGACAAAGTCGTGACCGTCGCGATTCGGCCCGATGTAGGCGACGAACATCGCGCCTTCTCTGGCAAGGCGCGAATCGATGACGACGCCGTCGATGGAGGCGTCCGTCTGTCCGTATACCTGTCCGCCGCATGCAGCGGCGATAAATTGTACGCTTGTTCTCTCCACGATCCGGCTCCAGGACTACTCGTAATACAGCGTCACATTCGTGTTCATGTCGATGAGCGCACCCGCCCGGGGATATTGGTCGATGACGATGAGGTCTTCCAGAAGATCGGTTTTCGGTGCGAGGCTGTACCCCAGCGAACGGCCGCCCAGCATGCCGATGGCATCCGAGATGCTCTGCCCGACCACATTGGGCACTTCCGCCTTCCCGGACCGAATCGCTTTTTCCTCGGCTGCGGTGTACGAAGGCTGAATATCGAGATAGCGAAAAACTTCTTCCAGGATGATTTTGGCCGCCGGCGCGGCCGTCTGACTTCCGTACAGCACCCCTTTAGGCGTATCGACGATCACCAGGATGGCGATGCGAGGGTCATCGATGGGCGCAAGGCCGATAAACGATCCGTATACATCCGTTTTGGAATAGCCGCCGCCTTCGGGTTTGTTCGCCGTCCCTGTCTTCCCGCCGATGCGGTATCCCGGGACGCGGGCGGTTCCCCCGCCGCCGTCTAAAACGACGGACTCCATGATGGCGAGCATGTCGTCGGCCGTCTGCTGCGATACGGCCCGCCTCACAATTTCGGGCTCGTACTGCTCGACCGTTTGGCCGTCCGCATCGATGAGCGACTGCACGAAGCGGGGCTTCATCAGCAACCCGCCGTTTGCATACGCCGAAACAGCCGTCAGCAGACCGACCGGCGTCACGGCGATGCCCTGCCCGTACGCCATCGTCGCCAACCCGACCGGTCCGGCGGTTTCTCTCTTCTGGAGTATATTATACCCTTCTCCGGGAAAATCCACACCGGTTTTTTCCATGAGCCCGAATCGCTCCAGCCCCTCGTAGTACGCTTTGAGCCCGACGCGCTGCACGAGCTGGATCATCACCGGGTTGCACGAGTTCTGGACGGCCTGCGTCAGCGTCTGCCATCCGTGCGAAAGCGGATAATACCAGCACTTGAGAACGGCATCGGCGACGGGATACGTACCGGTGCACAAAAATGTTTCGCGCAGATTTGTAACTGCTTCGTCCAGCACGATGCCTGCCGTGATGAGCTTGAAGGTCGATCCCGGTTCGTACGCATCGCTGACGCAGAAGTTGCGCCACATGCGGTTCCAGTACGCCACCTGCTCTTCCCCCGGAAGCGACGCTACGTAAGCCGCTTCTTCTTCGTCGATCGGCACCCTGGGGTTATTCGGGTCGAATTCCGGGATTTCGGCCATCGCCAGGATTCCGCATGTTTTGGGGTCCATGAGCACGCACATCACCCGGTCGGCCTTCGTCTGCTCCTGAGCCTGGATCAGAGCCGTTTCAACGATGTGCTGGATGCTGGCATCCAGCGTCAGAATTACGGAATAGCCGTCGCGCGGCTGGTAGTAGCGTTCCGTTCCGTACGACAGGCTGTTGCCCGTGTTATCCTTATGTGTGATCCACCGGCCGTCGACCCCTGCGAGATACCGGTTGTACGCGAGCTCGATGCCGGCAAGTCCGGACTGGTCATCCGTCGTCCCGCCCAGCACATGGCTCGCGAACGCCCCCATGGGATAGGAGCGCTTGACATCTTCGGTAATCTCGATGCCGGCCAGCTTTTCTGCCCGGATGGCCGTGGCGACATCCATGTCGACATATTTAGCAACTCTCAACAGCTTGCGCTCAGAGGTCAGAACGCTGCGGACCGCTTCCTCCTCCATCTGCAGGTACTCTGCGAGAATGCGGGTCTGGCGGATCAGATTCGCCTCGATTTCCTCGTCCGTGCTTCCGTTGCCGCGAACGGAATCCGTGCGGACCCAGACGGTATTCGTCGCGGCGCTGATCGCCAGGTCGCGCCCGTTGCGGTCGCGAATCGCTCCGCGGACCGCCTGGATGGTGCTGTCTTTCGTCTGCTGATCCGTCGCCATCTGCGCGTATTCAGGACCGCGTATAATCATGTGCCAGCCGAGCCGGAACGCGAGTAGCAAAAAAAGAAAACAGGCAATTCCAAACAGGAATACCAGCCTGCTTCTATTTTTGTTGCCCGGCTCAGCGACTCTCATGCCGGTTATTCGTACGCCGACTCGCAGAGCGCCAGCGCAAAGTCCCCCTGGACACCGCCGCAGCCGTCCAGATAGACCATCTCCTGAAATGTGGGATATACCATGCCCATCGACCTGGCTTTCGCTTCGACCGTCGCAATGCTCGTCGCCGTCTGAATTTCCACTTCCAGATTCTGCACGGCCCGTTCGATCGACAGAACGCTGCGGTTCAACGTGTTGATGTCGTACTGCAGCTTGGACGAAAACGCATTGACGCCGATGAGACCGATGAGGACAAAGCCGCACAGCAGCAGGAGAAAAAACGCCTGTATACGCTGGAACGTCCCGAGCGGAACCGACCGCTGAGCAGGCGCCGCAGCCGGCTTTTCCCTGGCCGGGAACACGTTCTGGTCAAAACGTATGTATTCGGAGGTGTAGGCCCTGCTTCGTTCTGCTGATGTCATGATCCCGATCCTTTCTATAGTTTTTCGATGACGCGAAGCTTGGCGCTTCTCGCTCTCGGATTGTGTTCGACTTCCTCCAGGTCAGCCTGGATGGGCTTGCCCGTCACTTTTTTGATATCGCTTTTCTTTTCGCAGACGCAGACCGGCAGTCCGGGCGGACAGGTGCAGGGATGAAGTCTGCTTTGCACGTGCTGTTTTACGATGCGGTCTTCGAGCGAATGAAAGGTGATGACCGCCAGCCGCCCTCCGCTTGCCAGTGCGTCGGTCGCATCTCCCAGAGCCCTTTCAAGGTGGTACAGCTCGTCGTTGACTTCGATGCGGATGGCCTGAAACGTGCGCTTCGCCGGGTGAGGTCCTTCCCTCCTTGCGGCGGCCGGAATAGCGGATTTGATGATATCGACGAGTTCGTACGTCGTTTCGATGCGCTTTTCGGTGCGCGCTCCCGCAATCCGCTGCGCAATCCGGCTGGCGTACCGCTCTTCCCCGAACTCCCGGATGATGTCCCGGATGCGGCTCTCGTCGTAGTCGTTGACGATATGCGCTGCCGTCAGCGGATTTTCCGGATCCATGCGCATGTCCAGCGGGGCATCGTGCATGTAGGAAAATCCCCGGGACGGCGTGTCGAGTTGAAAAGAGGAGACTCCGAGGTCCAGCAGGATGCCGTCGACTTTATCGATGTTCAGGCTGTCAAGAATCTGTCTCAGCGAAGAATAGTTTCCGCGAACGAGGCTCTTCCTGCACGTCGTCTTTTCCAGCCGGGCCGAAGCGGCTTCCAGAGCGGCGGGATCCTGATCCACGCCGACGAAGTGTCCGTCCCACGACAGCGCTTCGCAGATTCCAAGCGCATGTCCTGCGCCTCCGAGCGTGCCGTCCACATATGTGCCCTTCGGGCGGATCGCCAGATGGCGCAGCACCTCGTCGTATAGTACCGGTGTGTGACTGTATACCATGTCGCTACACCTGATAGGTTTCGCCGATTTTCTTGAAGTCCTCCGGCGACAGCCTGCCGCCGATTTCAGAATCGTCGTATACCTCTTTCGCCCAGAGCTCAACGCGGTCCAGCATGCCGATGGTCACGAGATCCTTTTCGATGTCGGCGATGTCGCGCAGATACTGCGGCACCGTGATGCGTCCCTGTTTATCGATCTCGCACTCGACCGCGTTTGCGTACATGTAGCGCAGGAACGCCCGTGCCATTTCGTCCGAGCGCGGAAGCGTTGCCAGCTTTTCCTGCTGCTCCGCCCACGTCTGCATCGGATAGATGACGAGGCACTGATCCAGACCCCGGGTCAGCACGCATTTAAAGCCGAGCTCCTCGCGAAATTTCGCGGGGACAATCAGCCGGCTTTTTGCGTCTATGGAGTTTTGATACACCCCCATCAACAAGGTCGGTTCCTCCTGCACTTTCTTGTCTCCACTATAGACCACTTCGCGCCCATATGCAAGCAATTTCTGCTTATTTTTGGGATATCACTCCACTTTTCTTAACGTACATCCACTGGCCCTCCACTGCCGCGTGCGACCGCCGTCGCGTGTGGCTTTGTTTTGCAATCCCGAACTGTTCGTGATATGATATTTGCGAGAAAATTCCGTTTCCAACCGCTTACGCAACCGTTAGGAGGGAGCATGACACCCAGCGACCGGAGGTTCGCCGTCCTCATCGACGCGGACAACATCTCGGACAAATATATAAAGATCATTCTCGATGAGATTTCAAACGATGGAGAAGCGACGTACAAGCGCATTTACGGCGACTGGACAAAACCGTCACTCGCTCCCTGGAAAAAAGTCCTGCTGGAGCATTCGGTCACACCGATCCAGCAGTACGGATATACGACCGGTAAAAATGCCACGGACTCCGCGATGATTATCGATGCCATGGACATCCTGTATTCCGGCAACGTCGAAGGATTCTGCCTCGTTACGAGCGACAGCGACTTTACCCGCCTCGCCTCGCGACTGCGGGAATCGGGCATGATGGTCGTGGGCATGGGCGAGCAGAAGACGCCGAAGGCTTTTATTTCGGCGTGCAACAAGTTCAAGTATCTCGACATCCTTTCCGGAGATGCCAAAGTAAACGCGGCGAAAGCGAAAGCCGCGCAGAGGGCCAAAACCCAGGCGGCCAAAGCAGCCAAGGCACCGGCGAAAGCCGAGACGAAGGCGAAGGCGCCTGCAAAGGAGACGAAGGATACCAAGAGCGAAAAGATGAAGCCGCAGGACGCGGGCATTCTCCCCGTCGAAGACGAGGACGACTACCTGAGCGCCGAGGTAACGAGCCTGGAGACCATCCGGTCCGCCATCGCGACGATCATCTCGGAAAACTCCGACGAGGACGGATGGGTGTCCATCAGCGATTTGGGGAATCGCCTGCTGAAGCGGTATCCGGACTTCGACGTCCGCAACTACGGCTTCCCGAAGCTGACGCCTTTCCTAAAATCCCTGAAGGGTTTCGAAATGAAGTCGATCCGCAACGAGAACTCCAGCGTGTGGCAGGTGTTCCTGCGGGAGCTGTCGCCGGAGCGGGAATAGCATGACAATAACGGACAGGCCGATGCAATCAACCCGGCAGGTGCAGGATCTGCACCGCTATGAAGAAGCGCTGCGCAAAACCGGCGCTTCTTTGATTGCCGGCGTAGATGAAGTGGGGCGAGGGCCTCTGGCAGGCCCCGTGACTGCAGCGGCGGTCATCCTGCCGCTCGATTTTAACGCAGAAGGAATCGACGACTCCAAGAAGCTGACGCCGCGCAGACGGGAAATGCTCGCCGAGCGTATCCGCGAACACGCTGTCGCCTGGTCCATCGGGTGGTGCGACAATGCCGTGATCGACGACATCAACATCCTTCAGGCGACGAAGCGCGCCATGACGCTAGCGATCAACGGTCTGAGCGTCCGGCCGGAGCACGTGCTGATCGATGCACTGTCGCTGCCGGAGCTGGCGATTCCGCAGACGGCCATCGTCAAAGGCGACAGCCGCTCCGTGAGCATCGCCGCAGCTTCCATCCTCGCGAAGGTCGCCCGCGACGAAAAGATGCAGGACTACGATACGCTCTATCCCGGCTACGCATTCGGGAGCAACAAAGGATACGGAACAAAGGCGCATTACGACGGACTGGATGCGCTTGGACCCTGCCCCGTTCACCGGCGCAGCTTTTTACAAAACTACTTTGCAGGGGGAAACGCATGGAACAAAGGACTGTAACAGGATACGAAGAAAAGAAAGCAGCACTGTTCGAAGAGATCGACCGGCACGAACCCTCTGTGCGGGCGCTGTCCGACTGGCTGTTCCAGAACCCGGAGACATCGGGTCTGGAATTTGAGTCTTCAAAAAAAATCGCCGCTTTTCTCGAAGCAAACGGCTACTGCGTCGAACTGCCCGTCGGAGGCGAAGCGACGGCGTTTGCCGCCTCGTCCGGCGCACAGTGCGGCGAAAAGAACGATGAGAAGAGCAATGGAAGGAAGCGCGGTCGGCAGCTGGCGATCATGGTCGAATACGATGCTCTCCCCGACATCGGGCACGCGTGCGGCCACAACGTGAGCGCCGGCATCAGCCTGCTGGCAGCCCTTGCGCTGCGCCCGCTGCAGGATGCGCTGGACCTCGATGTGCGCATCATCGGCACGCCGGCGGAAGAGCGCGGCGGCGGCAAAGTACCGCTCATCGAGCACGGCCTGTTCGCCGATGCGGACATGGCGATGATGGTGCACGTGTACAACGGCAACGTGCTTTCGCCCGTGTGCCTCGCACTCCGCGGAAACTACTATACGTTTACCGGTGCGCCCGCTCATGCGGCGGCATCGCCCTGGGAAGGCCGCAACGCGCTCAACGGCGCGCAGCTCTTCCTCCACGCCGTCGATATGCTGCGCCAGCACGTGCAGCCGGATGTGCGCATGCACGGCATCATCCGCGAGGGCGGAACGATTCCAAACACCGTGCCGGAGCGCGCTGTCTGCGAGCTGTTCGTGCGGGCGCTGGATAAGGGATACGCGGCTTCCGTACAGAAACTGGTGGACGACTGTGCAAAAGGCGCCGCCATCGCGACGCAGACGGAATGCAGCATCGCTCCCTCCGTCCGCTCCTACGACGATCTGAAGAGAAACACGCCAGGCCTCGCTGCTCTTGCAGACGTCTTTTCCGAACTGGGGCTTTCACTCGATTCCGATCCCGACCGGCCGTTTGCGTCGACGGACGCAGGCAATGTGAGCTATGTCTGCCCTACCTTCCACCCTTGTCTGCAGATTGCGCCCTCTGGTACCGAGCTGCATACGCAGGCGTTTGCACAATACGCCGGCGGAGAGGCCGGAAGAAGCGCGCTTGCAACCGGCGCGAAAATCATCGGCCTGCAGGTACTGAAGGTGTTCGGCGACGACCGGCTGCTGGCGGATATCGCTGCGGATTTTAAGCGATAGGTCCGTGTTGCATACAAAGCGAGTGGGGCGAATCGCATATAGAAATATAAAAGCCGCAGTTCGTACAGACACTGCGGCTTTTTGATTCAGCAGAATGCGACCTATCAATACTTGCTTAAAAGACCGTCGTCGATGGGCACGACGCAGCCGTTGACTCCATTTGCCTTTTCGGAACACAAAAACACCATCACGTCCGCGACTTCTTCCGTCGACAGCGCTTTGTTTCGCATGTGCTTGGTCTGAATCTCCTCCCACGTACCCCGCTGTTTGTCGATGTCCAGCATCGGCGTGTCGATGACGCCGGGTGCCACGGCAAGCACGCGGATTCCGTACGGCGCCAGCTCAAGTGCCGCCGACTTCGTCATGGTTGCAATCGCCCCCTTGCTGGCGTGGTAGTGGATGATTTTAGGACTCGCCACTTCGTAAAACACGCTGGTCACGTTTACGATTACTCCTGCAATATCCAGCTCGATCATTTTCCTGGCTGCAGCCTGCATCCCGAAAAAGCATCCGTACTGATTGGTCCGGATCACTTCGTCGTACTGTTCCGCCGTCATGTCGAGAAACGGAATGCTCGTGCAGATGCCGGCGTTGTTGACCATGGCATCGATGCGTCCCCATTTCGCCGCGGCGCGATCGATAACGCGTACGACTTCGTCCTGGACGGAGACATCGCTCTGGATGCAGATCAAATTCTCGCTTCCCGCTTCGCGCACCAGCTCATCCAGCTTCTCCTGTCGGCGTCCCGTGGCGGCAACCCGGTAGCCGTGCTCGAGAAACTTCAGCACACAGCCCTTCCCGATGCCCGTCGCACCGCCTGTCACCACCGCTACTTTTCGTTCGTTGTTCATGTTATGCCTCCTGTTTTATGCAGATGCACACTCGCACCGGTGTGCGCATCTGATCTGTCTTTGTGCACGATGTGCATCCGACCTCAATACATTACATCGCCACCGTTGATTTCGATGATCTGGCCCGTCAAAAATGCGGCTTCATCCGACAGCACAAAGCGGACGAGCGGAGCAATGTCACCCGGTACACCGATTCTCCCGAGCGGAATATCCTGTGCGATCGCCACCTGGTCGACCGGCATCTCGTCCAGTATGCGCGTGCTCACAAATCCGGGCGACACGGCGTTGACGCGGATGCCCTTCGGGGCGAGCAGCTTCGCGAATGCGATGGTCATGTTGTTGATGGCCGCCTTCGATGTGCCGTAGGGCATGCTCACAAACGCGCCGCCCGTCTTCCCTGCGCCCGACGAAATGTTGACGATGCTGCCGCCCGGGGCGACGAGATGTGCCAGCGCGTGGCGCGTGCAGAAGTAGGTGCCTTTGACGTTGACAGCGAACACCGCATCCCAGTGCTCTTCTTTTAATTCTTCGAATTTCAGATACGGACAGATGCCCGCGTTGTTCACCAGATAGTGCATCGAACCGACTTTGCCCATCGCGCGCTCAACTTCGACTTCGTTTGCTACGTCAAACGGTAGAGCGACGATGTCCAGCGAGCGGTCGGCGGCTTCTACGAGCAAATCTGTAAGGCTTTCCTCCGTGCGCCCGTTTGCATACACGCGCGCTCCGCGCGACGCGAGCTCCAGTGCGATGGCTTTCCCGATGCCCTTTGCGGCTCCGGTGACGACAGCGACTTTTCCTTTCATGCCACTCCTCCCACATGTCTGATTCAGCTACGCTTTTTAGTGTACACCGGTACGCAGAAAGCGTCAACGCGGCTCCTTTGCAAACGCGTTTTGCTGTGATATGATACGCTGCGAAGAGGGGAGATTGAAGGTATGCGTAAAGATACACCAGACAATCAGCCGGAGCTGCTGGCGCCCGCCGGAAGCGAAGAAGCTGCGCGCACCGCTCTGCGGTACGGCGCTGACGCTCTGTACTGCGGGGGGCCGATGCTTCAGTTGCGCGCAGAGTCGGCTGGCATGGACGAAGCGGAACTTGCTCGCGTTATCGGGCTGGCACACGCCCGGAAGAAAAAACTGTATGTCGCCGTCAACAGCTTCGTCTACGACGGAGACTTCGCGGATCTCGTACCTTATGCCAAAAAACTTCAAGCGATGGGCGCCGATGCGCTCATCGTTTCGGACATCGGAGCGATTGCCGCCATCCGGCGCGCTGTACCGGAACTTGAGATCCATCTGAGCACGCAGGCCAACTGCATGAGCAGCGAAGCGGCCCGCGTCTACTACGACATGGGCGTACGGCGCATCGTGCTCGCCCGGGAGCTGTCCATCGAGCAGATTTCAGCGATCCGGAAGAACACACCGGCCGATCTTCAACTGGAAGCGTTTGTCCACGGAGCGATGTGCATGGCCTACTCCGGCCGCTGCCTCATCAGCTCGTATCTGACCGGACGCAGCGCCAACCGCGGCGACTGCACGCAATCGTGCCGCTGGTATTACAGCCTGACCGAAGAAAAGAGGCCGGGCGAGTCCTTTCCTGTGTTCGAAGATGAGCGGGGAACGACGATCCTCAGCTCCGGCGAATTATGCTGTCTGCCGTTTTTGGATCGCCTGCGCGACGCCGGCGTTTCCTGCTACAAAATAGAAGGACGCATGCGCACGCCCTATTCGGTCGGCATCGTTGTAAACGCCTACCGCATGGCGATCGACGGCACGGCGCCGCTCGAAGAGTTGCAGCGCGAACTCGACACGATCAGCCACCGACCGTACATCAGCGGATTTTATCTCGGCGATCCGGCAGTGTCGGGCACCGAAACCGTCGGGTTGATTCAGGACTGGCGCTTTGTCGCACAGGCTGCAGCAGATTCGCCGAACGGGACCGCGCTCATCGAAACGCGCAACCGCATCGCTCCCGGAGACACGCTGGAAGTCGTTTCGCCCGGGCACACAGGCCGCGCGTTTACAGTCGAAGTCATCCGGGACGAATGTGGGCAGACACTCGATGTAGCCAACGTGCCGATGCGCACCGTTTCGATCAACTGCCCCTGGCCGGTTGTCGCCGGTGACCTGTTTCGTGCGCGCGACGCGCAGAGTCCGCGGGAATAAGTCATATTGTTTCACCCATCTGCATGCGGTATAATGAATCAAACAGCCAACGTTATCGTGCGATCCAGCTGAAAGTGAGAAAAACATGCATACATTGAACAATTTTTCTAAGATGGAACCCGCTTCCTTCTCAAAAGCAGCGCAGCTCTACGGGACTCCGCTGTACGTATACGACGAAGCGCTCATCGTCGAACGCTGCAAAGCGGCGCTGGCCATGCCCAATGCGTACGGGATTCACGTCCGCTATGCGATGAAAGCAAACTCGAACCGGACGCTGCTGCAGATTATCGACCGTCAGGGGCTCCTCATCGACGCCAGCTCGCTCAACGAAGCCAAGCGCGCCGTTCTGGCAGGCATCGTGCCGGAAAAAATATTTCTTACGACGCAGGAGGTCCCCGCCGGCGAAGAGCGCACAGATCTGGAAGATCTGATGAAAAAAGGCATGCTCTACAACGTCTGCTCCATGAGGCAGCTCGAGCTCATCGCCGACTTCGCGCGCAAGCACGGCATGGATTTGTCCATGCGCGTCCATCCGGGCGTCGGATCGGGCGAAAACGTGACGCGCAACACCGGCGACAAATACTCCTGCTTCGGCGTGCATCGCGAAGATCTGGGCAAAGCGCTGGCGCTCGCGAAGGAAAAAGGTGTGCGCTTTACGGAGGTGCACGTTCACATCGGATCCGGCGGCGATCCGGAAGTGTGGAGGAGCAACATCGACCTCGAACTCAGCATCATCGAGGAGCATTTTCCCGACTGCGAAACGGTCAGCTTCGGCGGAGGCCTCAAAGAAGCCCGCATGCCGAACGATACGTACGCCGACATTGAAGACCTTGGAAACTATGCAAAAGAAAAGATAGAGGCATTTTACGAGCGCACGGGCCGCAAGCTTATGATGGAGATCGAGCCGGGTACGTTCATCGTGGCGAATGCCGGCTATGCTGTCACAGAAGTCAAAGACAAGAAGCGGACCGGCAGCGACGGCTTCAACTTTATCGTGACGGACGGCGGCATGGAGATCAACGCGCGACCGCTGACCTACGGATCGGAGCATCCGTTTTACATCATCACTAAAGACGGGAAACTGCGCTCTTCGGAATTCGATCTTTCGAACATCGACTACGAAGGTATCATCGTGGGCCGGTGCTGCGAAAGCGGAGACTCCCAGTGCCTGGATAGCGGACAAAACATCGTCGAGCGGACGATGGCCGAGCCCGAAATCGGCGACCTCGTCGTCATCGGAGGCGCCGGTGCCTACTGCGCCGCTATGACGCCGTTCAACTACAACTCGCACACGCAGGCGCCGGAAGTGCTGGCTGCCGCCGACGGATCGCTGAAACTGATCCGCAAACCGCAGACGCTGGAACAGATTGTCGAAAACGAACTGTAAGCGGCCTTGAGGACTTAAAACACCTAACAGCCGCGAGATCTCGCTGAAAACAAAAACTGCAGGAACGCTATCCTGCAGTTTTTATTATAGGCCGATTTGTTATACGCTGTACCGAAAGCTGATCGCAGCTCCCTGCAGGCGCTTATTCATCTTCTTGCGGCGGAGCGGCTGTATCATGTCGATGGCCACCCGGTGGAATGCTTCCCACGTAAGGACCCAGCCACCGATGAGCAAGCTCTCCAGAAGAGCGGATGCGATGACCGTGCCTGCAGAGCGGCTTGCCAGCAGCGTGTAGACCGACAGCAGAGTGAGCGCGATGAGCAGCATCGCGCCCGAACCGTACACCGTGCGTTTTACTTCGCCCTCTTCGAACGAAAGCGCCGCATCGAAATAGTTGCGGTAGCTCGACCGGATCACCTCTTCCTTCTGCGGATCGCGGGGTTCGTCTGCGAGGTAGAAACGGACGTCGAGCGCTTCTTTGGGCGGAATATCCCTGGAGCACTCTTCCAGAAATTCGGCCAGCTCCGGATGCATGTCTCGCTTCTTGAACACCGCATTGTCCCATTCGTGAAAGAACTCCAGGTAGTCGTTCAACGAAATCTCGATGACAATCTTTCCGCTTTCCGGATCGCGCTTAAAAATCTGCTCGTAATCGTGTTTCATCTTTTCACCACGTACCTGTATACGACGATACACAAAGCGATGACCGCTGCGCTCAGGACCTGCGCCTGACGAAGCGGACCGATCATGAGGCTGTCCGTACGCAACCCTTCCACGAAAAAACGTTCGACCGAGTACAGGGCCGCATACAACAGAAATATGTGACCGCTAAACTCTTTCCGCCCCGATCGTTCGTATGCGATCAAAGCGATGCACAAGAACAGACACCAGATCGATTCGTATAAAAACGTAGGGTGCACGGCGACACCGTCCACGATGACCGCCCAGGGGACATCGGTAGGCCGCCCGTGCGCTTCGCTGTTAAAGAAATTCCCCCAGCGGCCGATGGCCTGCCCCAGCGCAATCGACGGCGCAGCGAGATCCAGATGTCGCGGCACATCGAGTTTCCAGCGGCGGGCAAGCACGATGCCGATGGCGATGCCTGCAATCAGCCCTCCGTGGATCGCCAGTCCGCCGGATCGAAAGTTGAGAATTTCCAAAGGCCGGACCGCATAATACTGCCAATGGAAGAGCACATAGTAAAGTCTGGCGCCGATTGCACCTACCGGTACGATCCAGAGAGCCAGATCCAAAATGCGCTCGCGATCCAGCTCGTGCGACGGAGCGCGAAAGGCAGCAAGCCCCACGGCAGCCGTCATCGCCGAAGCGATCATAATACCATACCACATCACATCCAGGCCGAATACGGAGAATGCGATGCGGCCCGGAGAAGTCATCACAGGCTGCCTCCACAGGCCACGTACAAGTCGTACGATGCCTGGCGCATAAACGCTTCGAAGTCCGGTACAAACGTCTCGTTGCCCATAAAGCACAGCACGAACGGCTCCGGCGCATACACGATGCTCACATCGTTGGAGATTCCGTCGTCCTCACCGGTCTTGTGAGCCACAGATACCGACGCTCCGATGATGCCCGGTATTTTGTGATTGATCTGCTGCTTCAGCAGAACTTCCTCAATGTAGGCCGACGTCTCCTCGTCCTCGAACTCCCGGCGATACACCTGCTCGAGCAGCATGCCCATCTCCCGGGGAGCCGCCTCGTTTTCAATGCCGCGCGCAGCGGCTTCGCTGTCGAACATCACCCGGTGGAGCTTCGTCACCGAGAGCCCCATGTCCTTAAACACCAAGGCCAGCTCTTCGATACCGATTCTGTTTATCAGCAGGTTCGTAGCCGAATTATCCGAGATGGTGATCATCAGCTCGCACAGCGTCGCAATCGATACGTCCGGCTCGTCCGTAAAGGCGCGCAGCGCCCCGCATCCGCCCATCTTGTCTTCGTGACGGCACCGGATGGTCTCGTTCGGGCCGATGTCACCCCGGCTCATCAGCCGTGCGATGTGCATAAAGACCGGTAGTTTGATGACCGATGCAGGACCGAACGAATCGGTCGAATGGTATTCGATCGTCTCCCCTGTCACCAGATTCTTAAAGTACATGCCGTTGTGCCCCGGCAGGGATGCGATGCGCTCCAACAGTGAATTTTTCATTTTATCTCCCCGCTATTCTCCAAAACGCACGGACTTCCCGAGCGTTTCATCCACGAGCTCTCCGTCCTGCACAGCGGTGCTGCCCGCAATCAACACATAAGCAATTCCCGCAGGAGCAAGCGAAGGTTCGTCGTACGTCGCCCGGTCTTCGATGCGGTCGAGGTCGAAAATCGTAATGTCAGCGTCCGATCCAATGCGGAAGTTGCCTTTCTTTTCCAGACTCAGACGCTCCGCCGGCCGGTGGGTCATCTTAGACAGCGCCTCCGCAAGCGGCAGTTTACCCGTCTTGACATAGGCACTTATGAGCCTCGGGAACGACCCCGCCGCTCTCGGATGGCCTTTGGCGCCGCTGCGCAGACCGTCGCTCGCTAAAAGGACGTGCGGGTGCCTGAGCGCCAGCTCGATGTCTTCGGGCTTCATAAAGTATCCGATGGTCTTCGCCCAGGGCTCGTGTTCGCGGGCCCAGTCGAAAATTTCCTTCGTGCATCGCGCCCCGCCGTACGTACCGTCCACAAGCTGGACGCTGTCGTAGTCCGCCTGATACTCGTCGAGAAAACCCTCGTCGTACGTCGTCGCGCCGATCGTCGTGCTGAAGGCATCGTAGGGATAGCAGTCGCACGCCATGTCGATACCCTGGCTGCGATAGCGGTCCACGTCGCGAAGCAAACGCTCCATCTGTCCGTATCCGCCCATGCTGCCCACGTGCGAGATCTGCACGCGCACCCCCGTTTCGCGCGCAAGCTCCGCCATCTCCGCCACCGCGTCGAACACACGACCCACATCGTTGCGCACGTGCGAGGCGACGAGCCGGTCATCCGCTTTGCACAGCGAAGCGAGCCGGACGATCTCCTCCCACGTCGTTCCGGGGATATATTTGACACCGAACGACACGCCCATACACCCTGCGTCGAGCAGCTCTGTCGTAAGCGTTTGCATGCGCGAAAGCGTGTCGGCATCCACCGGCGCATACTTGTCAGTGCCGCCGCTGGCGCAGCGCACATACGTGTGACCGGCAAACAGTCCCTGATTGACGCAGCTGCCGAACCGGTCGAGCGCGTCGAGGTAGAGATCGGGTGCGTAGACGTTTTCGCCGCAGTTGCCGCCCATGCACGTCGTGACACCCATGAGCGCCATGGACCGGGCAATGTCGCTTTTCGGTCTCCCCTGCTCCTCGTCAAACGGATCCTCGTGCATGTGCATATCGATAAACCCCGGGCTGACGATGAGTCCTTTCGCATCGATCGTGCAGTCGGCTTCGACATCCTCGTCCGTGATGCCCGCAATCCGACCGTCTGCAACGACCAGATTCGCAATGCGATCGATCTGCTGCGCTCCGTCGATGATGCGTCCGCCTTGAATCAAAAGCTTCATGTGCGCTCCTTTCCTCTTTTGCTCTATCCTCGCTTTGTTCTGCGCTACAGCTCTCTGCGACCCTCCATCGCCATGGAAAGCGTCACCTCGTCCGTGTACTCCAGATCGCCTCCGACGGGGATGCCGTGCGCAATCCGCGTCACCTTAATTCCGGACGGCTTCACGAGTCTCGCGATGTACATCGCCGTCGCTTCGCCCTCGATGTTCGGATTCGTCGCGAGAATAACTTCCCGGACATCGTTTTCCTGCAGGCGGATGATCAGCGACTTGAGGTTGATCTCCTCGGGGCCGATTCCGTCCATCGGAGAAATCGCACCGTGCAGCACGTGGTACTGCCCTCGGTACTCCTTGATCCGTTCCATCGCGGAAACGTCGCGCGGACTCTCCACGACGCAGACTGTGCCGCCGTCTCTGGACGGGTCGGAGCAGACCCTGCAGGGGTCCAGATCCGTCAGATTTCCGCATACGGAGCAGTAGCGCATGCCGGCTTTGGCTTCTGCGATGGCTTCCGACAGCGCGAGCGCTTCGGCTTCGGGCAGGGACAGGATATGAAACGCCAGTCTCTGCGCGCTCTTGTTTCCAATGCCGGGCAGCCTGGCCAGCTCCCCGATCAGCCGGGCGAGAGGCTTAGCATAATGCTTCATCTTCTCCTCCGCCTAAAACATGCCGGGAGGCAGGCCCATGCCACCGGTCACTTTGCTCATTTCGGACTGACTGATTTCCTCGATCTGCCGGAATGCTTCGTTGGCTGCCACTAAAATCAAATCTTCGAGCATCTCCACGTCGTCGGGATCGCAGGCGTCCGGACGGATTGAAATATTTACGATTTCGTGTTTCCCGTTGACGGTCACGCTCACGGCTCCGCCGCCTGCCGTCGCCTCGGCCTGCTTTTCTTCGATTTCGGCCTGCGCGGCCTCCATCTGCTTTTGCATGGCCTGCAGCTGCGCCATCTGCGCCTGCATGTTATCTTTTTTCGCTTTGCCGCCGGACTTTTTCCCGGCCCTCATCCCTCTGCCCATCTTTACCCTTTCTCTGTGTTTCTATAAAAACGATTCCTGCGTCTCCGCATCGTTGAGCAGAAGCTGCAATCGGCGCTTCCTGCCCGTGTACTCCTCGACGACTTCGACCAGCTGCTTTTCTTCTTTTTTAAACTGTTCTTCCTGAATGCTGTTTGAGACCTCTACCGTAAACAGGTGGTCTGTAATTTCCGCGAGCACGCTTCCGCACGTCCTGGCCATCTTCGAAATCCGCTCGTCCTGCATCACGCGATTCCACAGCTCTTCGCACGACAGCTCGCCGGTGTGTGCCACCGGCTGAGGCTCGGGTTCAATTCGCTGCGGATTGGCAATCGGTTCCATGGACTCCGATTGAGGCGGACCGGCAATCAACGCTTCGGGTTCTGCCTGCGGCACATCGCGAACCGGTGCTGCAGGCCCGGTCGGCTTCGGGCGGACGGCAACCGGCATATCCGGCTTCTCTGTCTCTTGTAGCACCGGCCGCACCTGCGCGTACCCCGCCGAAGCGAGCCGTACGATCGCAAGCTCCACGATGACCCTCGGCCTCGTGGACCACTTCGCCTCCGACAGCGCTTCCGACAGCTCGATGATGCTGTCTTTGATCTTATCGAGCGTAATGCGCTCCGCCTGCTGCTGCAGGCGTTTGATGTTTTCCAGCGACATGTTCAGCATCGCCTGCGGGTTGCTCACGTATTTGACGACCAGCAGGTGGCGAAAATGCTCGACCCAGTCACGCGCAAACTGATTGACATCCTTGCCCTGAGCAAGCGCTCCATCCAGAAGCAGCAGTGCTTCGCCCACCTGGTGGTCCAGCACCATGCCGGTCAAATCTAAAAATACTTCCTGCCCGCACATACCCAGGAATTCCAGGACGCGCTCGCGCGTTACGACTCCGGCACCGGCGATGCAGCGATCCAGAAGCGACAGCCCGTCCCGAACGGAGCCGTCCGCATTCGAAGCGATGAGCGCCAGCGCATCCGGCTCGGCCTCGACTCCGAGTTCGTCGCAGATTTCGATAAAGCGCTCCAGGATGACCTTTTCGGACACGCGGTGAAAGTCCAGCCGCAGGCAGCGGGAAAGAATCGTAGACGGCAACTTTTGCGGCTCGGTCGTCGCCAGGATGAACACGATGTTGGCCGGCGGTTCCTCCAGCGTCTTGAGCAGAGCGTTTGCCGCCGCCTGGGACAGCATGTGCGCCTCGTCGATGACGTAGATTTTCTTGCGTCCGACCGCCGGCGGATAGTTGACGCTCTCGCGCAGCTCCCGGATGTTTTCGACGCCGTTGTTCGACGCCGCATCGATTTCGATTACATCGACGAACACGCCAGCGGCGATTTCCCGGCACACGGCGCACTCTCCGCACGGCCGCTCTCCCTGAGGCGCCAGACAGTTCAATCCCTTGGCCAGGATCCGGGCCGTGGACGTCTTGCCGGTACCCCGCGTACCCGAAAACAGATATGCGTGACCCGTCGTACCCGCATCAAGCTGGTTTTTAAGCACGCGGACGATGTGATCCTGCCCCAGCAGTCCCTGAAATGTCTCCGGTCGATAGCTCCGGTACAGTGCCTGATACATGATTACCCTTCCGTTCAGAAAGAATTGCCTCCGATTAGCCCCGCCGATACGCGATACAGACTGATCTGCGGCACATAAGAGGTTCCGCTTATCGCTGCTTCCTTCCGGACCTGACGAGGTTCACAGATTCTTATTGCGCAGGGCCCGTGCCGCAACCGGCGAAGCTATCCCGAGGCAATTCGTATGTGGAATTACTCCCATCATTATAGGACCTGTGCGGTCGTTCGTCAAGAAAGCTAGCGTATGACCTTGTACAGCTCGTCGCTCGAAGGGGGATCGAGCAGCTCCGTACTCCCGTCTGTGCGGACGATGTGTCGCCCCTCCCAGCCCGCCAGCACGCTGCCGATGCACGCAAACGGCACGTTCACAGAAGCGAGCGCCTCTTCGAGCGCCTGCACCCGGTCCGGGTGGACGATGATCATCATGCTGCCAGAGGATATAAGCCTCAGCGGATCGATGTTGAAATAATCCGTGATTTTGCGGATGGTCTGCGTTATCGGGATGCGCTCTTCGTATATGAGCAGTCCCGCACCTGTAATTTCTGCGAGCTCCCACACGGCACCGAGCACGCCACCTTCGGTGATGTCGTGCATGCCCGCTGTTCCGACGCGGCCTGCCGCAAGGCCTTCCTTGAGGACGCTGACCGTCTTCAGGTACCCCTGCGCCTCTGCGAGTTCGCTTTCGGACAGCACGCTTGCCAGCTCATCGCCGTAATCGCTTGCGAGAATACCGCTGCCTTCGAGGCCTGCGTACTTCGTCATGTAGATGTAGTCGCCGGGCTTCATGCCGGTCGCGCGCTGCGATCCTCCGGCGTGTACGCGCCCGACCGCCGTAGAGACGATGACGGGACGGTTGACCGCCGGTGTGATCTCCGTATGCCCTCCGATGATCTCGACCCCGAGCTCCTCGCTCACTTCGGCCGCCTGCTCCATGATACGGCGCACATCGCCTGCCGTCGTGCCGGGAGGGAGCATCACCGCCAGCATGATGCCCAGCGGTTCCACGCCGTTGGAGGCGATGTCGTTGCACGTGATGTGCACGGCGAGCCGGCCGATATCGGAAATCGCCGCCGTGATTGGATCGGTGGACATGACGCATTCGTACGGACCGAAATCCAGCGTAGCGCAGTCCTCGCCGACGCCCGGCCGCACGAGCACCTCTTCCCGGCGGTGCTTTACATTTTTAAACACGAGATCTTCCAGAAGATCCACATCCAGTTTACCCGGTTGCAGTACCGTATCGTCCATGTCGCTATTGCTCCTCGCTCTCTGATTGATCGATTAACTGTAAAAATTCATCTTTGTCGAGCACGGCGATGCCCAGCTCGCGCGCTTTCGTCAACTTGCTGCCCGCTGCCTCGCCTGCGACGACGTAATCCGTCTTTTTAGAAACAGACGAAGAAGTCTTGCCGCCCTCGCGCTCGATCAGATCCGCCGCGTCCTGCCGCGTAAGCCCTTCGAGCGTTCCGGTGAGCACAAACGTCTTGCCTTCGAACCGGCCGCCTCCGCTTGCGGCGGAGCGCGACAGCATGTTGACGCCGGCATCGGCCAGCCTGCGGATCAGTTCCCGGTTGCGTTCGTCGTTAAAATATCGAAAGACCTCGCCGGCCACGATGTCGCCGAAATCCTTCAGCGGCAGCCAGTCTTCCGTTTGAGCCTCCATCATCTCCGGCAGCGAACCGTACGCCTGCGCCATCGTCCGGGCTGTCTGCCGCCCGACGTTGCGGATGCCGAGCCCGGTGATCAGCCGGTCGATGTCGTTATCTTTGGAGCGTTCGATGGCTGCAAGCAGCGAATCGACCGTCCTCTGCCGCCCGATGATCCCCTGTTCGATCAGGACATCCCGGTGGCGGTTCAACTCATAAATGTCTGCAATGTCGCGGACGTAGCCTTCGGAGATGAGCGCCTCGACGCTCGACGGGCCGAGCCCTTCGATATCCATGGCATCTTTGCCGGCAAAGTACGCGATCGCCCGGCTGTCTTTGGCCGGACACCGGTCGCCCGTGCAGTGCAGATGCGCGCCGTCGTCCTCCTTCTCGGCCGGAGAGCCGCACACGGGACAGCGGTCCGGCATCTCGAAGCGGACTGTATCCGCGGGCCGTTTCGAAAGGACGACACTCACGACTTCGGGGATGATGTCGCCTGCTTTCTGCACGATGACGGTATCGCCGATCCGGATATCTTTTTCGTCGATGTAGTCCTGGTTGTGCAGCGTCGCCCGCGCTACGGTTGTCTCCGCGAGGCGGACGGGCTTGAGTCGGGCAAGCGGCGTCATGCGGCCGGTCCGGCCCACCTGGACCGTGATATCCTCCACGACCGTTTCCTTTTGCTCCGGCGGATACTTGTAGGCGATGGCCCATCTGGGAACGCGGGATGTCATGCCCAGCTGCTCGCGCACCGCCAGATCGTCGACTTTGATGACAGCGCCGTCGATCGCGTAGTTCAGCGCGTGACGCTCTTCTTCGATCGCCTGCACCGCGCCCCACACCTCGTCGAACGAAGCCGCGCTGCGATAGTCGGGACTTACGATAAAACCCTGCTCTGCGAGCCACCGGAACGTGTCGCCGTGCGATGCGAAGATTTTCCCTTCCGATATCTCGACGTTGAACACAAAGAAATCCAGCTGACGCTGCCCGACGATGGCCGGATCGAGCTGCCGCATGGTGCCCGCTGCGCTGTTGCGCCGGTTCTGATACAGCTTTCCGCCCGATTCCGCCTGCTCGCGGTTCGCGCGTTCGAAGCTCTCCGTCGACATGTACACTTCGCCGCGGACCTCAAGATAGGGTAACGGCTCCGGAATGGCATGCGGTATGCCCCGGACGACGCGCGCGTTCTCCACGACGCTTTCGCCGACGAGACCGTCACCCCGCGTAATCGCTTCTTCGAGCAGGCCGTTCCTGTAGCGCAGCACGAGCGACAGACCGTCGATTTTTTTCTCCACGATAAAAGCTGCGCCCGGGTATTCGCCCTGGACCCGCGTCACGAACGCTTCGATGTCCTGCCTGGAAAACGCATCCTGCAGCGATATGACCGGCACGTCGTGCTCCACTTTGCGGAAGCTCCTCTTTATGCCGCCGCCGACCGTCGCAGTCGGCGTATCGGGCCTTGCGTACTGGGGATATTGCGCCTCGAGCTGCCGCAGCTCCACGGAGAGTCGATCGTACTCGAAGTCGCTGATCCTCGGATCATCCTCTTCGTAGTACAGTTTGTTATGGAAAAGAATCTGCTCGTACAGTTCCTCCATCCGCTGCTTTATGTTCATGACGGATCCACCCTGCGCATCGGCGCCAGATCTTTGGCCAGCTTCTTCGTTCCATGCTCGTCGAAGATCACCGTGAGCACGTTGCCGCTGGCTTCGATCACCGTGCCGGTTCCGAACTTGGCGTGGCTCACAATCCAGCCGGCCTCCACGTCCTGCCCTGCAAGCGTTTTCTTCTCCGCCTGCTTTTCGCGCGTTGCGCGCAGGCTGGCCAGAGGCGACACGTAGGGGCCGTCGGAATACGGAGCTTTTTTATCGTAGCGCGCGAACGATGTATCATCGGCTTTCCTGTCGTACACCGCATCGCCCGTCATCGTCTTTCGGTCGATTTCCTTTAAGAACATCGATTCGCTCGTCAGCTCGGTCTTGCCGTACAGCATGCGCCACTCGGCGCTGGTCATGTAGAGCTTCTTTTTCGCCCGCGTCATGCCCACATAGCACAGCCTCCGCTCTTCCTCCAGCCCCTCTCCTCCGTCGATCGTCCGGTAGCTCGGAAAAATCCCCGTCTCCATGCCCGGCATAAACACGACGGGAAACTCCAGCCCTTTCGCCGAGTGCAGCGTCATCAGCGACACGGCATCCTCCCGCGGGTCGTGGTTGTCCACATCGGAGATCAGCGCCAGTTCCTCCAGAAATGCAAGCAGCGTCAGCGGCTCGTCCAGCGCGCTTCTCTCCCGCTCCTTCTCCAGGATGACGGACTTGAACTCCATCAGGTTTTCGATGCGGCTGTCGGCTTCGACGGTGCGCTGTTCCTCCAGCGCTTCCACATAGCCCGTCCGCACGAGGATGGCGTCGTACAGGTCGGATACGCTCGTGTGCTCCTGTTCGATGTGCAGCGCGTCGATGGCCTGCACGAACATGCGGAGACTGTCGGCCGTCTTTCTGGGAAAGCTGGCGACGATTTCCTCCTCCCGGAGCACGTCCATGATGTTCCGGTTCTCGACGCGGGCCAGCGTTTCGAGGTCGGCCTGAGACTTTGCGCCGATGCCGCGCCGCGGTTCGTTGATGATGCGAAGAAGCCCCACGTCGTCCGCCGGATTCAGCACGAGCCTCATGTAAGCCAGAATGTCCTTGATCTCTTTCCGGTCGTAGTAGCGCAGGCCCGAGAGGACCTGGTAGGGAATCCCTCTGCCGGAAAGCGACTCTTCGAACCGGCGCGACTGCACGTTCGTCCGGTACAGGATGGCGAAATCCGAAAACGTAAGATCCGGCTCTCTGCGCATCATCGCTTCGATGCGGCCGGCGATGTAGCGCGCTTCCTCCCGGTCGTCCGACGCCCGGTAGTATTCAATTTTCTCGCCTTCCTCCGCCCGGGTCCACAGCTTTTTGGCCTTCCGGCCCCGGTTGTTTGAGATGACGCTGTGCGCTCCGCTCAGGATGTGCGCACTCGAGCGGTAATTCTCTTCGAGCTTGATGACTTTGGCCCCGGGAAAATCCTTCTCAAATTCGAGGATGTTGCGAATATCGGCGCCCCGCCACTGATAGATGCACTGATCGTCGTCTCCGACGACGCAGAGGTTGCGGTGGACGGAAGCCAGCATGTATACGAGCTTGTACTGCAGCATATTCGTATCCTGATACTCGTCGACCATCAGATAGCGGAAGCGCTTTTGGTACTGAGCCAAAATGTCCGGGTGACGTTCGAACAGCTGCACAGTCCGCAGAATCAGGTCGTCGAAATCCATCGCATTGTTCTTTTTGAGCTCCTGCTCGTAGCGCTCGTATAGCTCAGCCAGGTCGCTGTAGGGAATCTGGTCTCCGAAATCCCTCCGGTACTGCGCCGGATCTTTTGCCTGCTCTTTGGCATGAGAAATCTCCGACAGCACATACGAAGGCGTATAGCGCTTCGGATCCATATCCAACTCCTTGAGAATGGACTTGATGACAGATTTCTGGTCGACTGGATCGTAGACGACGAAGTTTTTACCGTACCCGAGACGCTCCGCGTGGACGCGCAGGATGCGGAGGCAGGCCGAGTGGAACGTCTGAATCCACATGCCCTGCACCGATCCGACGAGCGCTTCGACCCGGTCGCGCATCTCGCGGGCGGCTTTGTTTGTAAACGTGACGGCCAGGATGGACCACGGGTCCACGCCGGCTTCCCGAATCATGTATGCGATGCGGTGCGTCATGGTTCCGGTTTTTCCGCTGCCCGCACCGGCCAGTATCAGCAGCGGGCCCTCCAGCGTCGTTGCGGCTTCGCGCTGCTGTGGATTTAGTTTTGCAAGAGACTCTTTCATAGTTCCTCCACGGTTCCGCTCTCCGGCGTCCCGCGGTAAATTATAACACAAAGAGGCAGCCCGGTGGGCTGCCTCCCGGTTATTTTCCTGTCAGTTTCCACACTCGATCGAAATCGCGTTGAACGTCTCGAGCAGCGTGTCGACGGTGCACGAAGCCTTGTTGCCGGACTTCGTGTCGATGACGGCCTTTCCTTCGTGCATCATCACGAGGCGGTTCCCGTACTCGACTGCAAAGCGCAGGTTGTGCGTCACCATGAGCGCGGTCAGCTTCTTTTCCCCGATGAGCTGTTCCGTCAGGTCCATGACCGTTTCGGAGGATCTCGGGTCGAGCGCGGCCGTATGCTCGTCCAGAATCAGCAGATCGATAGGAGTCATCGTGGCAATCAGCAGCGCAAGCGCCTGCCGCTGCCCGCCCGACAGTGCGCCGACCGGTATGTCCAGCTTGTCTTCCAGCCCGAGCCCGAGCAGCTCCAGCCGGCTTCGATAGTAGTCTTCGCGCTTCCGGTTGACGCCCTTGCCCGGCCCGAACGACCCGCCCTTCGTGTCGGCCAGCGACAGGTTTTCCATGATCGTCAGGTTCGGACAGGTCCCTGCGGACGGATTCTGAAACACCCGGCCGATGTTTTCCGCCCGCCGGTGCTCCGGTACGTCGGTGATGTTCTTCCCGTTGAGATAAATCGCACCCCGGTCGGCGTGCAGGCTACCGCAGATGACGTTGAGAAGCGTCGTCTTGCCGGAGCCGTTGGAACCCACCATCGATACGAACTGACCCGGTTCGATGGCAAAGTTGAATCCGTCGAACACAGCGATTTCGTTCACTGTACCCGGGTTGAAGTTCATGTGGATGTCGTCCAGCCGGATGAGGGGGCATTCAGGATTGTTTTGCAGCATGCTTTTCTCCTTTCCGGTTGACGCGCTCCGACACGATGGCCATCGTCAGGAGCACGGACATCAGCAGCTTCAAGTAGCTGTTGGGAAGACCGAGCTGCAGCGCCGCCATGAGACAGGCTTTGTACAGGATCGATCCCAGGATCGCCATGGTAACAAAGCGGAAGAAACGCAGGCGGTGAAATACGCTGATGCCGATAATCACAGACGCGAGCGCCATCACGACCATGCCCTTGCCGGAGTTGATATCCGCATTCTGGTTCAGCTGGGCCAGGATACAACCGGAAAGCGCCGTACAGCCGTTGCCGATCGCAAGGCCCACGATCTTCATGGACCCCGGATCTCTGGCCAGGTTGATGACGTACTGGCTGTTATCGCCCGAAGCGCGCAGCAGCAACCCGTTTTTCGTCGAGAGGTACCAGTCGAGCGCGAGCTTGACCGCCAGTGCGATGAGCGCCACCATGATGAGCTGCCGGTGGGGATAGAGCCCCGCAGGCAGAAGCTGCACGGGGCCCGAGTTGAAAATCGTGTCCATGTTAAAGAACTGCTTGATTGCCGAACCGCCCATCAGGATCAGGTTGACCGACCACATGGCGGTCATCACGAGGATGCCGGACAGGAGATCCGTAATGCCGAGCTTGACATGCAGCAGTCCGGTCACGCAGCCGGCCGCAGCCCCCGCCGCAAATGCGACGATGCACACCACCCAGGGGTTGATCCCTGCTGCGATCAGCACGGCCGCCAGGCAGGCGCCCAGCGGAAACGTCCCGTCCACGGACAGATCCGGAAAGTCCAGAATCTTGTACGTGATGTACACGCCCATGGCCATGATCCCGTAGATGAAGCCTTCCCGCAGGACGACCTCGGTCAGCCCTAAAAACTGGCTTGCGCTCATCATTCGTTCCTTTCGCGGATGCCCAGATATCCTTCAGGCAGCTCCAGTCCGAACTTGTCCATGTTGATCTGCGAATAAACAGGTTCGGAGTCGCTGACCAGGCGTACGGGCAGCGTCATGATGTCGCCGCCGTTGAGCACTTCGGCCGCCATCGTGCCTGTGATGTGGCCCAGCGAAATGTAATCCAGGGTTTCCGATGCGACGCATCCGTAGCGCGCGACCTGCTCTTCTTCGGACCCGTAGCAGGGGATGCCTGCGGGATCTGCCGCTGCCGTGACCATCGCAAAATTGTTGACGACGTTGTTGTCCGTCAGATTGTTGATGCAGTCCACCCCGGAAGCCACAAGCGACGCTGCGCCCGAGGCGACTTCGGATGCATCCGTGATGCCGACCGCTACGATTTCGAAACCGAAATCCGCTGCGATCGCCTGATAGTTAGCAAGCTGTGCCAGCGAGTTGGCTTCCGAAGTCGTATACAGGATGCCGATCGATGTCGCATCCGGCTGGAAGGCGCGGATCATGCGGAGCTGCCCTTCGTAGTTTAAGCCGTCGCTCGTACCGGAGGCGCCGGTGCCCGGTGCATCGATGTCGAGCACAAGTCCTGCTCCGATGGGATCCGACACGGCCGAAAAGATGACGGGAATCCCTGCATCTTTTGCTGCGGCATACGCCGGCATCGCCGAAGGTGTAGCGATGGCGATGATGATGTCCTTGCCGCTGTTGACGAAGTTTGCCGCCGCCAGCGAGTTCGTCTCGCTTTCGCCCTGGCCGTTTATAAATTCGATGCTGCACGTCTTGCCGTCCACGTACCCTGCATCCGCCAGGCCCTGGATAATGCCATCGTAGCAGTTGTCAAGCGATGCGTGCGGTGCAAACTGCAGGATGCCGATCTTCGGTCCGTCCACTTCTTCGCCGCCGCCCGAACAGGCCGAAAGCATAAGCACCAGCGCCAGCAGAAGCAGAAGGGTCACATTTTTTCTCATTCTCTGTTTCATTTTGATTCCTCCATAAAATAGATGTTATTGCTGTAGCTCGGTGGCAGATGGCCGCTTCGTTGCCGGAGAAGCGGGATACAAAAAAATCGCTTCTGCCCCTGTTGCGGGACAAAAGCGATTTGCTTCTGCGATACCACCCGAATTGACGTTGCCGTCCACTCGCTTACGCATACCATCATATGCGCCCCGATGGATAACGGGTGGGTTCCCGTCGGCATCTACTCGAAGTGTTTCTGACCTGTTTTCCGGTCTCCTTCTTTCAAGCCGCCCTCAGAAGTCCATTCACCTGCAACTTCCAGCTCCGCTCTCACCTGTCCGGAACTCTCTTTGTGGTCGCTTTACAGCCTACTCGTCTTCATCAACGGTTTATGCTATGTGATTGTTGTGAGTATTATAGCACGGTCTGTATGGGTGTCAAGCGCTATTTGCCTCTTTTGCCGTTGACCTTGCGTTTACGCCACCCACAGGCTGTGGAGGTTGCAGTACTCGTACACGGCGACGATCTCGTCCGAATCGCTGAGCGTAAACTCGGCGGCGGGGTCATCTCCCGGATTGAGGTACTTGACTTCGCAGCCTTCCTTCGTGACGAGGCAGATCCACTGGATCCAGTGTTCTTCTGTCATGGGATGGTCTACGCTGCCGACCACGACGTTGACTTTCCGGCCGTCCTGCTTGACGACGGGGACGTGCTTTTCGGTCGTCGAATCTGCTGTTTTAGCGACGAGCTCGCCCATTTCCTGACCGCAGCATACGACGCGAACGCCGCTGTCGTTGAGGTGCGTGATGATGTTTCCGCACATTTCACATCTGTAAAATTTCTGTTCCATAATTTTCTCCTTTTTTATCAGTATTGTACCGGATGTATATCCCGCCGACGATTCTGACTGTCGCCGCCTTTCGAAACAGCCGATTCGCTGTATTCGCCTGTACCGTGCAGCCGGTTCGCTGCATGTATCTGCATTATTTATATGTTTCGCTCTTTACGTACATGTATTTAAGGTCGTGATCGCACACGGGGCACACGTCGAGCGCCTTTTTACCCGTGTAGATGTGACCGCAGTTCGTGCACTGCCACACGACTTCGCTGTCCTTTTCGAACACTTTACCGCTGCGCACGTTTTCAGCCAGTATCCTGTAGCGCTTCTCGTGTTCTTTTTCGACACCGGCTACGCCGTCCATCTTGTCGGCAATCTCGGGGAATCCTTCCGCTCTCGCTGTCTCGGCCATCTCCTTATACATGGACGTCCACTCGTAGTTCTCTCCTTCGGCGGCGTCGATCAGGTTTTCCTCGGTCGTACCGATGCCATGCGCGAGCTTAAACCAGAGTTTCGCGTGCTCTTTTTCGTTCAGTGCCGTCTCGTCGAACAGATCTCCGATCTGATTGTAGCCTTCCGATCTGGCCTTGGATGCGTAATAGTTGTATTTGTTTCTGGCCTCGGACTCTCCGGCAAAAGCCTTCATGAGATTCTCCAACGTCTTTGTTCCTTTAAGTTCTTTCACGTGATCCTCCTTTTTTCCTTGTGATCCCGGACTGTAACGTTCTCCTGCCGGGTTTGACACCCGGAACAGATCTTCTGGAATTGTACCCGCTCTGCGGCTACGGTCATGCCGGTCCGCGCTTCGATGCGTTCGAGCAAGTCTGTCAGCTCTTCGCAGATATCGCAGGGTACATCGAAAAACGAACCGCACGACGTGCACTGCGCATGAAAGTGCGCGTGCGTGTTGTGGTCGAACCGATCCCGGCTTCCCGACACGGGAATGCGAACGAGCACCCCGCTCTCTGCGAGCTGGTTTAAATTCCGATAGACGGTTCCGAGGCTGATGTTCGGATTGTTTTGTCTGACGGTTTTATAAACCTGATCCGCAGTCGGATGTCCGTCGTGCGACCGCACGGCTTCCATGATCGATTCTCTCTGCTTCGAATAGCGCATGACACTCCTGCATTAACAGTAACAATTCCTGTTATCAGGGTAACATGTGCACGGCTCTTTTGCAACCGCATTCCGCCGTCATTCGATCCGGCACAGCCCGACCGCCAGCCGGGCTCCGATGCCGGCGTTGTTGAGTACGAGTTCCCGATTCGTAGCGAGCGCCCGCCCCTGCGTAAGATCGACCACTTTCTGCAGCAGATACGGCGTTACCCGGCTGCCCGAGACATGCTCTTTTTCCGCCTGTGCCAGCGCTTCGCGAATAAAGCCGTCGATCTCTTCGGCCGGAATTTCGTGTTCGACAGGCACCGGGCATGCGACGAGCGCGCCTCCGGCAAGACCCAGTTCCCGTTTTACTGCGAGCATCTCTGCGATCGCTTGCGGTGTATCGATGCGCATCGGTGCCGGGCATCCGCTGGATACGCTGTAAAATGCAGGAAACTCGTCGGACCCGTACACGATGACCGGCACCCCGGCCGTCTCCAGATATTCCAGCGTCGCCGGTATGTCCAGAATGCTCTTGCAGCCCGCGCAGACGACGGCCACATCCGTATTCTTAAGTTCCTGCAGGTCGGCGGAGATGTCGAAGCTCTGCCCGGCTCCCCGATGCACGCCGCCGATTCCTCCGGTCACAAAGACGCGGATGCCGGCCATGGCGCTTACGATCATCGTGCCGGCCACCGTCGTCGCACCGTCGGCCCGGTCAGCCACGACGGAAGGAAAATCTCTCCGGCTGAGCTTGCGGACATTGCCGGCCGTGGCCAGATATTCAATCTGGGATTTCGACAGTCCCGCTTTAATTCGCCCCTCTATAACCGCAATCGTGGCAGGCACGGCTCCGTTGCTCCGGATGACATCTTCGACCGCCAGCGCCGTTTCAACGTTCGCAGGATAGGGCATGCCATGGCAGATGATCGTCGATTCCAGTGCGACAACCGGCTTTCCTTCGTCTAAAGCCGCCTGCACTTCGGGTGAAATATCCAGATATGTGTTTACTTCCATTGCGCTCTCCTTGTCCACTCATGCAGATATCGGACCTGCTTAATTATGCTCTCCATCCGTCAACCGATATTATCCAAGCCGAAACGAAGAAATTTCCGGATGGACGCGCTGTTGCGCCCGAAGCGTCAAACCGGCGGCACGGTTGGCTTGCCGTGCGATTTCATCGGCCGTAAGACCGCGTGCCAGACCGTCTGCAATGGCAGCCGATGCAGCATCGCCCGCCCCGGTCACGCTGCTCATGTCGTCGATAACTTCCGCTGCAAGCAGTCCCCGGCCGCTTTGCTCCATGTAGAACAGCCCATCTGATCCGAGCGAAATAAAGACCATCCGCACACCCTGATCCAGGAAGAACTGCCCTGCCTCGACCAAATCTCGTTCGCTGCGGATTGGGAATCCGACAAGCTGCTCAGCTTCAATTCGATTGGGTTTCAGTGCAGTACATGCCGGAAGAATGCTGCGGATGCGCTTGGCTTTTTCGACGGAAACAGGATCCACGAAAATTTTTCGATCCGCAAACACATGTGCGCAGTGTTCGAGCGTCTGCACCGGCAGGTTGGCATCGAGCACGATCACAGACGCATCCGAAAGAAGCGGGAGGAGCCGGTCAACGAGCTCCGGCGTAAGCCGTTCGAGGACGCTCATGTCCGATACCGCCAGCACCATCTCTCCGTCGTTGTCCAGGATCGACATGTAAATAGCCGTCCTGCAGTCCGGAATCACGTGCACACCGCTGATGTCAGCGCCTGCTTGCGCAAGCGATTCGGACGCTGCGCGCCCGAGCTCGTCATCCCCCCGGACGGAGCAAAACAGCACCCGGTTGCCGCCCATGCGCGCCAGGTTCTCGGCGATGTTTCTCCCGACTCCTCCGTGCGAAACCTCCACGGTTCCGGGATTTGAATCCGCCGGCCTCAATATGCCAAAAGGCTGTCCTTCCACGTCGGCGGCGATACCGCCGATCACACCGATGCACTCCACATTATCCTCCTGTATGACTATAATCTGCCCTGATCCTGAATCGCGTAAAACTGCGCAGAGCCAATGCTGTTATGCGATGACGCTGCCTCCGATAAACTCCCGTATGATCGAATTGTTTACGATGACCGAGTCGTCTTCCACCATTTCCACAAAGCCCAGGAGACGCAGCAGCCGGCGGGCTTCCGTGTAAGTCTCCTCGTCTTCGCCGATTTCCTCGAGCAGCGGCTTTGCATATTTCTTGAGCACAGCAAGCTCGTAGATATGAACCGAATTGAAAATCGCATCGGCCTGGTCGCTGAACGGAAAGATGTTTACATCTTCGCCCGCACGCACCTTCGGCCACAGCTCGATGGTCTGCCGCGCGTCCCATCCTCTCTTCGAGGCGTCGCGGATGATCCGCCTCAGCTTCCGGATATCGGTGAGCGGAATGCGGTTATGATTGTCGATGCGAAGCTGGGTCAGCGGACTGATGTAAATCTTAAACTTCTCTTCTGCCGGCACCAGGCGGGTCAGATAATCGTTGAGTCCGTGAATGCCTTCGATGACGAGCGGCTGCTCCGGGCCTGCGCGCAGAATGCGTTCGCCGAACACCTTTTCGCCCGTCGTAAAGTCGAAGCGGGGAATATCGACCTCTTCTCCCGCTAAAAGGGCGTTCAAGTGATCGTTGAACAGCTGAACGTCGACAGCGTCCAGATTTTCGAAATCCTTGGCACCGTCAGGCCCGATTGGAACATCGTCCCGATTCAGGAAGTAATCGTCCGTCCCAAGATAAAGAGGCTTGTGGTCGTTGACCCACAGCTGTGTGCTCAAGCGGTGGGCAAAAGAAGTCTTTCCGGCAGATGAAGGACCTGCGATCAATACAATTCGCTTGCCGCTTCGGACGATCTGGTCGGCGATTTTAGCGATATTTTTTTCGTGCAGCGCTTCGGAAATGCGAATGAGGTCCTTGATTTCCCCGCTTTGGATCTTTCGGGTCAAATCTTCCATAAACCGGACGTCGAGCATGTCGTTCCATTTTTCCTGCTCTTCGAATGCCCGGTGAAGCTTCTTGTCGTCCCTGTACGGCGGAAGACCCTGCGGATGTGCGGCTTCGGGAATCAGTATCACGATGCCGTTGCGGCATTTGCGCAGATCAAACGTCCGTATGTAGCCTGTCGAAGGCGCAACGAGAAGAAGATCCGGATTGATGGACGAAAAAGGTATGTCTTCCTCGGACAGCGCAATCATCGCTTTTTTGATGCGCTCCACCTGAGACGGTGTAAACGCGCGGCGCCCGGTGACCTTTGTAAAGATACCCCGGTTCAGCGAGTGAGCGATGATGACCGATGCATCGGGGAACACGCGCTTGACCGCTAACAGATACAGTTCGACCACGCTGTTTTGATAGGCCTGGTTCCCCGAGGGATCCCGGATATCGAGCAGCGTCACTTCGGCGTCGCACTGCAGCGCCGTATCCAGGCCGACGACGTGATTGTCGAGCCGGGCGGCGATGATCTCGTACGGCAGATATTCCTGGTACTGTTCCGCGAGCTCCGCTATAATCGTGCCCTTATCTGCCTGTACGCGGATCGCCCGTTCGCCCGGTGCAAGCTTTAAGTCGATATTCATCCCTGTTCCTTTCGTATTCCTGCTGCAGTGCCGCACGCATTGATTCTCTGTGCGAACGATGCGACCGCTTTTCGATGCGTCGCATTCACTGCATTATAAAGTGTTACGAATTATTGTATCATATGAGAAGCGGGCGGGGAAACTATTTCCTCCGCCCGCTTTCTTATAGCTGTATGAGTTGTCGACCTAATAACCGGATTGATTGCCGGCTTGTGATTTGCTGATTCATAATCGGATTAAGTTGTCGGCTTGTGAGTTTCGCAACTCTGCCGCTGCTCGCTTGCGTTTGGTCGGTGACTGTCTAACTCCGTATGCCAGCACTGCCCGCTTGCTACTCCGATTCGGCATGCAGCCTCTGCTTTCCGATCCATCCGTGGAGCATTTTAGCCTCACGATCTGTAAGCGTAATGCCTTTGGACATTTTCTTATGATCTTCCGACCACTCGCGGATATCGAATTTACCGGGATTTCCATTCCACGAAACCACATTGAATTCCTTTGACCAGCCGCTCGCGTTGGTCTTCAACACGCCGATGTGCTCCGTGATTTCAAAGGTGAAATCCTCCCCTTTGCTGTCCTCATACGATTTGGCTACCTCCATCACCTCGGCTGCATCCGGGAATTCGGCAGGCTCAAAACGATTCGATTCCTTCCCCGATCCAGCGTACTGCACCGTTCCTGCTGTTTGTGTTCTACCTGTTGCCTGCGCTTCGCGTACTCCATGACCTTTCATGTCGTTTCCTTTCTCGCATGACGAACCCGCCCTCTGCCTGTATCCTCCCGGACTGCACTGTACCCTAAAGCTTCGAGCACTCCTGTGTACGGCAGTTTGTCCAGTTGTTCCATATTATACATTATTTGCCATTATATGTCAATTATATTTATAATATCATTGATTATCTGCGCAGTGAGGGTTCCGCAGATCCACGATCTGTGGTACTCAGCTGTATAAAACGGCATCAAGAGAAACCGGGACTCTCGACATCCGGTTTCGCCGTGCTATAATGGCGTGGACAGCGATTTCCGCAATGAATGTGCAAAATTTCGAGCTATCCCGACAACTGCTGCAAAACCGGGCGGGGAGTGTGCAAAATTTTGAGTTATTTAAGATTTTAGGTAAATATTATAGAATAACTCGAATTTTTGCTCCAATAGTCCTCCAATCATGCCGTTGCGTTACGATAACTCCAATTTTTGCTCATATGACATTAAAGCAATCTGTCGCACTACCCAGCGCACTCAAAAGAGGAATAAACACCTATGCATATAAGAGATAAAAGAACAGAAAAGGTACCTGTGCTGCTAAACGGCAAGGAAGAGCTGTTTAGCATACTCCAACAGATGATCCAAGAGCGCCCGTCCACGGTGCTCGCGATCGACGGACCCTGCGCATCAGGTAAAACGACGCTTGCAGACGAGATTCGCGACCGCCTCGCCGCGCGAATTATCCCTATGGACGACTTCTTTCTCCCGGCGGAACTCCGGACGGAGCAGCGATATGCAACGCCCGGCGGCAATGTGCATTACGAGCGTATCCTGAAGGATATCGCACCTTTTCTGCAGTCGAACGCCCATGGAGAAGAAATCGTGTACCGGCCGTTTGACTGTACGGCGATGGCATACGGCCCCGAACGCCGGGTCCCCTGGGCACCTCTCACCGTGATCGAAGGGTCGTACAGCCTCCACGAAGTGCTGCGCCATCTATACGATCTGCGTCTGCTGCTTCGCATCGAGCCGGAAGAACAGGAACGCCGCCTGCTGGCCCGTGTCGGGGCCGAACGGATCGATGACTTCGTGAACCGCTGGATTCCACTGGAAAATCTGTACTTCGAGAATATGCAACCACACCTGCATTGCGATTATATACTGTGAAATGTGCCGCATTAGCATTGTACCTGCATTGCGATTACATACTATAAAAATGCAACCGCCGCTGTTCGGCGATTGCACATGATTGATGCATGCAACCTGCAGATGTCATATCGACAGCGCAAGATTACACGATTTTCGCTTTTCGCGCATCCAGACGGCCCTATAGTTCGTCGATCCAGCGCAGCCGGTTTACGTCCACCTCGACCTGAAATGAATGCATACGCTTGACCGTTCGGGCTCCGGGACCGTGGTCATCCGACCCGATCGATACGAGAAGCCCGCATTCGTCTGCAAGCGCCAGGAGAAATTCGGTCTCGTCCTGATCGTGAGTGGGATAATAGCACTCCAGCCCGTCCAGGCCCAGTGCGGCCAATGAGCGCACGACGTACGACAACCTCTCTCTGAGACCTTCCTGATTCTGGCCAAGCGACGGATACTCAAGCTGAAACGGAT
>DUTT01000068.1 GCA_012841925.1 Clostridiales bacterium | reverse complement strand
GTATGAGCATTGACGACGTCGAACGGTGCTATCCGTACGCCGTTGATTTCCTCTTCTTCGTGTGACAGCAGCCCCGCCCGATACAGCGGCAGCGCGTAGTCGATGCCGGCGCCGGCATACTTAAAGTACACATTTTTGACGCCCTTAAAGTATTCGTCTGCGTTAAACGAATAGTGCACCGGCTCGTCGTGACAGTGCTCCACGAACGTGATTTCCTTCTCCATGTAGTCGTACTGCCGCTTAACCGGCAAACCGAATGCCGGTGTACGCACGAGCTTGCCATCGATCATGGCATACGCCTCTTCGCTCATGTCGTGCAGCGCCGTTACGGGCGACCACCAGTACGGGATAAACCGGTTCGTCTCCACGCCTTCCCACACGAAGTTATAGATCGTGTCGCAGGTGTCGAGGTAGCGCATCGTGTGTCGCGTCGCCGCACAGATGACGCCCGGCGCCGAACCCGTTCCGACGAGCGCCGTGCGTCCGATGGCTTCGAACTTCGGGCCGTAGTCGACGTACTGCAGGCGGATGCTTTCGACCCAGTCGTCGTGCAGCGCCGTCGTCGCGGCATAATCCTGATAGTCCGCCTTCACTTCGAGCGCCGCATCGAATACGTGCTTCGTCCACGCAAGCGGCAGCGCGTTTACGATGAGGTCGACGCCTTTCGCCGCGTGGAGCACGGCTTCCGGATCCTGCGCATCCACGACGATGCCGGTGGCTTTATCCAGCGGGCCGGCGAGCCGCTCGACGGCTTCCGGCGTTTTACTTGCGATGATGAGTTCTGAGACGAACGGATCCTCGTTCATCCTCTGAGCCGCGACGGTGCCCTGCGCGCCGGTGCCCAGTAAGAGTACTTTTTTCGGTGTCATAGTCTTCTCCTTGTTTTCCATCGACCACAGGGTGATCGAATTGACATCGTATGCATTCATCCATGCTTTCGTCGAAGGACGGCATCGATGATCTATCCCTCCCACTGCTCCTCGATGATGCGCAGCGTAACCGCAGGCACGATCTCGAGCAGACTCTTTTTGTTGACGCGCTCCGTCCACTGATGGGGGTTCTTATACGCGGGGCCGTACAGGATGCTGGGCACGTTCAAATTCGCGATGCCCTCAAAGTCGATGCTGTACAGCTCTCCCCATATCGGCGTGTTGTCTGAATACGCATCCGTGTCGAACGGCCGGTTGACGGCGCAGTAGCTGAGGTCCGAGATGCCCATGGCATAGTTTTCCGGCACCAGTTCCTGTCCGAACAGCTCCGTTGACAGGGCCTCCAGCCGCTTAAACACAGCGGTGCCCGCACCCTCGCACCCCGGAATCATGTCGCTGTGGACAGCGGGGTAATACGGCGGGGCGAAGCCGAGGAGGACGAGGGGCTGCTTGATGTCGGCGTAGTTCAGGACTTTTTCCATGAGTTCGACGGTGCCGCCCGGATAGTTGACGGAGCCGTCTGCGATTTTTTCTGAGATGTCGGCGTAAGCGGCCCGGTAAAAGTCGTCAAACGCGCCGCCCCGTTCTTCCTTAAGCTTGCTGCACAGCTCCCCGAACGTCATCACGAGAGGCTCGTAGTGGATCCTCTCCTTCGTTTCGGACGAATCGAGTTTTTTATATTCCTGGTACAGAGCGTCGAGTGCGGCGACCGCCTCCCGGAACGCCTTTTCCGATATACCCCGTAGCTTTTCCAGAATTTCGTCCGGTGTCGATGTAAAGCTGAGGACGGTCATATACCCGGCCGCGCGGTACGGGATGGACGCGTCGTACACGTCCTTGCGGTCGCGCAGGTTGGCCCACGAAGGCGGCAGCGTCGCCTCGCTTTGATAGCTGTCCGTAAACTCGAGGCTCTCGTCCGTCGCAAGCTCAATGCGCGTCAGGATAGCCAGCGGAGAGATGCCGTCAAAACGGGCGCCGACGTGCGCCGTCACGCCCTGCACCATCACGACCGGCAGCGTCTTGCCCACGGAGCCGATATTGATGACCTGCGCACCCTCGTCGGTCACGGTGTTGGGTTCCGGGTCGATCAGAAGTTTCAAGTCCAGATTTTCTTTTTCTTTAAACTCGCTCAGGAGCGTCACCCCTGCGCGCATGCCGGACGAATACGATTCTTCGTCGGGTACGCCCATAAAGAACAGGCTTCCGGGGAGGTCACCCGCCAGTGCCCGCTCGGCAAAGCCTTCGGCGAGCACCATGTTGACCGCCAGGCCGCCCTTCATATCTGCAACGCCCCGGCCCCAGATCCACTCTCCGGAATCCATGTCCGCCCGGGCTTCCGCATCCAGATCTTTGGCCGCCAGCGCCCGTTCCAGCTCCTCGCCGATCGTAAAAGCAAGAGGCTCGGCTTCGCCGTAGTCCTCTGTACCCACGACGTCAAAGTGCCCCATAATCACCACGGTCTTCGGACTGTTTCCGCGGATGAACGCATACGGCACGAAACGGCCGTGCGGATCACCCTCGATTTTGTACAATCCCGCATGCCCGGGATTCGCTTTAAAATACGGCATATCCATAAAATAGTCGTAGATGAACTGCGCGGCTTCCACCTCGCCCCGTACACAGCTTACGCTTTCGATCGCTACGAGCTCTTTCATCAATTGATAAATCTTTTCCTGCATGATGCGCCTCCTTTTATTTAGCATTATACCATTGCTATCATAGCACACAGCGCGCCGGAATTGTAGATGCAAAGAGCGCCCGGAACAGCAAAAAGGAAGGCGCATCCGCCTCCCTGTTCGCTGTGCATGTTGTACATTTTGTGGTTTTACATGTGTCCTGCTACCGGCCGCCCGCCATAGCCGTGATGAGATCCGTTCGCGTGATGATGCCGACAAGCTGACCCTGGTCGTTGACGACAGGCAGACGGTTGATCTTCTTTTTCGACAGTATGCGCGCGACTTCTTCCACCGTCGCGTTTTCCGATACGGTGACGACGCGCTTCGTCATAATCTCTTTGATCTTCTTCTTGCTGAGCAACTCAAAGCCCGTGCTCAACGAGGTGAGCGTGGAAGGATCCGTGTAGGGGGATACCCAGCCGGACGTGCCCACGAGGCTTACAATGTGCGCCTGCCCCGAAAATTTGACGATGTCGCTGCTCGATATGACACCGACAACTTTCATATGTTCGTCGACGACGGGGAGGCCGCTGATGTGGTGCTCGGCCAGAATGGTGGCCGCACACTGGATCGTTTCTTCCGGTCCGATGCTCATCACACCGGCCGTCATAATTTCTTTCGCTGTGTAATTCATTTCAGTTCCCTCCTGCTGCCGCACAGAATATTTTATTATTTATGCTCACTTTTTTGCTTTTGCCTTCTCGCTTCGTTGCTGTCGTTCTGCGCTTTTAGTATACCTTATCGAGACACCGGGCACAATCGCTGCATTTGCCGATCGTCAGTGCCTTGCCGCCCGTAAAAAGGCGGACTGATGCACCAGAGCATCGTTGCATTTGCAGATCGCCGGTGCCTTGTCACCCGTAGAAAGGCGGGCTGATGCACCAGAGCATCGTTGCATTTGCAGATCGTCGGTGCCTTGTCACCCGTAGAAAGGCGGACTGATGCACCAGAGCCATCGTTGCATTTGCGCACCCGGTTTGTTATGCTTACCCTACATGATTGAAGCGTGTCGAAAGGAGGACGAACACCGATGAAAAAAGTCGATATGATTGTAAAAGCGCCGCACTTCTATGCCATGGACGGCGACGGCGTCGGCTACCGGACCGGCGTGGTTCTGGTGGTGGACGGCGGCAAAATCGTAGAGTTCTGCGATGCAGAAAAAGCGGACAAGGAATACAAGGCCGACGAGGTCCTGAGCCTCGATCATCACGCGGTACTTCCCGGATTCATCGACGGTCACATGCACGCCCAGCTCAACATTCTGCGCGGGCTTGCGCAGGACACAAACAACTGGATGATGTACGGACTGCAGCCGTTCAACAACGCCATCACGACCGAAGACGGTCAGGCGGGGAGTTACGTCGCGTTTATCGAAGCCGTCAAAGCCGGCACGACGACGCTCGGTGCGCAGGAATCCGAGCTCGACAGCGTGGCGACGTTCCTCGGAAAGATCGGTGCCCGCGGGAACCTGACGCTCAGCTTCCGCGCCGCCAAGCATCGCGTGTATCACCCCGGTGAACTGTACGAGTTTGACGATGCGATGGGCGAGGCAGGGCTCAAAGAGAACATCCGGCTGTACGACAAGTGGCACGACAAAGGGAACGTCAAAATTCTGTTCGGTCCGCAGGGACCGGACTTCATCAGCCCGGACATGTTGATTAGGACACAGAAAGCGGTCAAGGAACGCAAGACGAAACTGCACCTGCACACGCAGCAGGGTGACCGCGAGACGTATCAGATCGTCCAGCGCTACGGCAAGCGGCCGATCGCGTTTCTGCAGGACATCAACCTGCTCGACGAGAGCCTGATCGCCATCCATCTGACGGACTGCGACGATGACGAAGCCAGGACCGTCGCACGCTCCGGCGCTTCCATGGTTGTCAACCCAGGGTCCATCGGCATCATCGACGGGGTCGTCTGCCCGAGCGTCGTGTTCCAGGAAGAAGGCGGATACGTAGCGCTCGGATCCGATCAGGCGCCGGGCAACAACTGTCACAACATCATCAACGAGATGAAAAACGTCTGCCTGTTCAACAAGATCAAATACGCGAATCCCGAAGTGATGCCGGCGTGGAAGGCGCTGCGGATGGCGACGATCGAAGGGGCAAAAGCGGTCGGCATCGGTGACCTGGTCGGTTCGCTCGAGCCCGGCAAGCAGGCGGACTTCATCGCTGTCGATCTCAACTTCCCGTCCATGCTGCCCGTGTATACGCACCCGATGCGCAACATCGTGCCGAACCTGGTGTACAGCGCGCGCGGCGAGGAAGTGTCCCATTCCGTGGTGGCAGGGCAGGTGATTATGCGCAATCGCAAGCTCGTCAACATCGATGAACGCGAATACCTCGACGCCGTCAAGGATCGGCCGGACGCGATCGGGAGGGGAGCGGAAAAGGAGTTCTACGAGATCGACGGGACGAACGCTCAGTTTATGCGTGAAGGCAAGCTGTAGAAGGCGCCGAAACATCCTGCACTTGCGCGGCAGGTGGCGCCGGAGCATCCTGCACTTGCGCAAATTCTATGATGCTGTTCAGAATTCGCTGATTTGCACGATTAAGCGGATTTATGGGCAGAATTTGCTGATTTGCACGACATTTTCGAATAAAAAGCGATTATTTGAGCAGAATCCGCTGATTTGCACGATTATTTTACATATATTGGGAATGTATCGTGCAAAACGAGCCTTTTGGCTCAGATTCAGCTGTTTTACCTGGTTTTCTCGTGCATTTGAGCGAATTCTGGGTCAAGTCCAAAATAGTGTGTAAATTCATCGCGGTCACAATTCATTTGTTGCATGCGGCTTCTTTTTTCTACGCTGCTTCGAGCAGTTTTTCCTGCTCGTACGCGACTTGTATGAGCAGTGGTCT
>DUTT01000067.1 GCA_012841925.1 Clostridiales bacterium | reverse complement strand
CGCAGCGCCGCGGTGTTGGCCACGCACATGCATCCGCACACGCGCGTCAGCACGACGGGGTGATCGGTGGAAATCTCGTCCAGATCGTGGCGCGTCAGCATCACTTTTTCCGGAAAGAGATTCTGATCCCAGCCGCGGCCGACGACCCAGTCGCCGTGCGGTATATTCCGCTCTGCGATGTAGTCTTTGGAACGCCGGATCACCTCTTCCCTATTTTTGCAGCCCTGCAGGATGATGTTGTCCTGGATGATGCCGTGGTTCAGCAGGTGCACGTGACCGTCGTTGATCCCCGGGATAACGCTGCGGCCTTCCATGTCGTAGACCTTTGTGGCGTCGGTCCGCTGTGCGAGCACTTCTTCGTCGCTGCCGACGAGCGCGATTTTATTGCCCTTGATCCCGACCGCCTGCGCGTGCGGACGGTCCTTGTCCACCGTGTACACACTTCCGTTAAACAAGATGACATCCATGTAGAACCTCCGTTTCGTTGTATGGTAATAATTGTTTTTGTCAATTGTTAAATGTGCAGAACTTTTATGCTGCCGAGCTTTAGATATGCACAATTTAAATGATAATGATTCAATATTTTTGCTATCCAGCAGCACGTTTAACAGATTACCTTAACCATTCGCATCGCGCGGCAATTTCAGCAAATCCATACGCTGATGCGCAGTGCTTACCGAGGCGAATTACATGCCGCCACCATCTCTGCCCGAAACAGCATCACAGCGGAAGAAAGACCGGGCGCCGGTTCCGGTAGATGCAGTAGTGGCGGAACCCGCAGTCCTGCACGATCTGCTTCGCTTCGTCAAACGCCATACCCAGACGCTGGACGCGGTGCGCATCCGACCCGAACGTGATGATTTCGCCGCCGAGCTCCCGGTAGCGCCGGATGATCGACGTGTCGGGCCCCGGCTGACCGTACCCCCGATACAGCGTCGCCGTGTTGCACTCGATGCCCTTGCCCTGTTCGATCACGTACAGGAGCATGGCGTCCAGGACGTCCGCGTGCGTCTCGTAGCGAAAATTCTCGTTCCTCGACGGCAGATCTCTCAGCACGAAGTCCAGGTGACCGACGACATCGTACGCTTGCGTTGCGCGGAGATTTTCAAACTCCGTTTCGAAATAGCGCCGGGCGGATTCTTCGTCAGCGCGCCCTTCGTACAGCTCCTGTTCCTCGGTGTCGCGCCCCTCGAAGCGGTGCGTCGAACCGATGATAAAGTCAAACGGATGCGACGCAGCGTACGCGTCGAGCATGGGCCCCAGGTGCGGCTGCAGGCCGAGTTCGACGCCGACGAGCACCTCGATTTTCCCTCTGTATTGATCCTGCAGGCTGTGGATTGCGCTGACGTAAGCGTCCGTGTCACCGGTTTCTCCGAGAAGGAACGTCCGCCCGCCGGGCGGCAGGTCGTGATCCTGGTGATCCGTAATCGCGATGTGGCGCATGCCGAGCTCGATTGCCCGCTCGATCTGTCCTTCGGGGAATGCGTCGGAATCGCTGGAAAAATATGTGTGGACGTGCATATCCGATAGAGACATGGCGGTCGTTTCCTTTCTTGTGCGCTTGAGGTTTATCGTCAAGTATATTATCATATTTTCGGAGGTTCGCCTATGAAACAAGTGGAATACGGTAAAACGGGAAAGAAGATTTCGAGGCTCGGCTTCGGGGTGCTTCGCCTCCCGTACGAAGTCCGGGAAAACCGGATCGTCTACGACGAGGAGAGCAGCATCGACGTCATCCGCTATGCGATCGATGCGGGCATCAACTATTTCGACACAGCGCCGTCGTACTGCGGCAAGCGGAGCCAGCTCATCCTGGGCGAGGCCATCCGCGGCCGGCGGGACGAGATCTACCTGTCGACGAAGTTCGACACCGCCGACCCCGATCTGGAGGCGCAGTTTGAGAATTCTTTGAAGGAGCTCGGCACGGATCACATCGACTTCTATCACTTCTGGAGCATGGATCTTTCGTATTTTGCCGACAAGGGCCTCGCGAAGAACGGGCCGCTCGACCGCATGACGAAATTGAAAGAGCAGGGCCTGGTCGGTCACATCGCCTTTTCTTCGCACGACACGCCGGAAAACATGATCGAGATGATACGACTCGCCGAAGGGCGCTTCGAGGCATTGCTCTGCCAGTACAACCTGCTCGACCGCAGAAACGAGCCGGTGATGGCCTACGCGAAGTCGCTGGGCATGGGCGTCTCGCTGATGGGACCGATGGGCGGCGGCCGGCTCGGCACGCCGACGGAGCTCATGGACGTGCTCCCGGGAGGGGCAAGCGTCGCGTCGGCGGAAACCGCGCTGCGGTTTGTGTTTTCCAATCCGAACGTGGACATCGCCCTCTCGGGCATGAACACGACTTGCATGGTCGACGAAAACATCCGCACCGCGAACGACCCGGCGCCTCTGTCACGCGAAGAACGCGATCGCATCGAGGCGGTCGCGGACGAAAAGAAAAAGCTGAGCGACCTGTACTGCACCGCCTGCAACTACTGCATGCCCTGCCCGGCCGGCATCAACATCCCGGAGATCTTCAAAATGTATAATTACCACCGGGTGTACGGCATCACGGACTACGCCCGCGCGCAGTACGGCATGATCGGCACCGGCGGCGACAAAGACTTTCAGAACGCGTCGGCCTGCGTGGATTGCGGTCTGTGCGAAGCGCAGTGCCCGCAGAAGCTCGCCATCCGCGACGAGCTGAAGAACGCGCACGAAGCCCTGGCGCCGTAGCGGGCCGGGCAGGCTCAGGCTTCCTGCACCGGCTGTTCGTCCAAAGGCAACTATTATCGAAGTTTCATCGGTAAATAGTTGCCTTTCCACCTCCGCAGAATTGATCCACGCCGGGCCCACGCCCCAAAGGCAACTATTATCGAAGTTTCATCGGCAAATAGTTGCCTTTCCGTCTCTGCAGAAAATATCCGCACCGGGCCGGCCCCCCAAAGGCAACTATTATCGAAGTTTCATCGGTAAATAGTTGCCTTTCCGCCTCTGCAGAAAATATCCGAACCGGGCCGGCCTCCCAAAGGCAACTATTATCGAAGTTTCGTCGGTAAATAGTTGCCTTTCCGTCTCCGCAGAATTTATCCGCACCGGCCCCGCGGCCCAAAGGCAACTATTATCGAAGTTTCATCGGTAAATAGTTGCCTTTCCGTCTCCGCAGAATTTACCCGCACCGGCCCCACGCCCCAAAGGCAACTATTACCAGTGCTTACGCCTACACGACCCGATCGTTATTAACATTTGTCATTATTTCGTGCAACGGTTGGAAAATGCGGCATGCAGGTGTATAATATAAGCGAGTTAGCTTTCTATAACCGAAGAAGGAGGTTCATCATGTCTTATTCTCCCGCACTCGGATCCGCCTTTAACGATACGAAGACCCGAAGCCAGCACCTGAATTCTCTGTCTGGCATGTGTTCGTTCTGTACGGCGGAATGCCCCGGGACGTGCGAGATCGGTATCTCGGCGGCACTGGGCGCCCGGTCGGTCTATCCCACAAATACGGGAAACAACCAGGTCGCATCGGAAAAAGTCTATCCGGTGGACTACTCCCACTTTAACATCAACGGACGGGTATTCGGCGCACAGGGTGCAGAGCCGGACATGGAAAAGGCGACGATCTTCAACGTAGACCTGTCGGCTGATTACGGCACGATTCATCCTGTCAAGCAGACGATGCCCATCATCCTGCCCGCGCTCATCAAGCTGAACTGGCAGGACTACTTCGGCGGTGCGGCCATGGCGGGCGTATCGTGCATCATCGGCGAGGATGCGGTCAACAAAGACCCGGGCACCGTGCTCGACAACGGAAAAATCGTCGAAGCGCCCTGGCTCGGCGTCGTGCTGGACTCCTTCCGCAAATACGACCGCGGCTACGGCCAGATTGTCCTGCAGTGCAACATCGAAGACGATGCGAAAGGAGTTGCCGAATACGCCATCCGGACATTCGGCGCCAACGCCATTGAATTTAAGTTCGGTCAGTCGGCCAAGGGCACGCAGCCCGTCGTCGTGCTGCCCGATTACGAAGCGGCGCTCAAGGCAAAAGCCAACGGCATGGTCGTACATCCCGATCCGGAAGATCCGGACATCGTCGCGAAGCACAAGGACGGCTGCGCACCGAACTTCTATACGTACTCCAGGCTTCCCATGTGGACAGAAGAGTACCTGATCCCGCACATCGACAGCCTGCGCGACATGGGCATGGAAAACGTGTACTTCAAGATGGCCGGCTACGATCCGGAGGATCTGGAGACGGTGTTGCGCATCGCTTCGGCTGCACGTGTCGATATGGTGACGTTTGACGGCGCCGGCGGCGGTTCGGGCTACAGTCCCTGCCGCATGATGAACGAATGGGGCCTGCCGACGATCACGATGGGTGCCCTCCTCGTTCCGATCTGCGAAAAGCTCATCGAAGAAGGGTTCGAGCTTCCCGCCATCGCGCTGACCGGCGGATTCTCCATGGAGGATCAGGTGTTTAAGGCACTCGCGCTCGGTGCGCCGTACATCACGCACATCGGACTGTGCCGCGCGGCCATGGCGGCGGCGACAAGCGCTGCAAAGATGGGCGAAATGATCCAGGCCGGCAACGTGCCTGCGCACATCCGCCCCTACGGGACGACCGTCCAGGAGATCTTTAAGGATCTGCCGGATCTGCGGGCGCTGTACGGACGTCAGGCTAACGACTTCTCGCCGGGGGCCATCGGCGTGTACTCGTACCTCAACCGGATTGCAAGCGGGCTGCGCCACTTCTGCGCGCTCAACCGCAAGTTCGACTGGAAGCTGATCGACCGCAGCGACGTGATTCCGCTCACCGTGGACGCGTACGATATTTTGGCGATGACGGAAGATGCGGTCTTTTGACCTTGCATCAACCTTACATCTTTAACCGTTGACAACCACCGGGAATTATAAGGAGGCTGTTTATGCCGAAGCTGGCGACCGCTGGTGACAACTGCATCGATTACTATGCAGCGCTTGGGAAGATGTTTCCCGGCGGCAATCCTGTCAACGTGGCCGTCTATGCGGCCCGCTCCGGCCTGTCCTCATCGTACACAGGCGCCGTCGGCAACGATGCATACGGCGCCTTTATGCTGAAATCGCTCAAGGGGAAAGGCGTCGACGCCTCCCGCGTGCGCATCCTTCCCGGGAACACGGCCGTAACGCAGGTCGAGCTCGTAGACGGGGAGCGAGTGTTTGGCGATTACGACGAAGGAGTGCTGGCCGATTTTCGGATCTCCGACGAAGATATCGACTTCTTTTGCGAACACGAGCTGTTCCACACCGGACTCTGGGGAAATGCGGAAAACGATCTGCACCGGATCAAAGCCCGCGGACTGCCCGTCTCGTTCGACTTTGCGACCGCGAAGGACGGCGCCGTCCTCGACACCGCGCTGCCGTTCGTCGACTATGCATTTTTCTCAGACGAACAAGAATCGGAGGAACTGCTGCAGTTTATGAAGGAGATCCGAGCGAAAGGGCCTTCGCTCGTCGTCGTGACGCTCGGAGAAAACGGGAGCATTGCGTACGACGGAAATGCGTTCTTTCGTCACGGCATCGTGCCCGCAGAAGTGGTGGACACGATGGGTGCAGGTGACTCCTACATCGCAGGATTCTGCAAGGGGATCATAGAAAAAGCGCCCATCCACGAGTGCATGCGGATGGGCAGCGAATGTGCGTCGGTAACGCTGCAGTATATGGGTGCCTGGTAATTTCCGGATGCGCGAAACTTCGCAGTTATCCGGGAGCATGAACCATGCAAGCGGCCGGGCACATGAGAATCCGGTAACAGCTAATACACGATTTCCGCCCGGCTTCCCTTCGCACCGTCTTTTGTAACCACAATCTGTTTTTCAATCTTTGTCTTCAACTCCGGCACGTGGGAAATGATTCCTACGAGCCGGTTGCTTTCTGTAAGACCCAGGAGCGCGCGCATCGCCTGATCCAGCGCCGTTTCGTCCAGCGTCCCGAACCCTTCGTCGATGAACATCGCATCGAGACGGATGCCGCCTGCGGACGACTGGATTTCGTCCGATAGACCGAGTGCCAGCGCAAGCGAAGCCATAAACGCCTCGCCTCCTGAAAGCGTCTTGACGCTGCGCTGTGTGCCGTTGTAGTGATCGATTACATCGAGCTCCAGCCCGCTCTGACTGCGGATGTTCTCCGGCTCTTCGCGCCGCACGAGCTCGTACTGTGCCGACGTCATAACCAGGAGCCTCGTGTTGGCCCGCGCGGCGATCCGGTCGAAGTACGCCATCTGCACATAGGCTTCCAGCATCACTTTTTCGCGGCCGGCCAGCATCCCGTTCGCCGTATCCGACAGCGTCTGCATCAGCATCAGCTTCTTTTCGGTTTCGGCGAGGTCCGAGGCCGTTTGTTCGATGTGAAGACGCACGTCGCGATTGGTGCGAAGGCGGTACGCAAGCTCTTTGCCGCCCTCCTCCAGTTCCTGCTTTTCCTCCATCGCTTTGTCCAGCTGCACTTCGGCCTGCGCAACATCGACATCGGCGGCGCCCGACAGCTGACTCGCAAGTGCCTGCTCCTGTCCGAGCAGCGTCTGCACAGCTTCCGCACAGCTTTTCAATTTTCCTTCCGCCTGCTCGATCGCTGCCTGCAGTCCGCTTCGCCTGACTTCGAGCTCTTTGATCGCGTCCTCGGCCTGCGACTTGTCTTCGTGCACCAGTTTGCTCCGCAGATCCTCGATGGCAGTTTTAAGTGCTTCTGCGCGCTCTTCCGCCTTGCCGCGGGCCTCCCTTTGCTTCTCCAGCGCCTCCCGAATCGCCTCGATGGTGTCCCGACCGAGGCGAACGGCTTCCTGAAGCCCTTTCTTCTTTTCGACGCGGCGTTGTGCCGCTTTACATTCTTTTTCTGCAGTGCTGTATTCAGCCTGCAGCTCTGCAGAAGCCTGTGCGATGTACGCCTCCGCACCGGCCCGGTCAGCCTCCGATTCAGGCCAGAGCGACTTGAGCTCTTTCAGAAATTGCGAGCCGAGCT
>DUTT01000066.1 GCA_012841925.1 Clostridiales bacterium | reverse complement strand
CTCGGCGAAGAAAAAGGCTGGGGCGGCGCGTACAAGATTCTCGCCATCATCTTCGGCGGCGGTCTGTTTATCGCGTTCTTCCTGACGATGCAGTGCTACAACACGGCGGAAGCCATCCACACGACGTTCCCGAGCATCGGCATGGTGCCCGTTGCGGCCTTCTATTCGCTGATGGTCTACGTCATCGTCTGGGGCGGCCTGCAGAGCATCGCTGGCTGGCTCGGCAAACTCGTACCGTTTATGTGCATTGTCTATGTTGTGTTTGGACTCTTCATCATCATCCGCAACATCGGCGTAATGCCCGAAGCATTCGGCATGATCTTCAAGTATGCCTTTACCGGCACAGCGGCCACCGGCGGATTCGCAGGTGCGACGACCGCTGTCGTCATCCAGACAGGACTCAAGAGAGCGCTGTACTCCAACGAAGCCGGCTGGGGTTCCTCCCCGATGGTCCACGCGACCGCCGTTACGTCTCACCCCTGCGAGCAGGGTCTGTGGGGCTGCTTCGAAGTATTCGTCGACACCATCATCGTCTGCTCCATCACGGCGCTCACGATCATGGCGACCGGTCTGTGGGATTCCGGCATGGGCGGTGCAGAGCTGACGCTCGCAGCGTTTGAAGTCGGCGTCGGCTATGCAGGCCGCGTTGTAATCGCAATCTCGACGTTCCTGTTTGCGCTCACGACAAGCACCGGTTGGTTTACCTATTACGACACACTGCTGCGGCACGCGTTCGGCGAAGACTCCCCGATTCGTCGCGGCATCGTATTCCTGCTGAAGGTTACGTATTCGATTCCTGGCTTCCTGGCCGTATTCCTGACGATCAACAGCGGGTTTGCGTCCTCCAGAATCTGGGGCATCGTCGACCTGTCCACCGGTGTACCGACCTTTGCAAACCTCATCGCCATGATCTTCCTCATGGGCAAGTTCTTCGAACTCCTCAAGGACTACAAGGCTCGCCACATGGGCATCGGCGAAGTGGATCCGGATTTCGTCATCTGGTACGAAGACAAGAAAAAACTGGAAGCCAACTAGGATTTCAACTGTCTAAAAAAAAGCGGCCTCAGGGCCGCTTTTTTTCGCCTTTCTTTTGCTTTTCTTTATAGATACTCGCGAAGCGACTTCAATTCTTTCCCCCGAACCCCGCGGACGCTCTGCGCGTGGAACAGCGAGCTGAGCAGCGCTTCCTCCACGGCTTCCACCGCGCATTCGAATACCGGCGACAGCTCTTCGTCGTACAGCATGCGGAAGTCCTTTACGGCCTCTTCGTTAAAATGTTCGATCCGGTTGGCGGTCGAAAACGCAAGCGCGATGTCCCCGCTGCCGTTGCCGGAATACGAACCGGTGCGCGCAAGCGCATGAGTGGCCCGCAACGCAACGCGCCGCAGCTGCCGGTCGATCAGCGGAATATCCGTAGCGATTACGATGATGCACGAGCCCTGATCTTCCTTCGTCCGTTGCGCCCGGATGCGCCTGCCGACGGGATCTCCGCCGATCAACAGGTTGTCATCCGTCCCGTAATTCGTAAGAGCAAGTACACCGAGCGTGTATGCGCGGCCGCCGAGTTCGAGGATCCGCGATGCGGAGCCGATGCCGCCCTTCAGCCCCATCATCTCCATGCCCGTGCCCGCGCCCACTGCGCCTTCGTCAAAATCGGGGCCGGCCGCTTCGATCGCCGAGCGCACGTGCTCCTCTTTTACATGAAGACCGCGGATGTCGTTCATCTCGCCGTCGTTGCACTCGGTGATTACGCAGTTGACCGTTCCGGTGTCGATGCCGATTTCCGGATTCTGGTCGAGCATGTAGCGAACGCACGCCGTGAGCGCCGTACCGACCGACAGCGTGTTCGTCATCAGCACCGGGCTTTCCAGCGTGCCGAGCTCCTCGACCTGGAGCAGCCCGACGCTCTTGCCGAATCCGTTGATGACCGACACGCCCGCAAAGAGTTTCTCGCGGAATACGTTGCCGGGATGCGGCAGAATGGCGGTGACGCCGGTCTGGATGTCTCCGTCGCTCAGGGTAACGTGACCGACGCAAACCCCTTCTACGTCCGTAATCAAGTTCCTTTTCCCGCTTTTAAATTTACGAAACAGCCTGTTTTCGCTCTCTCTGTCCAAACCCATCGAATCGTCCTCCTATTTATAATGTCAAAACACAATTACTAAGGATATTATCGCGTATTTCAACAATTGTTTCAAGAGATCTACGAAAAAAGCTGATATATAACACCGGTTTAATCCCTTTGTCATGAATCTTGCCATATTTTTCAATATACCTTGCAGACTCACGGACCATCCGATAGAATGAAATCGTACTTTATTTCTTTTTATTTATTTCATACTTTATGGAGGTGAAATAATGGGATTTTTTGACTTTATCGATGCGGCAAATGCTCTAGTCTGGGGTCCTCCCCTGATGATCCTGCTGCTCGGCGTCGGGCTTGCCCTCACGCTCTT
>DUTT01000065.1 GCA_012841925.1 Clostridiales bacterium | reverse complement strand
GATCCTCAAGGTAATACAGTCCATCCAGTACGTAGGTACCGGGAGCGACTTCTTCAATCTTCGGTTCGTCGTCTTCGTATTCGTCTTCGATGTTCCCTACGATCTCCTCCAGGATATCTTCAACTGTCACGACGCCTGAAAATCCACCGTACTCGTCGATGAGGATGGCGATTTGTATTTTAGACAGCTGCATTTCTTTAAGCAGTTCATTGATTTTTTTGCTTTCGGGGACGAAGTACGGTTTCTTCAGCATCGGCCGGATATCGACATTATCAAAGCCGACGGCCCGGGCTTCGATGATAAAATCCTTCATGTACAGGATGCCGATGATATCATCTGAATCCTTGTCGTACACCGGAACTCGCGTATAGCGTTCTTCGAGGAGCTCGTCGACGTACTCGGAGATCGGCGTGTTGACGTTGGCCATGTACACATCGGGCCGGGCAGTCATGATTTCGTAGGCGAGCGCATCGTCAAACTCAAAGATGGAATGAATCATTTCCTTTCCACTCGCATCGATATCACCCTGCTCCTGGCCGACTTCGAGCAGCGAGAGAATCTCTTCTTCGTAAAATTCGTTTTCGCCGGCGTGCTCATCCTGGCGGAATATCTTCATCAGCAATCCGACAGATTTCGACAACAGGCGGACAAACGGGCCGAACAACGACGCGGTGGCACGGATCGGTGTAATTGCAAACAGAGCGATTCTCTCTGCGTATATCATGCCCAGCCGCTTGGGAAACAGCTCGCCGAAGACGAGCGTAAAGTAAGCGAGAATCAGCGTTACAATCACAACGCCGAGTTGAGGGTTGATGTAAATCTGCATGCGGCCGAGTTGGCGGACCAGTACATCCGATAGATTGTACGATGCAAAAGCCGATGCCATAAAGCCGACCAGTGTAACGACAACCTGCACGGTAGAGAGAAAGTGCGTCGGTTCTTCGAGCAGCAGCAACACCCGCTCCGCTCGTGCATCTCCGTCCATTGCATCTTCAGCCATGATCTTGATTTTTGTCTTATTGAGAGAAACCAGTGCCATTTCCGCCGCCGCAAAGAATGCATTAATTAAAACGAGCAACAGCAAAATAAGCATCTGAGCCGTGATCGATAACCCTCCCGGGTCTGCTTCCATGGTATGTATTTCTCCTTTCCGGATACGACGCTACTGCTTGGATTATACCACAAATCAAACCCGTTTTGTAGTTCGGCCCTACGGCAGCGAGTCGATGTAGATCTTCTTATAGCGGTTAAATTCCTGTTCGGTAACCGCAAAATTATGCTCGATGGACCCGTAGGTCTTCACTACGAAATACAGATAATCTGTGTCTTCCGGATACAGCGCTGCGACGATGCAGTCTTTTCCGGGAGATGCGATCGGTCCGGGCGGCAGTCCTTCGTACATGTACGTATTGTAGGGAGAGTCAATCTCCAAATCTTTGTACAGCACGCGCTCTTTCGGTTCGTCGAAGAGATATTGAATCGTCGAGTCGAAGCGCAGGTTCATGCGGATGGCCAGCCGGTTGTACAGGACGCTCGACACCAGTTTGCGCTCGTGCGGTGCCCTGGTTTCCTTCTCGATCAGCGAAGCGATGGTGATCATTTCGTGCACGCTATGGCCGAGCTCGTCGGCTCGACTGTAGTACTCCGGTAAAAACACGTCGTCGAAACGCGCCAGCATTTTCTCGATGATCTCCCGCTCTCCGGCGCCTGCGAAAATCTCGTACGTGTCGGGGAACAGATAACCTTCCAGGCGGTCCACAGTCCGTTCGATGTCCGGCAGGAAGCCGTAGTCGTACTCTTCGGTCAGGCACTGCAGAAACGCCTGCTCGTCGACGAGTTCTTTTTCCGCCAGCAGAGCGGCTGTCTCTCGGACCGTATATCCCTCCGGCACGGTAAACCGCACGGTATCGCGCCTTGCATGAGTGAGAGCCTGCATGATTTCGCTCATCGCCATCGAGGGCGAGAGTTGAAATGAACCTGCCTGATAGCGTCCGTCATACCCCTGCCACTTCGTCTTCTGCAGAAACAACGAAGCGTTTTTAATCAGCCCTTTCTCCTGCAGAGCGCGGGCAATCGCTTTGGTGCTCATGCCTCTTTCCACGACGAATTCGTAGGCCGTAGGATCACCTGGATCGGCGGCTTTGTCGTACTGCCGCACACCGATGGCCCCTGCGCCGGCAGCGATCAGAATGAACGCGATCAGCAGCCCCGCAAAGCGCTTCGGCTCTTTCGTTCTTCGTTTGTTTCTTGCCCGGCTCATTTTGAGCGGCTCAGATATTCCCCTGAGCGGGTGTCGATCTGGATTTTCTCGCCGGCTTCTATAAAGATTGGAACCTGAACAACAGCTCCTGTTTCCACAGTGGCTGCCTTTGTAACGTTTGTGGCCGTATCGCCCCGGACTCCGGGTTCGGTTTCTGTGACCACAAGATCGACAAAGTTCGGTGCTTCGACGAGAAAGACCGTACCCTTGTAAAATTTAACCATAGCCACATCGTTTTCGCGTAAAAATTTTATAGCATCTTCGACCTGATCGTATGGAATGGGAACCTGATCGAATGTTTCCTGATCCATAAAGTAATAAAGCTCGCCATCGCTGTACAGATACTGCATCTGCTTGTGGTCGATGTGCGCCTTGGGGAATTTGTCGGCGGGGTTAAACGCTTCTTCTCTCGTCGCCCCGGTCAGGATGTTGCGGTACTTCGTCCGGACAAACGCAGCCCCCTTCCCCGGTTTAACGTGCTGAAACTCCAGCACTACATGAGGCTCGCCGTCGATGTCGAACGTAACCCCTTTTCTAAAATCACTCGCGTATATCATCCGATTTCCTCCCTGCTACAATATGAGCAATTCCTTTGGTGACGAAGTAAAATTAATTATACCAAAGGGTTTTACCAATGCCAAGTCTTCGATCCGCACGCCAAATCGTCCCGGCAGATAAATACCCGGCTCGATCGACACGATATGATTTTCTCTCAAAACACCCTCGTACCCGGGTCGAAGTCTGGGTGCTTCGTGAATTTGAAGTCCAGTCCCGTGACCGAGACCGTGACCGAAGTAGTCTCCGTAGCCGGCCTGCTCGATGACGTCGCGCGCGAGACGGTCGGCTGCCTGACATTCCATGCCGGCACGGATGCCATCGCAGGCTGTTTGCTGTGCCAGCAACACGAGGTCGTACACCGAACGCATGTCTTCATCAGCAGAACCGATGGCGACGGTTCGGGTCATATCGGAGCAATACCCGTCCACTTTGCATCCAAAATCCATTGTTACGAAATCGCCCGCTTCGATGGCCTTTTGTCCGGGGATGCCGTGCGGCCTGGATGAATTGGCGCCGGACACGCAAATCACGTCAAACGACAGATCATCCGCTCCGTTGTTTTTCATAAAGAACTCGATTTCGAGTGCCGCTTCGCGCTCCCTGACACCGGGCTTCAAATAGTCGCACATGTGCGAAAAGCAGGCATCGGCGATGGTGCAGGCCTTCCGGGTAGCTTCAATTTCATACTCGTCCTTGATCTCCCGAAGGTCTTCCACCATGCGTTCGGTTGCCACGAGGCGGTCCGAGCCGAGGCTGGCCGTCAAATCCAGATAGGTGCTCAGCGACAGATTCTGCTTCTCCACGCCGATGCGTTCATCGCTGCGCGCTTTAAAAAAGTCACAGACATCCGCTCCGACTTTCAGCTCCCGGTACTCGTAGAGCCCGCTCAGAGCGAGAGCCATTTCCATGTAGCGAAAGTCTGTCAGGATCAGCGATTCGGTCGGGGTAACCCACAGCGCACAGTCCTTGCCGCTTCCGCCGATCAGATATTCTACATTGGATTCTCCCGTAACGTACAGGCCGCTCAAAGATGCCTCCTGTATGCGGTTCCGCAGCGCGGAAAGGCGCGCAAAAAGGCGATCATTCAAAGCGGATCACCTCCCCGATGATACCGTAGATGTCCGAAACGATCTGTGTAAACGCGACTTCGGACTGAATGTACTGCGCCGCCAGAGGATCGGCCATCACAATCTGATAAAGCGCCTGTACCTGCTCCATCATCTCCTCGGAAAGTTTTCCCTCCAGCATCTGCTGGGTCTGAATCGCCATATTTTTCTCCTGGAAGTCGTTGATCATAGCCGTCAGTTCTTCGTTTTGGGAGATTTTTTCTTTCATTTCCTTATAGTGGCGATACTGCTCGCTGTCCTTGAGGGCCCGTGCCAGTTCGTGGGCGACATCGTGAATGTTTTGCATGATTTTTTCCTTTCTCTGCCTCTTCGAACTAAATGTCCAGGAATATCGGCAGTATAACGGGGTTTCTCTTCGTGCGATCGTTGATAAACGTCCTGAGCGAATCTCTCAGCACTCCCTTAAGGGCCTGCCGGTCTTTGATGCCTTCAGCCATCGCGTGCATCAAAATCTGCTCGGTGTGCATTGTAGCTTCCGCAATCAAATCGCCGCTCTCCCGTACGTAGACAAATCCTTTTGTGATGAGATCGGGGCCGGCGAGCAGCTCTCCTGAGCAGCTGTCAAAAGCAGCAGCGACGATGATCAGTCCCGCTTCGGATAAATATTTCCTCTCGTTGAGCACGATGCTCCCCACATCGCCGACGCCCAGCCCGTCGACGAGTACCAGATCGTTCGGCACCCGTTCGTCCAGTCGCCTCGCCCTGCCCCTGGATATTTCCAGGATGTTTCCGTTTTCCATATAGAAAACGTGATCCGGGCGCATGCCCATGGATTCCGCAAGCAACGCATGGCTTCGCAGGTGACGGTATTCGCCGTGAACCGGCATAAAGTATTTCGGCCTTAAAAGCGTGTGGATGAGCTTCAACTCTTCTTCGCAGGCGTGACCGGACACATGCGTATCCGCGATATCGTTGTAGATGACATCGGCTCCTTTCTTAAGCAGCGCGTTGACGATGTTGGACACCGTCACTTCGTTGCCGGGTACCGGCGTCGATGAGAGGACGACAACGTCCCCTTTTCGTATCTGTACGGCGCGGTGTTCGTTGTTGGCCATGCGCGCAAGCGCCGACATCGGCTCTCCCTGGCTGCCGGTCGTGATGATGACGAACTGGGAGTCCTTCATATTTTTAGTCTGATGCAGTTCGACGAAGTGCGCGGGATCGATGTTCAGATACCCGAGCTCCGTCGCAATCCGGACCATGTTCTCCATGCTCCTCCCGGAAATCGCAATCTTCCTTCCGTTTTCAATCGCGGTTTCCATAATTTTCTGGACGCGGTGAACGTTGGATGAAAAAGTCGCAATGATGATGCGATGCATGTTGCCACGGAATATGTTTCCAAGCGTAACACCGACCGTCGTTTCGGAGGCGGTATAACCCTTCCTGCCGGCGTTGGTGCTGTCGGCCATCAGCAGAAGCACGCCTTTGTCTCCGATCTGCGCCAGACGGCCGAAATCGATCGGTTCTCCGTCGGCCGGCGTGTAGTCGATCTTAAAGTCTCCGGTGTGGAACACGACCCCGCAGGGTGTATCGATCGAAAAGCACAGGGCGTCGGCCACCGAATGCGTCGTGTGGATCGCTTCGATGGTAAAGCAGCCGAGCTTAAACACATCGCCCGGCGCGATTACGTGCAGGTCTCCCTGCAGCGAGTGTTCTTTAAGGCGATTTTGAATAAAGCCGACCGTCAGACGCGTCGCGTAGATCGGCACGTCAAACGACTTGAGAAAATACGGAACTGCGCCGATGTGGTCTTCGTGCGCATGCGTAATCACGATGCCGCGAATCTTGCTGCTGTTGTCGTCCAGATACGAAAAATCCGGGATGACCAGATCGATGCCGAGCATCTCGTCGTCGGGGAACGCGATGCCGCAGTCGATGATTAAAATGTCATCACCGTACTCCAGAACGGTCATATTTTTTCCGATTTCATTTAAGCCTCCGAGCGGTATCACTCGCAATACGGGCGCCCCGTCGGATTTCGATTCGAAGGATCGTTTGCTCTTTTTCCACGACCGGGGACCCGGCCCCTTGGGAAGAGCAAACTTCCTCTCTTTTTGTTTATTGTTCATATATATGTTTTTCCTCTCTATGGCGCAACCGGTCCAGCGGACCGATTTGCCGCTTATATTCTTAAAACCGTACGCCTTGATGCGTACAGGCTATGCTTTTACAACGATGTTGAGCAACCGGTCGGGTACAGCGATCATTTTAATGATCTCCTTTCCTTCGATCAGCGCTGCCACCGGTTCGCACGTCAGGACTTCCTCAGTAAACCGCTCTCTGTCGAGTCCGGCTGCAACGACCGCCCGTTCGCGCACTTTGCCGTTGATCTGTACGACAATCTCGACGCTGTCCAGTACCAGCGCAGAGGGATCGTACTGAGGCCAGGAGGCCAGGTAGACCGAATCGGTATTCCCAAGTGCCGCCCACATCTCTTCGGCCACGTGCGGAATAAACGGAGACAGCATGCGCACGAGACGGTCCGTGGCGCAGGCAAGCAGGCCGAGATTGATGTCATCCAGCTCCTTGTAGCGGTACATCTCGTTGACCAGCTCCATGATAGCGCTGATGGCCGTGTTGAAGTTAAATCTGTTTTTAATATCCTCGGTTACCCTTTTAACCGTGTGGTTGAGGACGTAATCGAGTTGCTTGTCATCGCTGCCTTCCGCCCTGTACACAAGAGGAATTCCGCTCGTCACGCCGACCATTTCCTCGACGAGACGGTAGACGCGATTGATAAAACGAAAGCTCCCTTCGACGCCGGCGTCAGTCCATTCAAGCTCTTTTTCCGGAGGGGATGCAAAGAGAATAAACAGCCGGGCCGTGTCCGCACCGTAGCGCTCGATGATCTCCTCGGGGCTGACGACGTTGCCCATGGACTTGCTCATCTTATTGCCGTCTTTGAGCACCATGCCCTGCGTTAAAAGGTTCGTAAAAGGCTCTTCCACACTGCACAGACCCATATCGTAAAACACTTTTGTAAAGAACCTGGAATACAGAAGGTGGAGAATCGCGTGCTCGACGCCGCCGATGTACTGATCGACCGCCATCCAGTAATCCGCCCGGTCTTTGCGGAATGCCTCCTCCGGATTTCCGGCATCGCAGTACCGCAGGTAGTACCAGGAAGAATCCAGGAATGTATCCATCGTATCCAGCTCGCGCTGCGCCGGTTTACCGCAGCAGGGGCACTGCGTGTGGACGAAGGTCGGGCTGGTGGCAAGCGGAGACTCGCCTCTCCCTGTCAGAACGACATCGGTCGGGAGCAGTACGGGCAGGTTTTCCTCTTTTTCCGGAACCCATCCGCAGTCATCGCAGTGAATCATCGGAATCGGTGTGCCCCAGTACCGCTGCCTGGAGATGAGCCAGTCGCGCAGTCGGAAGTTGACAGTGGCCTTACCGCGTCCTGTCGCTTCGAGATCGGCGATGATTCGCCGGGATCCTTCCGTGTTGTGCAGGCCGTCGTACGACCCCGAATTGATCATGCTCCCTTCGGCAACGAACGCTTCCTTCAGGTGCTCAACATCGATGATGGGATCTTCGGGATGCACCACAGGGACGATGTCCAGCCCGAACGCTGTCGCAAACTCGAAGTCGCGCTGATCGTGGGCCGGCACGCCCATTACAGCGCCGGTTCCATAATCGAGCAGCACGTAGTCTGAGATGTAAATCGGCACTTCCCGGTCGTTGACAGGGTTGATTGCATAACAGCCGAGAAACTCGCCCGTTTTTTCGTTCGTCGTATCCGTGCGCTCAATATCGCTCATTTTGGAGCAGCGCTCGATGTATGCAAGCGCAGCTGCTTCGTACGGCGTATCCTTGACGAGAGGCTTTACGAGGGGGTGTTCAGGCGAAAGCACCATGTACGTGACACCAAACAGCGTATCGGCCCGCGTGGTGAACACGGTGAGATCTTCCCCGCGATCCTTGAGGCGGAAGCTCACTTCGGCACCTTCTGACTTGCCGATCCAGTTGCGCTGCATCGTGCGGACTTTTTCGGGCCACCCATTCAGGGTATCCAGATCTTCGAGCAGGCGATCCGCGTACTCTGTGATTTTGAGATACCACTGCGACAGGTTTTTCTTCGTGACGACAGCGCTGCAGCGTTCACACTGCCCTTCGACCACCTGTTCGTTCGCCAGCACCGTGTGGCAGGACGGGCACCAGTTGACCGGATGCTCTTTTTTATACGCCAGCCCGCGCTTAAAGAACTGTATAAAAATCCACTGCATCCACTTGTAGTAGTCCGGATGGTACGTGGCGACCTCGCGATCCCAGTCGTACGAAAACCCGAGCTGCTTCAGCTGGTGTTTCATCTCCTGTATGTTTTGCGTCGTCCATTCCGCCGGATGTGCTCCGTGCTTGATTGCCGCATTTTCGGCCGGTAGTCCGAACGAATCCCAGCCCATCGGATGAAGGATGTTATATCCCTGCATCTTGAGGAACCGCGCTACGACATCGCCTATGGAGTAATTTCGGACGTGACCCATATGCAGTTTGCCGGATGGATAGGGAAACATCTCCAGAACATAATATTTTTTCTGTTTAGGCTCTTCCGTCGAACGGAAAAGATCCTGCTCTTCCCATGTGCGCTGCCACCGGGCTTCAATGTCCCTGAAATCGTATTGTTTTTTCATGGTCGTCCTTTCCAACGAGATCGCCTAGGATGAAAAATCGGTATACGGATGGTCGATGACCGGACAGTCGCTCCAGATTTTTTCGATCTGATAGTGCTGTCGCTGATCTTCTGTAAACAGGTTGACGATGATGTCACCGTAATCCATCAAAATCCAGCCGGAGCTTTCCCGGCCTTCGATGTGCTTCACTGCGCACGCTTTTTCCAGAAGTTTATCCTCCACATCGACGGTCAGCGACTTCAGCTGACGCTGGTTGCCGGCTGTAGCGATTACAAAGTAATCGGCAAATCCCGAAGTAACCGAAATATCCAGTATCGAGATATCCTTTGCTTTTTTGTCATTGAGAATCTCTGCTGCATACAGAGCGATTTCCTGATTGTTCATGCATGTTCTCCTTCATTCTGATGCTGCTTTAACTCTTCAAGCGCATCGAGAGTGTTCGGATGCAGGGCGCCTCCCTGCACCTGAACATATTCCTTTGTATGGTCCATTACGCTGCTCAGGCATTCATCGATATCCCGGCAGCTCAACTCCCGGAATTCATCGACGCCCGGATATTCACGTCCGCACTCGATGGCGTCCGCCAGATAAACTACCTTTTCCAGCAAGCTCATGCCGGCCCGGCCCGTCGTGTGATACCGCACAGCGTTCAAAATTTCTTCGTCCGTAATTCCCATCAATTCTTCGAGCTTCTGAGCGGCCATCGGTCCGTGTTCCAGGTTACCAGCCTCCCTGTATGCGTCGTGAAACCAGGCGGCGATTTCGGCTTTTTCGACATCAGCGCCGAAGCGATGCGCCAGTTCGATCGCCTTTTGGACGACGCGCTCCGTGTGGGCAAACCGTTCGGCACCGACTCGATCTCTTACAAACTCACGGAGCCTGCGCGCCGTGTTCTGGTACAGGCCGTGGTCCTGAATGTATTCGATGACTGTATCCGGAAGCAAAAACCGTACGGATTTTCCGGCCGCCATCCGGTCTCGCAGATCGTTTGCTGCGATTTCGAGCTCCGGTATCTGGATGTACAGCGCTTTGAGCGGATACCTCGTCGCCAGTTCATCTAGTATGGCACGGAGCTTATCTTCGTCGTAGCCCCTTCTGAGTCCGATCAGAAAGGAGAACTCCGTGAGCAGCTGCTGTGAGCAATTCCACTCTTCGATGTGCATAAAGGCATCGGTGCCGATGATGAAGTGCAGTTCGGCCTCCTCCCCGTATTGCTCGCGCAGCGCGCACAGCGTGTCGTAGGTGTATGATGATTCCTCTTTTTCGAGTTCGATCGTCGAAATCTCAAATCCTTCGTGACCGCCGATGGCTAGTTCGAGCATGCGCAGCCGGTGTGCGCTGTCTGCCGGTTTATTCCATATTTTAAACGGAGACACGTAGGCAGGTACAAAGACGATCTTGTCCAGCTTCGCCTCGGTTTTAATTTGTTCGGCCAGGATTAGATGTCCGTAATGCACCGGGTCGAAACTCCCGCCGAGGATACCGATCCGCTGTTTCATAGCCCTTCCCTATTCCTCTTCGATATCGTTGACCGATATCGAAAGTTCAACCAGCTGCTCCGCTGTCGCAAAGGTCGGCGCATCCGACATCGGGCACACAGCGTTTTGATTCTTGGGAAATGCGATGACCTCCCGTATGCTCTTTTCCTTGCAGAGCAGCATCGCAAGGCGATCCAGCCCGTACGCAATTCCTCCGTGCGGCGGTGTGCCGTAATTGAATGCGTCGAGGAAGAAACCAAACTTCTCGCTCATTTCCGTTTCGCTGAGGGACAGCGCGCGGAACACCTGCTGTTGCAGCGATTTGTCGTGAATGCGGATACTGCCCCCTCCGAGTTCCACGCCGTTGAGTACAATGTCGTACGCATTGGCCAGCACGGAACTCAGATCGCTTTCCAGCTTTGGAATATCCTCGGTCTTGGGCGATGTAAATGGATGGTGCATCGCCGCATAGCGACCGTCTTCTTCTGAATATTCGAACATCGGGAAATCGACGACCCACAGCAGTTTGTACTCATCGTCGTTCAAAAGTCCCAGTTGCGCCGCAATGTCCCGTCTCAAAAATCCGAGGCTGTCGTACACGACGGACTCTGCACCGCTTGCGATCAGGATGAGATCGCCGGGTTCTGCATAAAACACGCGCGAAATGTGTTCGAGTTCGTCGGGCTCGAAAAACTTCGACACGCTGGAGCTGATGTCGTTGTCTCCGACCCGCATCCACACGAGGCCGCCGGCACCGAATGTGCGAATCGATGCTGTCATCCTGTCGATGTCTTTGCGGCTGAATGCTTCCGATCCACCGTCGATTTTGATGCCCATGACTCTGCCGCCGGAAGAGAGCACATCGGTAAAGACTTTAAAATCGCTGTTCTCAACCTGATCCTTCAGATCCTTGAGCTCAAACCCGAAACGCATATCCGGTTTATCCGACCCGAAGCGCTCCATGGCTTCCCGCCACGTCAGGCGCGGAAGAGGAAGAGAGATTTCCGTATCCGCAAGCTCCCGAAATACGCGCTGCAGGAAGCGCTCCTGAATTTCTATGATATCGTCCTGGTCGACAAACGACATTTCCAGGTCAATCTGCGTAAACTCCGGCTGACGGTCGGCGCGCAGATCTTCATCGCGGAAACACCGGGCAATCTGCATGTAGCGGTCTGTGCCTCCGAGCATCAGCAGTTGTTTGAACATCTGAGGCGATTGCGGCAGCGCATAAAACTTCCCGGGGTTGACACGGCTTGGCACGAGATAGTCCCTGGCACCTTCCGGCGTCGGCTTGATGAGCATGGGCGTTTCGACCTCTACGAACCCTTCAGAGTCGAAATACTCCCTCGTCAGCCTGCACAGTTTGTGACGCAGGGTCAGATTCCGCTGCATCTTCAGCTTTCGCAGGTCGAGGTAGCGATATTTCATCCGCAGATCTTCGGATGCATTGTCGTCGTCAGTTACGTAGATGGGCGGTGTATCCGCTTTGGAATACAGAACCAGATGATCCACGATCACTTCGATGCGGCCGGTCGGCAAGTCCTCGTTAGCGGACTCTCTCTTCGACACGATTCCTTTAACTCCGACGACATACTCGTTTCTGAGGTGGTTCGCCAATTCGAAGATATCGCGGTCGACTTCGTCGTTAAACACGGCCTGCACAATGCCGGTCTTGTCCCGAATATCGCAGAAAATCAGGCTTCCGAGATTTCGGTACTTTTGTACCCATCCATTGAGCACGACCGCTTCGCCGATGTGCTGCTCCCTCAGAATTCCGCACATATGCGTCCGTTTAAATAATGTTCCCATCTATGCCTCCTGCCTGCGGATTTCCGCTGCAATCTGATCCAGGTTAACTTCGTACTGTGAGGAGCTTCTCATATCCCGCAGAACCGCTGTCTGCGTTGCAAGCTCGTCATCTCCGATAATGACCGCATAAGCGGCTCCGCTGCGATCTGCATATTTTAGCTGCGCTTTTAAGTTCCTCGCCATGACGTCGGTCAGGACGCGATACCCTTCTTTCCGGAGAGCCGAGGCGACAGATTGCACTTCGAGCATAGCCGGCTGACCGAGCGCAGCGATAAACACGTCGCACGGCCTTGGTACGGGCAGAGCTGCACCGACCGCCTCCAGGACGAGCAGCAGCCGTTCGATTCCCATGCCAAAACCCACACCGGGTGTCGGAGGCCCTCCGATCTCTTCGATTAAATGGTCGTAACGACCTCCTCCGCAGACGGTGGATTGAGCGCCGATGTCCTCGGATATGATTTCGAACGCCGTTTTTGTATAGTAATCAAGCCCTCGTACGATATCGGTGTCGATCTCGTACTGAATGCCCATCGCATCCAGATTCGCCTGCAGGGAAGCAAATGCTTCGCTGCACTCCGGGCACAGGTAGCCGATCATGCGCGGTGCATGCTTTGTGATGCTCTGACAGGTTTTTGATTTACAGTCGAGCATCCGCATGGGGTTGCGATCGAAGCGATCTTTGCACGTATCGCAGAACTCATCCAGGCGGGGTCTCAGGTAGTCCTGCAGGACTTTTTTATACGTTTCTCGGCAAATGGGGCATCCGATGCTGTTGATGCGCAGGGAAAGATTGCCGATCCCCAGGCGGCTCAGAAAATCGATGGCCAGCGCAATCACCTCTGCGTCAGCAAGCATATCCTGTGCACCGAACGTCTCGATGCCGAACTGGTGAAATTGCCTCTGCCGGCCTTTCTGCATCTTTTCGTAGCGAAAGCACGGTATCGCATAATAGAATTTGGCAGGCAGGGGTTCCGCGAACAGCTTGTTTTCGATATACGATCGCGCAACCGGAGATGTGCCTTCCGGCCGGAGCGTCAGGCTGCGGCCTGCAATTTCGAACGTGTACATCTCTTTCTGAACGATATCGGTCGTATCTCCCACCCCGCGCTGAAACAGCTCCGTGTGCTCGAAGACCGGCGTTCGGATTTCCGAAAACCCATAGCTTTCGCAGCAGCGCCGGAACTCCTCCTCCAGATACTGCCAGCGATACACGTCCTTGGGCAAGATGTCCTTTGTGCCTCTCGGGATACTAATCATATGATTCCAGCTTCCTTTCGACGGATCATCTCGTCGATCCGTTCGGTGTAAATTTCGTAGTTTGTAACATTTGGTATCCGCTCCAGCCGGTTTTCAGCGGGATAGTACATCTTCGTGATTCCGCCTGCTCCGAGCGCAATGATGCTCTGATCTTCGGCCATGATGCGTATATTGTACAGGCTTTCTGCACCCGGCTTCGCATACCCGACATTCTCCATATTGCCGGCCATGTGTTTCTGTCTGTATAGATAGTACGGTCGATATCCATCGCTGCACAATCGCTTGCGGGCCAGCGCTACCATCTGCGACGCTGTATCGGCCTGACGGAATGAAACATCCCGGTCCTCTTCGATCAGGCGGGAAGCGCGCTTGACAGCGAGAGTATGCACCGTGATATTTGAAGGCTCAAACGCCAGAACGCGCTCCAGGCTCTCTTCAAAGTCGGACAGACTTTCTCCGGGCAGTCCGGCGATGAGATCTGCGTTGATATCGCGAATACCGGCTGATGCAGCGAACTCAAACGCCTTCCCGATATCAGCGGCGCTGTGCGACCGGCCGATGGCTACGAGCGTTTCATCCTTCATGCTCTGCGGGTTGATGCTGATGCGTCTTCCGCCGTGTTTCAAAATCGCATCCAGTTTAAACGGGTCGATGGTGTCGGGCCTGCCGCATTCAACGGTGAATTCGCGCGTGTCCTGCGACAGGAATGCGCGGGAAACGTGTGCGAGCAAGTCATCAAACTGTTCGCTCGAAAGACTGGTCGGTGTTCCGCCTCCGATGTAGATGGATTCAGCGTTCCAGCCCCTACCCCTGAGGATCGCATGCACGGCTTCCATCTCTTTGTACAATGCGTCCAGATACCGTTCCGCTCCCTGCTGTGTGTACACATTGGATGGAAAGGAGCAGTACTGACACCTCGAAGGACAAAACGGTATGCCGATGTACAGTCCGACCGACGGCGGTGACGGCTGATAAACGACGTCGGCTTGCGTTCGATAGACATCCATCAGCAGCGATATTTTATTCTCTGAAACCCGGTATTCTTCCGTCAGGATACGCACCGCTTCCGTCGCCGACGCAGCCGCGACGAGCTCCTGAAGCAGTTTGACCGGACGAACACCGGTCAGCACACCCCATTCGAGAGACCGACCTGTTTCTGCGGACAAAAAATCATACAGGATCTGCGCCTGCCGAAGCGCATCCATGCGCGACGCTATGCGCAGATCGTACGCAGCATCACTGTCGCAATCGCCGATCGCAATGGAGAACTCCTCCGGTCGGAGAAACATGCGCGCCAGTTCGGATAATCGATAGCAGCTCTTTTCATCTTCGACAGCGATACTATACAAACGGGTTATACCTCACTTCGTAACCGATGGTCGATTCGTCTTCGTGGCCGGGCAGAACGCGGGTAGATTCCGGCAGCACGAACAGACGCTCGCGCACCGAACGAACCAATGTGTCGTAATCGCCCCCAGGAAAATCGCTTCGTCCGATGGAGCAGCGGAACAGCGTATCGCCGCTGAACAGCGTACCAGCTGCGAGTATGCACATGCCACCCGGCGTATGTCCCGGCGTCGATATAAAGCGCAGCGTTTCTCCGGCTGCAGCCATCTCTTCGTTATCTTTTACGTAGATATCGCATTCAATTCCCGAGGATCCGTAGGTGGCGCGGCTATCCAGCAGGAACGAGCGTTCCAGCTCGGAAGCTACAATTTTTATACCGGGAAACTCCTGGAGCAAATCGGCAATGCCCCCCGTGTGGTCGCTGTGTCCGTGAGTCAGGATGATGTATTCAGGGTCTAAGTTCTGCTCCCTGATAAAGGCCTTCATCGCAGGGGCGACGTCGCCCGGATCGACGATGAATGCCTTTTTCGTATCCTCATCCCACGCAAGATAACAGTTTGTCTGCAGATAACCGCATTTGTACACATTGATGTTCATTCAAAACTCCTTTTTACTGTCGATCATGATCGTCACCGGCCCGTCGTTGTGTATCCGGACCAGCATGTGCGTCTGAAATATCCCCTGCTCCACGCCGACTCCGCAGGCCCGGACGTGCTCGCAAAATTTTTCGTATAATGTCTCGGCTTGCTCAGGGCCTGCCGCATCGGTGAAGCTCGGCCGTTTTCCTTTTTTGACATCGCCATAGAGCGTAAACTGCGAAATCGCCAGCACGCTTCCGCCGACGTCCTGCACGGACAAATTCATCTTTTCATCTTCGTCTTCGAAAATGCGGAGTCCTGTAATTTTTTCCGCCATGTATTTTGCATCCTGCTCCGTGTCACCCCGCCCCACGCCGAGCAACACCGTGAGGCCCGTGCGAATGGAACCGACGGTCTGTTCTCCCGATGTAACGTCGCTGTACGAAACGCGCTGAACGACTGCTCTCATGTTATTTCCCCCTGTCTACGTATGAGTCCTGTACACATCGACCACGTTGCGAATCTGGCTGAAGCGGTTCAGAATCTTGATGATATGTGCCGTGTTCGATATGGAAATCGTAAGCGTCATCGTTGTAATCCCGTCCTTATCGGTCTTGGCGTTGACACCGGTAATGTTGATATCCATCTCCTCGCAGACTTTGGATACATCGGCGAACAGGCCCTTGCGGTCTTCGGCGAGCAGGCTGATCTCCGCATCGTAGTACATGTCCTCATCGCTTAAATCCCATTCGACATCGATGAGCCTCATCCGTTCGTGCTCCGGCATCGACAGGATGTTGATACAGTCTTTCCTGTGCACCGAAACACCGCGGCCTTTCGTCGTATAGCCGATAATATCATCCCCGGGCACGGGGTTGCAACACTTGGCAAAACGGATCAGCAGGTCGCCGACGCCCTTGACCGTGACGCCTTTCGTGTGCTCGCGCTTCTTGCGTTCCACCGTCCGGATCGTCTCTTCCTGCTTTTCCTGGCGCTTCAGGTCCGCCTGTTTCTCTTCGTGGTAGTACCCCGCGCACATCAGCAGAACCCGGTTCATCAGCGGGCCGCCGTAGCTTATGGCCGTGTATAAATCGTCTGCAGACGAATAGTTAAGCGCTTTGGCGGCGCGGCCGACGTATTGGTTTTTGAGCACGAGCTGCAGGTCATATCCTTTACGCTTTGCGGCCTTTTCGAGCATTTCCTTGCCCTTGTCGGCGCTTTGCGATTTGTTTTCTCTCTTCAGCCATTGCTTAATTTTTGTTCTGGCGGAATTGGTCTTTGCGATCTTCAGCCAGTCGATGCTCGGACCCCGCGAGTTCTGGGATGTAACGATATCGACGATTTCTCCGTTTTTCAGGACGTAGTCGATGGGAACCATTTTCCCGTTGACCTTGGCGCCGACGCACTTCGCACCGACTGCCGTATGTATTTTAAAAGCAAAGTCCAGCGGCGTCGATCCGGCAGGCAGTTCAATCACGTCACCCTTGGGCGTAAACACGAAGACCTGATTCGAGAATAAGTCGAGCTTGAGCGTTTCCATGAACTCTTTGGGATCGTTTAGGTCCTGCTGCCATTCGAGCGTCTGACGGATCCAGGCCAGCTTTACTTCCTCTTCGTCGACCTGGATACCCTCTTTATATTTCCAGTGCGCTGCGATACCGTATTCGGCAATCTGATGCATATCGGCTGTACGTATCTGGATTTCGAACGGATTGCCGCTTTCTGCAAGTACCGTCGTGTGCAGCGACTGGTAGCGATTCGGCTTCGGCATCGCGATATAATCTTTGAAGCGCCCCGGAATCGGCTTCCACTTCGTGTGCACAGTGCCCAGAACTGCATAGCAGTCCCGGATGCTGTCCACGATGATGCGGATAGCCGTCAGATCGAAGATTTCGTCGAGCTGCCTCTTCTGATACTCCATCT
>DUTT01000064.1 GCA_012841925.1 Clostridiales bacterium | reverse complement strand
GTGAGGTATCGGTGTAATGTCTTTGATCATCGTGATGTTCAGACCTGCGGTCTGCAGCGCCCGAATGGCGGCTTCTCTGCCGGATCCCGGGCCCTTGACGTAGACTTCCACGGATTTGAGGCCGTGTTCCATCGCGCCTTTGGCCGCTTCTTCGGCTGCCATCTGCGCCGCAAACGGCGTGGACTTTCTCGATCCGCGGAAGCCGAGCGAGCCGGCACTGGACCACGAAAGCGCGTTGCCGCTTAAATCTGTGAGAGTGACAAGCGTGTTGTTGAAGGTAGCCTGGATATGAGCCTGACCGCTTTCAATATTCTTGCGTTCTCTTCTCTTTTTGCGTACAGTCTTTTTTACTGTTGCCATTGAAGCTATCCTCCTTTACTTCGTCGCTTTTTTCTTGCGGCCCACGGTTTTCTTCGGGCCTTTTCTGGTACGGCTGTTGTTCTTCGTGTTCTGACCGCGGACGGGCAGGCCTCTCCTGTGACGGATGCCTCTGTAGCAGCCGATTTCCATCAGGCGCTTAATGTCCATGGAGACTTCTCTTCTGCGTTCGCCTTCTACGTCGTAGTCTGAATCGATGATGCGTCGGATTGCCCCGATCTCGTCTTCGGAGAGATCTTTTACCCGGGTATCCGGATTGACTTCCGCTTTCGCAAGAATTTCGGCGGACGTCGCTTTTCCGATCCCGTAGATGTACGTAAGACCGATCTCTACTCGTTTTTCTCTGGGTAAATCGACACCGGCTATACGAGCCATAATTCTACCTCCTGTATTTTTGCGTTAGTTCTGCCGGTCGCGCGCCTGCGCGCCCGGAATCTATGAATGGCCGCCGGGTTGTCCGCTCCGACTTGCGTCGGATAAGACCAGCCGCACCCGCTTGCCGTTTCAAACACTGTTATCCTTGTACCTGTTTGTGCTTCGGGTTCTCGCAGATGACCATCACTTTTCCGTTTCTTTTGATGACCTTGCACTTTTCGCACATCGGTTTTACTGAACTTCTGACTTTCATTTCTACACTTCCCTCCTCGCAGGATTATTTGTCCCGCCACGTAATCCGTCCCCGGGACAGGTCGTAGGGCGAGAGTTCGATCCGGACCCGATCGCCCGGAAGAATCCGGATGAAGTTCATCCTCATCTTGCCGGAAATGTGCGCCAGCACTTCGTAGTCGTTTTCAAGCTTTACCTTGAACATCGCATTTGGCAGCGCTTCCAGCACCGTTCCGTATACTTCTATGCTGTCTTTCTTAGCCATGAACAGCGTTCCTCCTTTGACCGGCCGGGCCTGCCGCTCCCCGGGACGATTCGTCCCTGCAGGTGAGCAGGCGGGGTTCTTCCTGTGTAATCACAACCGTATTTTCGTAATGGGCGGCCAGGGAGCCGTCCGCTGTGACTGCGGTCCAGTTGTCCATCAGCACATCGATCTCGCAATCGCCTGCAGCGATCATGGGTTCGATGGCGAGCACCATGCCCGGTACGAGCTTTACGCCTCGGTCAGGCGGTCCGTAGTTGGGAATCTGCGGTTCTTCGTGCAGATTGCGACCGATGCCGTGGCCCACATAATCCTTGATGACGGAAAATCCGGCGTTTTCGGCGTGGGTCTGAATAGCGTGGGATACATCGCCCAGGCGATACTCCGGCCTGCAAAACTTTAACCCCTCGAAGAAGCTCTCCTCCGTAATCCGGATCAGTTTCTGCGCCGCTTCGCTGATGCGCCCGACGGGATAGGTGCGGGCCGCATCCGAGTAGTATCCTTTGTAAATCGTGCCCAGATCGACGCTCACGATGTCACCTTCTTCGAGCATGCGCGAGTCGCTGGGGATGCCGTGGACGACTTCCTCGTTGACCGATACGCACGCCGAAGCGGGGAACCCCCCGTAGCCTTTAAACGCCGGCGTCATGCCGCTTTCCACGATGACCTTCTCCACATAGCGGTCGATGTCCATCGTCGACATGCCCGGACGTATCAGTCCGGCAAGATCGTCGAGCAGATCGGCGGTCACACGGCCTGCACGGGCCATAAATTCCAGTTCGCGTTCCGTCTTGATTTCGATCATGCGTCACTCTCCGAGAATCGCTGTGATCTGCTCAAACGCATGGGCGGGTGTCTCCGAAGCGTCAATCGTTACCAGCCGGCCGGTCCTGCGGTAGTATTCCGTAAGAGGACGCGTCTGTTCTTCGTACACCGCAAGTCGTGCGTGTACCGTCTCTTCGGCATCGTCTTTGCGCTGATACACTTCGCCTCCACACACATCGCACACGCCTTCTACTTTCGTAGGCATGTTGACGACGTGATAGACCTTGCCGCAGTTTTTGCATACGCGGCGACCCGAAATACGCGGGATCAGCAGCTCTTCCGGCGCTTCCATGTCGAGCACGGCCGTCAGCCCGATGCCCTGCTTCTCCAGAAAGGCATCAAAGCGCTCCGCCTGCACGATTGTCCGGGGAAAGCCGTCGAGCAAAAAGCCTTCTTTGCAGTCGTCCCACGTCAACCGGTCCTCTACGAGATCGCACACAAGATCATCGGGAACGAGAAGTCCCTTGTTCATGTACTCCCCGGCCTGCTTGCCGAGCGGTGTTTGCTCCTTCAGGTTCGTCCGGAAGATATCGCCGGTCGATATATGCGGGATGCCGTATCGTGCGGTGAGCAACGTTGCCTGCGTCCCTTTCCCGGCGCCCGGAGGCCCTAACAATACGATGTTTCGCATGCCGTCCCTCCTACTTTAAGAATCCGCTGTAGTTGCGCATGATCATCTGCGTTTCGAGCTGCTTCATCGTCTCCAGCGCGACACCGACCGCGATGATGACCGACGTTCCGCCGAAGCCGATCTGCAGCGCTGACCAGTGCTGCAGCAGCGTCGGGATGGAGGAGATGATCGCAAGGAAAATCGCGCTCACAAACGTCAGCCGGGTCATCACTTTCGTAATATAGTCTACCGTCGGCCTGCCCGGGCGAATACCGGGGATAAAGCCGCCGTTCGATTTCATGTTGTCCGCAATCTCTGCCGGATTGAAAGAAACCGAACTGTAGAAGTACGTAAAGAAGATGATGAGCAGGATGTTCAGTACGAAATACACCCACACGCCCGGGTAACCCGATGCGGACAGGTATTTCGTTACAAACTGTGCAAATCCGGATGCCGGCCACATGTAGGCGACGGTCATCGGGAGCTGCAGCAGAGAAATGGCGAAAATAACGGGGATGACGCCGGACTGGTTCACTTTCATCGGAATGTGACTGCTCTGTCCGCCGTACATCTTGCGGCCCACGACCCGCTTGGCGTACTGCACCGGAATCCTGCGATTCCCTTCCTGTACAAGGATGATGCCGACGACCACGAGCAGCGCGAACACGCAGAACAGCGCCACCGAGATGATGGACACTTCGCCTGCGATGAGGCTGCGGATCGTTTCGCTGACCGTCGTGGGAATTCTGGAGACAATACCCGCAAAGATGAGGAGCGAGATGCCGTTTCCAATTCCGTTTTCGTTGATGCGCTCTCCGAGCCACATCAGAAAAGCCGTTCCTGCGACGAGCGTCAGCACGATCACGATCTTCGTAAACAGATCGTTGGACGACAGCACGCTGCGGAACAGGCCAAACGTGTATCCGATCGCCTGCACGAGTGCCAGAATCACTGTGAGATATCTCGTGTACTGTGCAATTTTCCTCTGACCGGTCTCGCCCTCTTTTGCAAGCTGTTCCAGACTCGGTATCGCGATCGTGAGCAGCTGCAGAATGATGGACGACGTGATGTAGGGACTGATGCTGAGCGCAAAGACCGTAAACCGGCTGAATGAACCTCCGGAAAACAGGTCGAACAGTCCGAACAGCCCCGCTGAGTTCGCGTCGAACATCGCTGCAAGCTGCATGCGGTCGATACCCGGAACCGGAATGTTGGAACCGAGACGAAATACGACAAGCATCATAAACGTGTACAGCAGCTTGCGCCTCATCTCCGGAATCTTCCAGGCCTGGATCATCGTCTGAAGCATGCCCATGCTAGATCACCTCGGCCTTTCCGCCCGCCGCCTCGATCTTTTCGACCGCAGACTTGCTGAACTTGTGGGCCTGTACGGTGAGTTTCTTTTCCAGCTCGCCGTTTCCAAGGATTTTGATGCCGTGCGTGGCGCCGTTTGCGAGCCCGCTGGCTTCGATCATATCGACGGTCACCGTGGCGCCGTCCTCAAAGATGTTGAGCGACGATACGTTGACGCCGGTCAATTCTTTCTTCCAGATGTTTGTAAAGCCGCGCTTCGGGAGTCTCCGGTACAAAGGCATCTGACCGCCTTCGAAACCGAGACGTACACCGCCGCCGCTGCGGGAGTTCTGTCCCTTATGTCCCCTGCCGGCCGTTTTGCCGTTTCCGCTCCCCGTGCCGCGTCCTTTTCTCTTGGGCGCGCGAGTCGCTCCTTCGGGTGCTTTCAGTTCGTGCAATTTCATGTGCGTCACCTCCCCTTAGAGTTTTTCTACTTGCAGCAGATGACTTACTTTGTTGACTGCCCCGCGCGTTTGGGGACTGTCGGGAAGTTCCACTGACTGTCTGATCTTGCGAAGCCCCAACGCCTTGACGACTTTCCTCTGGTAGGGATTCGCGCCGATGGTGCTTTTGATCAATGTAATTTTTAGCATATCCATGGTTCGTTCCTCCTATCCCAGGATCTCTTCTTTCGTCTTGCCGCGAAGTCTGGACACCTGTTCAACGGTCTTCAGCGTCCGCAGTCCCTCGATGGTGGCATACGCCACGTTGCCGGGATTGCTGGAGCCAAGCGACTTCGCCTTTACGTCTTTGAGGCCTGCAAATTCGAGCACCGTGCGGGCAGCACCGCCGGCGATAACACCGGTTCCCGGTGCGGCCGGCATAATCAGCACCTTGCCGGCACCGAATACGCCCAGATTCTGATGCGGGATCGTCGTTCCGACCATGGGGACGAAGATCAGCTCTTTTTTAGCGTTCTCCGTCGCTTTGCGCACCGCCTCGGGGATTTCCTGCGACTTGCCCAGCCCCAGGCCCACGTGGCCTTCACCGTCTCCGACGACGACCGTCACGCTGAATCTGAAATTCTTTCCGCCCTTGACGACCTTGGTAACCCGCCGGATGTTTACGATGGATTCCTTCAGATCAAGATTGGATGCGTCTATTCTCTTATGCATTGCATTCCCTCCTTTAGAATTCCAGACCGCTTGCCCGGGCTCCGTCAGCGAGTTCTTTTACTCTGCCGTGATACAGATAGCCGCCCCGGTCAAAGCACACGGTTTTGATGCCGGCTTCGACGGCGACTGCTCCGATTTTCTCACCGACGAGCTTCGCCGCTGCCTTGTTGCCGCCATACGCCGCTTTTTCCTTGATATCCGGATCCAAAGTGGAAGCCGCTGCCAGCGTGGTTCCGTTTACGTCATCGATGACCTGCACAAAGATGTTCTTCGTGCTGCGGAATACGCTGAGTCTGGGTTTTTCAGGAGTCCCGAAAACATTTTGCCTGACTCGCGCGTGACGCCGTTGGCGCCGGTCGTTTCGACTGTCTTTTTTCGCCATTTCGATTACTCCTTTCTCTATTTACCGGTCTTGCCGACTTTTCTGCGGACGTGTTCGCCTTCGTACAGGATGCCCTTGCCGTCGTACGGCTCCGGTTTCCTCCAGGCGCGGATCACCGCCGCATAGTTGCCGACTTTCTGCTTGCTTGCGCCGCTGACCACCAGTTCGGTCGGGCTCTTGACCTCGACGGAAATTCCCTCGGGATCCTTCATTTCGACGGGATGCGAAAAGCCGAGTTGCATCACGAGTGTGTCGCCCTGCTTTTCCGCCCAGTAGCCGACGCCTTTGATGAGCAGCTTTTTAGAAAAGCCCTCCGTCACGCCGATCACCATGTTCTGAACGAGGCTCCGCGCCAGCCCGTGCTGGGCATTGGCGAACTTCGACTCGCTTGTCGCACTTATGGTTGCGACACCGTCCTGCATTTCTACTTTGACTGATTGATCAATCTGCTCGCTCAGCGTTCCCTTCGGTCCTTTGACGGTAACGAGGTTTTCTTCGCTCACTGCGATTTCAACCCCGGAAGGAACAGTCACAGGCAGTTTTCCAATTCTGGACATTGTATTGCTCCTTTCTCGTCACCAAACGTAGCAGATCACTTCTCCGCCCACACCCATTGCGCGAGCTTCTTTATCGGTAATCAAGCCGTTGGAAGTGGAGATGATGGCCACACCCAATCCGCCCAGAACCTTCGGAACGTCGCTGCTCTTCGCATAGACTTTGAGGCCGGGCTTCGAAATTTTCTTGATTCCGCTGATGACCTTTTGTTTATCAGCACCGTACTTCATCTGAACTCTGATGATACCCTGTTTTCCATCTTCGATGACTTCGTATCCCTTGATGTATCCTTCGTTGAGCAGGATCCGGGCAATGTTGCTTTTCATCTTCGATGCGGGGATCTCAACGCTGTCGTGTCCCGCCTGGTTGGCGTTACGGATTCTTGTCAGCATGTCCGCTACAGGATCTGTCATTGTCATAGATAAGTACCTCCTTCCTTCGCTAGAATTACCAGCTGGCTTTTCTTACGCCCGGGATTTCCCCTTTGTACGCCAGCTCTCTGAAACAGATACGGCAGATACCGTATTTCCGTAGATAAGCATGTGGCCGCCCGCAGAGCTTGCAGCGATTGTAAGCCTGGGTGGAATGCTTGGGTTTTCTTGTCTGTTTTACCTTGAGAGACGTTTTAGCCATGATTCCCTCCTATTTTTCGAACGGCAGGCCGAGCATTTCCAGAAGCGCGTGCGCTTCCTCGTCGGTCTTCGCCGTCGTAGTGAATACGATGTCCATCCCCCGGATCTTTTCGACGTTGTCGTATACGATCTCCGGGAAGATGAGCTGCTCGCGGATCCCCATGGAGTAATTGCCTCTCCCGTCGAACGAGTTCTTGCTGACGCCCCGGAAGTCTCTCACCCTGGGAAGAGCAATCGAACACAGTTTGTCTGCGAACTCGTACATGCGGTCACCCCTCAGTGTCACTTTCGCGCCGACGGTCATGCCCGCCCGCAGCTTAAAGTTCGCGATGGATTTGCGCGCCTTTGTGACAACGGGGGACTGCCCCGATATGAGCGCAAGTTCGTTGACGGCGCTCTCGAGCAGTTTCGGGTTATCTTTCGTGTCGCCCAGCCCCATGTTCAGCGTGATTTTCTCGAGCTTGGGGACTTCCATTACGTTGCTGTACTGGAATTTATCTCTTAATGCGGGAAATACTTCGCTCTTGTATTTCTCTTTCATCCTTGCTGCCAAGATGGTCTCCTCCTTTCGAATCAATCGATCACCTGACCGGTTTTTTTGGATACTCTCTTCTTTCGTCCGCTTACGATCTTGTATCCGATGCGTGTCGGTGCCTTCGCTTTGGAGTCATAGTACATGACGTTCGAAACGTGGATGGGACCTTCCTGCTTCCTGATCTCAGCCGGGATTTGCTGCTTCGCTTTTGCGTGCTTCGTCTGAATGTTGACACCCTCGACGATGACCATCTCCGTCTTCGGCATCGCAACGAGGACTTTCCCCCGCTTGCCTTTGTCTTTGCCGCTGATCACGAGCACCGTATCGTTCTTTTTAATGTTCATATTGGCCGACCTCCTACAGCACTTCCGGAGCCAGGGAGACGATTTTCATGAAACCTTTTTCCCGGAGCTCTCTGGCCACAGGCCCGAAAATACGGGTCCCGATCGGGGTTTTATCTTCTTTGATGATGACAGCTGCGTTCTGATCGAACTTGACGTAGCTTCCATCGATCCTCCGCGCCCCGGTCGCTGTCCGGACGACGACGGCTCTCACCACTTCGCCCTTTTTGACCACGCCGCCGGGCGTCGCTTCTTTGACGGCACACACAATGATGTCACCGACGTTCGCGTATCTGCGGCGTGTTCCGCCCAGAACGCGGATGCACAACAGTTCCTTCGCTCCGGAATTGTCGGCAACTTTTAGTCTGGATTCCGACTGAATCATTTCGGCGCCTCCTTACTTTACCTTCTCGACGATCTCCACCAGTCTCCATCTCTTGTTTTTCGACAGGGGCCTGGTTTCCATGATCTTGACTTTATCTCCGATTTCGCACTCGTTGTTCTCATCGTGCGCCATAAACTTTTTCGTCCTCTTTAACGACTTCCCGTAAAGAGGATGGCGGATGGACTCTTCCACGCCAACGGTGATCGTCTTGTCCATCTTGTCGCTTGTGACGATACCGACTCGCGTCTTTCTCGTCTTGTTGTCCTCTGACATGTGGCATCCTCCCTTCGGTTACTTCTCGACCTGCATCAGCTCTTGTTCGCGGATCACGGTCTTTACCCTTGCAATCGTCCTCTTGAGATCCCTCATTTTGAGCGGGTTCTCCAGCTGTCCGGTGACGTGCTGGAATCTCAGATTGAACAGTTCTTTTTTCAGCTTCATTTCTTCGGCAGCGAGCTCTTTTGGGCTCATATTTCGAATCTTTTCGATCTTCATTATGCTTCACCACCCTTTGCCGTTTCGCTCTTGGCGATAAACTTACATTTGACGGGGAGCTTGTGCATCGCAAGCCGCATGGCTTCTCTTGCCGCGGACTCCGATACGCCGCCGATTTCGAACATCACCCGTCCCGGTTTGACGACAGCGACCCAGAACTCGGGTGCGCCCTTTCCTGAACCCATGCGGACTTCCGCTGGTTTCTTCGTAACGGGCTTATGGGGAAAGATCTTGATGTAGACCTGACCGCCACGGCGTATGGAACGTGTCATAGCGATACGAGCTGCTTCTATCTGATTGGATGTAATCCAGCCACACTCCGTGGAAACGAGACCGTACGAGCCGTACGTAATCGTATTGCCCTTTGTGGCGACACCCTTCATTCTTCCTCTATGGACTCTCCTGCGCTTAACGCGCTTAGGCATCAACATTGCTGACTCCTCCTTTCATCGTGCTTATTCTTCGACAGGCGCGGAATCGACTTGCACATCCGCCTGTGCGGGCGCAACCGTTTCCACGGCTTCTGCCGGTGCTTCCTGTTTGGGAGCCGCAGGCTTGCTCGCGCGTTTCCTGGGGTTCTCGTACCGCTTTACAGGTTCCCGATCATCGGTGCGCCTGCCTCCGCGATCGCTGCGATCGCGCCTCGGGCGGTCGTCCCTTCTGCCGCGCTCATTGCGCCTGGAGCGATCGGCTTTCCGGCTTTCCTTCTCTTCCGGAATGGCCGGAACCAGATCTTTTTCCAGGATTTCGCCGTTGTTGATCCAGACTTTGACGCCGATTTTTCCATACTGCGTATCGGCTTCGATGAATCCGTACGAGATGTCCGCGCGCAGCGTGTGCAGCGGAACGTTACCTTCGCTGTACTTTTCGCTTCTGGCGATTTCGGCACCGCCGACCCGACCGGACACGACGACTTTGATGCCCTTGCCGCCGGCTTTCATCGTGCGCTGGATGGCCTGCTTCATGGCACGCCTGTACGATACGCGCTTTTCGAGCGCCTGCGCAATGCTCTCGGCGGTGAGCTGGGCGTCCAGCTCCGGACGGCGCACTTCGACGATGTTGACCGAGACTGCTTTCCCTGTCATCTTCTCCAGCTCTCTCTTAAGCTGATCGATGCCGTCTCCGCCGCGGCCGATCACCATGCCGGGCTTCGCCGTGAGAACGCTGATTCTCATCTGGTTCTCCGCAGCCCGCTCGATGACGATCTTCGATACGCCGGCGATGTATAGCTTCTGTTTGATGAACTCTCTGACTTTTTTATCTTCGATCAGATAATCGGAGAAGTTCTTTTTATTGGCAAACCATTTGGAATCCCAATCTTTGATCACGCCCACTCTCAAACCGTGCGGACTTACTTTCTGACCCATTCGTACCCTCCTCCTTGATTATCTTTCTTTCAGCACGACGCTGATGTGGCTGCTTCTCTTCAGGATCCGGCCTGCGCGCCCCTGCGCACCGGCTCTCCAACGCTTCATCGTCGGTCCCTGGTTGGCGTAAATTTCGGCTACATACAGCTTCGAAACATCCATTTCGTGATTGTTCTCCGCGTTCGCTGCCGCCGACTGCACGAGCTTTTCCACAAATTCCGTGCCCTTGCCGGGGGTAAACTTCAAAATGGTCAGCGCCTCTTCGAGGTCCTTGCCGCGCACCAGATCCAGCACCGGCCGGATCTTGGTCGGAGACATCTTGATATACTTTGCAATGGCTTTTGCTTCCATGATACAGTCTCCTTCCTATTTCCTGACCCGGGACGACTTGTCGGCCGCGTGGCCTCTGTACGTCCTCGTGGGCGCAAATTCACCGAGACGGTGACCGACCATGTCTTCCGTAACGTAGACGGGAACGTGTTTCTTCCCATCGTATACCGCTATGGTATGCCCGACCATCTGGGGGAAAATCGTTGACGGTCTGGACCAGGTTTTGATGACTTTTTTCTGATTGGCTTCGTTCAGCGCTTCGATGGTTCTCAGCAATTTCTCGTTCACGAACGGGCCTTTTTTTAGCGATCTGCTCATAAACTCTCGTATCCTCCCTTCAACTATTTCTCATTTCGTTTCTTAACGATGTATTGATTGGACGGTTTGTTCTTCTTCCTCGTCTTCGGACCGCGGGCTTTCTTACCCCAGGGCGTCATGGGACTCGGTCTTCCGATACCGGTCTTGCCCTCGCCGCCGCCGTGCGGGTGGTCGTTGGGGTTCATGGCCGAGCCGCGCACCGTCGGGCGGATGCCCATGTGGCGCTTGCGTCCGGCTTTACCGATCGTGATGTTCCCGTGGTCGATGTTGCCGACTTCTCCGATCGTCGCCCGGCATTCCTTGCGGACCTTGCGAACTTCGCCGGAAGGAAGGCGAATCTGGCAGTAGTTGCCTTCTTTGGCCATGAGCTGAGCTCCGTTGCCGGCGCTGCGCACGAGCTGGCCGCCTTTGCCTTTTTTAAGTTCCACATTGTGGATGATCGTACCGACCGGGATGTTCTCCAGCGGCATCGCATTGCCGATCTGGATGTCGGAGCCCGGCCCGGATACGAGCACGTCGCCGACTTTAAGTCCGTGCGGTGCGATGATGTAGCGCTTCTCGCCGTCTGCGTAGAACAGCAGTGCGATGTTGGCGCTCCGGTTCGGATCGTATTCGATCGTCTTGACCGTCGCAGGGATACCGTCTTTCGTTCTCTTAAAGTCGATGATCCTGTACTTGGGTCTCGTGCCGCCTCCGCGGTGGCGGACCGTGATCGTCCCTCTCGAGTTTCTTCCTGCGTGATTTTTGAGCGTCACCGTAAGCGACTTTTCGGGGCGGTCTGTCGTAATCTCTTCGAATGTGGAGACCGTCATGCCGCGAAGGCCCGGAGTCGTCGGTTTATACTTTCTGATTCCCATTGTATCCTACCTCCTTTAGAGCCCTTCGAAGAACTCGATGGCTTTGCTCTTTTCGGAGAGCGTTACGATCGCCTTCTTATACGAAGGAGTGCGGCCTACGTAGCGGCCCTGCCGCTTCAGCTTGCCTTCGTTGTTCATGACGTTGACTTTAACGACTTCGACACCGAACGCTTCCTCGACGGCTGCTTTGATCTCGGTCTTGTTGGCGGTCGTAGCCACTTTGAACGTGTACTTCTTGTCTACTGCGTCGTCCATGCTCCGTTCGGAGATGACGGGTTTTAGCAGAATATCGTAGGGTGTTTTCATTTTGCGTACACCTCCTGAATCTTATCAACGGCCTGCTTCGTGACGATGAAGCTCGTGTGGTTGACGATGTCGTAGACATTCATCTGCGTGACGATCGTCGTCCGCACGCCGGGGATATTCGCGGCGCTCTTGACGACCGCCTCGTCCTTCTCCGCCGTGACGATGAGCGCTTTCTTCGAAGCGTTGACGCTTTCGAGAATTTTGATCATGTCTTTTGTTTTCGGAGCCGCCAGGTGAAGGTCTTCGAGCACGATGATTTCGTCGCCCGCAACCTTTGCGGACAGCGCCGACTTCATCGCCAGCCTCCGGAGCTTCCTGGGAAGCGTATACCTGTAATCTCTGGGCTTCGGTGCAAACGCGACACCGCCGCCGATCTGGCTTGGATCCCTCGTGCTGCCCTGTCTGTGTCTGCCCGTTCCTTTTTGTCTGAACGGCTTCCTTCCGCCTCCGCGCACTTCTGCACGCGTCTTGACGGACTGCGTTCCCTGCCTCTGGTTGGCCAGGTAGTTTTTTATGACTGCGTGGACGGCGTATTCGTTGGGTTCGATTCCAAAGATCTCATCGCTCAGTTCCAGCGTTCCGGCCTGTTCGCCGGTCATTGTCATCATGGTGATTGTTGCCATTGGACGTCCTCCTTCCTGCTCCGCTATTCGGCATCCTGTCCCTTGACTGCATACCGGATGCGGAGGATTCCCCCCCGGGCTCCGGGAACAGCGCCCTTCACGAGCATCAGGTTTCTGTCTGCGATCACTTTTACGAGTTCGAGGTTCTGGACCGTTACGGTATCTCTGCCCATGCGTCCGGGACCTGCGTTCCCTTTAAATACTCTCCCGGGGTTGGCGCTTCCCGCCAGAGCTCCGGGGAGCCTCTTGTGCTTGGAACCGTGAGTCATAGGGCCCCTGTGGTGTCCGTGTCTCTTGATGTTGCCCTGCGTTCCCTTGCCCTTGGATGTTCCGGTGACGTCCAGCTTCTTGCCTTCTTCGAAGTCGGCGGCTGTGATGGTCTGCCCGACCTCGTAGACTTCGCCGTTTGTGTTGCGGAATTCCGCCAGGTACTTTTTATACGCCACGCCGGCTTTGTCGAAGTGGCCTTTGGACGGCTTGTTGACGCGGTGCTCTTTTTTGTCTTCGTAGCCGACCTGTACGCCTTCGTAGCCGTCGGTTTCCATCGTCTTGATCTGCGTGACTACAACGGGTCCCGCCTGGATGACCGTAACCGGAATGACCGCTCCCGACTCGGAAAAGATCTGAGTCATCCCGACCTTTTTTCCTAAAATAGTTTTCATGCTTGTTTCCTCCTGCGTTCTTACAGCGGATTACGATGTGTAATCATACTAAGTCCATCGGTGACCGATTGCTTTCCGGCCCCTACAGTTTTATCTCGATGTCTACACCGGCCGGCATATCCAGCTTCATGAGAGCATCGATCGTCTTGGGCGTCGGGCTCAGGATGTCGATGAGGCGCTTGTGCGTGCGCTGTTCGAACTGCTCCCGGCTGTCCTTATATTTATGGACGGCGCGCAGGATCGTGATGATTTCCTTTTCGGTCGGCAGCGGAATGGGCCCCGACACGTCGGCGCCGGTTTTGCGGGCCGTATCCACGATGCGCTGTGCGGACTGGTCCAAAGACTTGTGGTCGTACGCTTTGAGCCTGATCCTGATTTTCTGAGTGCTCATTGATTTCCTCCTCGATGACTTTGCATTGCTTTGCGGAGTGTACTCCGCACTTTTCGCACATTTTCGCTATTTCTGTGCGAGGCTGTTCTCCATCGTTTTACCTGCTTTGAGGCCCCTTCGCCCGGCGCGATGCTTGTACACGCCTCCGTGCGTTCGGTAATTGTTCTTTAAAAAAACGATGAAACTTCCTTCGCCTGCCTCAAGGGCAGACATGCTCAGCAGAAATTACCTGATAGCTCAGCAACTTCCTGCGTCTTCGCCTGGCGGTTTTACGCATTCTGCGTATCCACGCCGTGAGCAAGCCTTATTAGGATACTATAAGCTCTAATAGAATGCAAGGGGTAATTTTAGAGTTTTAATCGGAAATTTTAAGAAGCCCCATGTCGTATCGATGAAGGAGCGGCATAGCCGACTCAAACAGGTCTTCATCACCGAGAGGAGGTGCCATGCGGATCTCCAGCGCGATCCTGCCTGCTTCCGGCGTCGCTTCGACGGAAGCGACGCGCCACAGTGCGCTTTCTTTGAAAGCTGTACCGTCGAAGAGCGGTTTGTTTTTAGGTGCGCTTCCTTCGACCGCGGGTTCGATGATGTGATTGTTATAGAATAGAAAGAACTCCCGGATCTCCTCGCCCGCAAACGGAATGCAGCAGGCAAAGGCCATAAAAGCGGACAGAGCATTTCCGTTCGCTCCCCACAGCCCCGCGTCGAAATCCGATGCCTGTATCGAAAACTCCAGGCTTTTTCCTCTGGCGCGCACACCGATAGCCGTGCCCGTTTCTTCTTTATAAGAAGCGGCCGTCTGACGGACATCGGTATAATCTTCGCCGAGAATCAGCAGTCTGCATTCGCGCTTTTCTGGATCGCAGAAGAGACTTCGAAGCTGGAATCCGGGAGTGCCGGGCGGAACAGGTACAAACTTTTTCGCAATATGAAAGCGCTTGTAGTCGTCGGACGCATTCATTCGCTCCTGCCCTCCGGCTGATACAGGTACTGCTCTCCGATGAGCGCCGTCATGTCGGCAAGCGCCTGCGCAGCCCGGCTTCCGTGCCCGGAGGCGACCAGCTCGGGGTTGCTCAGGTAGTCACCCACGAGGGGAACGATGGCATAGCGGGTCCGCCCGCCCGTGCGGTACTTTTCCACCCACGTGGGAATAAACGATGTTTTGACGCTTCGGATGACCCTGGCATCCACATCGTACACGAGGTCGACCGACGCGATCATGCCCTGCTCGGTGTAGCGGTTGTCGAGCGTCTCCTGGCGCTGGTTCGAGATGAAGTTGCCCATGGAGTAAAACACGGGGACGGTTTTTTTCTGCATCGGAGTCGGCGCGCTTTCACCCTCGTCCGGATCGCCGGTATGCGCGTCTTCGTCCGGGTCACCCGGCTCTTCTGCAGCGACCGGCACCTCGATATAAATTTCTTCGACTTCCTGCACGACGTGCGGGTGCGATGCGAAGATGATATCCGCCCCGGCTTCCGCCACCGCCTGAGCGATGCTGCGGTCCGCCTGGGAGGCCTTCCTCTGGTACTCGTTCCCCCAGTGCAGATAGGCGATGACGATATCGGCGCCCTTGCCGCGGAGCGCATCGATGTCTTCGCCGATGCGCTTCAGATCTTCTTCTATCTTATAGTAGCGGAAGGAGTTGATCCGCTCCTGCGCGTCCTGGGGGATGATGCTGCCGTTGAGCGTGCGGTGCCCGTTGTACAGCCCCGTTTCGTACGTGTAGGACACGATGCCCGCCTTGACCTCGCCGACGGACACCATCGTCGTCCGCTCTTCTCCGGGAAGGCGGGCGCCGGCCGTCTTGAGGCCCGCGCTTCTCAGGACTTCCAGCGTGCGATCCATGCCGGCAGTCTTGGTGTCCAGCATGTGGTTGTTCGAAAACAGCGCCACGTCAAAGCCGACGCCTGCCACGTCGAACGCCAGCTGATCCGGCGAATTAAAAAACGGATAACCCGTATAGGGCGTCTTCCCTGCAAACGTCGTCTCGATATTGCAAAGGGACAGATCGGCTTCCCGGATATAGTCGCGCACGTATTCGTAATCGAGCGAAAAATCGTATGTGCCGGTCGCATCGTCGTAGTTGGCGATCAGCTGTGACAAATGCCCCATGATGTCGCCCGCACACCGGATCGTAAGCGAAACCTCTCTCGGCTCGGGTTCGGGGTCCGGATCCGGCTCGATATCGGCGGCCGGTTTCAGCAGTGGAATAGCCATGAGCACCAAAACAAGGCAGCCTGCGATCAACAGCATCCTGCCTTTGTTTATCCGGTAGCGTTTTCTGGTTTTTCTCGTCGCCATCTGCAGCCCTACTCGACGGCTTCGACAGCTGCGACCTCGGGAATCTCCTCTTTGAGATACGCTTCAATTCCCTGTTTAACGGTCATCTGCGAGTACGGGCATCCTGCGCACCGCCCCTGTAGGCGAACCAGCACGACGTGATCGTCCGTGTAATCTACAAACTCCACATCTCCGCCGTCTCTTTGCAGCATCGGGCGGATTTCATCCAGCGCTTTTTTAATATTCTCTACCATTCGTATTCTCCTTTTCGCATTCTTCTTTTTGTATTCTTCTTTACATATTCTTCTTTAACATATTCTTCTTTAACATATTCAGCACATCTGCGATTTACCTCAGTCGGTCGACCGGTCCGGTCTACTGGCCCCACGTGGGGATGGCCGTGAAAACCGGTTTTGGTTCGGTCTTTAAAAACCGTTCGATGACGACTTCCTTGATCGGATCGCCCTGCGCATTCAGCGTGATGGATCCGGTCGCTGCCGGCATTTCGAACACGCTGCTGAGCTTGCTTGCAATCAGCGATCCGTTCCGGTGCGTGCCGGCGTCCTCGATGCCGCGCAGCGCCAGCAGGTATGCGTCGAAACCGAGCGCAGTCGCATCGTCGGGTTTTTCGTCCTCGCCGTACTTTTCGGCATACGCCTTTATGAAGATATCCGTCATAGCCGACAATCTGGCCGCATCGTCGAACTCGGCGACGAACGCCACGCCGTCGATGTACAGTGCGCTGTCGCGGTACGGATTGATGTTGACCGACGGCAGATCCTCCCATTTTTCGTTTCCGATCCACAGGAACTTATAGCGTCCCTCATAGGCCTGATATAAAACCTCATCGGCCACAGCGGCTTCGGAGGGGAAGAACACAGCCGGGCTGCCGGCCTGGTGGATTCGTTCAAAGAACGGCGCAAAGTCCTTCGTGTCCTCCGGGTACTCGATGAGCGTTACGCATTCGGGTTCGCCGGTCTGCCGGACCATTTTATCGATGAACTCGTCGATCATCGCACCGGCGTAGTCGTCCCCCTGCTTCTTAAACGCAACAGCGCTCTCCAGATTCAGATGCTCCGTTATGTATTTTGCGGCGGAGTTCCCCTGAAACGCATCGACAAAGCACACTCTGTAGTAAAAGTCGTTGGTCTTGGTGATGAGCGGATTCGTGCACGTGATCCCGATCGCCGGAATCCTCGCCTCTGCAAACACATCGCTTGCGGCGAGCGTCAGCACGCTCTTATAGCTGCCGAGCACGACAGACACGCCCTGGTCTACGAGGCTCTGGGCAGCGGCGACCGCTGCGGATACGTCGGATTGATTATCCCCGTACACGAGCTTCACCGGCATCCCCAGCACATCGGGGTACAATTCGTGTGCGAGTTCGATGCCGCGAATTTCCGCCTTTGCACCCTGGGCATCCGAACCGGTAAGGGGTTCGAACACGCCGATTTTTACCGCTGTATCTTTTCCGTTCGATTTGTCGAAAAATTCCGACAGGAAGTTGTCGTACGTATCGCAGCCGGTCATCAGCAGCAGGCAAAGCGCGACCGCAAGCGACAGCAACTTTGCGCGATGAGCGCGATGAGTCAATGATTTCATGCAACCAACCTTTTTATCACATCCGGGGAGAGCATGAGGAACAGCTGTGTCGTGTAGTTTAAGTCAAACTCGACGATGTCCCCTGCACGCAGTTCTCCCGGATAATTCTCTACATCTAAAATCGTATGATCCGACGAGCCGCCCAACACCTCGATGCCCGCAGCGCGAGGCATCAGCCGGTGAATGTCGGCCACATCGGCACGCCCGACGGCCACGAGAGCGCGCTTCCGTATGCCCCGGTCCGTAAACACCGGTTTGCCGCCAAACGCGTCGATGCAAAACGTACCCTGCGGATAGCTGGGTTTTTCCCGGACCTCGATCACCTGAGCTTTTAGAGTATACACATCCTGATGCAAATAGTCCATATCTTCTATTCCCCAGTCCACGGGGAGATCGTAGGCCAGGCTGATTCCCTCGCCGATGCGCAGGTGGTTGATGCCTTCCGGCATCGTATTCCAGTGCACGAGCGTATACGAGCTCGTCGCGCCGCCGGATACGATTTCCAGCTTCCGCCCGATGGCCGCCTCGACCCTGCGGGCGATGCCGAGCAGTGCGTGCATCTTTTCGGGAGTGGGCTGTATGGCTCCGTAGCAGCCCAGATTCGTGCCGACGCCGGCAAGCTCTACCATGGAAAGCTCTTCCTCGACTTCGACACAGGCCCGCACGAGCTCGTCCGCATGCCAGAATCCCTCCCGCAGATCGCCCAGGTCCGCCATCAGGATGACTTTGTGTTTTTTGTTTTGCGCCAGACACTCGTCCTGCAGCGCCCGAAGCGTCGCCAGGTCGCTCTGCAGCGAATAATCGGCCTGATCCACAACATCGCGTAACTCCGAGATCATGGGGATGCGAAGCAACATGTACGGTCCCGGCAGCCCGGCTCTGCGAAGCTCGGCGAGGTGGCGGATTCTCGAAGAAGCGAGCTGCGACGCACCGCACCTCGACAGCGCGGATGCGAGTTCCGGGAACGCGGCGTAGCCTTTTACGACACCCGCCACCGATATCCCCTGCGCCGCGCAGCGCGACAGAATTTCCGTGGCGTTGTGTACGAACTTTCCAATGCTGATTTCCAGAAGCGGATACCGGTCTTGACCAGACATACGTCCTCCTTTATCTACCAGCGCTTGATTTTCCGGGTCGTCGTCTTATCGAACTCCGTCTCCCGGATCCGGAATCTCTTTACGCGTTTATAGAAGGGCATCAGATCGTTGAGGCGGTCGATTTCCGACTTCAAAAGCGCCCTCAGCTCCGCTTCGCCGAGCGACCCCTTCTGTTCTGCGATGGCTTCGTAATCCGGGAAGATATTGGCCCACACGATGCTTTCGCCCGCATCGCTTTCCTTTTCGCCTGTCACGATCACCTCAGCGATGTACGGGCTGCGGTTCAGATAAAACTCGACCTCTTCGGGGAAAATATTTTTACCGTTCTTCGTGACGATGACATTCTTTTTTCGTCCGGTGATGTACAGGTAGCCGTCCCGGTCGAAGTACCCGACGTCGCCTGTGTACAGCCATCCGTCACGGATCGCGTTTGCCGTCTCCTCCGGATCCTTATAATAGCCGAGCATCACGGAATCGCTTTTGCAGATGATCTCGCCCGTTCCGTTTTCGCCGGGCTCGGAAATCCGGATCTCCGTCCCCGGCAGCGGCAGGCCTGCCGCCGCCGCGCGCGCTTTCCCTTCCGGATTGAGCGCGATGATGGGCGAACACTCCGTCATGCCGTATCCCTGAATCATCGTAAAGCCCATCGCGTTGAAGTCGTTGATGACGTCCGGATCGATCGGCGCCGCACCTGCGATCATCAGGCGGAGATGGCCGCCCACCGCCGCATGCACGTCTTTGAACAGGCGTTTTGTGCGCTTCTCGATCTTCTTGTCGATGTGCGACAGCGTCCGGATCATGCGAATGGCTTTGCGCATCTTGTCAGCTTTGCCGCCTTTGGCCGCCTGAAGCCAGATCTTGTGGTGCATATTTTCGAAGACGAGAGGGACAGCGATCATGTAGGTGACGCCGGCCTCTTCCATATTTTTGACGATGTACTTGAGACCTTCGCAAAAAGCGATCATCGCTCCCTGGTAAAAAGACCCCAGTATCGTACAGGTAAACTCGTATGTATGATGCATCGGAAGGAGCGAAAGCCCGACTTGCTGTTTTTCGTGCACGGTCAGATCCACAAACTTCGACATGCTGTATATATTGGAAGCTAAATTGCGATGGCACAGCATAACGCCCTTGGCCAGACCCGTCGTACCCGATGTAAACAGCAGCATGCTCATCGCATCCGCGTCGACTTCGAAGTCGATGTAGCGCCGGTCGCCCTGTTCGATCCGGCCTTTTCCGTCGTCGATCATCCGGGGCAGCGACAGCGTATCGCCCTGCGTGCTTTCGCTGTCCATGCTGACGAGGCGCACGCTTCGGTTCACAAGCTGCATCGCTTCGTCGAGCTTCTGCCCGACTTTGCTCGAAAAGATGACCGCAGAAATCTCCGCCCGCTCGATCAGCGCAGCGATCTCGTGTGCGGGAAGCTCCCGGTCGAGCGGGACGATGACGCCCGGGCCGTTTGCGACCGCCAGATAGCTCACGACCCATTCGTAGCGGTTTTCCCCGATGACGCCGATGTGACCGTCCGCCAGCCCCTCGCGAAGCAGCGCCGTTCCAAGCGCATCGACATCGCTTCGGACCTCTGCGTAGGTAATCGGCAGATAGTCGCCTCCGAGCCGGTCTTTGTACAGATATGCGACGCGGTCTGCATACAGGTCGGCCGACGTATATAATAGATTCTTTAAATCCGTAATCTGTCTCATCTCCATCATTCCCCCTTGCATTCCCTCTTGCATCGTCTGCGGGCAGAAGTTGAATTCGTACCGTTAATCATACCACCCGGGTGCACAAGTGGCAACATTTATAAAACCGCGCCCGCAAGCCTTTACAAATCGGAGCGAACGGTATATCTTATTCGGGATAGGGTTCGACCCTTCAATTTTGTGTGGGGAACCGACCGAAGGAGAAACAATATGATTTCACTCAAACATCTTAAGGGGATCCATCTGGACCACCACAAAAACACGGCAGGCTTTACGATTGTGCCGATGCCGGTGCCAGAAAAGGTCTACATCCCGATGGTGCAACACATCGGGGCACCCAATGTGCCTGTCGTATCGCCGGGCGACCGCGTCAAAGTCGGTCAGCTGATCGGCGACAGCGAGGCTCCGGTATGCGCACCGGTCCACTCCAGCGTATCCGGCGAAGTCGTCGCAATCGAAACGTTTATGACGCAGATGGGCCGAAACGACGTCAACATCGTCATCGAAACGGACGGAAAACAGGAACTGGCCGACACGGTTGTGCCGCCTGTCGTCACGAACAAAGAAGAATTCTTAAAAGCGGTGCGCGCCTCGGGGCTCGTCGGCCTGGGCGGGGCAGCTTTTCCGACGCACATCAAGTACAATCCCAGAAATCCCGAAGAAGTGGACACGCTCATCATCAACGGAGCGGAATGTGAACCGTACATCACGGTCGACCACATGACGATGCTTGCACACGCACGCGAAATCGTCGACGGGACACTCAACACCCTCAAATACCTCTCTATAAAAAAAGGTATCATCGCCATCGAAGGAAACAAGCCGGATGCGATTTCGCTGTTCAAGGACCTGACGAAGGACATACCCGAAATCGAAGTGTTCGAGCTGCGTCTCGTCTACCCGCAGGGGGCTGAGCGCGTCATCATCTTTGAGACGACGGGACGCCACCTGATCGCCGGCAAGCTCCCGGCAGATATCGGTGTGCTCGTCTCGAACGTCAACTCCATACTGAAACTTCAGCAGTATCTGGAGACCGGCATGCCGCTCGTCACAAAGAGTCTTACCGTCGACGGCAATCTGATCGTCCACCCGCAGAACGTGGAAGTGCCCATCGGCACGAAGATTCGCGACGTCATCGAATTCTGCGGTGGCACGAAGAGGGATCCTAAAAAAATCCTGTTCGGCGGGCCCATGATGGGGCGCGCCATGCCCAGCGACGATCTGGCTATATTGAAGGGCAACAACGCTATCCTCGTTTTCGACGAAGCGTTTTCAACGATGAACCCCGAAACCGCCTGCATCAACTGCGGGCGCTGCGTGCGGGGCTGCCCGATGAACCTGATGCCCACGACGCTTGCCAAAGCGTGGGACCGCAAGGACCTGGAAACGCTCAAGGCATACGACGCACTCACGTGCATGGAATGCGGAAGCTGTTCGTACTCCTGCCCGGCGCGGATCCAGCTGAGTTACAAAATTAAGCTCGCCAAGGATCTGGTGATGCAGGATCTGAGAAAACAGGTCGAACAAGCAAAAGCTCAGGCGGAAGGAGGTAAAAACGCATGAACACAAAAGATAGCCAACTGATCGTCTCCTCCGCGCCGCACATCGTGGACCCCGTCGATACGGCGAGCATCATGAAAGATGTCGTGCTGGCGCTGATGCCGGCGCTTGCGGTCGCTGTATACGTCTTCGGAATAAGGGCGCTGCTTCTCGTCGCAACGTGTGTAGGCACGAGCGTCCTGTTCGAAGGAGTCACCCGGAAAATGCTCAACCGGCCGCAGACGATCGGCGACTTCAGCGCCGTCGTTACGGGCGTTATACTCAGCTACAACCTGCCGGTGTCCATCCCTCTCTGGATGGCTGCCATCGGTTCGTTTGTGGCGATCGTCGTCGTTAAGCAGCTGTTCGGGGGTCTGGGGCAAAACTTTGCGAACCCGGCGCTCGTCGGCCGCATCGTCCTGTTTACATCGTTCTCAACGGCGATGACATCCTGGCCGCTCACGGATCGCATGAGCAGTGTCCTGTGGGAGGCAAACGGACTCGTCGCAGGAGCTGCGACCGACGCCGTAACCGGCGCGACGCCGCTCGCTCTGTTCGCCAACGCCAAAGACGTACCGTCGAACCTGGACATGTTCCTGGGGACCGTCAGCGGATCCATGGGCGAAGTCAGCGCAGCCGCTCTCCTGCTGGGGGGCGCGTACCTCCTCGTCAAGAAAGTCATCGATCCGGCCATACCGGTCGCATTTCTCGGCACGGTCGCGGTGATGGCCGTCGCGATGGGATTCGATCCGATTTTCCACATGTGCGCAGGCGGCGCCATGCTCGGTGCCATCTTCATGGCGACGGATTACGCTACATCGCCGCTTACGACAAAAGGTAAGATCATCTTCGGCATCGGCTGCGGCTTTCTCACCATGGGCATCCGGATCTTCGCATCGTATCCGGAAGGCGTGTCGTTTGCACTGCTTTTGATGAACATCCTGACCCCTCACATCGACAAGTGGACGAAACTGAACATTCACGGCGTCCCGAAAGGCGGTGAGAAATCGTGAACAATTCATTTAAAGAATCCTTTGCGCCGACGGTCGTACTCGTGAGCATCTGCCTCATCGCGTCGATCCTCCTGGCTGCAACGTTCCAGATTACGGAACCGCTCATCGAAAAGATTACGATCGAGATGGCCAACGCAGCCCGTTCGACCGTGCTGCCGGAGGCTTCGGGATTTGTGGAAGCTAAAGACGTTGTGCTCGTAGACGGCGTCACCGAGGTGTACGAAGCCGTCAACGGTGTCGGCTATGTAATCACCGCTCAGTTCAAAGGCTTCGGAGGTCCCGTCGTCGTCATGACCGGGCTGGACCCCAAAGGAAATATCGCAGGCGTCAAGGTGACGGATGCCAGTCAGGAAACCCCGGGCCTGGGGTCGAAGGCAACCAATCCGGACTACCTGAACCAGTACGTCGGAGCCCACGCGATTTCGTCGGAGCCCGGCAGCGTCGATGCTACGCACATCAGCGCCGTCACCGGAGCGACGTATACATCGCGGGCCGTATTCAGCGCCATCTCGGTCGCGCTCCAGCAATTCAGCGAACTCGGAGGTGGTTTCTGATGAAAGACAATAAGCTTGCCATCCTCACGAACGGTTTTATCAAAGAGAACCCCGTGCTCGTTCTCGTGCTGGGCACCTGCCCCACGCTGGCGGTATCCACGCAGGCGATCAACGGACTCGGCATGGGATTATCGACGACCGTCGTGCTCATATTTTCCAACATCTTTATTTCGTCGCTGAAGCGGGTCATCCCCGACAAGGTGCGCATCCCCTGCTACATCGTGGTCATCGCCACGTTCGTAACCATCGTCCAGCTCCTTCTGAAGGCTTACTTTCCGGATCTGGACCGCGCACTCGGGATCTACATCCCGCTGATCGTCGTCAACTGCATCATCCTCGGGCGTGCCGAGATGTTCGCCAACAAGAACAGCGTCGTCGATTCGGCGCTCGACGGTGTCGGCATGGGCATCGGCTTTACGCTGGCGCTCACGGCGATGGCCTGCGTGAGGGAACTGATCGGAAGCGGCAGCCTGTTCGGCATTTCGCTGACTGCTCACCTCATCGACCCCATGGCCATCTTCGTTCTGGCGCCCGGCGGATTCTTTACGTTCGGTGTGATGATCGCTCTGGTCAACAAAATTACGCGCGGCAAAGTGCGCGATAAACAAAAACAGGGCTGCGCCGGATGTGCGCAGGCCGCTGCGTGCGGCCAGGCCGAAGAAGGAGGGTGCCAGTCGTGAGAGAAGCAACGATGATCATCATGGCCGCCGTGCTTGGAAACAACTTCGTTCTCGTCAAGTTCCTGGGAATCTGTCCGTTCCTCGGCGTGTCAAAGAAACTGGACTCCGCCATGGGGATGTCCATCGCAGTCGTATTTGTTATGGTCATGTCTACAGCAGCTACATGGCCGATCCAGAACCTGCTGCTCGAGCCAAACGGCATCGGATACATGCAGACCATCGTGTTTATCCTCGTAATCGCCGCACTCGTACAGCTTGTGGAAATTGCAATGAAGAAATTCGTACCCGCCCTTCACCGGGGACTGGGTGTCTATCTGCCGCTCATCACGACGAACTGCGCGGTGCTCGGTGTATGCGTTCTGAACATCGACGAGGGATATGGTTTTGCCCAGTCTCTTCTGAACTCGTTTGGAGCCGGTGTCGGCTTTCTCATCGCCATGTTCCTGTTCGCAGGCGTCCGGGGCAGAATCGAATCCAATGACTACCCGGAATCCTTTAAAGGGATCGCATCCACGCTGATTGCCGCATCCATCCTGAGCCTGTCGTTTATGGGCTTTGCCGGGATGATCGACGGCATATTCGGAATGTAAGGAGGTACACATATGTCAGCATTTATCACTCCTGTCGTTCTGGTCGTCGGTATCGGTCTCATTTCGGGCATCATTCTGACGCTGGCCGCCAGGTTTATGGCCGTACCGGTGGACGAAACAGCGTCCATCATCCGCGATGCCCTGCCCGGTGCCAACTGCGGTGCCTGCGGCTATGCGGGCTGCGATGACTACGCCGCTGCACTGGCCGGTGACCCCCAAGGGGTATCGCCGACGCTGTGCATCCCGGGAGGTGCAACCGTCGCCCAGGCCATCGGCGAAATTCTCGGTGTCGACGCGGAAGCGGATGCCCCGATTGTGGCGGCCGTGATGTGCGACGGACGCTCGCATTTGACGAGGCAGGATATGGACTACCAGGGCTACAAGACGTGCGCCTCTGTCAAGCAGTTTTTCGGCGGGCCGAATTCGTGCAAACACGCCTGCATCGGCTTCGGCGACTGCGTCGACGCATGTCAGTACGACGCCATCCACATCTGTGACGGCATCGCGCTTGTAGACCGGGACAACTGTACGGGCTGCACGATGTGCTCGAAAGCCTGTCCTCAGAACATCATCGATATGATTCCGGCCACGAACCGCGTATTTGTCGCCTGCAGTTCCAAAGATCCGGCCAGGCAGACCAGAGACGTCTGCGAAGTCGGCTGCATCGCGTGCAGGCTGTGCGAGAAAGCATGTAAATTCGATGCGATTCACGTGAACGACAACGTAGCGAAGATCGATCCGGAAAAGTGCACGAACTGCGGCATGTGCGTTAAAGCGTGTCCGAGAGACATCATCACGCTCATTCCAAAACAAAAAAAAGCGCAGACCGCCTAGTCGGCTGCACGAAAGTACTTTGATAGCTAAAGACGCAGCGGATTCGCTGCGTCTTTAGAATTTATTCTGTGCTTCGTCTTCGATCTTTGAGTATGTTTCTTGCTTCGCCTTCGCTCACTAAATGTAGCGTACTCTACAATCCACCCGCCGCTTAATTCTGTTCTTTAGCTAGTAATTGCAACACAATCTGCACGCCAAGCTGCACGGAAGCTGCATTGCATCGATATGATGTAAACCGGGCGCCGGCCATAGTCTCGATTGAGCCGCTCCGGCCGATTGTCCACACATCGCATTGCATCAGTATGGTGTAAAAAGAGCCCCGGCCGTCATCTCGATCGATCCGTCCCGCTTGATAACAACCAGCTCGTAGCCGTCGAGCCCCTCGATGAGTTCCAGCGCCTGCTCCGCCCCCAGCATCAGGCAGATCGTCGACAGCGCATCGCAGTCGGCGGACACCGGGCCGATTATCGTCGCGGACAGCACGTCGCTCTCCCTGGGATATCCGGTGGACGGATCCAGGATGTGATGGTACACTACATCGTCCTGCACAAACTTCCGCTCGTAGACGCCGGACGTTACGACCGAACCTCCTCGGACGGATATTTCTCCGGAGAGACGCTGGGCACCAGCTGCATTCTCTTCAGTTGAAAAAGGCTCCTCCACCGCGATGATCCACGCGGATCCGTCGGCCTTGTTACCGAGCACGACGACGTTTCCGCCGAAGTTGATGAGCGCCGTCTTGACGCCGTTTTCGGTCAGGAAGTCTTTTGTGCGGTCGGCAATGTAGCCTTTGGCGATGCCGCCCAGATCGATGTGCGTATCGGCATTTGCTTTCGTAACCAGAGAGTCGCCTCCGCCCCCGGCATCCCGCTCACTCAAGTCGATGCCGGTATAACCGACTCCATTCAGTGCACGCTCGATGTCATCCGGCTCAGGAAGGGACGGATTCTCACCCGAAAAGTTCCACAGCTCCGATACGGCTCCGATCGTCATGTCGAACAATCCACCGGACAGTTCGCTGTAGTGCAGCCCCAGCCCGATGACATGCGAAGCGTCGGATCCTACAGACACCGGCTCCCCTGATCCGGCCCGGTTGACCGCGCTCACGTCGCTTGCGGGTACTGTCCGCGATAGCAAATTCTCGAGGCTTCGGGCATAGCGAAACGCCGCCTGGATAACGTCGTCGGGAAGGGTCGCTTTTTCTTCTCCCTTGCTCGCCTCCATCTCGAAAATCGCGATCTCGCAGTGCGTATTGAGCAGAAAATCCTCGCCCCGGCTGACGCCCGTCGCAGGTGCATTGTTCGCGCAACCGCACTGTGCTATAATGAGCCCGGTCGCAATGGCGGCCGCTGCCATTTTCGCACGCGCAGCTGCAGAAGTGCGTCTGCGGTATCGACGCATTGTGATTCGTGGAAAGGTCATTTTACCCTCGTGTTCAAAAAAGCAGACATCATCCTGGCGGTCACCCTGCTCGTTCTCGGCTTCGGTGTTCTCGCCGTGTTAAAAGGACTTTCCGTCCCCGGAAACAGCGTCGCCGTCACGGTGGACGGCGTTCCTTTCGGCGTATACGATCTGTCGAAAGACCAGATTGTTCACATCGATTCTGCTAACGGTCATAATACTATGCAAATCCTGGACGGTCAAGCGCGCATGACAGAGGCGGACTGCCCCAACGGCGACTGTCTGACGTTTGGAAGCATCAGTCAGACGAGCCAGATGATCGTGTGCCTGCCGAACCACGTCGTGATTACGGTGCTCGGAGAAAGCGGACCGGATGCGATCGCTTATTGACGATTGCCTGTATGCTGAAGCGGTATGCAGTACGCGATCACCTGGTGCTGCGGTCAATCATCGGGAGGACCGGATGCAATTGCCTGTATGCTGAAGCGATATGCGGCGTACAACAGCCGGGGCCGCTGCTGATAATCCGGCGGGCCGCATCTGATGTCATCCATGGCTAAGGAAATATGCTTATGAAATCTTCAACCAAAACTCTATCGACGGCTGCGGTGCTTACATCTCTGGCGCTCATCGTTTCGTATATCGAGTTCCTGTTTCCGCTCTCGCTTGGGATTCCTGGAATCAAGCCGGGGCTTGCGAACATCGTAATTGTCGTCGCACTGTACGCAATCGGCGAGCGCCCGGCGCTCATGATAAACATAACGCGCATCCTGCTGGCGGCGGCGCTTTTCGGAAGCGTGTTTTCCGCTCTATATGCGCTCGCAGGCGGCCTTGCCAGCTTTGTGATCATGGCTCTTTTGAAGCGGACTGACTGGTTCAGCACAGCCGGTGTGTCCATGGCAGGCGGCGTGTTCCACAATCTCGCGCAGCTTTCCGTCGCCGCCCTCATCGTCGAAACGCCCCTGATCTTTTACTATTTCCCGGTACTGCTCCTCGCGGGCATGGCCACCGGCGTGTTGAACGGCGTGCTGGCGACCTGGATTTTGCGCGCTGTTAAAAGCGACCCGGCCATACAGCAATAGCAGCAGGCCGCGCGCGAAAACTCTCCATTGCGGGTATGCAGCCCGGAAGGAATGGGCAGGCCGGCAGGTGATACACTGCATGTTTGATGATAAGTCAAGTGCGTTTGCATCCTTCCAGCCACCTGCACAATGTTTGGCCGGCAGGCAACATACTGCATGCGCGATGATAAGTCAAGTGCGTTTGCATCCTTCCAGCCACCTGCACAATGTTTGGCCGGCAGGCAACATACTGCATGCGCGATGATAAGTC
>DUTT01000063.1 GCA_012841925.1 Clostridiales bacterium | reverse complement strand
TGATTTCCTATCCGCTCGCCTATTTTATGGCCAAGCGGTTTAAGGGATTCAGAGATATCCTCATGGTCCTGGTCATCATTCCGTTTTTCACCAACCAGCTCGTGCGCGTGTACAGCTGGCTGATTTTTTTGCAGGACGGCGGCGTTCTCAACAAGTTTGCGCAGGCGGTCGGACTCGTAAGCGGCGATCTCGGCATACTGTTTACGCAGAAAGCGGTCATCATCGGGCTCGTGCACGCGTTCTTCCCCTACATGGTCGTTACGATCTATCTGGCGCTTGCGCGCGTCGATGACCACCTGCTCGAGGCGAGCCGCTCGCTGGGTGCAAGCAGTGTGTCGACGTTTTTCAACATCGTGCTCCCGCTGTCCATGCCCGGGGTCGTGACGGGCATCATGATCGTATTCGTCCCCTGCCTGGGTACATTCGTGGAGCCGCGAATCTTAGGCGGTGTCCGCGGAACGGTCATCGGCACCGTCATCGAAGATCAGTTCTTTGAGATCTTCGGGTGGAACTTCGGTGCGGCCATCGCGTTTGTGCTGTTTGCGCTCGTCATCCTGAGCATGGCCGGCCTGTCGCACGCGGGAAGGAGGTTTGAAAACGAATGAAACAGTCCTTCCCGAAGAATTTTATACCTACAACCTATGCCCTTTTAATCCTCGTCTATCTGTACACGCCGATCGCCGTGCTCATGGCGATGGGGTTCAACGAATCCCGCTACAACACGCTGCCGTTCCGCTTCAGCTTAAAATGGTACGAAGCGTTGGCTCAAAACAAGGTCCTGTTGCGCGCAGCGGGGCATTCGCTTGCGCTGGCGTTCGTCACTGCGCTGATCTGCATCGTGCTTGCTACAGCGTTCGTGCTCGGATCCAAGAAGCTCGGCAGGCGCGCAGAAGGGCTTGCCCGCAACCTGATCATGATGCCGATGAGCATCCCCTGGCTGATTCTGGCGCTGTCCATGCTCCTGTTTATCCGCTTTCTTTCCATGGATAAGAGCATGTTCTTCGTGACGGCCGGTCACGTGGTCATCTCGCTTCCCTACGCCATGCTGGCGCTGCAAGCCAGGGTCAAAGTCCTCGATCCGGCGCTGGAAGAGATGAGCGCGTCTCTGGGAGCCGGTCCGCTGACAACGTTCCGGCGGATTACGCTGCCGGCGCTCGCACCGGCGATTGCAGCGGGCGGATTTCTCGCGTTTATGATCAGCTTCGACAACTTTGCCATCAGCTATTTTCTGATACCGGCGGGCACCTCTACGCTGCCCATCGAAATACAGGCGTCGATCAAGTTCGGGTTTACACCGGAAATCAACGCCATCTCCACGATCATCATCGGCGTTTCGCTGATCTGCCTGGCGGCAGCCGGGTGGATTATGCGCTCCAGCCTCAAACACATGTTGGAAGGAAAGGGAAACTAATGGCCACAGTTACGCTGAAAGGACTCACAAAACGCTATGGAGACAACACGGTCGTGGACCGCGTCGATCTGGACGTTCCGGACGGCACGCTTTTGTCCATCCTGGGCCCGTCGGGCTGCGGCAAGACGACGCTGCTGCGGATGATCGCGGGGTTTGTCGAGCCGAACGAAGGGGATGTGCTGTTTGACGGAGAGAGCGTGGCCAGCGTCCCGCCGAACAAGCGGAACATCGGGATGGTGTTTCAAAGCTACGCCCTGTTTCCCCACATGACGGTGCGCGGCAACGTAGCCTACGGCCTGGAGCAGCGAAAGCTTGACAAAAAGCAGATCGATGAGCGCGTCGATCAGGTGCTCGCCACCGTCCGCATGGAGGAATTCCGGGACCGGAAACCGGGGCAACTCTCAGGCGGTCAGCAGCAGCGGGTCGCGCTCGCGCGTGCACTTGCCATTTCTCCCCGGCTCCTGCTGCTCGACGAGAGTCTGTCGGCACTGGATAAGAAGCTGCGCGTGGACATGCAGGTCGAACTGCGCCGCATTCTGGAAGAGACCCGCATCACCACCCTGTTCGTAACCCACGACCAGGAGGAGGCCATGACGCTTTCGGATCAGGTGGTCGTTATGAACGAAGGCCGCATCGAGCAGTCGGGCGCGCCTGCCGAGGTCTATGAGAAGCCGAAGAACGCCTTCGTGGCGAGTTTCCTGGGAAAGGCGAACTTCTTTGAGTATCCGGATGGGTCCCCGTTTGCCGTTCGGCCGGAGAAAATTCACATCTCCAGCTCTTCTGCGAATCCGAAGTGCGAAGGAGTCCTCTCTTACGTCATCTATGCGGGAAACATGACGACGTACGGAGTGGACATCAGCGGGCGAACCATCGTGTGCGAAGTGCAGAACACCGATGTGCGGGAGTTGCTTGCGAAAGGCCAGAAGGTCTTTCTAGCATGGGAGCCGGCCAGCGAGATCCGGCTGGAAGGCTGAGGCCTGGAAAGGACGAATGTTCATGGTGGAATGCACTGTATTCGGCGGGCTCGTGCTGGACCGCTATCTCGAAATCGAAACGTTTCCCGATCGCGGCCAGGATCAGCTGATACAAAACGAATTCGCCATGGCCGGCGGCTGCGCCATCAACATGGCCTCCACGTTCAACAATCTGGGAGGGCGCGCCCACGTCGTTTCCTATCTCGGCAACGACGATGTGGGCCGCGACATCCTCTCCTATATGAAGCGTCACGACTTTTCGCTTGCCCATGTCGACACGGTCGACGAAGAAAGCGGCTACTGCATCATCCTGCTGGAACAGGACGGCGAGCGCACATTCCTGACTAAAAAGGGAGCGGAGGGCCTGTTCCGCCGGGAGATTCTAAAAGGAAACGAGCAGGTTATCCGTCACGCGCTTGTAACGGGCTACTACCTGATGTCCGACGAGGCGCACGACATCGTCGCCTGCCTCGAAGACATCGACGACAACGGCGGCATGACCCTGTTCGATCCCGGCCCGCTGGGGGCGGAAATCGATGAAGATATCCTCCGCCGAACGGTAGCGATCTCGGATGTCGTCTGCGTCAACGAATCCGAGGAGCCGCTCGTCTCCGGGATAATCCGACCGGAACAAATCCTCGCCGTAAAAAGAGGTGCGGAAGGGGGGCACATTTACTACAGAGGCCGCACCGTTTCTTACAAAGCAACCGATGCAGAGGTCGTGGACACCACCGGCGCCGGCGACAGTTTTGACGCCGCGTTCTTCTACGGACTCGTTACAGGACTGGATATAGAAGAAGCTGCCGAGCTGGGTGCGCGCTGCGCAGGAATCGTCATCGGCATCA
>DUTT01000062.1 GCA_012841925.1 Clostridiales bacterium | reverse complement strand
TCGCCGGGCCAGAATACGTTATATCCTCGTTTCCGGGGCATCGGCATGGCGAGATAGTCAGAAAAGGACACGGTCGCATTGAACTCTTCGCCAAAATGCTTTACGTTAAACCCTCTGCGGTTTGCATCCCATGCGTCGGTGTGGTCCACCGCGCCTTCGATGCCGCCCTCTGATTGCACTTCGAACCGGTAACTGCCCAGGCCGGCACCGGTCGCATCGCGCACGGTGCAGACGATTTCGTAGGATCCCGCGATCGCGACCGGCGCGGTGCCCGTTCGAACGGGCGCGTAGCGCCCGACCGTTGGAAAGGCGCCGCCCGACAGGATGTACGAAGCACCTGTTGCAGCATGCGGATTAGCGGCGCCCGATAAATATCCTGTAACGCCGCCCGAAACCGGCCCAATCCCCTCTTCCCTGTGCACGTAAATGCGCTGCCTTCCTCTATACAGCTCGGTGGTCAGCGAGAGCACATCGCCCTCTGCGTCGTCGACTTCCACTTCGATCAGGTACGATTCCCCTTCTTTCACCTTGTCCGGAATCGTCTTGATCGATTTGATCCACGGCGCCTGTCCGCCGCCTTCAACATAGAATGTGAGGCTCACGGCGTTCGAGAGTTTATCGTAAAACGGGTTGCCTCCCTCTGTCGGCGGCCGCGCCGTGTTGTCTTCCTGCCAGTGCTCGACCGTGTATTTACCGTCGATGTAAAACCGTTCGATCGGTGCAGACAGAACCGTGCCCGGCACCGCAACCGGCTCGCCGTATTCATCCAGGATGAGCGCAGCGTCCGGATGCGCCCCGTCGTTGAACGGCGTATGCGTGTAGCGCCAGAACGAACGCTTGGACGGATCGCTTTCATAGTCGAAGTAATGGACACTGTAAGAAACGAGTTCTCCCTTTTTATAGACGAGACTTTCCTGTTCCGGCGGCGCCTCATCAGGAGAGCGCACGCACGCGATGCTGCCGCCGCTTACAGACCAGGTGGAAAGAGATGCCGGATTTGCGAAACTCTCATCCGCAGCATATCTTCGCAGTCCATCTTCTATGCAATATACTTTCAGGTCTCGAATTTTATGAACACCTTCCGGCAGTTGGAACGAGAGCTTCGCTCCTTTGTACGGACCGCTTTCAAGCATGTACTTTGTAGGTCCGCCCATCTTTTGCAGGAAGAAACTCTTATCAAGCCAGTGCGCATTTGCGCTATCAACCATGATCGATGTAACCCCGTCCATCGATCCATACGCACCGTCATACGCCCGGGAAGCCAACGTAAACACCCTCGGCTCCTGAAGCGGCCCCGCTGTGATAACGCCATCCCTCGGCCAGTTGTACATCCCTTGCTGTGCATTGTCCACTTTATACAGAACCGTCCACGTATCCGTCGCCCAAACGTTCTTTCCATCGCTCCGGTATATGAACATCGGCACGCTATACTTGACATTCCGCCTGCTGGCCGAAGTGGATGTCGTCGGGATACGCGTAAAAATGGCCGTTTTCCCGGGTGGAACGTCCAACTGAAATGCATAGTTATCTGCCGCGCTATTTGTAACAATTACGTGCGGAACCGTATGGATGGGCCCGTCGATTACGATGGAGTTTTCCACTTCGCGATAAACGGGAATTTGAGGCAGAGAGCTGAATGTCCCGCTTACACGAGCATAACCGTCGCCCAGAGAACGCACGGAAACATCCTGCAGTCCAGCTTGCAAATCCGGTGTCCAAAGGCCATCGATCTCCATGCCGGATGGACCAGGCACGCCCATGCTTTCAACCAAATCCACCCGTATATCTTCGAGCCACATCTTCGCTTGCTCTTTTTTGCCATAATTGCTGGCAAAGAACGTGAGTGTATGTTCGCCTGCTTCGAGCAGTTCAGGATGACTGTAATGCCCGCGTCCGCCATGGACGTTGTATTCGGCCCAGAGTTTGCCGTCGATTTTGGTATAACTCTGCATCCAGGCACCCGCGCCGTAGTACTCGGCGTTTTTTTGCATTAAATAATTAAATGCAAGGAACGCCTTTTTCCCTTCGGGCACGGTAAACTTCAACGCCGTAAGATCAGCAGGATAAGGATGTGATCCGTATCCATTGCTTGAGCTTGAGCTTCTGTTGAGAATCAGATACGCTCCTTTATAATACCCCTCACTGACAACCTCTACTGTACCGGTTGCTGTGGAATACGTCTTCGCTTCATATCTAAAAAAAGGATTCACATGGTCTGCATTTTCAAAATCTTCCGCATAAGAGGCAACCGTACGATAGGCAAGCGGGCCAAATGTTGCGCCGGGCGTATTCGTCAATTCATGGTGAATGCGGAGCAAATCATCTTCTTCGACATCAGCCACATCGTCCAGGGCAACATCATATTCGACGTAGTACGTGCGTCCGGGTGTAAGGCGATAGGACTTTGAGACACGTGCCCCTTCGCCCTCAGGCACAGTTGCCACCAGCGTACCGCGACCCTCAGCTTCAGGTTGAACGATCAGGTTGAGGAGACCGTCCTCTTCAATATCCCGCCTTGTCACGTGAGCCAATCTCCCATTGTGCGATCCGATGAGCGCAGCGATTTCATCCTCAGCCCCGGATTCGTACAGGGAAGAAGGATTCAGCTCATCGCACACCACAAGCATGTTTATATCGCTTTCACCGCGGAAATTCCTGGCTGCGTAGCGCTTCAAAATCATGGGCAGCGTCTGATCCCAGCGCAGCACATCGTTTAGGCTGTATGCGTTGCCGGGCGTATTGTAGCCGGCTTGCACGACTGCAATCGCATCCGATACGACGCCGCTTTCGAACGTCGTAAGCGAAATGCCGAGCTCGCCGTACAGATTGCCGGTGCGCACTGTGCCCGCATCCAGATTGAACACAAACGTCTTGACCCGCTCCTGGTAAATGTTATAGCCCGTATTCCACACATAGACCCACTCCGCACCGTTCGTGACATACACTTGGCCAGCGATTTCGCGTGCGAACAGGATTTTATTGCTCGCTGTCGGATAGTCGTCCTTCCCGCCCTTGACTTCGCCGGTGAGCCACGCCCCGTCACTCAACCGGTACACCTGTGCGTAACCGTAGCGGGCGGATGACGAACGCGAATTCCACGTGTGCGCAATGTGCGTGCAGACACCGCCCTCATCGAGCACCGGGGCCACTGTGTACGGATAATACGTCGAATCCTGCTTCGCAGGCATTGCAAAAAACAACCGGTTATCGCGTCCGTAGACGTGCGTCCGGGCATAATAGGCATTCATTTCGCCGGCTGAACCGCCGGCCTCGATGCGGCCGCGCGTCTGGGTTTCGACGACGATGCGCCCATCGACGTCGATTACGAGCACTTCGTGTTGCGCTATCCCGTACACAGGATCTTCAAAGTAAAGCGTTTCAAATGAAAGCTGCTCCGTCGCAGAGTCGAACAAACCGCGGCGCATGTCGATCCCGGCTCCCGTTACAAAGTGCACCCGACCCCAGAGTTTGCGCTGCATACCCTGCATAACCGGAAGGGTATATATTGTCTCGAATTGCCCCGTAGTCGTAGAGATCCTTGCGATACCGCCCGGCAGGAATGTGTAAATGCGGTTTCCTTCCGAAAAACAATGATGCCCGACCTCGCCGTCAAGCACCGCGAGCATCTGACCGGTGTCCTTTGTCAAGATGAGCGTCTTGCCGCCTGCGACGAGGAACAGATAGCGCCCCTGGTCGTCTTGGGCAAGATACGGACCGCTTCTGACTCGCGGAATAGGCAGGATATCGTCACCAAATGTGAATGTCCATTTTACGTCTTGCGTTCCTGCAGCATCAAACGCCCAGCACGAAATCGTATGCGGCGGACCGGGATAGCCGTCTAAGACATCGCTGACCCACGTGCCGTCGAGTTTGTACAGATGAGCTTCATCCGCGATGTAGTTGTCGCTTTCGTAAAACAGCCAGTTGCCCTGGTAACCAAACGGCGTCTGGACACTTGCTGTGCGGACCGCACCCGGCGAAATGGTTTCGGAAGCTTCGTGAACCATCGGCGTAACAGAAACATTCGCATCGATACCTCTTGCAAGCAATTCGCTTTCCAGGCGTGGCCGGTTTTCCTGCGCAGCGTCGTAGGCCTGATGGCCGCCTGTAAGAATCGTGACGCTCGCCGTCTGCAGGCGCACGGGTTCGATGTCGACGGCGGGCGCGATGTTTACGACGTCGGAGATCTCAGCCGTCGAACTCTGCAGGCGGTCTTCTTCCGTCACGTATTCTTCGAGTGTCTCCTCCGTCCATCGGTCTTTGGCGATGAGGCCGACTTCGAACAGGCCGACGCCCGCCTTTGAGAAAGCGATGGTCTTGCCCGTGCCGAATGACCGGTCCTCGTAGCCTGCGAAGTCGCCGTCGATGCGAATCCAATCAGTGAGCGCGATGTGCCCTTCCGGAGAACTTTCAGCGAGCAAAGGGTGCGGCGCTCCGCCAGAGCTTCCGCCAGTCGGTGGAATATCGCTTTCTGCCGCAGCCAGGCTTCTGTGGAACCATAAGCGGTCAAGTTGGTCGCCGTCGGTCGTCGACACATCTTCCACTTCGATCTCTGCGACATTCGACCCTTCGCCTCGCACAAACTCGGCGTCGAGCAGGATCTCCGCCTCCGGCGGCCGGTCGGGCGACACGGTGAAATCTGCGGTCACGCGATCCCACTCTCCCCTTGAATCCTCTGCGTAGATCGTATATCGGCAATTGGCAGGCTCGGTGTTTTTCAGCAGAAACTCGAAGCGGCATTGTTCAAAATACTCATCCGACGCAGGCAGCCGCTCGATCGGGCGTGTCTTAATGGAGTCGCTGTTCTGCAGCGCATTGCCGCCGGCCGGCGCGTGATGCAGGGTCACCCACTCGCCCTCGTCGAGGTATTCGAGCTTGACCCACACGTCCACGAGCGTCTCGGCCGGCCGCTTGGCAATCCGGAAATTCAGCACCTGCTTCCGGTTTTGCTTCTGTGTTCCGGTGAGGCTGTGCTCGATCGCCGGTGTCTTCAGCACGTCGATCGGTTTCGTGTCCTGCCCCGCGTGACCGCTCTGCGTGTCCACATTCAGCCGGACCTGATACCGCCCCGCCCCGGGAAACACGGCTTCCGCCCGCACGGAGCTCCGGCGGCTGATGCTGCCGGCTCCGCTTTCCACGATGGAAAACCGATTGGCCGCAAGCCCCTCGGCGTAGGCGCGCGTCGCGGACACCGTCTCTTCCTCTATATAGAACAGCGATGCGTCGGTCGCAAAGACGCTGTGACCTTCGTACGTCGAAGGCGGCAGATCGAGTTGGGCTGTGACGGTCACGTCTTCGGGAGCGGGCGGATCCCCGGGATCACCCGGCACCTCTCCCTCCACGATTTCGTAAAACTTGAAGCGGACGGGAAACGAAAACGACAGGCCGACGGCGCCGCCGGCGGCGAACGTTCCGTCTCCCACGCGGTAGCCTGCGGAGTCGACGGGATTCCCGCGGATGATTATGGTGTGACCCGGCGCCAGATGGCCTGCCAGACTGGTGATCATGGACGGATGCACGTAGCCGCTTTCGATCGCATGCGGCTGCGCGATGCTGACCCGCCCCGCCGCCTGCGCACCGCTCTCGCCGTTGCCGAACAGCGAGTAGATGTTGTAGCCGAACGCCCGGTCGATGAGCGGGATCTCGCGCGCGGGTGACAGGTTGTAGTCGGTGAAGGACAACTTAGGTTCAGGGATGAGGTTGAAAATCGGTTTCGCCCGAAAGTACAGCGACGTGGCGGTGAAGTCGAACTCGACGGATCCGGGGTCGAACAGCTCGTGCAGCGCAGCGCTCCTCCCTTCGACCCGGCAGGCGATCTGCCTGCCTTCAGAGATTTTTTGCCGGATTGTACCGGGGAGCGGAATCTGAAACTCCGCGCGCTCCGATGCGAGGACGGATGCGTATCCCCTCTCCTCGATTTCCGTATCGTCGATTACTATTTTTTCAGACCCGGCGTTGCCGACTTTCCAGTAGCCACCGCTGTGATGCCACATGTCCAGCGATGTCGTCGCTTCGAGATCCGCGCCCTCGATGTAGATTTCCGTTGTGGCAAAGGTACTCATCTGACCGGAATGCGCACCGCCGGCGAGGGGGATCGGTGCAGCGTGGCTGCTCACCGAGGCGAACAGTGAGGCCGCCAGCACGACGGCAACGAGCCATACCGGGCGCAGTGGAAGTGAAGGAGACGGCGGTAAGTCCGGTATATTATTTATTGTTAAATATTTCAAGATTACATCCTCTGCGATTTGTCAGGTGTGGGTGCGGCGATTATTTCCAGGCGAACGTATTGAAAAGCACGCCCGGATAGTGCTCCGTAAGCACGACTCTGGTCGCATCCATCAGATGCTGAACGCGCAGATTGTTGCCTGTTTCGATTTTGTGCGTCAAGGTATAGCCGAGCATATTTCCGGTAGCAAGGTTCTCGGTGCTGATTTCCATGAGCACCGTGCCCAGATCTGCAGGCGACCTCAGCGCCGGCATGGGGACCACCACGCTGTGCGCAGAAGCTTCGCGCGTCCAATGGCCGTACTGCGCAAGTATTTTCTGCCCGGTCGGCGAATAGAAGGCGACGCTGATCATATTCCGGTATCCTTCGGGTAGCGCCGGGGCGTCGAAGCGGTAGCGATAGTTCCCGGCGGAGCCTTCGAACCGGACGGATGCAAGGAACTGGTCGAGGTAGGCAAAGCAGATGCGCTCGCCGACATCGGCAATCGAGACGTCGGGTTCGCCGGAGCCGGGAGCCGGTGACGCCGGCGCATGCGGGCTTTCGGGTGACGGCGTCTCGGGCGGAGGCGTCTGCATACCGCCGCTGCCGGCTTCGTCTGCGAGGTCGACCAGGCGGACGAAGGCGGCCGCGGCTTCCGCCCGGGTCAAAAAGGATTCCGGGCGGAAGCTGCCGTCGGGGTAACCGGTTAAGAGCCCGACGGCGGCGGTCATGGCGATCGGGTACTCGTACGCTGACCGATCGCCTACATCGGTAAACGGTGCCTTCGGCACCGTTCCTTGTTCGTTGCGCGCAAACCGCACTCCATCCAGCTCTTCCATCAGGCGCGAGTACACGAGCGCCATCACCTGCCTTGAAATCGGATCGTCAAGCGCCGCTTTGTGAATGTCCGCGCCGGTAAACAGCCCGCGGTGCAGTCCTTCTTCATAATAAGGCAGCGCCCAGTGCGACCGTGTATTTGGCTCCGTTTCTTCTGCTCTGGCTTTCGCAAGGAAAGCTGCAGCACCATCTTGGAAAGGTGCACCCTCCCGCAAAGCAAGGGGCCCGGACGAATCAGGCGTGCAGCTCATCGTCATGCGCAAAAATTCCCCGCAGGTCACCAGGTGATTGGGTCGAAACGTCCCATCGGGATAGCCTCCGAGAATGCCCGCAGCATGGGCGCGCGCAACGGTACCGGCGTGCCAGTGCCACGCATGCACATCGCTGAATGCCGATCTGTTATCAGCACCACCATCTGCGGCATTGCCAGTTGCAGCAACCGCATGTTGCACATTCATCGCTGAGCTGATGGCTACGCTCAGGATGATCCAAAAAACACAAAGGCAAAGCTTCAACGATGGCGTCGCGCTTTGCCTGCCGACTCGAATCCTGTCCATGTCTTTTCCTCCTGCGCTCCCACGCAGGCCAAGTAGCAGTATTATACAGTAAATATATGGTAATTGCAAGCACAAGGATTCCTGCGTTGCGGGCGCGGCGCTCTTTTGCTATACTGAATTGATAAGATTGCAGAGAGATAATCAGATCAATACAGAAAGAAGGACGTCATGAAGCTGGGCTTCGATGCGGAAAAATATTTAGAAGAGCAGTCGAAATATATCCTCGAGCGGATTAACAAAAAGAAGGTCGACCGGCTGTACCTGGAGTTCGGCGGGAAGCTAGACCACGACAAGCACGCCATGCGCGTGCTGCCGGGATTCGACGAAAGCGGAAAAATCAAGCTGCTGGCGAAGATGAAAGAGCACGTAGAGATCATCATCTGCATCTACGCGGGCGACATCCTCACCAATAAAACGCGGCAGGATTTCGGCATCACTTACGACGTGGAAGTGATGCGCATCATCGACACGTTCCGCCGCTACGAGCTCGAAATCAACAGCGTCGTCATCACGCGCTACGAGGATCAGCCGGCGGTCAACACGTTTATCAACAAGCTCGAACGCCGCGGCATACGGACATATCGTCACAACTTTACAAAAGGCTATCCCACGGACGTGGACACGATCGTCAGCGACGAAGGCTACGGCCGCAATCCGTACATTGAAGTCACCAAGCCGCTCATCGTCGTCAACGGACCGGGGCCGGGGTCGGGCAAGCTCGCGACGTGCCTGTCGCAGCTGTACCACGAAAACCTGCTGGGTGTAAAGTCGCGCTACGCGAAGTTCGAGACGTTCCCCATCTGGAACCTGCCGCTCAAGCATCCGGTCAACATCGCCTACGAAGCGGCGACCGTGGACCTCAAAGACGTCAACATGATCGACGCGTTCCATCTGGAACACTACGGCGAGACGGCGGTGACGTACAACCGCGACCTCGAAATTTTCCCGGTGCTGCGGCGCATCATCGAGAAGATCACCGGCGAGGAATCGGAATACAATTCGCCGACGGACATGGGCGTCAACCGCGTAGGCTTTTGCATCACGGACGACGAGGTGTGCCGCGAGGCAGCCAAACAGGAAATTATCCGGCGCTACCTGCTGGCGCGCGTGGATTATAAGAAGGGACTCATCGCAGGCGAGGCGGTCAACCGCGCGAAGCTTCTGATGGACGAGCTGGGGCTGGAGCCGAAGGACCGGCGGGTCGTGACCCCTGCGCTCGAATACGTCGAACGCAAGCGAAAGTCGGATCCTCGCTACGAAAACGTGATCGCCATGGCCATGGAACTGCCGGACGGGCGCATCGTGACGGGGCGCAGCTCGCGACGCATGGTGGCGGGGGCGGCGATGCTGCTCAACGCGATCAAGATGCTGTGCAACATCCCCGACGAGGTGCTGTTGATCTCGCCGGATCTGCTGACGACGCTGCAGCATCTGAAGACGGATATACTGAACAAAGTGAAGACTTCGCTGACGGTGGAGGAAGTGCTGTCGGCGCTTGCGATTTCTGCAGCGGTGAACCCGATCGCTGCGATGGCGGTGGACAAGCTCAAAGACCTGGCCGGAAGCCGGGCGCACTGCACGGCCATCCTGAGCGACGCCGATGCGCAGATCTTCCAGGATCTGGCGATCGATGCGACGTGCGAGGCGGAATTCTCCACGAACAATCTGTATTTAGGGTAGCGGGACCGCGGGGGCTACACACACTTTGCGGGAGGTGCTTACGATGAAGAGAAAAACGATGTTGACGATGCTGGTGCTGATAGCGGCGCTCGTGATGCCGGCTGTCGCGCCTTTGATTGCACAGGAGGTGCCGCTCGCCCTGCCTGAGGGAGCGGCGGACTGGTCGCTCGTGCACGCCGCATCCGCTTCGGCAGAACCGGACTACCGCTACAAGACGCGCACGCTAAAAGTTGCAGATGAAATCAACCAGGCACCCGAGCTCGTCGCGACGCTGACGATTCCAAACTACATGGGCAGCGTGGAGGCCGTGCTCGAGACGGCCGAAGGCACGGCCCACGCGACGGTTCACGTCGTGTACCTGCCCAACGACAAGTGGGACGACGAGTGCTATTACTCCGCCATGAGCGTGCGCTACCGACGCTACGGATCCTGGGTGCTGACCGGGGCTACATCGATCGTCGGGTGGAAAGATCTGTACAACTACGGATTTTTACCCGTCGACGGCGGCATGTCGGTGTTTACGCCGGAAGGCGCCGAGCTGCACATCCTCGCCGGACCTGGTCTGTACACCTCGATCGTAACGCTGCCGTATTCCACGATGGATACCGGCTACGCCACCTTTGCCGAGGCGCTGGAAGGCGGGTCGGCAGACGTGCAGTACACGGGGATGGGGTTGCCGTTCCTGCTTGCGCTCAACGACGACACGATCGCCCACTTCCTCGAAAAGGACCGGCTGGAGCCATCCGCTTCGCACGAGTGGCCGGGTCTGCGCAAGCTGATTCTCGAAGCGCGCTACGAAGTCGAGCCGGAAGTGGAGCGCACGGGGCTTCACAATTTTGAGTCGAAGCGGCCGTACACGAAGGGCATGTTCCTGGATATCCCCTACAACGTGACGGCCTGGTACGATCCGTATGTGGAGAAGGTCGTGCGAATCGGTCTGATGAAGGGTGACAATAACGGACGCTTTCTTCCGGGCGGCGATGTTAAGCTGTCCGAGGTGATCGCGATGGCCGCCCGCCTGCACAACATCTACCACGGAGAGAGCGGCGACTTCTTCCAGGGGCCGGTCTGGTACAACGTGTATGTGCGGTATGCGATCGCAAACGGGATCATCCGGGAGGGCGACTTTGACGATTACACGAGGTCCGCTACGCGCGGTGAGATGGCCTGCATCCTGGCGTCTGCCGTGCCGGCCGATGCGCTTGCGCGCATCAATGCCGATGTGCACGTCGCCGACGTGCACTCGGGCATCTCGTACAGCTATCAAATTTACCAGCTGTACGAGGCCGGCGTCCTGACCGGCTACGTCGACGGGTCGTATCGCCCGGCGGAAACAATCACGCGAAGCGAGACAGCCGCAATCATCGCCCGCATTGCAGATGCAGGGCTGCGGGTCGCATTTTAAATCGTGATTTCTACAGATGCTCCTCATAGATTGCCCGAGGCCCTCCGATGTACTTCGGGCGGGTGCGGCAGGCGACGAGGTGCGCTTCGCCGATGCTGCGCGTGGACAGCCGAACGGGCACGCAGACTTTTTCCATGTGCATGCCGATGAGCGTATCGCCGATGTCCAGCCCCGCGCGGGCACAGCGCAGCTCTTCGACGGCATACGGCTCGTCGAACGCTGCATAGGCGGCCGTCGCAAAAGCGCCGCCGGCGTGCTTTTGCGGAACCACGTTGACACGTGGCAGGGCGTACGCCCTGGCGGCCGCCCCCTCGATAATCAACGCGCGGTTCAAGTGCTCGCAGCACTGCGCTGCAACGTAGACCCTCCGCAGATTGGCTTCTTCCCAGATCCCTTCGAACAATGCCTTCCCGATATCCTCGTCCGAATCGGATCCGATGCGTTTGCCGTGTGCCTCGCTCGACGAGCAGCCGACGACGAGGATGTCATCGGCCTCCAGCTTAGCGATATCCAGGAGTTCGCGCGCCGCCGCGGCGGCCTGTTGCTTTAATTCTTCGTACATTACAGCGCCTTCTTTCTCTTTTCGTATGCCAGTTATATTTGCTTCGATCGTAACGCAATTATCTGAGAATGCCGATCGGATCTTTCATATGCGGCCGCCTTTTACTTCAACCAGTCGATGGCCGCGGCGAGCTGGAGATCTACATCCTCTCCGAGCACATAGTATTCGAACGCAGCCGAAAGAGCAGCCATGGTCGTGTAGTCGAGTCCGCCGTACGGAGAGAGCTTTTCGTCGGCCTGAAACTTGCGAATCGAGGCGACGGTGTCCCCATCCATGATACCCGTAAGCGGAGCCTCGTAGCCCAGATAACTCAGGCGCTGCTGCGCACCGTATACATTGAGTCCCATCTGCCCTGCGTAGTAGCGCACCGGCTCGTTCATCGGCGCCAGTATGCGGAGTATAGCAGTCACCTCCTCTGCGGAGAGCGCACCGCTTTCGTGCACGACGTCGTCCGGCGCGATGCCTACACCGTCGATACGGCGCTTGTGCGGCGTCAGAAAATAGTAGATCGACAACTTGTAGGCGCCGCCGTCAGGCGACTGCGAAATCATCTGCGCCACGCCCTTGCCGTACGTCGTGCGGCCGATGATGCGCGCTACGCCGTTGTCCTGCAGCGCACCCGCCAGGCACTCGGACGCGGACGCCGTGTACTCGTTGACGAGCACCGCCGTGGGCAGTTGCTTCGTCCGGTTGACCGACGAGGACACCGTCTCGATGATGTCGCCCTGCCGCTCGTAATGCGCCAGCGTCCCTTCAAACGGAACGAGCTGATCGGCGATGGAAAGCGCCGACGCCATGAGGCCGCCGCCGTTGTCGCGCAGGTCGATGATGAGCCCGCGGATGCCCTGATTCAAAAGCGTCAACCGCGCCTGGGCGAACTCCTTGTCCGTATCGCTGTCAAACGACGTAATCCGGATGTAGCCGATGTCGTCTTCGATCACCGACGGATACACCGAAGCTGCATGGATGATTTCGCGCACCATGGAATACGTTTTCGTGGTGCCGCCGCGTTCCACAGCGAGCGATACCCGCGTGCCTTCTTTGCCGCGCACGAGCAGGGCGACTTCGTCGAGCGTCAAGCCTGCCGCCGACCGCTCGTCGATGCGGACGATTACGTCGCCGGACTTGATGCCTGCCCGATCCGCCGGTCCGCCCGGCGTAACGACGGTGATGACCACCCGTTCGTCCGACATGGTCATGGTAATCCCCACACCGCTGTAATCGCCGAGAATGCTGTCGATGAGCTTGTCGGCCGTCTCGCGCGACGGGTAGTACACGCTCCACGCATCACCCAGCGAGTCGAACAAACCCTTGTACAATCCCTGGAACAGCACATCCGACGGCAATTCGTCTTTGTAGTGAAACCGGAGATCGTCTACGAAGTCTTCCAGTTCCCGGAACCGGTCGCTGTCCGTAAGGCCCACCGTCGCCGCGCGCACGACAAAACCGCCCTGCTCCAGCTCTGCGCCAAACCAGCCCGTCAGGGAAAAGATATAAATCCCTGTCATCAACAGCATGGAAAGCGCAACGAGCAGCGCAACGACGCGAACGAGTTTTTGATTCTTTTTTCCGTACATGAGTATCTCTCCTACATGATTTCGATGTCGAGTTTATTTCTGGATTCCGCAAGACCACGCAGGCTGACGCTATAGTCGATAGACAGCCGGCCCTTGCCGTCTTCGTCGGGCAGAAAGTCCGAGATGCTATTCGTGAGCACCTCCATGCCGATCGACCCAAACGGCGTATCGTAAAATCCTTCGAACCTCTTTCCCTTTTCGAATTCGATGACCGTCGTCGTGCCGAGCGGCTTGCCGCTCCGCTTCATCTTGACCTTGTTGTCGCAGATGGCCAGAGACGTGCGGCAGCCTTCCATGCCGGACAGTTCGCTTTCCATATAGGTGACATACGTCGCCCGGCCGCGCTTGTACAGCTTACCTTCGGTGATCAATTCAACGACGTCTTCGAGCTGGTCTTCGTCATTTTTGTGCGTGACGGTTTTCCCTGTTATTTTTAGCATGATATCTCTCATAGCCTAATTCCACAATCCTTTCTATAATCTCGGGGTACGTCATGCCGATGTCCATGCATAAAAGTGGAAACATGCTGGCGTGCGTAAACCCCGGTATGGCGTTGATCTCGCTGATGTATAGTTCGTTCGTATCCCGGTCCATCAGAAAGTCGACGCGGGCATATCCGTCGCAGCCGAGCGCCCGGTAGGCTCGCTGCGCCATGTCGTGCAGCTCCTGCTTCTTTTCTTCGCTGATATCTGCGGGGATGCAGATCTTGCTCGCCTCGTCGAAATACTTGGACTTGTAGTCGTAGTATTCGGCAGCCGGCAGGATCTCTCCGATGCCCGCAAGCGTCAGTTCGTCGTTGCCGAGCACGCCAGTCTCGAGCTCCCGGCAGTGGATGCCGCGCTCAATCAGCAAACGGTCGTCGTAGCGGGCCGCCTCGAGAAGCGCTTCGCCCAGGCCGCTTGCGTCGCGCACCTTTGTAATGCCGACCGATGAGCCCATGTTCGATGGTTTGACGAACACCGGCCAGCCGAGTTCCCTCCCGACACGCTTTATGATAGTCTCGATGCGCTGTTCGATTCCGCCATCCCGCGCATGGCTGGCTGCATCGTGCTTGTTGTCTTTCGACCGGCTTTCATCTGCTTGCAGAAAGTCGCGCGACGACAGGACGATGTGCTCCGCCTGGCGGAGCCCTTCCTGCGCAAACAGCCTTTTTGCCGTGATCTTATCCATGGCCGTAGCCGCACCGAGCACGCCGCACCCTCCGTAGGGAATGTCGAGCAGCTCCAGCAGACCCTGAACCGTCCCGTCCTCGCCGTTCGGCCCGTGGAGAATCGGCAACGCAAAATCGATCAGGTCTTTGAGCGTGTTCGGCCCGCTGCCCAGCACGCACAGGCTGTAGCGGTCCGGCTGATCGCGCAGGTCCTGTTCGGCCTTTTGCTGCCAGCCGCCCGGTATCAGCGCCTCGACATCGCCTTCGTACAGAAGCCACTGCCCCTGCTGCGTGATGCCGATCATGACGATGTCGTACCGCTCTTTGTCGATGGCCCGGATGACCGAGGTCGCCGACATGAGCGATACTTCGTGTTCGCCGGATTTTCCGCCAAACAGAATACCGATCCTTCTCTTAGCCACGTTCCACCTCCGCCAGCAGCTCTTCGAGCTTTTCGCGCTCGAACATGTATTCTTCAAGGCAGAAGTGACAGATAATCTCGGCGCTTCCGTCCTCTTCAATCAGTTGTTTCAGGTCGTGTTTCCCGATGGACATCAATGCCTGTTCCATGCGCTCTGCGCTGCAGCCGCAGTACCATTCGATGTTGCGCTCTTCCAGCACTCTCGGCCTGTGGATGGGCGGCATCGACACCAGGAGGTGTTCCAACAGCTCCGTCGGAGTGTTGACAAGTCCGATGTGATCGGTCAGATTGTCGAGCGTGGCGATGCACCGCTCCAACCGGTCCACGCACACATCCGTGGCGTCGGGGAGAAGCTGCAGAATCAAACCTCCTGCATTTTCGACGCGACCGTCCGTCCCGATGCGCACGCCGAGCGCCACCGCCGTCGGCTGCTGCTCCGACCTCATAAAGTACTGGGTCAGATCTTCTGCGATCTCGCCCGATACGAGATCGATGCGTCCGATGTACGGCTCTTTGAGCTTCAGGTCCTTGATGACCGTCAACGTGCCCTTGCCCACGGCCCCGCCGACATCGAGCTTCCCGGGTCCCTTGAGCGGCAGCTCAATGTCGGGGTCCGCGATGTATCCCCGCACGCGGCCCGAAGCGTCCGCCGAAGCCAGTATTTCGCTTGCGGGGCCGTCACCCTTGATCTGCAACGTCAGCGTGCTCCTCTCGTCCTGGAGCATCAGCCCCATGAGACCGGCTGCGGTGATGGTGCGTCCGAGCGCCGCCGTGGCGACGTTCGATGTTCCGTGGATGTCGGCGGCGGTCTGCACGAGCTCCGTCGTGATGGCGAGGTACATCCGATAGCACCCGCCGATGTCTGCGGCAATGATTGTATTGTTCATCTAATGTCCATTTCTATGCGGTTTATCTCCAATATCCCTCTGCGTGCGGCTTTCTGCCTACAGCTGCCAGCTGCCGTTTGCATACCGGTCATACCCGCATCCATGCATACCGCTAACAACATGCAACGACTTGCTGGCCTTTACGTACCGATAGACGGCAACGGCGGCCTGCTTGCTGGCCTTTACGTACCGGTAGACGGCAGCGGCCTGCCTGCTGGTATTTGCATACCAGTAGACCATCCGTCCGACTCCAGCAGTGCTACTCTATAAACGCAGAGACCCCCTGTTTCATGCTCTGCGTCAACGCGAGCGATGCTTCGCGGCTGCCTTCCTTGGCCGACAGATAAATTTTCAACTTCGGCTCCGTGCCCGAAGGCCGCACGATGAGCCCCGATCCGTTTGCCATCGTGTAGCGCAGCACTTCGGAAGCGGGAAGGCCCGTATCATCGTGCGCATAGTCCACCGACGCGACGACGGGACTGCCGCCGAATTCCTTCGGCGGCTCGCTGCGAAGCCGCGCAAGAACGTCCGCCATGGCGGTCATGCCGGCCGATCCTTCGAACGCAAATTCAACGACTTCGTCCACGTAATAGCCGTACGCATCGTACAATTCCGTAAGGCGGTCACGCAGCGTCTGACCCTGCGCCTTGTGATGGGCGACCATCTGCGCGATGAGCATGGCCGCGTTGACCGCATCCTTGTCGCGCACGTACGACCCGGCCAGGTAGCCGTAGCTCTCCTCAAAGCCGAAGAAGTACCGGTCCTCGAGCCCCTGCTTTTCCAGCTCGCCGATGATCTCGCCGATGTATTTAAATCCAGTGAGCACTTCGCGCATCTGCAGCCCGCAGTGCTCGACGATCTCTCTCACCATGTCGCTTGTGACAATCGTCTTGACGACAATCGCATCGTCGGCGCAGGGCTTGTTCGCGCACAGGAAGTCCAGAAGGAGGATGCCCACTTCGTTGCCGGTGAACAGATCCGCGTCTTTCCACCCGGCGCCCGATGCGCTGATCGCAATGCCGATGCGGTCGCCGTCGGGATCGGTCGCCATAAGGACATCCGGTGTCCGGAGCTTTTCGCACAGCGCAAGACCTTCGGCCAGCGCTTCCTTCTTCTCCGGGTTTGGATAGGGGCAGGTCGGAAAGTTCCCGTCCGGCTCCCGCTGGCTCTCCACGACGTGCACCTGTCCGACGCCGATGTCTTCGAGCACCCGCAAAACCGGTGTGAGCGCACTGCCGTTCAGCGGCGTGTACACGATCTCGATGTCGCTTGCATCCATCGGAACACCGGCCGCAAGCAACGCCTCGTGATAGGCATCCACCGTCTCCGCTCCGATCGTTTCGATGAAAGCGGTCGTTTTAGCTGATGCGCTTCCGCTGTCGGATGCGGTCGTCTGAACCGATGCATTTTCTTTGCCGGTCATGGTCGTTTGAGTGGATGCACTTTCGTTGTCAGCTGCGTTCGTCTGAACCGATACGTTTTCTTTGCCGGTCATGGTCGTTTGAGTGGATGCACTTTCGTTGTCGACCGCTTTCACTTGAACCGGCATACCTTCTGCGGTACACCCGACTTCGCTCCAGGGAATGTCGTCGAACGGATCGATGCGCCGGATGTGCTCGAGCACCTCGTCGGCGGCCTCGTTCGTAAGCTGACAGCCTTCGTCGTTGTAGACTTTATAGCCGTTGTAACTCGACGGGTTGTGGCTCGCCGTCACCATGATGCCGGCTTTGGCCTTATGGTAGCGCACGGCAAACGACAGCATCGGCGTCGGCGCCGGCCCCGGGTAGATGTATACGCGGATGCCGTTCGACGCCAGAATGCGCGCGGATGTGCAGGCGAATTCCGTCGACATAATTCTCGTATCGCAGGAGATCGCCACGGACGGATCGTCCGGATAATGCTTGAGCACGTAATCGGCCAGTCCCTGCGTCACCTTGCCGATGGTATAGATGTTCATGCGGTCCGTGCCGGCGCCCAGGATACCCCGCAGGCCGCCGGTTCCGAACTCGAGTTCCCGGTAAAATGCTTCGTGAATCGCCGAAGCAGCTTCGTCGCGCCGCTCGGTCTCCAGCATGCCGCGGAGGCGTTCGAGCTCCTCGCGGACGCCATCGCCCGGAGTCGTTTTGTCCAGCCACCGCTGGAACCGCTCCCGGACTGTGGGTGTCAAATCGTTCATAGCCTTCCCCTCCTGCCGTTTTGGTACCTAATTTTACCACATTCCGATGCATATTTATAGTGCGATGCTCACATGGGAAATGCACCCGGGCGACAGCGCCCCGCCCTCGGACATTGCATGCTGCAGGCCTGCGGGGTCGATCATGGGCGGCAGAGGGTAGCCGGTGTGACAGGCGGGATCGGTGGAAAGGGGGGTACTCCGGCGGGCAGGCGAGGAGTGGCCGGGCGGACAGAGAGGTGGGCCGCAATTTCCCTCTTATCCGAGCGGAATTGTTGCCTCTAAATTAGCAGCTTAGCAGTTGGCGCCAAAATTTACGCTCTTGAGTGGATTCCGGCAGAGGCCGTGTGCAATCTGGCCTTTTGGTGACAAAATTTACGCTCTTGAGTGGATCATTTTCCATTATTTGGTGTATATCTAGAGATAATAGACACATTTGCGAAATATGTCTATTATCTTTCCAAAATCCAAAAGGCATTCACTCATTATCGTAAATTTTGTATTTTAATTCCGATATTTGTACTGTGAGGGCTTTAAACGGATTAAACCCGGATTGGCGAAGATATACGGCAATAATTTATCTCGCATCTATCATGAATTGTTGCCCCTGGGCTGGTTGGCTGCCAAGGATAGGAGAAGACAGATGGAGAAGGCAACAATTTTCCGCCCATCCATCGAGAATTGTTGCCTCTGGCCGTCGGCAGGGATTAGGCGGAGGTAGGGAGGCAACAATTGACTTGCTCAATTATACAGGAAGGCCGCCGTTCCAAGGTTTCCTGTATAACTTTTCGAGCGGAGTTATACAGGAAGGC
>DUTT01000061.1 GCA_012841925.1 Clostridiales bacterium | reverse complement strand
TTTCCGCCGCCCGGGTCGCGATGGCCATGCCCCGGGCCACGGCCTGTCCGTGGCGGATGCGGTAGCCGCTGCACCGCTCGATTGCGTGCGCCACCGTGTGCCCGAAATTCAAAAGCGCCCGCAATCCCTGTTCTTTTTCGTCCTGTGCCACGACATCGGCTTTGAATGCGACGCAGCGGCGGATCAGCTCCGCTTCGACGCCCGATCCGCGGGGCACCGGGCGCTTCAGCAGATCGAACAGGCCCGGATCGCCGATGATGCCGCACTTGATCGCTTCCGCGATTCCTTCGGCGTACAGTTCGTCCGGCAGAGTCAAAAGCGCATCCGTGTCGCAGATGACAGCCACCGGCTGCCAGAACGCACCGGCCAGATTCTTGCCGCGGCTCAGATTCACCGCCGTCTTGCCGCCGACCGAAGAGTCCACAGCAGCGAGCAGCGTCGTGGGTGCCTGGACAAACCGGATGCCGCGCAAATAGACTGCCGCCGCAAAGCCGGCCAGGTCTCCCGTCACGCCGCCGCCGAGCGCCAGGACCAGATCTCCGCGGTCGAGCTGCTGTTCGGACAGGAACTCGAGCAGGCGTTCGAGCGTCTGCAGCGTCTTGCTCTCTTCGCCCGCGGGGAAGGTAAACTGTGAAACCGCATGGCCCGCCGCTCCGAGCGATGCCTGCACACCTGCTCCGTAGAGACGAGCGACGGTGTCGTCGGCTACTACGGCTATTTTACACTCCGCGAGGGAGGAAGGCAAAGCGTCGGCGAGCGCTTCGCGGAGTCCGTGCCCGATGAGAACCGGGTAGGGCGGATCCGTCTGAACGGTCTGCACGATGAAAGCTGCGTCGTTCCCCTTGCAGCCGCATGCGTCCCTGCTCCCTGTGCCGCTTCCCGGGCTGTCGCATGAGCTTTTGTTGTCTGTATTCATTCTTCTAAGTCCTCCCGGTCGGCCAGCTCCTTGAGCTGCCGTCCCTCGCGAAGCAGCGCGAGCAGCCGGTCGTGGTCTTTTTCTGCAACCGCCTGGCGGAAGTCCGTCAGGTGCTGCAGCATTCCGTCGATCTCATCAGCCAGGAAATCCGCATTTTCCAGAAACAGTTCGCTCCACATCGCTTCGTTTAAGCGCGCGACCCGCGTCATGTCCTTGTAGCTGCCGGCCGAAAATCCGTGCTGGCGCTGCGCTGTGGGGCTCTTTACGTACGCGCTCGAAACGACGTGCGCGAGCTGGGAGGTAAACGCGATGCGTCGGTCGTGCTCCTCGGCGGTCGTAATCTCCACGTTGCCGAAGCCGAGCGCTCCCCAGAATTTCTTGATGCTCTGAAGAAGCTCAAGGCTCATGCCCTTCGGCGGCACGAGCAGGATCGACGCGTTTTTAAACATCGTTCCCTGGGCGCTGTCGAAGCCCCAGCGCTCCACGCCGGCCATCGGGTGGGCGCCGACAAACGTGTAGCCGTGTTCTTTTGCGTGCGGAAACAGCTCGTCGACGATCGACTGCTTAACGCCGCCGCAGTCCATCACGATGCAGTCAGGCTTAAACTGGTGGCTGTGCTCTTTCACCCAGCGCACGATGTCGCCCGGGTACAGCGCAACGAGAATGATATCGCATACGCCGATGCGCTCGTCGGTCAGCTCCAGATCGATGGCCTCGAGCAGCTTTGCCTTATGAATGGTGCTTACATTGATATCGGTGCCCAGCACCGTATCCGTCGTTTCGCGCTTGATCGACTTGGCAAGCGAGCCTCCGATGAGGCCGAGCCCCACAATTCCGATGTTCATGTTTCCGGTCCTTTCGATTTCTTCGGTTTCCGCCTTCAGTGCCGCCGGTCTGTTTGAACGGGCGACCGTTTCGCAGTGCTACTGGCTCAGTTCTTCGGCCGTCATGGCGTACGGGCGCACGGCGAGCACGGCGCGGGCGACGTCTGCGAATTTTTCCGGTGTAAGCGACTGAGCGCCGTCGCACAGGGCGCGCGGCGGATCGTTGTGCACTTCGATCATCAGACCGTCTGCACCTGCGACCGTGGCGGCCAGGGCGAGCGGCTTCACCATGTCGGCGATGCCGGATGCGTGGCTTGGGTCCACCATCACGGGCAGATGCGTTTTCTTCTTGAGCACGGGGATGGCGGAGATGTCGAGCGTGTTGCGCGTGGCGGTCTCAAACGTCCGGATGCCCCGCTCGCACAGGACGACGTTTTCGTTGCCGCCGGCCATGATGTACTCGGCGCTCATCAGAAGCTCTTCGATCGTGTTGGCAAGTCCCCGCTTTAAAAGCACGGGTTTGTCCACGTAGCCGAGCTCTTTCAACAGCTGGAAGTTCTGCATGTTCCGCGCGCCGACCTGGATCATGTCCACATCGTCGAAGTATTGAAGCTGACTGATCTCCATGATCTCCGTCACGACCGGAAGTCCGGCGGCTTTCTTCGCTTTAATCAGCAGCTCGATGCCGTTGCCCCCGAGTCCCTGGAACGAATACGGGGACGTCCTGGGTTTAAATGCCCCGCCGCGCAAGAGAGTCGCTCCGCCGTCGCGCACACCGCACGCTACGGCATTCATCTGCTCTTCGGTCTCGATGGAGCAGGGGCCGGCGCAGATCATAAAGTGTCCGCCGCCGATCCTGGCTCCGCCCACATCCACGATCAGGTCGTCGGGGTGGAACTTGCGGTTGGCGTTTTTGTACGGCTCGCGGATGCGCTTTACGTCTTCGACGATGTCCAGCGATTTGATCAGATCGATATCGAGGACGGATGTGTCTCCGACGAGTCCGAGCACTAGGTTGTTGATGCCCAGGCTCGAGTGGATGGTGATGAACTGGCTCGTGAGCCACGTCGTCAGGTTATCCAGCTGTTCCGGATCGGGATTTGCTTTGAGTACGACTATCATGTTTGACCTCCGGTTCATAAAAAAACTCCGAAGCGTTCTGCTTCGGAGTTGGGATCGGTTTCGTCAGGGTTGACGCCTGTTCGCCGTGATCACATTCCATTTGCCGCAGAACGCAAAGTAGCCGTGCTAAAGTAATAAGCAAAGCCGTAAAAGTATTCTGCTGCGAAGAGATTGGTTTTCATCCGTCTGGACTCCTGTGACCGCATTGCGTTCTGCGTTCTTCTGACATCCTGCCTCCGGCTGCACAATGCGCACCTTCCTGCAGGTTGAACGAATCGTAGCACATAAGCGGGGGCATGTAAAGCACTTTTCGATATTCTGCCCGATCAGCTACAGTTTCTTGATCTCGCGGATGATGATCTGAACCGCTTTGTCGACGATTTCGTGCGACGTAGCCAGATTCATGCGCACAAACGGCACGTAGTCTTCGCCGCCGAACCACTCGCCGTAATCGAGCGCGATACCGCATTTATCCTGGAAGAACACTTTGACTTCTTCCTGGGTCTTGAACCACTTGCCGAAGTCCATCCAGAGCAGATAGGTCCCTTCGAGATCGGCGACTTTGACGTCGGGGATTTCTTTTGCAAACGTATCCCGCACGTATTCGAAGTTGCTGTAGATCTGCGCCTTCACTTCGTCGAGCCATTCCTGTCCGCCCTTGTAGGCCGCTTCGGCTGCGATGAATCCGAACGAGTTGCCGCCCTTCATGTGGATGCGGTACTGGAAGCTGTTCCAGCGGGCGCGGAGCTTCGGGTCGGGGATGATGACCATGGAGTTCTGCAGGCCGGCGATGTTAAACGTCTTCGACGGAGCGGTCATGGTGATCATAAATTCGTCGTAATCTCCAAGCGTCGCCGTCGGGATGTGCTTGCGGTCGCCGAACACGAAGTCCTGGTGGATTTCGTCGGAAATAACGAGCACGTCGTGCTTGCGGCAGATTTCCATCAGGCGGCGCAGCTCGTCTGCAGAGTACACCCGTCCGACCGGGTTGTGCGGTGAGCTCATGATAAAGAGCTTGACGTTGTTGTCGACGATGTTCTTTTCGAACTTTTCGAAGTCGATGCTGTAGTGCATACCTTCGCGCACGAGGTCGCACTGGATCAGCTTGCGGCCGTTCTTGTTGATCGCATCGATCATGGGATAGTAGACCGGCGTCAACAGAATGACAGAGTCACCGGGCTCGGTGGCCCACCAGACGACCCAGTTGAACGCCGGGACGATGCCGGGCGAGAAGCAGATCCACTCTCTCTTAATGTCGTAGTTGAAATGTTTCTTCTGCCAGTCGATGAACGACTGGAAATAGCCGTCGCCGGGTTCGTGGTACCCGAATGCGGCCCGGTCGATAAAATCTTTGAGCGCATCCGTGATACAGGCCGCTTCCTTGAAGTCCATGTCGGCCACCCACATAGCCAGAAGATCGGGATTTCCGAACATGGAGCCCATGCCGTCCCACTTCGAGCTGTCGGTCCCGCGCCTGTCGATGTATTGCAGTGCCATCTGATTTCCTCCTGTTTTACCAAAAAACAATAGTGATTCTGAAAAGAGCCCGAGGGCCTGGGCTCTCGCATACTCTGTCCTCTATGGTATCAAAAAACGGCTCAACCCGCAAGACGCACGGATGCATATTGTATGCGCCTTTAAATTGCTGTATGATATCTGCGTCAGGGCACGAAGGAACGAGATTCTACGGTGACCCGGAAGGAGAAAAAATGACAAAAAAAACAACGAGAAAAAAGAGCGCAAAGCGCAGGGCGACCGCTGTCTCAATCGGGCAGCAGCTGACGATCCGGGGGATGATCATCGGAAGCCTCGGGGCAGTCATCCTCACGACGAGTTCCATGTACGTGGCGCT
>DUTT01000060.1 GCA_012841925.1 Clostridiales bacterium | reverse complement strand
CCTTCCTCCGGGACTTCGAGCCTTTTATTCAAAAGGTAAAAGAAGCCATTTCTCCTAAAGAAGTCCATATAGTCGTGTGCGAAAATACTGACGAATTGCTGGGTGACAGCGACATCGTCATCACGGCAACCCAGGCCAAAGAACCCGTTTTTTCGAATGACGAAGCCCTGCTTAAAGGTAAATGCTTTGTAGCCATCGGTTCGTGGAAGCCGGAGATGAGAGAGCTCCCGGATGCGATCTGGAAAGTAGTAGACCACGTGTACACGGAACTGCCCTTCGCCTGCGAGGAAAGCGGCGATCTGAGCCAACCCATCGAAGACGGTCTGCTCGATCTTTCGAGAGTTAAATACATGGGAGATTTTCTTAAGGACAAGAAAAATGGAATCGCAGCGGAACTGGGCCACACCCGGTTCTATAAATCCGTCGGCATGGGCATCTTCGATCTGATGGCCGCAAAAGTGATCATCGAAAGAGCGAAGAAGGAAAACATCGGCTCATACATCGATTGGTAAAAACAACAACGCCGCGCCTAACACGCCGGCGTTTTCCATCAGCGTGGAAATCCTCACCTTCGGAGCGTGACGGTGGTGCACCCGGGCCGTCACGCGACGCTCGATCTCGCTCTCCCAGGGCGCCAGCCCCTTCGCCAGCCCGCCGCCCAGCACGATCACATCCGGCGCGTACAGATACGCATACTGATTCAGCGCCCCGGCCAGATACCCCAGATACCACGCCAACACGGAGGCGGCCCGGGTGTCGCCGCCCTTCGCCCGATCGAAAAAATCCCGGTTGCTCCCCTCTGTGTTCAGCGTCTCTCGTTGATATCTCTCCAGCGCCGTCCCGGAGCACGTCGACTCAAAACACCCTTCGATTCCACAGTAGCACGGATCGCTGTCCAGACACGGATACTCGCCGCCGGTGCGGACCTTGATGTGGCCGGCCAGATGGAAAAACGCCTCATCGCCGACCGCCTGCCCGCCCTCGCAGAGTCCGACCCCGATGCCCGTCCCGAGCGTCAGGCTCATCATCCGATTGTAATCCTTCCCTGCCCCGTACCGGCTCTCCGCAAGACCGATGAGCCGGGCATCGTTGCCGGCCCGCACCGGCAGCCCCAACGCGCGCTCCATCCGTTGCACAAGCGGATAGCCCTGCGTCATAAACGGCACGAACGAGCTCATGCCGTCAATGCACCCATCCGCAAACACGTAGCTTCCAATCGAGACACCGGCACCCTCGATGCCGGCGCCGGAGAGGTCGCCTCCGGCGAATCCCTGCTCGTCCAGAACCCGCCTACAGATCTGTGCGACCGACTGCAGAAAACCCTCTTCGGACTCCTTGACTGTATTGAACACCTGCAGGCCCGACACCGCGCCTGTGTCGAGATCCACAAGGCCCAGCTTCGTGCGGGTTCCGCCGATGTCGATGCCGATTGCAGTGCGCTTCATTGCACGACCCACCCTTCGTCGAAGAACATGCCGGGCTCGATGTCTTTCGCCCGGGCGCAGCAGTACGAGATGAATTGCAGGTACAAAGCGATCGGAAACGCCGTGCAGGCCTCCGGCAGTCCGAACGTCGGATACGCCAGGCAGACGCCTCCGCTCATCCGTGTTCCGGTTTCTTCCGGCCCGATGCCCGAACTGAGTTCCGGCTTGATTTCAGGACCGATGCAGATAGAATCCGGCACGGCTTCGTTGATCTTATCCCAGATCATCGCCGAGCGCGCATCCGCCCTCATATCCAGAAATACCGGCGTCGTCACCGGCTCCACGATGTGCCGGGACCGGATGATCTCCATCGGTCCGTGGAAGAAGTTATCGATGGACATCACGTTGCTCATCACCTTAGCCACCTCTTCGATCCAGAGAGACCCGCTGCGCATCATGTTGATGCCAAATCCTCTGGACAGCATGTAAAACCCGTCGCTCTTTTCGAAGTACGGGATGGCTTCCACGTCGGCAAACAGGCGTTCCTTTTCGCGCTCCATCCAGTCGAAGGAGTCGTGCAGCTTCTGCACGAGACCGGCATCCGGCTCGCTCCGCCCGATCATGGATGCGCAGAACAGCCCGCACAGCGCCAGCGTGCTGTAGGCTTTGATGCACACGATGGCGTCGTACGAAGAGATGTTGTGCAGCACGGTATCGCAGTTCGTTGCCATCGTGCTGTCGGGCGTCATCGTAACGGCGACCGACCGGCAGCCGTTTTGTTTCAGATAGCCCGAAAAGTCGGCGACTTCCCGGCTCTCGCCGGAGCGCGACATCAGGATGTAGAGAGCATCTCTGTTGATGCGCTCGGGATGATAGATCAGATCCGCAGTCTCCACGAGCCGGACTCCGCGCTGTCCCGAAGCAAGCAGCGCCTCGTACATGGGCATCAGCGAATAGTAGGCGCTGCCCATGGACGTCAGCACGATTTCGCCGGAAACCTGCATCTGCGCGCAGATCGCCCGGACCGTTTCGAGTTTCGGTCCGCACAGATCGTCGAGCACTCGTTTGAGCTCCGACGGCTGTTCGTACATGTTCTGCAGTAAGACGTTCATCAATTTATTTCCTTTCCGGATTGGCTTTTATCGTTCATTGTTTGAACGATTCACTTTTCATCATTCCTACATCAATCCCGTCAGCTTCCACCAGGGTATGTACAGCAAAAACACGGATGCGAACACGAGGAGGGTCAGCACGGCTCCGAAGCGAAGCACGTGGCGGTTTTCGTAGAATCCGCTGCCGAAGCCGATTACGAGCGTCACGTGGTGGAACGGCAGCAGGAAGTGCCAGGCGACCGACACCAGCACGAGAAGCGCGATCAACTCCGGTGAGTACAGTCCTTCCGTCATCGCGATAAGCATCGGGATGCTGAACGAAAGCGCCGTGATAACGCTGCCCATCACCATGTGCAGAGCCATCAGCGCAAGCACCAGCGCCGGCAGAAACAGCGCATGCTCCGGTGCGGGCAGCATGTGTGTAAGCGCGATGCGGATGTGCCCGACGATGCCGCTTGCCACGAGCACGCGACCGATGGCAAACTGGGCCGTCAGAAACAGCATCAGGCCGGGGCTCACTACCTTAAAGTCTTTCAGCTTTAGCACGCGCACGGCGAACATGCCCGCGACGCCTATCGCTGCGACGCTGGCGGCGCCGATTCCGTGCACCGGCTCCGTCAGCCAGAGAAGCACGACGACGGCTGTTACGGCGAGCGCTCGCTTTCCTTCGGGTCCGACGGAAAATGTAGCTTTTGCACCGGGTCCCTCGATCGGCCCCTGCAGTTCCCGGCGGAACACGGCGATAAACAGCAGAGCCGTGAGCGCCGAAGCGATCATCGTCGGCACCGTCATATAGCGCGTCCAGGACGCAAACGACAGTTCGAGATCCCCGAATTCCACCGCTGCGCAGTTTACGATCACATCCCCGTTTACAAACATCAGCGACGTAACGGTCGCCGCCACAAAGATCGAAAACAGCAGCACTTTTTTGCGCTCTTCGTTTTCCGGGCGTTCACGCAGGAAGTTGATATAGATGGCCGCGAGCAGCACGACTCTGGGGAACGGCTGCGGAATGGCGAAGATGAGCACCGTGCAGAGCACAAACGAAGCGATCACCATGTGCGCATACGTCTTGCAGTACGTCGAGAGCAGATAGTCCGAAAGCGAATCGACTGCGCCGGACTGCACGATGCCTTCCGACAAAAGATACGCCGCAACGATCATCACGATGTTGCCGGAGAGCGGAAAGTTAAAGATCTGCACGACGGGCGTGTGGCCGAAGAGAAGAAACACGAGCAGAAGCATCGCGGACGCGATATTGCGCTTCACCCAGCCGGTGCCCCACCACGCGATGACCGTAAACAGGCTGCCGAGTACGAAGCTCTGTCCCGCCGTCATGCCGAGCGGCCTGGCGAGCACCATCGCAACCGGAAGAAGGAGCGTCAGGGCGACCCGCACGCTGTTTTTCCGCTTCGGATCCGAGTGGCTGTTTCGCACTGCCGCCGGCTCCGTATTCGATTCGCTGTTTTGCTTTGTAGTCAAACGAATGCTCCGCCTCTTTGCAATAAAACACACGGCCCGGCCGGTGCATGGCCTGGTGACCTTAAACATACCATTTTACGCAGTGCGCAACAACTGAAAAATACCGGTTGCTTTTCTGCAAATCCCGTGGTATCATCCTTGCCATAAGGCGATGACTGAGAACCAGTAACAGAGTGCAGCGCGGCCAAGAGAGCTTTCGGCCGGTGCGAGAAAGCGCGCGCGGTTCTGCGAATACATCTCAAGAGCTGTTCCCCGAAAGACGCATGTCCGGTAGGCGGAAACGGGTGCGACCGTTATATCGCAGAGACGATGTTGGTCGTCTGCAGAGGTCCTTTTGGACAAAGACGAGGTGGTACCGCGATCATTCGCCCTCGAAGCCGCAGAGGCTTTCGGGGGTTTTTTGATGGATACAAACGAGCGACGCACCAACGAACGGATACGGCTGGTTACTATCTGACTATTATGGAGGAAAACAAATGAACACAAAGAAATTGTTTGCAGTGCTGCTGGCAGTCTTGCTCGCGCTTACCGCCACAGCATGCGGAGGAAACGGTGGAGACGATCAGGAAGAGCTCCTCTCCATCGGCATTATGCAGTTTATGCAGCACGCGGCGCTGGACGACGCCACTGCCGGGTTTAAAAAAGCTCTCGCGGATAACGGCTTGATCGACGGTGTAAACATCCGGATCAACGAGCAGAACGCCCAGGGCGACACGAACAACTGCTCGACGATCGCCGATCAGTTCGTCGCCGAAAACGTCGACCTCGTGCTGGCCGTTGCAACGCCTGCCGCACAGGCCATGGCCGGCAAGACGACCGAGATTCCCATCCTCGGCACCGCGGTTACCGACTACGTCGTCGCGAAGCTCGTCGACTCCGACGAAGTGCCCGGCGGCAACGTGAGCGGTACGTCCGACATGAACCCGGTGAAGGAACAGATCGACCTTCTGGTCGAGTTCGCGCCGGAAGCGAAGAAGATCGGACTCATCTACACGGCGAGCGAAGACAACTCCGCCCTGCAGGCGGGCCTGGCCAAAGAGGCCATCGAAGCGCTCGGCCTCGAACCGGTCATCGTAACGATCAACAACTCCAACGACGTGCAGCAGGCCGTCCAGAACATCGTCACGCGCTGCGACGCCCTGTACGTGCCCACGGACAACACCATGGCCTCGGCCATGCCGATCGTGCAGAGCATCACCGTCGAAGCGAAGATTCCGGTCGTCGCAGGCGAATACAGCGCCGTGATGGCGGGCGGTCTTGCGACGCTGGGGATCACGTACTGGGATCTCGGATACCAGACCGGTCTCATGGCCGTGGAGATTCTAAAGAACGGAGCAGATATCTCAACGATGTCCATCCAGTGGGCTTCGGGGTTTGACTACGTCGTCAACGGCACGGTCGCAGAAGAGCTCGGCATCGCCATCCCCGACTACCTGCTCGATTTTGTCGAAATGATGGAGTAACGCATGCAACAGATTATTCAGGGCGCGCTGGCGCTGGGCCTTCTCTGGTCCATCATGACGATCGGCGTGTACTGCACCTACCGGATATTGAACATTGCGGATTTGACAGCCGAGGGTAGCATTACCCTCGGCGCCGCCACGGCGGCGGCAGCGATTGTCGCCGGCACGAATCCGTTTGCCGCAAGCGCGCTCGCCTTTTGTGCGGGAGCGCTTGCCGGACTGTCGACGGCACTTCTGCACACGAAGCTGCGCATCCCGCCGCTTTTAGCGGGCATCCTGACGATGATCGCGCTCTACTCGGTCAACCTGCGCGTGATGGGCAAGGCGAATCTTCCCCTGCTCCGCGTGCAGAGCGTCTACTCGGGGCTGGAGAATATGGGCCTGACTAAGAACATGGCGACGATCGTGTTCGGCGGCGGAGCCGCCCTGCTGGTGATCGTCATCCTGTACTGGTTCTTCGGCACGGAGATCGGATGCGCCATACGGGCAACCGGCATCAACGCGCGCATGTCGCGCGCACAGGGCATCAACACCGACGCCATGAAGACGATCGGACTGATGCTGGGCAACGCCCTCATCGCGCTCTCCGGCGCGCTCATCGCGCAGTACCAGAGCTTTGCGGACATCCAGATGGGCACGGGTTCCATCGTCATCGGCCTGGCGTCGGTGATCATCGGCGAAGTGCTGTTCGGGAAGAAAGGCTTCTTCTCACGCTTCGTATCGCTGGTGTTCGGCGCGGTCACGTACCGGCTCATCATCGCCGGCGTGCTGAAGATGGGCATGAACGCCAACGACCTGAAGCTGTTTACAGCCATCACGGTCGCCATCGCCCTGTCGCTGCCGGTCTTCTCCGAGTACATCAGCACGTTTAAGAAATCCCTGCGTACGGAGGAGTTGCCATGCTCGAAATCGTGAACCTCACCAAGGTATTCAACCCCTCGACCGTCAACGAGATGGTGGCGCTTGCCGGTGTTTCTCTTTCGCTTAATGAAGGTGACTACGTCGCCGTCATCGGCGGCAACGGCGCAGGCAAGAGCACGCTGCTCAACGCGATTGCAGGCGTGTATCCGCCGGACGGCGGGCGCATCGAGATCGACGGAAAAGATGTGAAGAGCCTGCCGGAGCACAAGCGGGCGGCGTTTCTCGGGCGCGTGTTTCAGGATCCGATGATGGGGACGGCGGGTGACATGCTCATCGAAGAAAACCTCGCGCTCGCCCGGCGCAGAGGCAAGTTCCGCACGCTGTCGTGGAGCATCTCCACGGCGGAGCGAAACGAATACCGGGAACTTCTCTCCGGACTCGGGCTGGGACTTGAGGATCGCCTCAAGACGAAAGCCAAGCTGCTTTCCGGCGGGCAGAGGCAAGCCCTCACGCTGGTGATGGCGACGCTTCGGAATCCGAAAGTCCTGCTGCTCGACGAGCACGCGGCCGCGCTCGACCCCAAGACGGCGGCGACCGTGATGGAGATCACCGACCGCATCGTCGGCAGTCACAATCTGACGACCCTCATGATCACGCACAACATGCACGATGCGATCAAGCACGGTAACCGACTGATCATGATGCACAAAGGCACCGTCGTCGTCGACATCCGCGGCAAAGAAAAAGAGAGCCTGACCGTACCGGATCTGCTTGCGCAGTTCCAGATCGCAAGCGGCGATTCGTTTACGGACGACCGGGCCCTCCTCGGGTAATTGGATAGTAAGATAGTTAGACAGCTGGATAGTCATTGATCGCTGTTCAGAAACAGCGCTTCGCTATTCGCAGAACTCGTAAATATGGTTAGGATTTAGTCCTGCATCGGCGCTGCCGCATGCAGGATTTTTCCGTCGACGATGGTCATGTCCGCCGTCACGTGCATGAGCGCATCCGGCTCGATGTCGAAGATGTTCTCCGAAAGCACCGTGATGTCCGCGAGCTTGCCGGGTGTAATCGTCCCTTTAATATCCTCTTCGTACGTGCAATAGGCCGGACCGGTCGTATAACCCTCGATGGCCTGCGCAAGCGTCAGGCGCTGCCCGGGCATCCACCCGCCTTAGGGATAGCCGGAGAAGTCTTTCCGCACGACGGCTGCGTAGATGCCGTACATCGGATTGTAGGGCTCCACCGGACTGTCGGAGCCGATGGCCACCGGGATGCCGCGGTCGAAGAATCCCTTCCAGTTGTACGACCACTTGAGCCGCTCTTTGCCGATGCGCTCTTCGGCGATGTGCAGATCCGACGTCAGGAACACGATCTCGAGTCCGCCGATAACGCCGTATTCCTTAAACTTGTCGAGGATGGCTTCCGTCGTAATCTGGCAGTGGTCGATGCAGAACCGGGGGTCTTCTTTCGGATAGTTGTCCATCAGCTTTTTGTACGCTTCGAGCACCATGTCGAGCGTCCCGTCTCCGATGGCGTCCGCCACGATCTGCAGGCCGTTCGTGTACGCCAGTTCGATCAGCTCGTAGAATTCCTCTGGCGAGTTGTTTAAGACGCCCACCGTCGAGGGGTCGTCCGCGTACGGTTCGGAAAGATACGCCGTGCGCGACCCGAGCGAGTTATCCGGCTGGAGCTTAAACGGCCCGATCTTGCAGAAGTCGCTTCCGTCACCCGTCTTGTAACCGAGGGATAGAAAATCTTCGAGCTGCTCCTTCGTGTGGAGAAACAGCATCATGTTGGCGCGGATGGGCAGCCGGCCTTCTTTGTCGAGCTCGAAATAGGCCGCAATCGTATCCTTAAAGTTGACTTTAGCCAGCCCCAGGTCGCAGACCTGCGCCGAGGTGATGCCCGACTTGACGTAGAGATCCATGGAGCGGAGGATGTATTCCTTCAGCTGATCCTTCGTGGGTTTGGGGAAGTGACTGTACGTAAATTCCTCCGCGTTGCCGAGCATCCGGCCGCTGGGTTTGCCGTCTTCGGCGAGCTCGATTTCGCCGCCTTCGATGTGCGGCGTCTCGTCGAACACGTTCATCGCCCGCAGCGCCGCGGTGTTGGCCACGCACATGCATCCGCACACGCGCGTCAGCACGACGGGGTGATCGGTGGAAATCTCATCCAGATCGTGGCGCGTCAGCATCACTTTTTCCGGAAAGAGATTCTGATCCCAGCCACGGCCGACGACCCAGTCGCCGTGCGGTATATTCCGCTCCGCGATGTAGTCTTTGGAACGCCGGATTACCTCTTCCCTATTTTTGCAGCCCTGCAGGATGATGTTGTCCTGGATGATGCCGTGGTTCAGCAGGTGCACGTGACCGTCGTTGAGTCCCGGCAGCACGCTGCGCCCTTCCATGTCGTAGACCTTCGTAGCGTCGGTCCGCTGTGCGAGCACTTCGTCGTCGCTTCCGACGGCCGCGATTTTATTTCCTTTGATCCCGACCGCCTGCGCGTGCGGCCGGTCTTTGTCCACCGTGTACACACTTCCGTTAAACAAGATGACATCCATGTAGAACCTCCGTTTCGTTGTATGGTAATAATT
>DUTT01000059.1 GCA_012841925.1 Clostridiales bacterium | reverse complement strand
TCTCTTCGTGGAACTGTAAATAAGGAACACATGCGCTTGGAATCTAACTGATGTGTTCCTTCGCGGTCGAATATTTTCAAAAGAGGAACACAATTGTTCCTTCCCTCTTCGTAAAACTGCAAATCAGGAACACACGCGCTTGTAATCTGGCCGATGTGTTCCTTCTCGGTTGAATATTTTCAAAAGAGGAACACAATTGTTCCTTCCCTCTTCGTCAAACTGCAAATCAGGAACACACGCGCTTGGAATCTGGCCGATGTGTTCCTTCTCGGTCGATTATTTTCAAAAGAGGAACGCGTTCGTTCCGTCCCTCTTCATAGAACTGCAAATCAGGAACACACATGCGCTACATTCTGATGCAAAAGCATCTTCGTGCGCTTCCGGTGCGTTTTTAAATCGCATCAAATATTCACAGGATAAGAAAACCCTGCAATCTGTGAGATTGCAGGGTTTCTTATGGTACATCCACGGGGGCTCGAACCCCGGACGCCCTGATTAAGAGTCAGGTGCTCTACCAGCTGAGCTATGGATGCATATCGCTCGGTTTCGACGACTGGCCGGACACGCATAATGCGAAATTCATAATACCACCGGCTTCGGCAAAGTGTCAAGAATAATGTTGTGAAAAGCAAACCTCAATCGGATTTAACCCGCCGGCATCAAAGCCGTGCATTCGACAGCGAATCGAAGCTATCCCAGGGAGAAACTTTCCGGCTTCGAAACCTGCTTCCCTCGGATTTGCTCTGCAAGTCTCATTTGGGAATAACTGTTACGATTCTTGCGCCTTGACGGTATATATACTATAATATTACGGAGTGAAGTTGCCGACAGTGGAGGAAAAGGAATGAAGTGCAGAGTCTGCGGATACGACCTTGATCCAAACAAAGCATTTTGCGATATGTGCGGCACGAGAACCGTGCCGCCGGAAGCGTCTCCGGAGTCGGCGCAGCGGGAAACCAACGTTCCGCACAGTTTGTTTTCTCATCCGTTTTCCGCCGGAGAAACCATGCCGCCTGCCGAGGTGCCGACGCATCGCGAAAGCAGACCGCATGTCAGCCAAGCTCCATGGCCGACGGAGCCGCCGCTTTGTGAGCAGGCGATGGCACGCTTAAAGAAGGCGGACGATCTGTTCGACGAAGAGTTCTCGTGGAATGTCCACGATTTTCCCAAGCCAAAAAAACCGAGAGATATACCGATCGAATGGCCTGATTACGATGCACCCGAGACGAGGGCGAAATTTATCGAACAATCGGAAGGGCGGATTCAGGAGGCGATTGACAAGAAGGAGCCCGTGGTTTTGGTCAGCAGCGATGCGTCCGAAGGCTTCATTGCGGTTCCGGATGCGCCGGTATCTTCCTGGAACGAGCCGCTTGCAGGTGTTTCGCTGCACGATGAACGCGCGAGGCCGACGGACTATCAGCTGCACGATGAGCGCGCGATGCCGTCAAGCATTCCGCAGCCCGATGCGTGGACGATGCCGGCTGCTCCGCCGGCGACCGATGATCTCGCCTGGCTCGACGAACAGATAAAGTCGGACCCGGTCACCCGGGAAGAAGAGCGCTTCTTTACCTTTCAGAAGAAAAACGAAGAGTTCCAGCGTTTGCTGGATCAGGAGCAGGAGAGAATCAACAGCCGCAAATACGGCGAACCATACAGGGACGATACGTTTCGCCTTTCTGCATCACCCGTTGTCCGCGCCGAAGAGCTGAGCGAATTCGAACGCATGCTCGCGGAGGGTACGAAGGATGCGAGCACGTTGACCGGCGATACGATGCCGATCAATCTCGCTCAGATTCAACAGGAAGCCAAGGCGCAGGAAGAAATCCGCATGGAGGCCAGGGCGCGGGAGCGCGCTCTGGAAGAAGAGCGCATCCGCGGGGAGGAGCGCGCCAGAGCGCAGGGCGAGGCACCGTCACCCGGCTCAATCCCGATGCCGACTCCGCAAGTCGTTACGACGCTGCCGGTCGTCCCACCCCTGGCGGAACCGAAGTCTGTCAATCAGGCCCGGCTGGAAGCTATGTCGCAGGCGCGCGAAGAGTACCTCCGCTCTCTCGGCATGGGGCAGCAGAGCGAAGAGGAGACTCCCGCGCACGCAGAAAGAGAGCCATCGGTCCAGACAGAATCGATGCCGGGAGTCGATGCGCGGATTCCTGTTGCCGCAACGCAAGGCGCACCGGTTGAACTCGGACAAACAGCCGGCGCACAGCCGGATGCAACCATTCACATACCCGCAGCCTATGCGCCGGATCCGCCTGCAATACCACCACAGGCACCGGCCGCACACTCCCCGGATCCGGCGGCCGCAGGCGTACAACCGGGTACAGCCGGCCATTCGGCCACAGCGCATGTACCGCATCAGCTGGCAGGCACAGCGATGCCGGCAGACGATCAGCGTCACGACGAACCTGCGATACCTGCAGGCACAGCGATGCCGGCAGACGATCAGCGTCACGACGAACCTGCGATACCTGCAGGTACAGCGATGCCGGCAGGCGATCAGCGTCACGATGAACCCGCAATACCGGCAGGTGCCGCAGCAGCGGGCACAGCGGCAGCTGCGATAGGCGCAGCAGGCGTTGCTGCATCCGCTCCGCCCTCGTCGCTTCTCAGCGACACGGCTGAGCGGTCCATGGAAGAGCTGTTTGCGATTCCTGCCGACGAGCCGGAAGAGCGGCCGGTAAAGAGCAGAAAACGGGGCGGCGTATTTAAATTCCTCCTGATCCTGATTCTGCTTATCCTCCTGGCGGAAGTCGCTGTCATCGGACTGCGCCACTATCTGCCGGAACACGAAACTACGAAGAGTGCGACCCGTATAGAACAGACGATTATCATCAACGCAAAAGCAGGCGTGGCGCGGGTCAAGGAACTGGTGGACGGCCTCCTGGCTAAAACCGGATGGTTCGGAGAAGAGCCGGATCCGGAAGAAGATCCGTACGGAGTCGAGGACGACGATTTCGATTTCGCAGCGGTGGTCCGGATCAACAACGACAACATCGAATCCATCACCATCAGTCCGAAGCTTCACTACGATGCTTCGAAAATCTACAAACCTGAAGGCCTGGGGGATGCGGCCGTCGTGGAAGACGGCGGAACGCGGGCCGATATATACGGATGCATCATCGCATACAATTCGACGTGGGTCGATTACGTCAACACGGGAGAAGACGATACGTGCTTCCTCTATCTGTTGAAGGACGGACCGGCGTACAACGCCGCAGCCAGCTACACCGGGGCGGGCGAGGTGAGCCAGCGCTTCGAGATGCTGGCGCTCGGCGAGGTGCGCACGGACGGCGATTTCTATTATGCCTTTGCGCGCGAGCAGATCGAATTGGAGGAGAGCGGCAAGACGAGCAAGCACGCGTATGCCTGGGTCTACCGTCTGCAGGATGTCGCCGGAGAGATAAAGATCGTCGATTACACGCCTATTTCAGAATAGCAAGGAGAAAGGGTGCATGAACAAAAAACGAAAAGGGGGCAGTGTCAGGCTTGTGTTACTCCTGATCATCCTGGCAGTCGCCGCTTTCTATAAACTATCGGATTTTGCGACGGACTACCTGTGGTTCAGCGAGATGGGATACACGGCGGTGTTCTTCAAGGAAATCGGCACCAAGCTGATGCTGGGTGTGCCGATGTTTGTCATTCTCGTCGTCATTGCCTACATCTACCTGTCGATCCTCAAGCGCAACTTCCTCAAAAGAGCGGAAATGGATCTGCCGGACGAAGAGGCGCATAAAAACATACGCTCGATGATCGTCATCTTCTCGTGCGTGCTGGGAGCCATCCTCACGATCATCGCCGTTCCGGCGCTGTGGTTTCAGATGCTTCAGTTTATGCATGCGACGGATTTCAATCTCGCGGATCCGATCTTCGGGCGTGACCTCGGGTTTTACATGTTTAAACTCGAACTGTTCAACGGTCTCAACAGCATGGGGCTGAATCTGGTTGTGACGCTTTTGGGCCTCACGTTCCTGTTCTACGTAATGCTCGTAAGCTTTGCGCGCCCTGCCGTCAAAGTGCAGGAGGCCGGGGAGGCCGAAGAGGGTTTTGAGTCCTTTGAACCCGAAGAAGAAATGTTCGAAGACGAGCCCGACGGCCGATTCGGACCGTTCGGCAAGCACGTAAAGAAGGTGTTTCGGAAGCAAAGCAAAAAAGTCATCCGGAAAGCGCCCGAGGGCAGCCAGGTCGGCCGGATTATCCTGACGGTGGCCAGCGCCCAGCTGACGGTGCTCGGCGTGCTGCTCTTTGCCCTGGTGGGCATCAACGCATTTCTGAGTCAGTTTGACCTGATGTACAGTCAGACGGGTGTCGTGTACGGCGCCGGGTACACGGACATCAACGTGACGCTGATGATTTACCGCGTGCTCATGATTCTGTCTGCCGCAGGCGCCATCCTGTTTGCCGTGGGGCTTCGGAAGCGGAGCATTAAAATCGCCATCGCGATTCCTGCGATCATGGTCATCCTGTCGCTGGGCGGATCGGGCATCGCGGGCGTAGTGCAGAGCCTCGTCGTGTCGACGGACGAAATCACCAAGGAACGCGAGTACCTGCAGAACAACATCGAATACACCCGCCTGGCCTACGGACTGGAAAACATCCGCGTCAAAGACTTCGCAGCGGATAACTCGCTTACAAAGCTCGACGTGCTCAAGAACATGGAGACGTTTTCCAACATCCGGATCAACGACTTCGAGCCGGCCGAGCGGTTTTACAATCAGACGCAGTCCATCCGCTCGTACTATACGTTCGAGGATGTGGACGTCGACCGGTACTATGTCAACGGAGAATACACGCAGGTGTTCCTCTCTTCACGCGAAATCGACAAGGCAAAGATCGAGGATCAGTGGCTGATTCGTCACTTAAAATACACGCACGGCTACGGAGTGACGCTGTCGAGGGTCGACAAAGTCACCAACAGCGGGCAGCCCGATATGCTCATCCACAGCATCCCGCCGGTGTCCGGCATACCGGAAGTCTCCATCGAGCGGCCGGAGATTTATTTCGGCGAGTCCAGGGATGACTACGTGATCGTCGGGACCGACGAGGCGGAGTTCGACTACCCGAGCGGCGAAGCCAACATGTACAATTTCTACGAGGGTGACGCAGGCATCAAGCTCAATCTGATCAACCGCATCCTGTTTGCGATTCGCGAGCGGAGTGTCAAGATCCTCGTTTCGACAAACATCAACAAGGACTCCCGGATTATGATTTACCGGAATATTCAGAAGAGGGTGCAGACCATCGCACCGTTCCTGGCGTATGACGACGATCCCTACGTTGTCATTGCGGACGGCCGTCTTTTCTGGATCGTCGATGCCTACACGATGAGTGCCTATTATCCGTACTCCGAGCCGTGGACATCGAAGACGGATATGAACTACATACGCAACTCCGTCAAAGTGGTCATCGACGCGTACAACGGCGATACGAGTTTCTACATTGCGGATCCGAACGATCCCATGGTTCTTACGCTTCAGAAAATCTATCCGACGCTGTTTAAAGATTTCGACGAAATGCCCGAATACATGAGGGCGCACATCCACTACCCGAACGCGCTGTTGAACATCCAGGCGAACGTGTTTAAGAAGTACCACATGACGAACGTGGAAGTGTTTTACCAGAACGAAGACCGCTGGGCCATCGCCAACGAGACGTACGGACAGTCGGAGATCGTCACGTATCCGAGCTACTTTATCATGAAGCTGCCGGGCGAGGATCAGGCGGAGTTCATCAACTCCATCACCTTTACTCCCAACGGCAAGAACAACATGACAGGCCTGCTCGTGGCGCGAAACGACGTGCCGAACTACGGCGAGCTGATCCTGTATCGCCTGCCGAAGGACCGCATCATTTACGGTACGGCGCACATCGAGGCCCAGATCAACCAGGATCCGGAGATTTCCAAAGAGTTTGCGCTGTGGAATAACTCGGGGTCGCTGTACTCGCGCGGCAACATGTTCGTGATTCCGGTCGAGGATTCGATCGTATACGTCGAGCCGATTTATCTCGAGGCGACGGCGGCAAGCCTGCCCGAGGTCAAGCGCGTAGCGGTCTACTATAACGAACGGCTGGCGTACAAACCCACGCTCGGCGAAGCGCTCGACGAACTGTTCGGGCCGGGTGCCGGGGCGCCGCTTGCGGCAGAATTCCCCGTCCTCGCCGGCAAGGAAGCAGCGGCCATCCTCGAAGCCGGAGGCGAAATCGATTCCGGGCAGACCGAGCCGGGAACGCCGGGTATACCGGGTACACCGGGCACAGAGCTTCCGGGCGATGCGCAGGCAACCATGAGCGAGTTGATACGCCTGGCAAACGAAGCGTACGAAAAAGCGCAACAGGCGCAGCGCGCGGGTGACTGGAACGAATACGGGCGCTATATGGAAGAACTTCAGAAACACTTGACGCAAATGGCGCAAATGGAGGCAAATTGAACAAACTGAATCAGATGCTGTTCTGTCTGCCTGCGAACGAACACAGCGAAGCCGACATTCGCAGGCAGCTTCTGGCACACCCGGAAATCCGGTTCGTATCTCTTTCGGGCGCGGACATCAGCGGTAACGATACGGACGAAAAAATACCCATAGAGAATATGCTGCAGGACATCGAAGGATTCCTCGCGCGCGGCGTGCAGACGGACGGTTCGTCCGTCTTTCTGCCCAAGATCGCAGAGATCAACAATGCCCGCGTCGACATCCTGCCGGACCTCGACGTTCACTGGTACGTGGATTACAACTACAACAACACGCACAGCGAAACCGGCCTCCCGATCGGTACGTTGCGCATTCCCTCCTACCTGGTGCACAGCGAACACGGCGCGGTCGGATCGCGGATCATCCTGCAGAAGGCCATCGACGCATTCAAAGAGGACTTGATGAAGCTGCTTGCCGCCCACCCGGCGGTGTTCGAGCACCTTCCGATTTCCGGTGTCGACGACATCGAAGACATCGAGCTTTCCGTGGGCACGGAGCTGGAGTTCTACGTCAAAACCCCGGATGACGTCGCCGACCGCGACAGCCTGCACGCATCGCAGGAACTGAAAGAAATGTTCTGGAAGCGGACGGTCGGACCGGTGCGCACGGCGCTCGAGCGCACGCTCGATCTGCTGAACCGCTACGGTTTCCAGATGGAGATGGCGCACAAGGAAGTCGGCGGGGTCAAGCCGAAGCTGACGAACGGCGGCGAATTCGGGCACATCATGGAGCAGCTGGAGATCGACTGGAAGTATTCGAATCCCATGCAGGCCGCGGACAACGACAAGCAGATCCGCTACATCGTCAAAGATGTGTTCCGCAACCACGGACTGGACGTTACGTTTATGGCCAAGCCGATCGAAGGCGTCGCGGGAAACGGCAAGCATACGCACATCGGCGTCTCTGCCAGGCTGCGTGACGGGCGAGTCGTCAACCTGCTCGGCGCCAAAGACACGCACCTTGACTATCTCAGCCCGGTCGGCTACGGATGCTTGATGGGTCTTTTGAAGCACTACGACATCGTCGCACCTATGGCCAACTGCAGCAACGATGCGTTCAACCGTTTAAAGCCCGGCTTCGAAGCGCCGGTGTCGGTCGTCACGAGCCTGGGTCACACGGTCGAGGCCCCATCGAGGAACCGGACGGTGCTCGTGGGACTGATCCGGGATGAACACAATCCCATGGCGGCGCGCTTTGAGCTGCGTTCGCCGAATCCAAAAGCCAACACGTTCCTCGTGCTCGCCGCGTCGTACATGGCCATGCTCGACGGTGCGACGGCTGCGATCGAAAACGAAAAGACGCCGGCCGAGCTGTTGGCGTCGCTTTCGAAGGAGTACGGAGAGGAAGACTTTTATCTGGAGAAGGACCGGCTGTACCGGACGGAGAAGAACACGTTTACAGACTTTACGCACGAAGAACGCGAGCGGCTGTTCGGCCATGCGCCGGAGACGGTGTGGCAGGTGTTCAAGAAGTTGGAACAGCGGTTGGACAGCGTGGAGCTGCTCTATACAGACGGCGTGATGCACAAAATCGATGTCGACTCGTACTGCACGGCGGCGCTGGCGCAGTGGACGCTGGAACTGCGTACCCGGATTATCCCCGATATGCGCGACTTGATCCGCTCGTTTTCGAAAGTGCACGACTCGCTCGACTGCGCGGATCTGGACGAAGTGCGCTGGAAGAAGATCCGTTCGATGCGCAAGGTGATGGTGCAGGATACGACGGAACGCATCAGCCTGATGACGCAGTTTACAGACGCGCTCGATGCCTGCGACTACGACAAGGCATCCGACCTGCAGATCCTGACGCGCAAGAGCATGAACGAGCTCGAAGCGCTGTATTACGAATACAAGAGAAACATCCTGTAGCCCGGAGAAACCATGCCTTTGCCGCTCTCGGTCGGAGAAAAAGTAAAGATGAAAAAGAAGCACCCCTGCGGCGGGGATGTTTTTACGCTGCAGCGGGTGGGGGCGGACATCCGGGCTTCGTGTGACACGTGCGGCTCGCACATCCGCATGCCGCGCCGGGATTTTGAGAAGCGGATTAAAAAGATTGAAGGTGCTGAGGTTAATAGCAGTCCCGATAGAGGCAAAGAGCTGGAAAAGGGAGCTGATTAAAAGCAGAAGAAAAGATCGGCAAATCGAATGATCGCTGTTTTATTGCCGAAGAACACAAAAAAGGTGCTCAGCACCTTTTTTGTTTAAACTTTACAGTTTCATATCTGCCGTTTGTGAACCCAGTTCTTCTGATCAGCGACTCGCAGCCACTCGCTCTGCAAACGCTTTGCCCGCTTGTTCCAGTGCCGGCAGCATGTACGCTTTGTTGAACTGT
>DUTT01000058.1 GCA_012841925.1 Clostridiales bacterium | reverse complement strand
TACTCCATCTTCTTGTAGATGCTGTAGTAATGTTTGGAACGGCCGGTGATTTCGTACCGGATGTGCAACTCGTCGAGCATGCTCTTAATTTGTTCGATGACCCGCTCGATGGCCTGTCCCCGCTCTTGTTGCCTGGAGTCGACAGCCGCTACGAGCTTTTCGTACGCTTCCGGTTCGAGGTTCTTAAAGGCGATGTCCTCCAGCTCGAACTTAAAGGCGTAAATGCCCAGCCGGCTTGCCAGCGGCGCGTAGATTTCCAGGGTTTCGACGCACTTTTCCCGAATCTGCTCCTCGTTCATGTAGTTGATCGTCCGCAGGTTGTGCAGGCGGTCAGCCAGCTTGATGATCAGCACCCGGATATCCTTGGACATGGCCAGAAACATCTTTCGGATATTTTCAGCCTGGCGATCTTCCCGGCTTTCGTAGACGAGCGAACCGAGCTTCGTAACTCCGTCGACGAGCAGAGCCACCTGCGGTCCGAATTCTTCTTCCAGGTCGGCAAGCGAATAATCCGTGTCTTCAATCGCATCGTGAAGCAGACCCGCGGCCAGCGTCCGGTCATCCATGCCGAGCTCCGCCAGGATCTTAGCGACTGCGACCGGATGAATGATGTAGGGTTCTCCGGAGCGTCTCAACTGGTTTTCGTGCAGCTGTTCCGCCTTGCGATACGCGCTCTTTAGAAACTCTGTATCGTAGTTTGGATTCAAGGCCAGCAAACTGCGGATGAATTCTTCCATATCCCTTCCTGCGTCGAGATCAGATCTTCCTGTATTTTGGCTTGTGAACAAGCGAATAAATCGTGAAATACAAGCCGGATGCAATCGTAATCGACGATATTGTCCCAAAAGCAACGCCCGCGATCAAGGGCAGTGCGAACGCCCGCACGGCGCTGCCGCTGAGGAGCACGAGGGGCAAGATCGCAAGCGCTGTCGTCAGCGAGGTCATCATCGAACGTCCGAGTGACTGCGTAATGCTGGTGTCGATCAGCTCCTCCAGTTTGCTCTTCTTCATATAGACTAAATTTTCCCGAATGCGATCGAATATGACAATCGTATCGTTGATGGAATATCCAATTACGATCAGCAAGCCTGCAATAAACGGGCTGTTGAGCTGTATGTGGAACAATCCGTAAAAAGCCCAGAGCATCAGAGCGTCGTGTAGCAGCGCCAGAATTGCAGCGATGCCGAACTTCCATTCGAATCGCACGGCGATATAGGCAAGCATCGCAAGCGATGCAAACAGAATCGACTTGATCGCATTTGTCTTCAACTGAGCTCCCACCGCCGGCCCGATGAGACCTTCCTGTTCGACGAACGTCGCTGCGTCTGTACCAGGCGCGATCGACTGTCTCAAATGGTCGGCGAGAGCCTCTCGTTCCGCGCTATCCAGCACCCGGGTTGTCTTAATGATGATTTTTTCGTTTTCGGCACCGGCATGCTGTATGTCGGCATCGATGCCATAGCCGCTCAACACATTCTCTGCCTGGGAAACGCTTATCTCCCTGCCGATATTTAACTGCATCATGGTGCCACCGGTAAAGTCAATTCCTTTATTGAAGCCCCTGATACCGCCGACGATGAGGCCGACTGCGATGAGCAATACCGAAAACGCGTAAAAGTACCGGCGGTGTTCAATCCAGCCGAAGCTTTTCTTTGTCTGCGCTCCGCCCGTTCCTGCGTGTCCGAATGCCTTTGTACGGCCGGTCAGCCGGCTCTCTGCCAGAAGCTCCAGCAGCACCTGAGATGCGGCAACCGCTGTAAACAGGCTGGCGATGATGCCGATCAACAGCGTCGTGGCAAAGCCGCGCACGGACCCCGTGCCGAACTGATACAGAAGCACAGCAGCAATCACGGTTGTCACTTGAGAGTCGATGATGGTCGACATCGCCCGCTTATAACCCGACTGCACGGCGACGCGCACGCTCTTCCCGTGTGCGAGTTCTTCCCGGATACGCGAAAATATGAGCACGTTGCTGTCGACGGCCATACCGACCGACAGGATGAGACCGGCAATCCCGGGAAGCGTTAGTACGGCTTTCAGACCGATCATCGCCCACAGCACGATCAACACATACAGGATCAGACAAACATCGGCCACGAGTCCCATCATCCGATAGGCGGCGAGCATCAGTATTAAAATCAGAGCGATGCCGGCCGCGCCGGCGATGACGCTCGAACGAGCAGCATCGAGCCCGAGCGTCGGGCCGATGACTTCCGTTTGAATCTCCAGGAGCGGCACAGGGAGCGATCCGCCCCGAATCAGAGCTGCCAGTGCGGCCGCTTCTTCCGCGTCGAACCGGCCGGTGATCTCGCTCTTCGTACCTGTGATTACAGTCTTGACAGACGGCTCCGAAATGACGCGATCGTCAAGATAAATCAAAATTTGATTCGCTTGATAGCGCTCATCGCTGGAGTGAATCTTTCCGGCCAGTATCGCGCGCGTAGCCGCCTCGAACGAAGCGGCTCCCTCTGAATCGAACTCCATGGCAACCGTATAAGTGCCGATGAGCTGCGATTCGTACCCGCTGTACGGTTGCGAACTTGCGTTTCTGACGTTGCTGCCGGTGACGACGACTTCTCCGTCCGCCGTTCGAAACGAGAGCTGAGCCGTTTGACCGATCATCTCGATCGCAGCGGCGGCATTTTGTGCGCCGGGCAGGTCAACGCGGATACGCGCCGCTCCTTCCAGCGTAATAACAGGTTCCGAAAGTCCGAATTCGTTGACGCGGTTATCCATGACGGCCCGGACCTGCTCCATCATTGCGGTTAGCTCGCTGCCTGTTAAATCCGTCTGAGCTTCCATGAGTACCGATACGCCTCCGACCATATCCAGACCGAGGCGCATGCGACCCGCGATCCCTTCGCGGTCACCAAGTCCTTTTATGCTGAATATGCTGCCGGTCACTGTGATGACGATCAACGCGACTGCAAGAATCCTTTTAATCAAACTGCGCACCGCCCTCTCCGATTTGCGAGTATGTAAATTCAAGCAAATTACAATATATTAGTTTACCACTTTTTTGCTATTTCTTCAAGTGTTGTACCGACATTGAGCACCGTTCGCTTATAAAAAAAAGAAGGCACGTGCGGACGCACATGCCTTGAATCAGATGCTATTGTTCGTCGCTGTCGTTCTTGTCTGCGGCGCCGATTTTTTTAATCGTTTTGGGCGTCGGTCTTAACGGAGCCTCAGGCACTTCGTCGTCCTGCGCTTCGGGCACTACCACCTTGGACGACTTACCGTCCTTGTCCACTTTCTGCGACACGGACCACTTCGCGACTTCGAGCCGCACTTTTTCGGCACCGACCTGTATGGTAAAGCGATCTTCGCGCACCCGGACGACCTTTCCGTAGATCCCTCCGATCGTCACAACGTCATCGCCGACTTTCAGGCTGTCCCGCATGGCATTTACTTCTTTTTCGCGTTTCTTCTGCGGGCGGATCAGTATAAAGTACATGACCGCGAACAGAAGTACAAGCATGATGATTTGTAAATAAAACTCGTTCATTGCATCCTCCTCGTTTCCCTGACTGTTTGATTATACCGTATGCGTTTCGAAAAGGAAAGTATTATCTTGATTTCGAATTTTCGTTGTGATACCATGTCCCTGTTCCGCCGGCGTGATGGAATAGGCAGACGTGCTGGATTCAAAATCCAGTGGTGGCAACACCGTATCGGTTCGACCCCGATCGCCGGCACCACATTCCCGGACCCCGCCTTTTCGGGGGCCAAAAACAAAAGCGGCTCCGCATCGGATCCGCTTGTTTTCTTATTTGCCACTGAAAGTCCAGTCTATCGGCTAATCTTCCGCAATTACAGGTTTGCCGTCGTAGTAATTGCAGTTGGGGCACACTCTGTGTGGAATTTTAGGTTCGCGACACTGTGAGCACACAGATAAAGCAGGTGCAGATTTCGCCATATTCGCAGATTTTCTGGAACGCGACTTCGCTTTTGATGTTTTTCGTTTTGGTACTGCCATGTTTACACCTCCTTTTCCGATAGTAACTATTTTAGTATAGTGAACATGTGTACGATTGTCAAGCACTATTCGCTAACGATTTTATAGGTATCCTTGGCGATCATCAGCTCTTCGTTTGTCGGTATCAGCAGGATGCTGACAGGGCTGTCATCCGCGCTGAGCACCGCTTCCCGGCCCCGAATTTCGTTGCGCTCCGGCGACAGCAGGATGCCGAGGTTGGTCAGATCTTTGCAGATCATATTGCGCATCAGGACCCCGTTTTCGCCGAGGCCGGCTGTGAATACGATCGCGTCGGCTCCGTTCAGCTCAGCCATGTAACCGCCGATATAGAATTTGACTTTATTCGCATAGACCTTGAGCGCCAGCGCCGCCCGCGCGTTTCCTTTCGCTGCAGCCGCTTCGATGTCTCGAAAGTCGCTGCTGACTCCTGATATGCCGAGCACGCCGGATTTTTTATTCAAAATGTCGTTGACTTCGCGGATCGTCAGATCTTCTTTCTGAGAGATAAAATCAATGATCGCTGGATCGATATCCCCGCATCGCGTGCCCATGACCAGCCCTTCGAGCGGTGTAAAGCCCATGGAAGTATCCAGCACTTTTCCCCCGTCGATCGCTGTAATGGACGCCCCGTTGCCGAGATGGCATGTGATGACCTTCGTGTCGGCGATCTCTTTGCCCAGCATCGCCGCAGCTCGCTCCGAGACGTAGCGGTGACTCGTGCCGTGGAATCCGTACCGGCGAACTCCGTATTTCGTATAGTATTCGTAAGGAATGGCGTAGATGTAATACTCTTCGGGCATGGACTGGTGGAAGGCCGTATCGAAAACGCCCACCATCGGCGTCGTAGGCATCAGTTCCCGGCAGGCAGCGATCCCGAGCAGGTTCGGAGGATTGTGCAGCGGTGCGAGGCTGACGCAGTCTTCGAGCGCATGGATGACATCGTCGGTGAGCAGGACGCTCCAGGCGTACTTTTCGCCGGCGTGCACGACGCGGTGTCCGACAGCGCCGATTTCCTTCATGCTGGACGCTACACCGTGTTCAGGATCCACGACGGCATCCATCACATGCGCGATAGCTTCTTTGTGATCGTTCATGGGAGCCTGGAGAACGACCGGTTCCATGTCCGCTTTCTCGTGTTTAAGCACCGAGCCGTCCAGACCGATCCTTTCGACGAAACCCTTACACAAAAGCGTTTCGGTCTCCATCTCGAGCACCTGATACTTCAGGGAAGAACTTCCGCAGTTGATCACCAGTATTTTCATTCTTACCTCTCCTTACTTGTTGCTATTTATAATGCCACATACAAAAATAATTATACTCCTGATTGATGTTTAGTGCAAAGATTTTCTGCTGCACGTCAGCGATCGATGAAACGGGGCGTCATCACATAATCCGAACCCTCGTAAACGCTTCTTCCGGCGAGGATGCTGTAGAGGTCGGACGCAACACAGTCCCACGAGAGAGAGCTGACGATCGCCTCCGGTGCATCGGCGGCCTGCTTCAGATTTGCATAGACCGGTATGCGAGCAGAACTTTCCTGCACATCTCTAAGAAGCTGCGCCCCTCGCCGGTTCAGGGCGAGTACGCGCGCATAGTATGCCTGCTCTGACTCGATACGTTCGAACGACAGTCGGTCGAGACAGAGGGCGAGTTGCGCAAAAATGCGGGATATCCGGGCATGCGTATATCGTTTCGTTTTGACTAAAGCGATGAGTTCTTCGAGAGAAGTCGCTCTCGTGGCCGCTGCTTTTATTCGATTTTCCAGGCCTTCGCTCACGGAAATCAGCTGCTTAATTTCCTCAGCACTTTTGGTAACGGCAGCGTAGCGAACGATGGTTGCGTAGCGACCCATAGCCTCCTGGTCGAGGCAGACGCTGTCTTTTAAAACAGCAGCGCTCGCCTTCGGGACGGAGGAGCTCCAGTCCGAAAACGGTTGCCCGTCGAGTATGCGCTGCCGGATGGACGACGCCGATGTCAGCATTCCTGTGCCAGGTGCATCGTGGCGCGCTCCTACTCTTCGAACGGGATAGAACGCAAACTCCGCATCCTGAAGGTACGCCTGCTTGATGTATTCGAGTGCCAGAATGTCATTCGGTCCACCGAGCAGCGCCTCCACAATGCCGCAGTCCAGATCCGGATGACGGCGCGCCGCCTGCTCGTACGCTGCAGGATAGGACATACCTGTCGCAAGTGCATCTTGCAGGTGACCGGTAAATTCTTCGGATTCGGTCGCCAGGGATTCCGCTGCTCTTTCGAGAGCAGCCAGCTCGCCGCTTTCGCTTCCGAAAGCCAGATGCGTTGTTGCGCCGAGCCCTTTTAAAATGGCGATGCCGCCCCGGGCGAATGACTCTCCGCTGTTGAGCGCAAAACAGACCGGCAGTTCCAGCACAAGGTCGACCCCGTTTTGAACGGCACATGCGGCGCGCGTCCACTTGCCCCACAATGCCGGTTCGCCGCGCTGGACAAAATTTCCACTCATCACAACTACAATGCAGTCTGGGCAAAGTTCTGACCGCACGCGATCGATCAGGTACCGGTGTCCGTTGTGGAACGGATTGAATTCAGCGATAATCCCTGTGACTCTCATGTGCTCTCCATAAAAAACAGCCGGTACATCCGCACCGGCCGGAACCCTATTCGTTCTTTTCCACTTGCGCTTTATAGATCTGATCTTTGACTTCGTTGCGGCTTGTCGCGATGTTTTCGTTGACTTTGTCGAAGGTCATCTGAAGGTCGTTGTACATATCAGTAAAGTACAGTGCATACATCTGGTCCATCTTTTCCTGAAGGTTGTAAAGCATGCTGTCGGTATAATCCAGGATGCTCATCTTCATGATCGATGAGTGTTCGCTTGCAACCCGGATAATCTCTTCCGCTCTCGCTTTGGCTTTTACCGTAATCTCGTCGGTCTCTACGAGCGCTTCAGCTTTCTTCATCGCCTCGTTGAGAAGCGATTCGTACTCAGCTTTTGCTTCTTCGAGTATGCGCGAGCGTTCGTTTTTTACCCACTGGGCCTGCTGGATCTCGTCGGGCAGCTCCAGCCTGATTTCCTTGACGATCTCCTGAATTTCCGCCGGATCCACCACCACTTTTTTAAACATCGGTACGGGCGAGGCTACTTCGATAATTTCGTCCAGTTCGTCCAGCAATTCCAATACTTTCATATCATTCCCCTTTCGCTTCGAAACGCTTGTTTTTCATTGCTTGCAGCACAGGTTCAGGCACGAGACCCGAAATATCGCCTCCGAGAGCAAACACTTCGCGCATTAAACTCGAGCTGATAAACGAATGTTCCGGATTTGTCATCAGAAAAATCGTCTCTGCCTGATCGTTGTACAGACGGGCATTCATCTGCGCCATCTGTATTTCGTATTCAAAGTCCATCGTTGCCCGCAGTCCGCGAATTACAACCGTGATGTCGTGCTTCAGCACATAATCCGCCAGCAGACCGCTAAAGCAGTCGATGCGGATGTTTGGAATGTGCTCCGTAGATCTGCGAATCATCTCGATGCGCTCAGCATCGTCGAACACCGCCTGCTTTGACGGGTTGTGGATGACGCCGACGACCAGGATATCGCACAGTCTCGAAGCGCGGTTGATCACATCCACATGCCCGGTGGTAATCGGATCAAAAGAACCTGCATACAGAGCTTTTCTCACTGATCTACCCTCTCTCCTCCTGACGGTACACGCTGACGGCCGTCGTACCGTACTTCTTCTTTTTCCATAGGTGAAGACGTCCAATCGATTCGGGCAGCACCTGCTTATACCGATGCTCGCACACGACCAAAGCGCCATCGGTCAGCTCCGGCATCTGTTCGATGGCGTTCAGCGCATCTTCCATCAGGCCATCGTCGTACGGAGGATCCAGGAAAAAAATATCCGGCGCTTCGTGCAGACGCGCAAGGATGTATCTAAAATCCCCTTTGATGACGATGCTCTGACTTCCGACTCCGCACAGCGCGATGTTCTGTTTGATCAAGGCTATATTTTCGGCAGAAACATCCGAAAAATAGGCCTTGCCGGCTCCCCGGCTCAAGGCCTCCAACCCCATATTCCCCGTGCCTGCAAATACGTCCGCTACGATGGTTTCTCCATCGATATAAGGAAGCAGCATGCTGAAAATCGCTTCTTTGATGCGATCCGGTGTAGGTCGCACCCGATCGTCTTTCGGCACGCGGAGCTTTCTGCCTTTGCATGTACCAGCAATGATGCGCATGTTTACCGACCTTTCTGATACGATATTTTAGCACGGAGATGCTGCGGTTTCAAGCGAGCCCGGTAAATCTACAAAACGACGTGCTCCATGCGCTCAAACAGCGTCCGGACGCGTTGCCCGAACGCGCGGTTTTCGGGCGACTTCAGCGACGGATCTCGTTCCAGCAGACGTCGGGCATCGTCCCGGCTTTCCTGAAACAACCGGGCGTGGCGGAGAGGATCGGCCAAAACGAGTTCGGGAAGTCCGTGCTGGCGGAAGCCGAACACTTCGCCCGGCCCGCGAAGTTCGAGATCTTTTTCCGCTATCACAAATCCGTCGCTCGTCCTGCAGAACACATCGGCCCGCTCGTCTGCGATGCCGCTTGTAACATCCGTGATGATCAGGCAGTACGAACGCGCACGTCCGCGCCCGACCCGGCCCCGGAGCTGATGGAGCTGGGCCAGTCCGAACCGCTCCGCGCCTTCGATGAGCATCACGGTCGCATTTGGCACATCGATACCGACTTCGATCACAACCGTCGATACCAGGATGCGGATTTCTCCTGCATAAAATTGCTCCATCACGGCTTCTTTTTCCTTCGGCGGTACCTGACCGTGAAGAAGTGCGGACTTATAATCTGGAAACCGGCCCGAAATTTCCCGGTACAGCGATTCTGCCGAACGGCTGTCGAGCACATCGGAATCTTCGATGAGAGGCGCAACGACGTAAGCCTGGTGTCCTGCATACAGTTCGTCCGCAAGGAGCCGATAGGCGCGTTCCCGATCACCTTCTCCGAAACGCTCCGTATAAACGGGCTGCCTGCCCGGGGGCATTTCGTCGATAAGCGAGATGTCCAAATCCCCGTAAAGCACGACGGCAAGCGTCCGCGGGATCGGCGTGGCCGTCATGACCAGGACATCGGGATTTTCTCCTTTTTCCGTGAGCATCAGCCGCTGGTTAACCCCGAACCGGTGCTGCTCGTCGGTGATTACCAGTCCTAAATGCACAAACTCCACACCGGCCGACAGGATAGCATGCGTCCCGACGGCGACGGAGATGCGTCCGCTTTTCAAACCCTCTAGAACCTCAGCCTTTGCTTTTCCGCTCACCGACCCCGTCAGCAGCGCAATCTCAATCCCCATAGGGCCGAGATCGCGTTTCAGCGTTTCGAAGTGCTGGCGTGCCAGCAGTTCCGTCGGTGCCATCATAGCCGCCTGATAGCCGGAGGAAACGGCCTTAAAGATGGCAGCCTGCGCAATCAGTGTTTTTCCGGATCCGACGTCCCCCTGTACGAGGCGGTTCATCGACCGGTCGGATTCCATGTCGCCCGACACTTCGCCGAGTACGCGCCTCTGCGCACCGGTCGGCGCATAAGGCAATGCCTCCAGGAAGGGCTGCATCGATATCGAGGGAGAAAATGCAATCCCCTTTCGCCCCTCGCCAAAGCGGCTTCTCGACATGAAAAGCGCAGCCTGCAGCGTCAGCAGCTCTTCGTAGATCAGCCGGAACCGGGCGAGCCGGTAAGCGGTTTCATCGGAGGGAAAGTGCATGTGCCGCAGCGCATACGCGAGGCTGCAGATTTTTTTCTCTTCGAGCAGCGGCGCCGGCAGCGTCTCCTCCAGATTGCCGACGTCTGCCATAAGTGCGCGTATCCAGTTGCGCAGTTCCCTCTGTGAAAGACCTTTCGTGAGCGGATAAACGGGTTCGATGCCGCGCGGTTCATAGCCATCAGCCCTGGTGAATTCCGGATGCATCATGCGTACGCGCCCATCCTTCACTTGAACCGGGCCGTAAAAGTACCACGTTTCACCGACAGAAAAAGCACGTTCCAGAAAGCCGCTGCGGAAAAACACCACTTCCATCTGTCCGGTAGCATCTTCTACAAGCAACCGCATCGTCTTGTTGCGGCCGTATCCTCTGCCGGGCAGAATAAGCACAACCCGGGCACAGACGAGTCCCTTTTGGCCGTCCGGAAGATCGTTTATGAGCAAAACCGATCTCAGATCCCTGTATTCCCTGGGAAAGTGATACAGCAAATCGCGCAGCTGTTCGATTCCAAGCCGCGCCAGCGCTTCCGTCTTTTTCGGCCCCACACCCCTGAGCACCGAAACGCTTTGATCAAGATCGTACGACTGGGTCATCGCAAACCTGCCCGGCTGTTGAGAAGCGAGCGGTAATCTTTTTTTACGTGTCTTTTTGCAATGTTTTTTGAAAGCATGCCCGTCACGATCACTTCGATGTTGTCGATTGGGAGCTCCAGATAGTTCGTCAGATAATCGGCCAGCCCGTCCATGAGATCGGTTGTAACCTCCCGTATGCTGCATCCAAACCGGAGCACGATGTACAGCCGCACGAACAAGCCTTTTTCTGTAAAGAGCACATCGCTTTCGGCCAGCGCATCGATGTTTCCGATGCGAATCATCACATCGGAAACAGTTCCCCGGTAATGAGCCAGCCACACCTTATCGCGATGGGCGGCGAATACCTGATCGATCCAGCCGTCCACGACCGCACGATCGATGCTGATAGCACCGTACCGATTGACTTCCCTGTGCAACATAAAACACCTCTGCTATTCGACAACGCGGCTTCGTTTGCACTATTTTACCACACATTTAAAATATCGCTAAATAAACTTGCACAAACGAGAATGTTCGTGCTATACTTACTTTTGTTTGAAATCGAAAGAAGGCAGGAGCCTCCTTTTTGAGATATCAAGAGCAGTCGATTACGGAAGGAGGTGCAGGAGTTGGCCAGAAAATGTGATATTTGTGGAAAGGGCCCCGCATCGGGCAACAACGTTTCCCACTCCAACAGGCATACGAGAAGAAAGTGGAATGCCAATATCCAACCAGTCAAAGTCAACGAAGGCGGAACCGTGAGACGCAAGAGCGTGTGCACTCGGTGCATCCGTTCCGGAAAAGTCACCCGGGTCATTTAGCTGCTGTAGATGCGACACAGACAAGGACGGCCTCATAAGCCGTCCTTTTGTTTGTCTTAACGATTCTTAATTCGTCTGTTATTCCCGAAACGCTCCGATTTTTTTAATCTCCTCGTGGCGTTTAATTTTAGCCGTCGTCGTTTTGACGGTCGGCTCATCGCCCAGTATGAGCCTCCTAATCTGTTTGTGTACGGGAAGCGATGCATTGATGTCGTCGATGTCCTTTTGTACGTGTGTCCGGAATCGCTCCACGTCCAGGCCGTCGGACCCTTTATATTGAGGCAGGAGATCCAACACGGTCGCCTCGTCGTACACAAGCTTTGCGCTCACGACCAGATCGTCACCCTTCTCCCAGCCGAACACCATAGATTCATCCAGATAATCGAGACGGTTCAGCAGAAGTTCGATTTCTTCCGGAAATACATTCTTCCCGCTTTTCTGGACGATGACATTTTTTTTACGACCGCTTAAGAACAGGAATCCGTCGCGGTCGATGTAGCCCAGGTCCCCGGTGTAAAACCAGCCGTCCCGCAACACCTTATCGGTCTCGCCCGGATCTTCGTAGTAGCCGAGCATCACATTCGGTCCGCGCGCGACGACTTCGCCGACTCCGTGTTCGTCCGGATCTCGTATTTCGATTTCGACATTGCTCATGGGTATGCCGACAGACCCGGTTCGGATATTCTTTGCATTTTCCGCCGTGAGCACCGGCGACGTCTCCGTCAGTCCGTACCCCTGTACGGTGAGAATCCCCAAATCGTTAAATCCTTTTGCAACTTCCGGAGAGATGGCGGCAGCGCCGCTGATTGCAAATCGCAGATGTCCTCCAAGCTGATCGATCACCGACCGGAACAGTTTTCGCCTGATATCGATGCCTGCCCGGTTCAATGCAGAAGAAATCTTGAGCATGCGGCAAAGAAGTGCATCTTTTCCCTGCTTTTTAGCTTCCAGAAATATTTTCTTATACATCGCCTCAAGAATGAGCGGAACACAGATGAATACGGAAACTTTATATTCCTTTAAGTTTTGTGCGATATACTTAAGGCCATCGCAGAACACGTTCGTCGCGCCGCGCGTCAGGATGAATGTGATGCCGGTGGAGCTGAACGTATGATGAAACGGCAGGAACGCCAGGTTGACGTCGGTCGGGTAAATTGCTTCGCACTGCGTGAGCGCGTAGATGTTCGAAGCGATGTTCCGCTGGGAGAGCATCACCGCTTTCGAAGCGGATGTCGTACCGGACGTAAACAGGATGAGGCTCATGATGTCGGGATCGATGTGCAGCCGGTCGTAGGCTTCGCATGATTCGGACGGTTGCGAACGAAGCAGCATGCCTTCCTCCACGAGGTCCTGGAAAGCGGTAGCCTCGCCGCAGCGCTCCATGGGGATGTACAGATTTACATTCAGATCGCCGTGCTGCCGGATGGCTTCGATCTGTTCGCTGTGCTCTGCATCGTAGAGCACAATATCAGTCCTGCTGCGGCGCAGACACGATACGATTTCCTCCTGAGGAAGGCCACGGTCTAAAGGTACGACAATGAGTCCACCCAGCAAACCCGCAAAAAAACCTGCAATCCACGGGTAGCTGTTTTTACCGATCATCGCAATTCTTTTTCCCGCATACCCTCTCTGGATCAAGGCCGTTGCCAATGCGCGGATGTCAGATCCGAACCGTTCGTAGGAAATCGACTCGTATTCGATTCCTGCAGCTGTCTTTCGCTTTAGAATAAAAGCCGTTCTGTCTGCATGTTCGAGGAAGGCTGCCTCCATCAGCTGACGTATGTCGTCGTATTCTACCGCCGGATAAAGCCTGGAACCATCGTTCATATACTGCCTCCTGAATTTCATTCATGTTGTTTTGAATACAATGTTATCTGGTGAACGAAACTATATTAACAGGAGGCCGGTGCAGTGTCAATCGTTGACCGCTTCTGAGGTTTGTGTTACGATTCGGTCATGGAAAAGCAACCTGCTCAACTCACATCAACGCCTGCGCGCAGCGTGCAGCTTCCGCGCTGGGAGGAACTGCCGGACATCGACCTGTACATCGAACAGGTCCTGTCTCTTCTTGCGCTCTGGCTCGAAGAATCCTTTTACACCGATGATAAACCGCTGATGACGAAGACGATGGTTAATAACTACGTGAAGCAAGGCGTCATCGCCGCCCCTGTCAACAAAAAATACGACCGCCTGGCGGTCGCATCTCTGTTTGCAATCTGCATATTGAAAACCGTCTACAGCATGCAGGACATCGCAAAGCTGATTCACCTGGCTCTGGAAGTCAATACACCGGGAACTTCGTACGATCGCTTTTGCGACACCGTTGAGCAGGCGGTGGAAGCGGTGTATACCGGCAGCGGGTTTCCTGCGCGGGGCGACCGGACTGATGCGCAGTATCTGCTGCGTACCGTCGCACTGTCGTTTGCATGCACCTGTTTTTCCAGGGATTCATATCTTTCGAAAGTATAACGCTGCCGAAGCATACCCCTGCAGTGCGAGCTTCTCTTTCTTTATACTGGCACAACCGCTTACAATCATGCGCTCAGCTGTGTTTCCAATGACCTTTTCCCAGCAGCCGCTCCCTCTGTGAACGGCGACGAACAATTCGCCGTCATCCCCTTCACGATTAAAATAGAGCGTATCTTCGTCACCGTGTACGCTTGTCAGATCCATCCGGCCGAGTCCTGCAACGGACTTGCGAAATGCCAGCAGGCGTTTAACGTGGTCGGCAATGAGCCGATCCGCCCGATCCGGTTCGAAACACCGGCGGTTCATGGGATCCCGTCCGCCTTTCATTCCGATCTCATCGCCGTAATACAGACAGGCCGTCCCCGGCAGCATCGCCCAGATCATCTGTGCGCAGAATAACTTATCCCTGCACTCCTCTTCGGTCGAACCTTCTTCGAGAACCGTTCGGATGCGCGGCGTATCGTGCGTTCCGAGAATATTCATCAGCGTCTCAAACGCCGGCTTAGGATAGTGCTGCTGCAGCGTCCGGATCCGCCATGCCAGTTCTGAACCGCTGATCCTGCCGTTCAGAAATCCGATGATGCCGTCTTTGAAAGGATAATTCATGACCGTATCGAGCTGATCGCCGATCAGGTAGCGCCTCCGCTGTCCGTATGAGATTTTATTCGACGCATCCTCCCAGACTTCACCGATGATGCAGGCATCCGGGTCGATCGACTTGACGCGCGCTCTGAGCGCATCGAGAAAAACATCCGGCAACTCGTCCGCTACATCGAGACGAAACCCCGCGGCACCCAGGCGCAGCCAGTGTGCGATCACCGAGTCGGCATCGCGTATAAAAAAATCCAGCACATCCGGATGACTTTCGTTCAGGCTCGGAAGCGTGTCGATGCCCCACCAACTCGCGTATTCGTCCGGCCAGGAGTGAAACGTGTACCAGTCGTAGTAGGGAGACTCTCTGCTTTCGTAGGCCCCCGTATCATCGAAAGCACCGTCTTTATTAAAATAGCGGCTATGGCTGCCCGTATGGTTAAAGACGCCGTCTAACACGATGCGGATACCTCGCTGCCTTGCGCACAGGCATAGCTTTTCAAAGTCTTCGTTCGTGCCCAGCAGAGGGTCAATTTTCATGTAGTCGGCCGTATCGTACCGATGGTTGGAAAACGCTTGAAAAATGGGATTGAGATAGATGACGCTCACTCCGAGTTCTTCCAGATATGGCAGACTTTCTTCTATGCCCTTCAGGTCGCCCCCGAAGAAGTCGTTGTTCTGAACGATCCCTTGTTCATCCGGACCGGCTACCGGATCTCCACCCCAGTCGTCCCGGAGCACCCAGCGCTTGTTTTGCAGTGGCACGGGCGTCTTTCCAGACCTTCGATAGCGGTCGGGAAAAATCTGGTACATGAGCGCGCCGCGCAACCAATTGGGCGTCGTGAATTGTTTTTTGTAAACTGTTTGCTGATATACAGAACTTGCATCCGCCACGGATCCGTCCGCGCGCAGCGCTTGAAATTTATAGAAGTAGATGCCGGGTTCGGGCGCTTCCCACACTGTGCCGATGCGCTTCATGCCGTGAACGCTTCGCTCCTGTTCGATGCACGCATAGTCGCACCACGGACCGTCCTCTTTGCGAACCGACAGAACGATCGGATAAAATGATTCGTAGTCGCGCAGCAGGTCGACGTTAAAGGAAACCGATTGAAGCACGGTCACCGCACCGGACGGCGATTTGTGCGCCGGCTGTAACGGATCATATAGAATCATTGAAAGCTCCCTGCTCGAGCGGTAGTACACGCCAGATGCGGTCTGCATATTCGCAGATTGCCCGGTCGGCCGCAAAGAACCCTGCACCTGCGATATTGTGCAGCGACATGCGGTTCCAGCGGATCGGATCGCGATACGCATGCTCGACCCGCAGCTGAGCGTCGCGGTAGGATGCAAAATCTCTGAGTACGTAGTATGTATCAGCACTTCCGTTCCCACTCGCCGTCAACGAATGGAACACATCGGAAAAGCGTGATCCGTCGATTCGGCCGGACAGCATACGCATTATGGAAGATAAGTCAGCATCACGATGCCTCAGATCCCACGAATCGTACAGGCCGCTTTCCGTAAGCGCATCGACTTCCTCGGCGGTCATGCCGAATAAAAACATATTGTCGTCCCCGACCTGCCTGCGGATTTCCACATTGGCTCCGTCGAGCGTTCCGAGGGTAAGCGCTCCGTTGATCATCAGCTTCATGTTGCCGGTTCCGGACGCTTCTTTTCCGGCGAGCGAAATCTGTTCAGACACTTCGGATGCCGGCATAATCCGTTCAGAAAGGGAGACGGAGTAATTTTCTAAGAAGACGACTCGAAGTCGATCTCGCACGGCCGGATCCTTTTCGAGCATGGCTGAAATCGCATTTGCCAGACGGATAATCTCCTTTGCCATATGATAGCCCGCTGCGGATTTGGCTGCAAAGAAAAACGTTCTGGGATAAATATCCGCATGCGGGTCGTTCTTAATGCGATCGTACAGGTGCAGAATATGAATCAGATTTAACAGCTGACGCTTGTATTCGTGCAGCCTCTTCACCTGCACGTCGAAGATGGAGTCGCAGTCCAGCGCAACACCGTTTTTCTCTTGTACATAAGCTGCCAGCCGTTGCTTGTTCTCTCTTTTTATGGCCTGCAGTCGACGCAACACGGCTTCGTCGTCAGCATGCGCTCTCAGACCTTCCAGGAGCGAAGCGTCGCAGCGGTATCCTTCACCGATCAGCTCGTCGAGCAAGTCGCACAGATCCGGATTAGCCTGAGCCAGCCACCTGCGGTAGGCGATACCGTTCGTAACGCCCGTAAACTTTTCCGGTTTTTCCCGTGCGAATCCCGCAAACAGCTGATCGCGGATGATCGAGCTGTGCAGCTCCGATACACCGTTGACCGTGTGCGCCGCTTCTACGCAGAGATTGGCCATGCGCACTTCGCCCTGCGACAGGATGGCCATGTCGTTGCGGAGCTCCTCCTCGCCCTGGAACGCATCCGCCAGCCGGATGTTCTGTCTCCGGTTGATCTCCAGGATGAGCGAGTGGATCCTCGGCAGCGTTTCTCGAAACAGCTCCTCCGGCCAACGCTCGAGCGCTTCGGGCATCACGGTGTGATTCGTGTACGAAATGCAGGCGCGCACCTTGTCCCACGCCACGTCCCAGTCCATGTCGAAATCGTCGACGAAAATGCGGATCAATTCGGGAATGGCGAGTGTCGGATGCGTATCGTTGATGTGAATGGCCAGCTTGTCCTCAAAGTTGTCCAGCGTCCCGTACTGCCTGTAGTGCTTCTTGACGAGGTATTGCATGGAAGCGGATATAAAAAAGTACTGCTGCTTTAAGCGCAGAAGCTTCCCTTCCCTGTGGGCATCTTCCGGGTACAGGATCTTGGAAATCACTTCCGCCATGTGCTTTTCCTCCATGGACTGGATGTATTTCCCTTCCGCAAACAACTTCATATCGATGGTGATGGGCGATGTGGAGGACCACAGGCGCAGCGTGTTGAGCAGCGGGCTGCGGTAGCCGCTGATTAGCATATCTCTCGGGAGAGCGATGACCGTCGTATAACCCGTGTGGACGATTCTCAACTTACCGTCTGCCCCCCACACTTCTTCGAGCTGTCCCCCGAAATGCACTTCCTCAGCTTCCTCGTCTTTATGGACGAGCCAGACATCGCCCAGGTTCAACCAGTCATCCGGCAGCTCCTCTTGTCTGCCGTTGTGAATCTTCTGCTTAAAGATGCCGTATTCGTAGCAAATCGACATGCCGTGCCCGAAAATCCTCTGTGTTGCGAGCGCATCGAGAAAGCACGAAGCGAGCCTTCCAAGTCCCCCGTTACCCAGACCGGCGTCCGGTTCGATTTCTTCCAGTTGCTCCAGGTCAAATCCGAATTCTTTGACTGCTTCCTGAAATAAATCAGTCAGGCCTGTGTTGAACAGATTATTCCGAAGCGATGTCCCGGGCAAAAACTCCATGGACAGATAGATGACTTCCTTTTCCTCGTGACCCGGCTCGTCGCAGTGATGAGCCATCCACTGCTCTGTCATGATATCCCGGAGCGCCGTACAAGTCGCAATGTACATTTGCCTGCGCGTGGCCGTATCCGCACCGCGTCCGAAGTGACGCTGCAGGTGATTGCGGATTGCCTGCTGAATCTCTGCGGCCGTGCGCAGTGTGACGATGTTGTTCGTAGTTTTCATGCTTACCCCTTTTTGTCGGTGTTTGTTATAGCGAGGCTTTCGTAAAGCCCTGTGTATTCGCCGGCAGATCTCGTCCAGCTAAAATCGCTTTCAAACGCATTGGCCATCAGTTTTTTCCAGAGCTTTGCCTGGCGAAACACATCCAGACCGCGCTGCACAGCATCGAGCATGTCGTGCGCGTTGATCGTTTCGAATGTAAAACCGTTTCCACTTTCATCGGCAGATGAGAACGGCCGGATCGAGTCCGACAGGCCTCCTGTCTTGCGAACGATGGGAATCGTACCGTAGCGAAGGGCGATCATCTGAGACAAGCCGCAGGGTTCGCTGACCGACGGCATGAGGAAGAAGTCCGCCCCCGCGTAAATGCGGCTCGCCAGCCTCGCAGAAAAAGCGGAGATAAAGGCAAATCGGCCTGCGTGCTGTCGTGCTTTGTTCCGGAACCACGATTCGTAGGCCGCGTCGCCGGTCCCGAGCATCACGAGCGTAAGGTCCAGGTGCATCAGCTCCTCGAACACACCTTCGACCAGATCGAGGCCTTTGTGGCGCACAAGTCGGGTCACCATGCCGATCATCGGTGTCTTCGGCTGGTGTACAAGCCCTGTTTCCTCTGCAAGAGCCCGTTTGTTTCTGCGTTTCTCCCCGGCCGATCCGGCTTCGTAGTTAGCTGCGAGATGCGAATCTGTCGCAGGATCGTACAGCTCGTTATCGATGCCGTTGAGAATACCCCGCAATTTGTACTCGTTCTCTCTGAGGATCGATTCCATGCCCTGCCCGAAAAACGGATAGCGAATTTCTCTGGCATACGTAGGGCTTACGGTTGTCAGCGCGTCGCAGCAGACGACGGCTCCTTTCATGTAATTTATATGTCCGTACAGGTCCACGAGGCTTCGGTGCTGCTCAGACAGTCCCAGAACATCTCCGAACATGGCATGGTCGTACTTGCCCTGATATTCGATATTGTGGATGGTGAAGACTGTTCGCAGGCTTTTATACTGCCTGCTCCCGGCAAAAAGCGTCTTGAGGTACACCGGCACCAGCGCCGTCTGCCAGTCGTTGCAGTGCAGGATATCCGGGAAAGAATCCAGATGAGGAAGCAGTTCGAGCGCCGCTTTCGAAAAGAAGGCGAAACGCTCGCCGTCATCGTAGGATCCGTACAATCCGTCGCGTTCAAAATAGTAGCGATTATCTACAAAATAATATGTTACACCGTCCTCCTGAAGCCGGAACAGACCAGCGTACTGTTTCCTCCACGACAGCGTTACGACGATTGAATCGACAAACTCCATCCGGTTTTTGAACGACTCGCTGATCTGACCGTACAGCGGAAGCAGAACGGAAACCTGCATACCCTCCTTTGCAATCGCCTGCGGAAGGGAGCCAAGTACGTCACCCAGCCCGCCGCTCTTTGCAAAAGGGGCGCACTCCGTTGCAATGTACAGTATGTGCAACATAAAATCCTCTCTGCCTGCGCCTATACGATCGACATCTTCGGAAGTACGATCGGATAAGCCGGATGGCCGATCACTTCTCTTCCATCCCGTACGATGACGTCTTTGTCTAAAATCGCATGCTCGACTGTGGCCAGATCCATAATTTCGGTATCCTGCATCACGATGCTGTCTTTAACGACGGCACCGCGGTCCACCTGCACACCTCTGGAGACGACGGAATTGATCACGGTGCCCATGATCTGGCATCCGTCAGAAATAATCGAATTCTCAACGTAACAGTCCGGACCGTAGCGGGCCGGTACGCTGTCCTTGACTTTGGTGTACACAGTTTTCTGGAAAATCTTCTCCGAAAATTCCGGATCGAGCATCGCTTTGTTCGCTTCCATGTATCCGGCGATCGTGCTGATTTCCAGCAGGTGGCCCGAATACTTATACCCGTACATTTTTAGCGTCGGCGACAGCCTTTGCAATATGTCCGTATAGAGATCGTATCGCTGATGCGACATGGCGTCTGCGACGAGCGACTCCAGCAGCGTCCTGCGGATGGCGCATGCACCGATTCCCCAGTTCCCGCGCACATTGGCCTGCTCTTCCTCGACGATGCGGACCCGGCCGATTCGCTTCGACTCGTCGAGCTGGACGATGGGTGACCCCTGAGGCACGCGGTTTGTTCCGTTGAGGTTATCCGTATAAGCCACCGTGATGTCTGCGCCGGTTTCCCGGTGCTGGCGGATCAGATCGCCGTAATCCATAGAGTACAAAATTCTCGATCCGGTCAGGATCACGTACTCGGACATGGACTGCCGGATGGACTGCAGGTGGTTGGCGATGGCGTCGATGGTTCCGCGGTAGACGTGAGGACTTTCCATGGCTTCTTTGTTTGCGAAAGGCGTCAGGACCCGGAGTCCGCCTCTCTTTCGGGACATATCCCACTCGGCACCGGAGGCGAGGTGTTCGATCAGGGAGTGATAGTTCGTCCGGGCGATGACCGAGACCTCGTAGATCTCCGAATTTACAAAGTTCGAAAGCACAAAATCGATAATTCTATACTTGCCTCCGATCGGAAGCGCTGCGAGCGACCGGATATCGGTGAGCTCTCTCAAGTTTTCGCGCTCCGAATATGAATAAATCAAACCCATGCAGCTCATAGCACCCTCCTATCGGTCCCTGTCGACGACGGTTCCAGCTTCGATGCGGGCTTCGTTCCCAATCCGTATGTGGTCTGCGACGACCGATATGCGCGGATGGTCCACCGGTTCGGAGGGACCTCCGACGCAGGCATTGCGCCCGATGTTGACGCCTTCGGCGACGATGGAATAATGGACTTCGGCCCCTTCCTCTACGGTCGTCGACGACATGACGACGGAATTGCGCACAACGGCACCCCTGTGAATCGTCACTTTTGGGAAAATGATCGAATTTTCGACCGTTCCTTCGATAAAGCAACCTTCCGAAACGTGGACGTTCTTAAGCGTTGCCTCTCTTCCGATGTACTGCGGAGGCAGGTTGGCATTCCTGGCATAGATCTTCCACCTCGGATCGTACAGCTCCAGCGAGATGTTTTCCTTCAGGAGATCCATGTTGGACTCCCACAGCGACTCGATCGTCCCGACATCCTTCCAGTAACCGAGATACTTGTACGCGTACATCCTCTTGTGGTCGGCAAGCATCGCCGGAATCACGTCCTTACCGAAGTCTTTCGAGGAATACTCGTCGGCTTCGTCCCGGATCAGATACTCCTTGAGCGTCGGCCAGTTGAAAATATACACGCCCATCGAAGCGAGATTGCTTTTGGGCTTCGGCGGCTTTTCTTCGAACTCGGTGATGCGCAGGTTGGCGTCCGTGTTCATAACGCCGAACCGGCTCGCTTCCTGCAAGGGTACTTCGATGACGGCGATGGTGCAGTCGGCTTCCTTCTGCTGATGATGGTCCAGCATCCACCGGTAATTCATCTTATAGATGTGGTCGCCCGACAGGACGATCACATAATTCGGAGAATACTGTTCGATAAACGGTATGTTTTGATAGATGGCATTTGCCGTACCCTTGTACCACTCACCCTCCTTGCCGCGCACGTAAGGAGGCAGAATTCTCGCTCCGCCGTACATTCTGTCCAGATCCCAGGGTTGACCGTTGCCGATGTAGGCGTTGAGCTCCATCGGCTGGTACTGCGTCAACACGCCGATCGTGTCGATATCGGAGTTGATGCAGTTGGACAGAGGGAAATCGATGATGCGGTACTTGCCCCCAAAAGGCACAGCCGGTTTAGCGACATCCTTTGTGAGCACACCCAGCCGGCTGCCCTGCCCGCCGGCAAGCAGCATGGCTACCATGGCTTTCTTCTTGATGAAACTCATGTCGTTCCTCCTTCACAGCGCTTGCCTGCTTCGCGTTCGGCCAGCACTATAAATGCAAGCGGCGGCACCGTCAGCGTCAGCGTATACGGTTGACCGTCCGTACTCAGCCGCTGCACGCGGACATCCGGTTTTACATCCAGCCCTCCGTAACGGGCGTCATCCGAACAAAAAACAACCTCGTACTCCCTGTGCTTCGATAAGCCGATTCGATAACCGTCGCGCTCTTCCGGGGAGAAGTGAGCCACGCAGATCAACCCGCAGCCGCCGGCATCTTTTCGCTCGTAAACGAGCACATTGTTGCCTCGATCGTCAGCCTTGAGCCATTCAAAGCCCGCCCAGTCGTTCTCGATCGCCCACAGGGCTTCGTTAGACCTGTAAAACGCATTCAAGTCCTTTACGTACGTCTGAAATGTCCTGTGCATGGGAAACTCCAGCAGGTTCCAGTCGAGCTCTCCATCGAAGCGCCATTCCCGAAACTGGGCGAACTCGCCACCCATAAACAGCAGTTTCTTCCCCGGATGCGTCCACATATAACCGAGATAAGCCTTCAGGTTCGCAAACTTCTCCTCGTACGTCCCCGGCATCTTGGAAATCAGCGACCCCTTCATGTGTACGACCTCGTCGTGCGAAAGAGGCAGAATATAGTTTTCTGTAAACGCATACTCCATGGAGAACGTCATTTTACCGTGCACGTGCTGTTTAAAATAAGAATCGGTCTTTATATATTGCAGTGTGTCGTTCATAAAGCCCATATTCCACTTATAATTGAACCCAAGGCCTCCGACCTGCGGCGGCAGCGTCACCATGGGCCAGGCCGTCGATTCTTCGGCGATCATCATAAACCCGGGATATTCGCTCTGTACACTTTCGTTGAGCTTGCGCAAAAAGGCCACCGCCTCCAGGTTTTCTCTTCCTCCGAAGCTGTTGGGTTCCCACTCGTGTTCTTCGCGATCGTAGTCCAGATACAACATCGAAGCGACTGCATCCACGCGCAGGCCATCGATGTGATACTTATCGATCCAAAACAGCGCGTTGGAGATTAAAAAGCTCTGCACCTCGGTTCGTCCCCAGTCGAAAACCAGCGTGCCCCACCCTTTGTGCTCACGCTTCGTGCTGCCGCTGTACTCGTAGCACGGTTTACCGTCGAAGAGCGCCAGGCCATGCGTGTCTTTGGGAAAGTGACCCGGTACCCAGTCGAGCAGAACGCCCAGTCCCGCTGCATGCGCGCAGTCGATCAAATACATCAGATCTTCCGGCTTACCGTATCTGGACGTCGCCGCATAAAATCCCGTCACCTGATAACCCCAGGATGCGTCGTAGGGGTACTCCGACAGAGGCATCAGTTCGATGTGAGTAAAACCCATGTCTACTACGTAGGGAATCAGCTCGTCGGCGAGTTTCCTGTAATCAAAAAAATGGCCGTCTGCATAGCGACGCCAGGAACCTGCATGAACTTCGTAAATGCTTACGGGGCGGTCGTGCAACGTATCGCGGTGCCAGGATTCGTCGCGCCAGTCGTATCCGTTCAGATCGACGACTTTTGAATCCGTGCCGGGCCTGGTCGCTGCATGAAACGCAAACGGATCGGCTTTGAGAAATGCCTCACCCTGGTCAGTGACGATTTCGTACTTATAGGAGTCGTACAGCTGCACATCCGGCACAAACGCTTCCCACAGGCCCTGTCGACTCAATTTCTCCATGGGATCTCTGCGGGTCCAGCCGTTGAAGTCGCCCTGCACATAGACGCGTTCGGCATGAGGCGTCCACACGCGGAACGCACATCCGTGCATGCCATCCTTTGAGCCCGGGTGAGCTCCCATAAACTCATAGGCCCTGCGTTCGGTGCCTTCGTGGAAGAGATGGACGTTGTAATCCGTGTTGTCTCGCATGGTGGCTCTCCTGATACGCTTACAGTTCCTCCCCCCGAAACAGACTGTAATATTCGATCCGCAGAAGTGACATCATGTGCAAGTTTACGTACATGCCGTTCTTCTTGCCGCCGTTTCGGGCGACGCCTTCTTTTCTGAAGCCGAGCTTGCTATACAGTTGCTCAGCAGGGGTGTTTCCTTCGAGGAAGTCCAGCGTAACCCTCTCCTTGTGCAACTGAATAAAGCAGTACTCCAGGATGAGACGCATCGCTTCCTCTCCCAGACCCTGTCGTCTGTGACGGTCTTCGGCGATGTAAATTCTTGTAATGTCCAGCGAATCGTACTCCGGATCGATGCGGCTGATCTGTATGCGCCCGATAGGCTCACCGGTTTCCTTAAGCAGGATGGTCATCTGCAGTCGCGTCCTGTCCTGGTCGTGAAGCACAAACTGCGGGGCAATCTTATTGTAGTTCCAGTCGTCGTTCATCGTAAAGCTGCTGCGCACAGAAGGGAGCGTCTCCCATTCCGCAAACAGTTTACAGTCTTCGAACACCGACGGCCTGATTTTAAGTCGATTGGATTCCATGACGCCTCCAACGCATCTCTTTGCACACGTACCGCAACGAGCCGCTGCCCGCAGACAGCAATCTTTGCATGGATTATACACTACATTGGTTCAAAAAGCGACTTTTCCGGACAAAGCGGGCCGATCAACCGGGGTTTTAGCCATCCCGGCTGAGCAGCGACACCGCTTCGATGTGCTTTGTAAACGCAAAGTTGTCGAACATCTGAAAAGACGCGAGACGATATCCTGCTTCCACCGCCTGTGCCAAATCGCGGATCATCGTCTTGGGGTTGCAGGAGATGTATAAAATCTCCGGCACGCCGACCGACACGATTTTCTTCAGCGCCTTCGGGTGGATGCCGGCCCTGGGCGGATCGACGACGATGATGTCCGGCTTCGCTTCCAGGCTGTCGAGCACGCGGAGCACGTCACCGGCGATGAACGAACAGTTGACAAGCCCGTTGCGCGCCGCACTCTGCCGCGCCATTTCGACGGATTCTTCGGATATTTCTACGCCGATCGACTGACGGGCGCTCTGCGCGAGCGCCATGGCCAGCGTGCCGGTTCCTGAATATAGGTCCCATACGGTTTTGCCGTCCAGCGACGATATGGAGGAGATTGCCCGATTGAACATGCGTTCGACAGCTTCGACGTTCGTCTGAAAGAAAGAAAACGCTCCGACATTGAACTCCAGACCCATCAGCTGTTCAACATAGTAATCGCGCCCGTAGAGTACGTGCAGTGCATCGCAGCGAACGGCGTCGGCCACCCCGTCGTTCACCGTGTGTAGAATGCCTGCGAACCGATCGGCAAAAGGCAGCTCTAGCATCGTCCGGCAAAAGGCACCCGCATCGAAGTCGCCCTGAGACGTGGTGACGATGTTGACCAGCAGCTCGCCGGTGCGCACCCCTTTGCGGACGACGAGGGTTCGCAGCAGACCTTCATGACGTTTTTTATGATAGAACTCATAACCTGCATCGACGCAAAGCGCATGCGTCGCACGCAAGATATCGTTAAACTCGGGCGGGACGATCCGGCACTCGTCGGTGTGCACGATGCTCATAAAACTTTTGCGCCTGTGAAGGCCGAGCGAAAGAGGTGCATCCCTGTACTCGTTGCCGAACGTATACTCCATCTTGTTTCGGTAGCTGTACAGCGCGGGAGACGGTTCTACAGACTGTGCAAGCGCAGGGTTTAAGCCGGACTTCACAAGCTCAGTTTCCACATCCCGTCGCTTGTTTTCCAACTGCTCTTCGTAGGGAATCCCCTGATAGAGACATCCGCCGCACCGGTCGGAGTGGCGACAGGCGGATTCCTGACCCTGCCAGGGAGTCGTTCGTATCATTCGCACCCTCCTCCACCCTCAAGAAAGGTCTTTTTATATTCCAAAAACCGGTCTTCTTCGATCGATTTGCGGATCTGTTCCATCGTATGTACCAGAAAATACAGGTTGTGCTCGGTAAGCAGCATCGATGAGAGTATTTCGTCGGCTTTGTACAGATGGCGCAAATAGGCCAGACTGTAGTTCCGACATGTATCGCAGTCGCAGTTCGGATCAAGAGGCCCAAAATCCCTGGCATATTTCGCATTTTTAACCGACACGCGCCCGCGCGATGTAAACGCTGTGCCGTTGCGGGCGATGCGGGTCGGAAGCACGCAATCGAACAGGTCGATGCCGCGCTCAACGCCTTCGAACAGGCAGTCGGGGCTTCCGACGCCCATCAGATAGCGTGGCTTTTCGGCAGGCAGGTAATCGACGCACGCATCGAGCACCTCGTACATCAACGGCTTCGGTTCGCCGACGGACAGTCCGCCGATGGCGTAGCCGGGCAGATCCAGTTCCACAATCTGCTCTGCGCTCTGGCGCCTCAGATCGCTGTACATTCCACCCTGCATAATTCCAAACAGCGACTGCCGATCCTCGTTTCGGTGATGCTGCTTGCAGCGCTGCAACCATCTCGTCGTCCGCTGCAGCGACTGCTCTACGTAGGAGCGATCGGCCGGATAGGGAGCACACTCATCAAAAGCCATGATGATATCGGCACCGAGCGCCTGCTGTACTTCGATGCTTTTTTCGGGCGTAAACATGTGCGCAGACCCGTCGATGTGCGAGCGGAATGCGACGCCCTCTTCTGTAATTTTGCGAAGGTCCCCGAGGCTGAACACCTGGAAGCCTCCGCTGTCGGTCAGAATCGCGCCGTCCCAGTTCATAAACGCATGCAGGCCGCCGGCCTCCCGTATAATTTCGTGCCCGGGACGGAGATACAGATGATAGGTGTTCGCAAGCAGAATGTGCGCGCCTTCTGCACCTAGATGGCGCACCGCATCGGTCTTGATGGCTTTGACGGTCGCCTGCGTGCCGACCGGCATAAACACCGGCGTTTCGATGCGGCCGTGCGGCGTAAAAAGCGTGCCCCGCCTCGCTTTCGTGCGGGTATCGGTTTTATGCAATTGAAATGTAACAGCGTGTTTCATGTTTCTCCTATAGAATGAGCATCGCATCTCCGTACGAAAAGAACCGGTAGCGTTCCAGCACTGCGGTTCGGTACGCATCCAGCATTTTTTCCCGGTCGTACAGAGCGCTCACCAGCATCAGAAGCGTTGATTTCGGCAGATGAAAGTTCGTCAAGAGCGCATCGACCGTCTTGAAACGATAGCCCGGATAGATAAAAATACCGGTGCGTCCGCTTCCGGGGACTACGGTTCCCGCTTCGTTCGATGCGCTTTCCAGCGTACGGCACGCGGTCGTACCCACAGCGATGATGCGTCCTCCCGCCTGTTTTGTTTCGTTGACCGTGCAGGCAGCCTCCTGCGAGACGACGTACTCTTCGAAATGCATCACATGCTGCTCGACCTGTTCGCACTTGACCGGCCGGAATGTGCCCAGGCCGACGTGCAGCGTCACCATGGCGGTCCGAATCCCTTTTTCGCGCACTGCGGCCAATAGCTCCGGTGTAAAGTGCAATCCGGCCGTCGGTGCGGCCACCGATCCATCGTGTGCGCAGTAGACCGTCTGGTAGCGCAACGCATCCTGCGGCGTCGTTTTGCGAGCGATGTACGGCGGCAGGGGCATGCATCCGAGGACGTCGAGGTGTTGCATAAAGTCGCCTGCATACTCGAACTCGACGACACGCGTCCCTTCGCTACCGCCGGATCGCACAGTCGCGATCAGCTCCGTCTCGTCTCCGAACAGGACCCGGTCACCTTCGCGCATCCGTTTTCCCGGGCGAATCAGCGTTTCCCACACGTCGCCTTCCATTCGCCTGGACAGCAGAAACTCGATTGCGGCACCGCTCCCTTCTTTCCGTCCGTACAGGCGAGCCGGTATCACCTTCGAGTCGTTGAGCACGAGGCAGTCACCGGGCACCAGATACTCGAGTATGTCGCGAAAGCGACGGTGTTCGATGCGGTGGTTTTCTCTGTGCACGACGAGCAGTCTGGACTCGTCTCTCTTTTCCGTCGGACGCTGTGCGATCAGTTCGTCCGGCAGCACATAGTCAAAATCGCTGACGTTCATCGCAGGTCCCCTGACAGCCGATCCGCCTGCACGATATCGATTCCCATGTAATAATACGTCAGAATGTCGCGGTATCCATAACCGCTTCGCGCCATTTCGCGGGCGCTTGTCTGAGGCATGCCGACGCCGTGTCCGTGGCCGAGTCCCTGGAAGTAAACCGTGCCTCCCGTAACCGATTCTTCCGAAAACCGGATGCCGGTCCCCGAAGCCTCCGGAGCGCTCGCGAGAACCTTGCCGTCCCAGATCGAAAGATGGTGCGAAGAAATCTGCACCGGTTCTGCTGCTGCTGCGACGACGCTCAGCGTACCGCTGGCGGTCGCCCTCCCGAGACTGCTGTGCAGGCTGATACCCGCTCCGCCTGCTTCGATGTCCAGCGCCGGCGACGGCGAAGCACCCATGGAAAACCGTACGGTACGAATGACATCGGCACCGAGGACAGTCCTGACTTTCTCCTTGGCGAGCACAATCGTGTTGCGCGAACCTTCGATGCGAAGCTGCGCAACCGAATCATTTTCCAGCCGCTGCTCGATCTGCACCGAACGGATCGTTCCGGGATCGTAGGACGATGACTCTAGCCTCCGCTTCAGCTCTTCAAACGTGAGTTGCGTATGCCAGGGGCCAAGCGGTGCAAACTCATCTTTGACAGCGCGCAGATACGGGACGGCCGAAACCCATACATCCTCCGAGTTTTGCGTATAACCTCCGCTCGACGCATGATAGTATCCGACCGCCAGTTCGCCGTCGTACGCCAACACATATCCTTCGGTTTCGATGCAGGCCTGCGTCGTGCTCTCGTATTCCGCATCCACGCCCGAATACACCTGACAGCACGTCTTGTTGCACAGATCAAAACCGAGCCCGGCGTGCCGTCCGAGCGTTCCGATCGCAAAGCTCCTCGCAGCGACCGCTTGCGCCTTCAGCGCTTCGAGCGGATACGACGGCGACATTTCGCGGCTCAAAACCCCGTACAGGTAGTGTTCCAGCCCTACATAGTTGATGACAGTCATACCTCCCGACGCGTCGCGTGCAAAGCAAACACCGTCCCTGTAATCGGCGCTGCCGATCGAAAGGATGCGGTCTTCGGCGTCTTCCGCTGCGCTCACGAGCACGCTGTCGGTTGCAAAGTCATCGCTCAGCACGACCCCGTCTTCGTCGCGCACTTCGATGCGGCGGTTGTTTCTGGTGACGAAGAGCGTGTGGTACGCCTCCAGAGAACGGATGAACTCCAGATCGCCGGAGTTTTCCTGCATCAGAAAGAATCCATGTTCCGATTCGATGCGGACCTCATCGACGGCGGATGAGCCGTATAAAAGCCCTATGCGCACATACGGTGCCGTTTTGTTGTCGTTTGCAGCGTAGGCGCCTGCAGCGCAAACAACGGCGGCCAACGCAAGTGCAAAAACGGCCCGCAGCCGGGTCCGCTGTTTTATCGTTGAATAAATCATAATCGTAACTGCTCCTCTTCAGGAACCGCAAGCCCCAGGTGTCTGTATGCGTCCTGCGAGACCATACGTCCCTTTTGCGTGCGGTGCAGAAGGCCTGCCTGCATCAGATATGGCTCGTACACGTCTTCGATCGTAATGCGCTCTTCGCCGACGGAAGCAGCGATGGTGTCGATTCCCACAGGCCCTCCTCCGAAATTCTCGATGATGAGCCGCAGAATGGTGCGATCGAGATCCTCCAGCCCCAGGCGGTCGATGGCCAGCGCCTCAAGGGTGGACTGTGTAATATCCATATCGATGTGACCGCTTCCTTTGACCTGACAGAAATCGCGAACCCGTTTTAACAAGCGGTTGGCAACCCGCGGAGTTCCGCGCGAGCGGATAGCAAGCTCGTGGGTCGAATCTCCGTCGATCTCGACGTTCAGGATATCCGCCGACCGGTGCAGGATGACGGACAGTTCGTCCGGGGTGTAAAGCTCGAATTTGCAGATGACTCCGAACCGGTCCCGGAGCGGCGCCGATAAACTGCCGGCACGCGTTGTTGCTCCAATCAGTGTAAACCGGGGCAGATGAAGCCGGATCGAATGAGCGGCCGGTCCCTTTCCCGTAACGATATCCAGCGCAAAATCCTCCATCGCAGCGTACAAAATCTCTTCGACGCTCCGGTTTAGGCGGTGAATCTCGTCGATAAACAGCACTTCGCCTTCCGCGAGATTGCTCAGAATCGCTGCCAGGTCTCCGGCGCGTTCGATGGCCGGGCCGGACGTAATGCGCAAATCCATCCCCATCTCGTTTGCGATGATGCCGGCAAGCGTTGTTTTTCCCAGGCCCGGAGGACCGTAGAAAAGAACGTGATCCAACGGCTCACTCCGGATTTTAGAAGCTTCTATATAGATTTTAAGATTATCGGTCACGGAACGTTGACCGACGTATTCTGTAAACCGTTTGGGCCTCAGCGTCCGCTCCATCAGCTCTTCTTCCGGGAGAGCGTCGAGACCGACAAATCGTTCGTGTTTATCCATGGATCGCATTCACCTGACTACCTTTGTGTGAGAGCCCGTTTGATGTACTCTTCGACCGACAGGCCCGGCTCCGTAATGCCTGTCATCGCCGTCATCGCTTCGGTCTTAGTGTAGCCAAGCGACATGAGCGCATTGACGGCCTCCTCGCGCGCATTTCCGGAGGCGGCATCGATTTCCGGCAGACTGATGACGCCCTCGAGCGCATCGATTTTATCCTTCAGTTCTAAAACGATGCGCTGCGCCGTCTTTTTCCCTACGCCATTTGCTCGCGTCAGCGCAGCGATATCTTCGAACGCGATCGCCTGATGCAACTCGGCAACAGAGAGAACCGACAGAACCGACAGCGCCGCTTTTGCGCCCACACCGCCGACGGTCATGAGCCTGCGAAAAGCCGCAAGCGCATTCTTTTCGGGAAATCCGTAGAGATTTACTTCATCCTCGCGGACGATCATCGCGATGTACAACCGCAGCTCTTCGCCGGGCGAGGCCATATAGACGACAGAATTATCCGGCACCCGGATTTCGAACCCGATGCCCCCATTCTCCAGCACAACAGCCCCCGGTTGCAGTTCGGCTACGCGCCCTTTGATGTAGTTGAACATAGTTTCTCCTATTTAAGCAGATGGTAGCGCTTCCTGGCCGGTCCGGCATATCCGTGGCAGAGGGCAGCCGCCAGCGCATCTGCGGCGTCGTCCGGTCTGGGTACGCTTTCGAGCCCGAGCAGCATTTTAGTCATCGACTGCATCTGTTCTTTCTGTGCGCGCCCGTAGCCGGTCAGGCTGGTCTTAATCTGCAGCGGCGTATACTCGAAAACCGGCAGCCCCGAATTGGCGCAGGCCAGTATGGCAACACCCCGCGCCTGACCGACCTGTATCGCAGTCGTCACATTCGTATTGAAGAAAAGCTGCTCCACACTCGCCTCTTCCGGCTGATAGTCTGCGATGATTTCCGTGAGTCCTTCGTACAGTCTCTTGAGGCGGTCCGGCATGGCCTGGTCTTTATCGGTTGTGATGCAGCCGTACGCGACGGGTCGAAACTGATTGCCGTTCTGATCCACGATGCCGTACCCCATGATCGCATATCCCGGGTCGATGCCGATGATTCGCATGCTACCTGCCTTTTCTATTACTTCAACGGCGATAACGTCTCATAATTCTACCATAAATGCCGCTGTTTGTCCTAAAAAGGAACTGTCATTATTTAGAAATGTGGTATAATCAGCGTATGTATACAAGCGATATGCACGGTTAACCGGAACATCCAAAACAAAGGAGGATGCGATGCGACATGCAAGGCATCAAAAGATTCTGGAGATTATACAATCTCACGATGTCGATACACAGCAACTGCTGGTCGACCTGCTGCAACAGGCCGGATTCGCCGTCACCCAGGCGACGGTATCCCGCGACATCAACGACCTTCGGCTGGCGAAAACGACTTCGAAGGCAGGGAAAAATATCTATACGCTTCCCGTCAGAACCGGATCGCCGCTCGAAGACCGCTTTAAGAAAATACTGCGCGAAACGGTACTGCACATCGATTCGGCAGAGAATCTCATCGTGATCAAAACGCTGAGCGGCTGCGCCAACGCGGCCGGCGAAGCCATCGATACGTCCGACTACCCGGAGATTGTCGGCACGCTGGCCGGCGACAATACGCTGGTTGTCATCGTCGACCGGAAAGAACACGTCGCGCGCGTCGTGGCGGCCTTTGAGTCCATCATCAAGTAGGAGACTTCCATGATCACCCACATACATATACAGAACTTTGCCATCATCCGGGAGCTCGACATGGAACTCAAACCCGGCCTCAACATCCTGACCGGAGAAACCGGTGCCGGTAAATCCATCGTGATCGAGGCGGTCAGCATGGCGCTCGGCAGCCGGGCTGACACAGACTACGTCCGCACCGGATGCGACAAGGCCACAGTCACCGTCGTGGCGGATTCAGTGGACGCGTCGATGGACGATCTGCTCGCTGAGCTTGCCATCGACGGCGACGAAACGCTGATTCTGCACCGCGAGATCAATGCGGTCGGCCGGAACTTATGCCGCATCAACGGTACCGTCGTTCCGCTGTCTGCACTCAGCCGCGCAGGCCGGATGCTCGCCGATATACACGGCCAGTACGACCACCAGTCCCTGCTCGATGCGAACAACCACATCGAACTGCTGGACTTGTACGGCAGGCAGGAAATCGGACCGGTTCGGAACATGGCGACCGATTTTTACAATGGATATGCGAAAAACGCCGCTGCGCTCGAACGTCTCGAAAGCCGCGCGTCGGAATCCGCGCGACAAAAGGACCTGCTCTGCTATGAGTTGAACGAAATCCAAAGCGCCGCGATTGCACCGGGAGAAGACGAAGCGCTCGAACATGAGATCCATTTGATGCAAAACAGCGAGAGGATCATCGATGCGCTTACCTCCTCGCACGAAGCGCTGTCCGCCCAGGAAACAAGCGCTCTGTCCGTCGTCGGTGGCGCGCTCACCGGCCTGCGATCCGTTGAATCCTTCTCGCCGGACCTGCAGCGGCTCGCACAGTCGCTGGGCGATGCGTACTACACGCTGGAAGATGTAGCGAGAGACGTGAGAAACTACACCGATACCATCGACTTTTCTCCCCGGGAGCTCGAGGATAAAATTGCGCGCATGGACGTGCTCGAAAAGCTAAAGCGCAAGTATGGCGGCACGCTCGAAGGAGTGTTTGCACATGCAGAAAAGGCCGAACAGGAACTTTCGGTCATCGAAAACGACAGCGGAGATATGGAGAGGCTGAACAGAGAAAAGGATCTGAACTTCGAACAGCTCAAGGCGGCGTCTGCACGCCTGCACGAGCTGCGGAAACGCTATGCGACCGAGCTTTCGACCGCGATTATGCGCGAGCTGAACGAACTTCACTTTAACGATGCCGTCTTTGAGACCCGCATCGAAGAGTGCGCATACTCCCCCACCGGAGCCGATCGGGTGGAGTTTCTCATCAGCGCCAACAAGGGTGAAAAACCAAAGCCGCTTGCGAGCATCGCAAGCGGCGGCGAACTGTCCAGAATCATGCTGGCTATCAAGCGCATCATCGGCGACCTCGACCGGATACCGACGATGATCTTCGACGAAATCGACACCGGTATCAGCGGCGCAGCCGCCGGCGTCGTCGGCCGAAAACTGCGTCAGATCAGCGAAAACCGCCAGATTGTCTGCATTACGCACCTGCCGCAGATTGCGGCCTTTGGCGAACAGCACTGTCGAATCGTCAAGACAAGCGATGAGCGAAGCACGCACACGACGGTCGTTCCCCTGAACGAAAGCGAACGCATCGAAGAGATCGCACGCCTCCTCAGCGGAACCGAAGTCACGCAGAAAGGCCGGGACAGCGCACGGGAACTGCTCGACCTGTCGCAGCGTCAGTCCTAGGCAGTTCCCCCAAAACTCAGAAGCCTTCCGGAAATTCCAGCGTAATACGACCCAGCCGGCCCTGGCGAAAGTCGTCGAGAAGCATGCGCGCCGTGCGCTCGTAGTCAAAGCGGCCTCCGGCAATCACATGGCCCCGGTTCCTTGCAATCTCTTCGAGCACTTCAAGCGGCGCTCCGGATCCTTCCTCCGGACCCGACAGACGATACCGATCGATCAGATTCCGGGGATAGTGAATCATCAACAATTCGCACAGCGAAAGCGCCAGCTGCTGTAAATCGAGAACCTCGTCTTTTATGACGCCGCAATACGCCAGGTTCAACCCCGTCTTCGGATCATCAAACTTCGGCCACAGCACCCCCGGTGTATCCAGCAACTGGATATCGGACCCCAGATTCAACCACTGCACGCCGCGCGTTACGCCCGGCTTATTGCCCGTTCTCGTGCCCTTTTTCCCGATCAACCGGTTGATGAGCGATGATTTTCCCACGTTGGGAACGCCGACAATCATCAGCCTGAGCGGCCGTTTCCTTGCCGATTCCCGGTTTCTTACGTCGCGCAGATGTTCGAGTGTCGCTCGAAGACTCTTTACGCCGGTTCCGCTCTGCGCGTTGAGGGAAAGAACATGGTCAGCCTCCTTTAGAAATTCCTCTCTCCACTGCTTTGTCACTTCCGGGTCGGCCAGATCCTGCTTGTTGAGCACGATGACTCTCGGCTTTGCCTGCGTGCGTCCGAGAATATTCGGATTTCGGCTCGAGTTTGGAATCCGTGCATCGAGAAGTTCACAGACGACATCGACGAGTTTCAGGTACTGCGTAATCTGCTCTTCCGTTTTCTTCATGTGGCCCGGATACCAGTTGATGTGCTCCATGGTGTCCTCCCTGTTAAATGAAACAGGAGAACCTGTCGATTCTCCTGCTGGTTCCCGTTACTTTTTAGCCCGGATCCTTGCGGCTTTGCCCGTTCTCTGCCTCATGTAGTTCAGCTTGGCTCTGCGTACAAAACCGCGCTTCACAACTTCGATTTTGTCGATGAGGGGCGAGTGCACCGGAAACGTCTTTTCGACGCCGACGCCGGAGGCAATCCTCCTGACCGTAAACGTTTCGCCCAGACCGCCGTTCTGCTTTTTGAGAACGAATCCTTCGAAAATCTGGATTCTCTCCCGGGCGCCCTCTTTGATCTTAATGTGGACCTTTACCGTGTCGCCGACATCGAAGGCGGGAATGTCCGGCTTCAAGTAGTCCTGTTCAATGGCCTTCATGATATCCATAGTCGTATCCTCCTTTCTCCCTAGACGTTCTTGACATCTTCGGCCTGCAAGGGCCGGAGGATTTCAATATCAGAGGACCGTCCGTAATACGCAAGAAGAATCATACCACACGGCCGAGAGGCGTGCAAGCATTTTGTGACAGATTTCTTACGGTTGAACGGTCAGGCTCTCGGGTGTGTTTTATCGTAGACGTCCATGATTCTATTTTTAGTGACGGAGACAAATATCTGTGTTGCGGTGATGTCCTCGTGCCCGAGCAGATCCTGCAGCGATTTGATGTCCGCTCCGTTCTGAATCATGTGGGCTGCAAACGAATTTCTCAAAATTTGCGGTGAAAGCTTGCTCTCCAGCCCGGCTTTTTGTGCATATTCCTTCAGCAGTTTCCACACGCCCTGTCTGGAAATCCGATCTCCTGCATAGTTTAAAAACAGAGCACCGTCGTCTTTTTTATCGCGCAGCAGCGTCTCGCGCCCTTCGTAGACGTATGTTTCGAGCGCTGCGCGGGCCGGTCGCCCGATGGGAATGACGCGCGCTTTTCCGTGCTGCCCCGTGCACGTTATGAATCCAATCCGAAGGTTCAAATCGGAGAGATTGGCCATGGATATCTCGGATACCCGCAAACCGGAAGCGTACAGAAGTTCCAGCAGCGCGCGGTCCCTTATACCCTTTGTCGAATCGTCCGGCTGCTCCAGAAGCTTCTCCACTTCTTTGACGGAAAGAAATTCGACAGCCTTGCGCTGCAACCTGGGAGATTTGATGTTTAGCGTGGGATCCTGCGCGACTTCACCGCTTTGGATCAGCATTTGAAACAGCGACCGCACCGCGGCCAGCTTGCGGTTGATGGTCGCCTGAGAACGTCCGCTCTCCCTCAGGTACATCAGATACGACACCACATCTGCATGACCGGCTTCTCTCAGCGGCTTGTGCTTATGGTCTCTCATGTACGCGTTAAACTCGTTGTAATCGTACAGATACGCGCTCAGCGAAGTACGCGCCATGGACCTTTCTTCTATGAGGTATTTTATAAATCGTTCACGGATTTCCATCGGATTATCCTTTATTCTTCGGCGTTTCAGCGCAATCTGCCACCATCAGTATGCCGATGATGGTCTTGGCGTCGATGATTTCACCGTCCTTCACCATCTGCACGAGCATCGGCACATCGATTTCGTAAACTTCGATGGCTTCGTGTTCATCAAAATCCGTTTCGCCTTGCGAAGTTGTCTCGGCACGAAACAGCTCGATGATTTCGTTGTTATAGCCGATCGTACCGTAAAACCGGACCATGGACCGGAAGTGTTCCGCTTCGTAGCCGGTTTCCTCTCTCAGTTCTCTTCGGGCTGTCACGACCGGGGCCTCGCCCGGTTCCGCTTTGCCGGCCGGTATCTCCCACACCACCGCTTCGGCGGCTTTTCGATATTGCCGGATCATCACGAGTTTTCCTTCCGGCGTGAGGGCACAAATCCCTACCCCGCCGCTGTGTTCGACAATGTCGCGACGCGCTTGCTTTCCGCCCTTTGCGGCGACGGTGTGCGACCGGACCTTAAATACCGGGCCTTCGAACATCAGCGTCGATTCGATGGTTTTTTCTTCGAATGTCATGTTATTCCAAACTCATTTCCCGGGATCGTCTCGCAGCGGCCTGCACCGCTTCTTCGACGCAGCGCTCAAAGCCGTTGTTCTGCAGCGTCTGCACCGCTTCGATCGTCGTCCCGTTCGGAGAACAGACCGCAATGCGAAGCTCCGTCGGATCGGACCCGCTTTCCATAACCATCTTAGCTGCGCCCATCACCGCCTGTGCAGAAAAGAGCAGTGCATCCTCGTAGCTCATCCCTTCGTTTGCGCTGGCTTTCGCGATGGCATCGATAAACATGTACGCATACGCCGGACTGCTTCCTCCGGCGCCGATGACCGCGTGAATCTGTTCTTCGTCGTCGAATTCGATCGCCTTCCCGAACGAACTCAGCATGTCCATGACTTCGCCGAATACATCCGGAGAGACGTGACGGTTCCGCCAGACGGCCGTCATGCCGCACTGCACAGCCGCCGGTGTGTTCGGCATGATGCGCACGATCGGCGTATCAGACCCGAGCGCCTGTTCCAGACGGTCGATGGTGATGCCCGCTGCGATACTCATGATCGTTTTCCCCGAGAGGTCGCAGGAGGCGATGTCCGGCAGAACATCGTCGTAGTGAAACGGCTTAACGGCGATAATCGTCAAATCCGCCTGCGCCACCAGCTCGTGGATGGACCCGCAGATGACCGCTCCCGTAGCGTCCGAAAGCGCCTGTGCGGCCGACGCGCTCACATCGTAGACGAAACATTGCTTTCCGCGCTCCGGGTGCGCCGCCACATAGCCTTTTAAAATGGCCCCGCCCATATTGCCGGTCCCGATTAGTCCGATTTTCATACTGTTCACTTCCTTCTGTTGAGATTTCGTTCTGGTCGTTGCGTTCGGCGACTCCCTGCTCTATTCGGGTATGAATACAGTCGCCTTCTCCTCGCCTGCAAGCGCATTCAAAAGCACGTCCCGCTTCTGTCCGTTCAGGATGGCCATGGGAATGCCGACCTGATTAACAATTCTGGCAGCCGACAGCTTTGTCGCGATGCCGCCGGTTCCAAACGCGTTCGAGTCTCCGATTTGAATGTCCTGTTCGACGCGATCGATGTCGCGCACTTCGTCGATGAATACCGCGTCCGGATGATCTTTTGGATTCTTGTCGTACACACCGTCGATGTCCGACAGGATGACGAGCAAATCCGCCCCCCAGAGGCTCGCGGTCAATGCGCTGAGCGTATCGTTGTCGCCGATTCGGATCTCGTCCACCGCCACGCTGTCGTTTTCGTTGATGATGGGGACAACGCCCTCGTCCACGAGCGTAAACAGCGTATTTCGTATGTGAAGATTGCGGCTCGGATTGTCAAAATCGTCGTTGCAAAGCAACATCTGCCCTACGTGCAGATCGTATTCCATAAACAGTTCCTTGTAGGCCATCATCAGTTCGACCTGACCGATGGCGCACAGCGCCTGCTTGTAATTGATGTCGCTTTTGCGTTTCCATTTGTTGATGGCGGCTGTGCCGCAGATTCCGGCGCCCGACGTGACGATCAGTATCTGCTTTCCCTGCTTCATGAGCGCCACAAACTGCTCCACGAGGTTGTGCATGCGGTCGTGGTCAACCTGCCCGTCTTTGGCGGACAGCGTGTTGCTTCCTATTTTTATAACGATTTTCCGGCTGTCTTCGAGCAGCCGTGCCACGTGAGACATATCGGTTTTGCCCCCTTACATCACTTTAGGCCGTATAGACTTCTTTGCCCGCCAGGTAGGTTTTAAGCACTTGCACGTTGAGCACATCTTCCGGCGGCCCGGAGAAGATGTCGCGATCGATGACGACGAGGTCCGCAAATTTCCCCGCTTCCAGCGTGCCCACAAGATCCTGGTCGCACAGCGTATAGGGGATGTTTTTCGAGAACATGCAGACCGCCTCGTACAGCGATATTTTCTCCTGCGGATTCCAGCCGCCGACCGGCGTGCCGTCCAGATCCATCCTCGTTGCTGTCGCGTAGATGCCCGGCCACGGGCTGATGCTTTCGACCGGGGCATCGGAGCTGCCTGTCAGTATAAACCCCATGTCCAGAAGCGTTGCAATCATGTGTGCATACGCTGCGCGCTCAGGTCCGACGCGCTGCACGATCCAGTGCATATCCGTGCACATGGAAACCGGCTGCAGGTCAAAAATCAAAGGAAGATCTTTCATCCTGCGGAGCACATCGTCGTTCAGAAGCTGCGCATGGATGAGTCGAAACGGCGGACGTGCATCGAAATCCGCTTCCGTCATTCCTTCTTCCCGGCAGCGCGCCAGCGTGTATTCGATCGCCTGAATCACTGCATCCGCACCGGCATCGCCGATGCAGTGGATAGCGGGCTTCAGGCCTCCGGCATACGTGCGGTACGTCACTTCGTTCAATTCGTCCTGTTCGATGACGAATAATCCCTTTGTGTCGGGCGCATCGTTGTACGGTTCGAACAGCGCCGCAGAACGGGCGCCGAGCGATCCGTCGACAAAAATCTTATAGGAGCCGTATTGGACTTTCCGATGCGGATTGTGCCGCTCTTCGCCGCTGAGGCAGTCCGGTTCGAACGGCTCGTCCAGGCACACGCTGATGCGCGCAGTGAGAAGTCCGGCCCGGTCGAGTTCTTCGTAAATGTCGATGCTTTCAGCAAAGTTCCAGATTTTAGCCGCATAGGTGTGCATCGTCGTAACCCCGTACGAAGCGATTTGATCAAAGGTCTTTTTCATGAGAACTTTGCGATTTTCAGGATCGAGCAGAGGATCAGGGATGATATCGTCCAGAAGCTGCGAAGCCTGTTCGCGGAAGATACCGTTCGGCACCCCGTCCGGCTCCAGCTCGACAATACCCCCCGTTCCAAACACATAGCCGTCCGGTATCCCTGTGGCTTTGACCGCCTCGGTGTTGGCCACCGCTACGTGCAGGCAGACGCGCTTCATCATAATCGGGTGCTTTGTGCTTACCAGATCGAGATCCTGCCTCGTCGGCAGCCGGTCGTCCGTATCCGTCCACTTGGACTGATCGAAATTGGACCCTTTAATCCACATGCCTTCCGGTGTTGCCTGCGCACGTGCGCGAAGGCGCTCCATCGCTTCTGCCTTTGAGCTGCAACCGAGCAGGTCGACCGTCGTGAGCGCCTGACACGTCGCATAGAGGTGCACGTGCGAGTCGCCCATGCCGGGCAGCATTGTTTTTCCGGCCAGATCGATGCGTTCGGCAGGTTCGAACCGCTCTTCGGCTTCTGCCGCTGTACCCGTAAACACGATGGTACCGCCGTCAACCGCGAGCGCTTCGTACTGGACGCCTTCTGCTTCGAGCGAATAGATTCTTCCATTGGTAAACAGCGTATCTATATTCTTCTTCATGGTCGTTTCCCTCGAGGAAGCGGCAGACCGATCGATCTGCCGCCTCCGCACTTTCGTCATTATTTACTGTAAACTTCGTCGCCTGCGAGGTAGGTTTTCATGACGCTAACGTCCAGCAGTTCGTTTGCAGGGCGTTTAAAAATATCGCGGTCGATTACGATCATGTCGGCAAACTTGCCTTCTTCGAGCGTACCCAGGTAATCCTGTTCGCCGTTGGCATACGGCACGTTCTTGGAAAACATGCAGTACGCTTCGTAAATCGAAACGAGCTCCTCGGGATACCAGCCGCCGTCAGGATAGCCGGCGAGATCCTGCCTCGTCGCAGCGGCATAGATGCCGATCCAAGGATTAAAGCTCTCCACCGGGCAGTCCGAACCCCCGGTGCAGATAAACCCTTCGTCGATGTAGCGTTTCCACGTGTACGCATCCTTCATGCGCTCTTTACCGAGCCTTTGCTCGATCCAGTGCAGATCCGTGCACAGGAACACCGGTTGAATATCGAAGATGACCGGCAGTTTCTTGAGTCTTTCCAGCTGATCTTCTTTGCACAGTTGTACGTGGATGAGGCGGAACGGCAGTCTGCGCGCGATATCCTCCTCGGTCCAGCCTTCCTTACGGCAGCGATCCAGCGTGTATTCGATCGAAAGGATCGTCGCTTCCAGGCCGCCGTCTCCGATGCAGTGCGTCGCCGGCTGCAAGCCGCTTGTGTAGGCGTTGTAGGTCAGTTCGTTCAGGTCGTCCTGCTCGATGACCATGATGCCCTTTGTCGTCGGATCGTCGCTGTACGGCTCCATGAGAGCTGCAGAGCGCGCACCGAACGAACCGTCGGTGAAGATTTTAAACGTCCCGTGCTGCACTTTGCGGTACGGATCGTTCTTCTCTTCCTCTGTGAGCACAGGCAGTTCGAACATTTCGTCGAAACAGACCGTCATGCGCACGGGAAGCAAGCCTTCGTCGTCCAGCTTCTGGTACGTCTCCAGGTCTTCGCTGAAGTTCCAGATCTGCGCCGCATAGGTGTGAAACGCTGTGATGCCGAGCGCCGAAGCTTCTTTGAAAACCTGCGTCATCAGCTTGCTCTTAACCGCCGGATCCAGCAGCGGATCGGGCACGATGTCGTCGAAAATTTTCGACGCCTGCTCTCTAAAGATACCGTTTGGCGAGCCGTCTTCATTGAGCTCGGCCAAGCCGCCCGGCCCGAAGACGTAACCGTTTCCGACGCCTGCGATTTCCATCGCCGGACTGTTGGCAACGACGGCGTGCAGGCAGGCGCGTTTAATCACAATGGGATGCTCGGTGGACACCCGGTCCAGATCGTCTTTGGTCGGGAGTTGGTCTTCCACATCCTTCCATTTTGACTGATCGAAGTTCGATCCCTTAATCCATACGCCTTTCGGTGTCTCTGCAGCCTTTTTGCTGAGCCTCTCCATCGCTTCTTTCTGAGTCGTGCACCCTCCGAGATCCACGGTTGTAAGCGTTTGGCAGTATGCGTAGAAGTGAAGATGCGAGTCGGCTACGGATGGCAGCAGGATCTGACCGTCTAAGTCGACGTATTCTTTAATGTCGTAGTTCATCTCCGCCAGATTCTTCGATCCGGCGTGTACGATTTTCCCAGCGCTGACTCCGAGCGATTCGACCGTGTCGCCTTCGCTGGCCAGCGTGTAAATCGTTCCGTTGTAAAACAGCTTATCGATTGTTGATTTCATAAGTCGTTACATTCTCCTTACCAGGCTTGCAAACACAAGCCTCTTCTCTTACTTTAACAAATTGACGATCGTCCGGTACATCAGTTCCGGAGCTACGTAGAACGTATACTTCTTTTCGATTCGTTCCGTAAACTTATGCGCATCCTTGCCGAACGCACCGATGTTGAGCACCGGCAGGTTGAGCGCGCGGATCTCTTCGAAAGGCAGATCGTAGGTAATTCCGTAGCCTGGCAGGTTCGTCTGGAATGTTTTTACGACGACTTCCTCGTCCGGCACGGCGCCGTAGCTCAGGTCCGAAATGTAGGGGAAGAACTTCTTGAAGCCGAGCTGATAGTCGGACTTCGTCTCGTTGACAGCGTCTTCCACCGCCTTGAGCAGCGCTTTTTCCTTCGGCGTGCTTCCTTCCACGAACACGTGCGGATAGTACGGCTGTGAGAAGTATACGATGATGACAGGATTTTTATCGGACCAGAGATTGTGTACAAATTCGACAATCTTCGTGCTGCGGTCTCTGGAGTCGATATCTTCCTTCATCAATTCGCGCGCTTTTTCGTCGATCATGGCGTCGAGGCCGTCCACTTCTTTGCGGACTTCGCTGCACAGCTGTTCGAAGGACATGACCCGGGATTCAAACGGCAGCGGCGTGTACTCGCGCCGGGCCATTTCGCAGAATATGCGGTAGCGTTCGTTGAGCGTATCCAGCACCTCGTCGAAGCACTCTTCCGCAGCGTTCATCATCTTATCGAGAATGACATCCGGCGTGCTGCAGTGCGTCGCATAGTTGAAGAACACCACCGCGCTCTTTGCGATCTGCACAGAGTATTCCGTCTTGAGGTCGCGCTGCTTCAGCGTAATGGGCGGCAGCGTTACCTCGCCGTCGGCCACATCCGAAAACTCCGGATTCAGGTTGATGCGAGTCGTAATCGCCGCGGCAATCTGGTTGGGGTCGATGCCCTTAAACGACTCGCCTACGTGCGTTTCTTTTCCGACGACGTAGAACGTGGGCATCACTTTACCGACAGTCCCGATATAGATGTACTTGTTCGGGTCGCCTTCGTACTCTTCTGTAATGTAGTCGGCATCGAGCAGAGCGAGGTAATCGTACCCTCTTTCTGCACGGATGCGCCCGAATTCGCCGACGCACGACAGCATGCCGGCCGAGTTGCCTTCTTCGTCGCACACGGCGGCAAATACGAGGTTGCCTTCGAAATTGTCGAGATCCTTCGAAATCATTTCCATAAGAGTTATGATAATCGCATCGCCCGACTTCATGTCGAACAGCCCGCGTCCGAACAGATACTCACCGGATTCCAGGTCGGCTTTTACGGCCGGAGGCAGTTCGATCTCTTTGAATTTTTCGGTCAGCTTCAGCGGCTGGTTGGCGTATTCCTTGAGGTTTCCATAATCGGACACACCGACGCAGTCCGTGTGACCGATCATCAGGATCGTCTTGTCGGTCTTGGCTTTACGCCCTTCGAGGATCGCAATGACGCTCTTGCGTCCGAGCGCATCGTCCTTGACGTCGACATAATACAAATTGTCGGGATTGTTTTTGTAGTAGTCCATTTCAGCAAAGATGCGATACACCTTCTCGGAAATCTCCACTTCGCCCGGTGTATCAACCACGCTGAGCGTGCTCGCGAGATCCAATGCGATCTCTTCGACTCTCTTGGCAATCTGTTCGTTCATGTTATCCAGTTCTCCTCCTGTATTTCATAACGATTCGCCCCCTCTCAACAAGCGGGAAGCGAGCATAACCACATACTAATATTACCCGCATCCGGCCGGATTGTCCATGTATTCTGTCAATTCAAAAAATATTCACTCTTTTTCGACTTCGCCTTGCAATATCACGGGGTGTTTGCTATCATAGCGTTGTGGTTATCCCCCCTGATAACCGCACTATCTCTAATCCCAATACCCCTTTTGAACAAAACAGGCTGCATCCGGCAGCTTGTTTTGTTTTCGCCTCCGATATGGTAAAATATCAGACATGAAATACGATCCCTATGCAAGCGGCTTACACACAGCCGTCTTCGACATCGAAACGACCGGGCTGTCACCCGATACCGGACAGATTATCCTGACCGGCATCCTGGACGTGTCCGACGGAAGCGTCGTTCAGCATTTTGCCGGTCACCCTTCCGAAGAGAGCGAAGTCTTGCAGCACACCATCGACGCACTCAATCGCTACGATGCGGTGATCACGTACAACGGCGATTCGTTCGACTGGCCCTTCTTACGGAAGCGCGCTGCAAAATACGGGCTTCATACGGAGCGCTCGCCTTTTATCTCGATCGACGTATACCGGCTGCTCAAGCAGTACTGGCCGCAGGCCGCCCGGCTGCCGAACGTAAAGCAGACGACTGTGGAAGCGGCGCTCGGCCTTTCGAAGAATCGCGCGGATATCATCGACGGAGCCGAATCGGTGCAACTCTACAGACAATACGTGCGAACCGGCGAGGCAGCGCTGCGCAACGATATCCTGCTGCACAACAGCGACGATATCCGTCAGCTTGCCTCCATCGCCGACAGCCTGTCGTTTCTTCCATATCACAGGATCGCAGCAGAGCGCGGCTTCCTCGTCAAGGGAGCGCAACGCAGCATCTTAATTCAAAATGTCGATGTGCGCGCAGAGAAAGTGGCCGTGCAGGCGCAGGCGGAGCGCGGCATGATGCCTGTGTCCATCTACGCTGAGCACTATACGCTGGAGTACGATTCGACGGATGGCCGGATCTCGCTGGATATACCGTGCGAATCGCGCGACGAATACGTGTTTGTGGATGCAAAGGTCCTTCCGGTCAATACCGAAGAGTTTGAACGCGACGGCGGATACCGCGATGGTTTCATTCTCCTCAGGGAAGGCGATGATATCCGCTATCGGGCAGCCTGTGCGCTGTCACGTCAGTTACTGCAGACAGCCATGAAGGAGGAGTTAAACGGATGAGCGGTGCATTGAAATCTATTTTGAATAACATAAAACAGAATTCCGTCTATGTAGCACAGACAAGCGAAGTGCAGCGAAACGAAGCGCTTCGCTCCATCGGAGAGAAGCTGTGGCAACAGAGAGCCCGGATTTTCGAGCAAAACGAGAAGGACATGGCCCTGGCCGTTGAGCAGAACCTGCCCGATACTCTCTTTAAGCGGCTCCGGTTTGACGAAGCCAAGCTGAAGGAAGTGCTGGCTGGCATCGAGGAGCTTATTTCCCTGCCCGACCCGCTCGAGAGAACGCTGCTGATGCGCGAACTCGACCGCGGCCTCGTGCTGCGGCGGATTTCCTGTCCGATCGGCGTCATCGGGGTCATATTCGAATCCCGGCCGGATGCGCTCGTGCAGATTGCGACCCTGTGCCTGAAGAGCGGGAACTGCGCCATCCTCAAAGGCGGCAGCGAAACAGCAAATACGAACCGCATTTTACACGAACTCATTTGGGAAGCCGCCGTCGAAAGCGGCATCGATTCCGCCTACCTGACTCTGCTGGAAAGCCGGAGCCAGATCGGCGACCTGCTGGAGTGCGAAGATTCCGTCGACCTGCTGATACCCAGGGGATCCAATGAATTCGTATCTTACATTATGGATCACACGAAGATTCCTGTGATGGGCCACGCCGCTGGTGTTTGCCACGTATACGTCGACCGTTCGGCCGATATCGAGCTCGCTCTGTCCGTCGTGCTGGACGCTAAACTTCAGTACGTTGTCGTGTGCAACACAGCGGAGACGCTGCTCGTGCACGAAGATATCGCCGGCGAATTTTTACCTGCTCTGAGCGCCGCGCTCGCAGGCCGCGAACTCGAGCTCCGCGGCGACGAAAAGACGGCATCCATCATCCCCTGCACTCCTGCGACCGAAGCGGATTACGGTGTTGAATTCGGCGATCGAATCCTCGCTGTACGCGTCGTGCCTTCGACGGAAGAAGCGATCCGACACATCAATCGATACGGATCGGGCCACACGGATGCCATTCTAAGCAGCGATGAAGCCAGCGTCGGGATGTTTTTCTCGCTCGTCGATTCCGCATCGGTGATGCACAACTGCTCCACCCGCTTTGCCGACGGATACCGGTACGGCTTCGGAGCCGAAGTCGGTATTTCAACCGGCAAGCTCCACGCGCGCGGACCGGTCGGCCTCGAAGGGCTGACGACCTATAAATATCAGCTGCGAGGCGAAGGCCACATCGTCGCTCCCTATGCGACCGGAGAGAAAAAGTTTCACTTCAGAGACTTGTAGCGTAAAACAAACGATACGGGGAGGCCGCGCGGCCTCCCCGTATCATTTGAACAAAAAACCCCGTCCAGTGTACCTATTTCCTCCCGGCTGCGCGCAAGGCGATGATGCGGTTCATTTCGTTATACGCGATCATGAAGCCTTCATCGACGCCCATGCCCGGCTTTGCGAGCATCTGATCGGGCTTTGTCGCCATCGCACAGTGGACACACACCTGAGCGGAACGGTCTGTCTCGTTGCACGTACCTCCCTGATACGTTCCGATCCCGCGCGACTTGCAATACAGCACCGCTTCTATCGTATTGGTGATGCTGCCCAGATCCGGGGTCTTGACCTGGATCATATGCCCTGCCTTGTGGTCGGCAAACAGCTTGATATCTTCCAGCGTGTTGCACCACTCGTCCGCGACGAGCTCCACGCTGCATCCGCGCTCATCCAGCTCTTTTGTCAGACTCGCCATGGCTTCGATCTGGGCTTCCCTGTCCGTATCGCAATCCATGGGCCCTTCAATCCGCAGCTGGAAAGGCCCGGCTGCTCTGCCCAGCGTCTCGATATAGTCCGCCATCGCTTTGTAATTGTTGACTCCAAATGCCGCCCCGATCGTTCCGTAAACGTCTATGTGGAGTACGGGATTGTAGCTTTCGTCCGCTCTGTTGCCCAGAACTCGATCTCTCAGCCAGCCGACGTACTCCAGCAGTTTCTCTCCGTCCCTCCCCAGTTTCGTTTCTACATTGTTGATCAGCGCATGGGGCAGAACCTGAGCCCCTTTGATGATCATTTTATCCGCGTTGTCATAGCGGTCATCCCCCGACTGCGTAAAGAGGTCGATGGGCTGCTCGCTGACCTCGCAGCCATATTCGTCCGCGACGACATCGCACATCAGTCGATGGGTCCCCCTGGCAACGGCATCCAGAATCGCCTGGGATACGCCGTAGCGAATCGCTGTATGGAGCCTTTTGCCTTCGACTTTTATGGATTCCAACATCGAGCAGAGGTCGCGAAAATGGTCCGCTTCCTTCCCTACGAGATGAGGCTTAATGTACTCGTCGATGATGGGGATGAATTCTTCGGCAAGGAACAGAGGATCTCTTCCTCCCGCACCCGAATACTGCACAGCCGCGCAGTCACCGAATGCGACCTGCCCGTCTTCTAAGACAATCATGACAGAGATGGATTCACCGGCCTGCCGGACGGAGGAAAAACCTGCCGTCACCGGCGCACCCGTATAAAACACACCGTCCTGGCCGGCGCCCTTTTTAATTGCTCTCTGATCGTCGAAGTAAAATCCTGTACGGCCTGCCGAGCATACCACGTCTACAATTTTCACGGTTTATCTCTCCTTATCGCTGTTTATTATCATTACTTAGGTCTGCCTACGAGGTAGCCCTTGCCGATGGCGTATACATCGTCGATGACCATCTGAAAGGACGCGTCGCGTTTTTCGTGCTTCGCCCGTTCGCTGATCTTCTCCGCGTGGAAATCTTTCAGTTCCTGAGAGAACGGGAGATTCCCCGTATTGAGTATTCTGACCGCACCTTCGTTGTCTCTGCAGGGAAGCATCAGCCCCTTGTTGAACCGGCAGGGGGCGAAGGGAACATCCAGCACGCCTGCTTCAACACCCCGGCACACGCCCAGTGCAATGTCTCCATCGCCGAGCTCGAAGCACTTGTCGACGATGCTCCTCGTCTCGCGGCGTATGATATTCTTTTCGCTTTCAAGGTGATGATCGTTGAACGACTGGTCGCACATCATGTTGATGACCTGCTTTGTACATCTGAGCCCCTGTGCGTTCGCTTCCATCGTCGGAATCCCGACCGCTTCGTGGGGGCTCTTTACGATGACTTTCGTCGCCTGCGCCAGAGCCGCTGTCAGACTTCCGGTAGATATGACCCCGAATGCCTTCGCTTCGTCTGCCGGGAATCCACCCATCCACTGATGGAGCACCGTCGTGACGATGACGTCGTTATATCCGTTCTTTGACAGATACTCATCGGTGAGTTCCTGAAGCGTCCTGATCGCAGCGATATCCTGCAGCATGTTCCCGCACTGTCCATATCCCACGGTGATGTTCTTTACACCCTGTTCAGCCGCAAGCAGCGCTTCGATGATCGCTACGGCATGAGAGATGCAGGGTGGAACAAGCGTTCCGGTGAGAGGGCCATACGGTTCGCGATTGATGGATACGCCCATTTCTTCGTACAGGCCGGTCAGCCGGTCGGTATATTGCCAGTCGATGATCGTCCGCTCCAGCGGTACGTTCTTGCAGTAAGGCAGGTTGTAAGAAACGCCGCCCCCTTCGTAGCTCGTAAAGCCGCCGGCGAGGGTGATTTCGGTCAGCAGCCTCGCGTCGGGTGTTCCGTGACGGACCTGAATGGGAACATCGACGCTCTCCGTCACTCTTCTGCATCCGGCGACGCCGTGGTTGACAGCCGGGAAGCCGTTGAGCATCGCGCGCCCCAACCGTACGGATTCGGAAACACCGTTTTCCGCCTCTTCGTATCGGTTCTGTCGCGTATAGCTGTCGATGGTCGTGGGCAGCAGATCCGCTTCTCCTTCGCTCTCCAGGAACTGCATCAGCTTGATGTGTTCCTCTATGACCGGAACGCCGGCCCTGGGCTGGATGAGCGTGCTTTTCGACCTCTTCGCTTCTAATAATTTTTTAGAAAATATGCGGTGATCCGGCATCGACTTGTGCAAGGCGACCGCTTCTTCCAGATCCACGTCTTTCCCGGTCGGCCACTGAGCCAGCACCTCTTTGCGCAACGCTTCAAATTCTCCGTCGGATAGTCTCTTATTTTTCACGTCCATTGTTTTCGAGCTCCTTTTTCATGATTCGCAGTGCGATTTCGGGATAATGAGTAGAAAGCAGGCCCATCGCCGCAACGATGTAGTTTCTGTCGATCCTGATGTCAGCGGCCACAGGCCGCAGAGACATGGGATTCGATACGCTGTACAGCGCGTGCGAGGCGATCTCTGCCGTTCGCTTTGTATGGATAAGGCTTCCGCCTGTCAGTATGACCCGGGAAACGTCTCTCAGATCCTTCCCCTCCTGAATATAGGTTTTCCCCATGATCGTGTAGGTCTCTTCGATCGTGCCCGCATGTCTCGCTACGGCGGTTTCTATCGCCATCGATGCAAGCGCATAGTCCAGCGCTTCCAGCTCTTCATCTCCGTTTGAAACGATGTCGGGATTTTTAGATAACCGATCTGCAAGCTCCTCGATCCTTTCGGACGGCAGGCCCGAAAGCTGGCAGATGCGCATATCCCCCGCAGCTTCGACGATGCCGTGTATGCTGTAGCGCATGCCGATATCCCCCTCCACCGTGCGCTTCGCATACGGCTCGGGCAGGCCTTTGTAGAACGTTGCGTCATTGGCGGGAAGACCGGCTGCTATGGAATAGACATCCGTTGTCGCACCGCCTACATCCACCGCAATCAGCTCACCGATCCCCTCTTCTCCTTCGCAGCCCCGGGCCAAAAGCTCCATGGCCTGCAAGACGGCCGCGGGCGTGGGCATGATGATTCCGGTCAGCAGTTCCGCTGTCCTGGACAGACCCTTCGCCTGAACGATCCTCCGCAGAAACAGATCCCTGATGCGATCCTGCGCAGGCTTTACGTTGAGGGTTCCCAATGCAGGCATCACGTTCTCGCTCACAAAAGTTTCGAAGCCTTCCAGGTGCTCTGCGCACTGCTTTGCCGCTGTCCGGTTTCCGGCGATGATGATCGGATACTTCTTAGGGAGCGCTGCCAGCATCTTCGAATTGTGGATGATGCACTCTTGATTCCCGCCGTCTGTCCCGCCTACGAGAAGGATGATATCGGGATCAGCATTTCTGATTTCTTCGATGTCTTCTTCCGTCAGTTCGAAGGAATAGACGTTCAGCATCTTCGCGCCGGCACCGAGACTGGCCATTTTAGCGGCTTTTGATGTCAGATCCGGCACGAGGCCTGATGTGATCATCCTGAGTCCGCCGGCAGCAGACGAACACGCATAGGTCTCATTGTATACCGTAGGGCCGGTCTGTTCTTCGAGCAGCTTGAGCCCTTCCTGCAATCCATCGTTGATATCGGTCTGCACCGTCGAGTACGCCTGCGAGGTGCCGAGTATCGACTCGCGGTCGATGTCGACCGCTGTCAGCTTCGTATAGGTGCTGCCGAAGTCTATGAGAAGAACCGGATTCAACTCTACTCACCCTCCCCTGCGGAGAACATGGCATTGAGAGCTTCTATCGCAGTCTCAGGGCTCGTTCCGGGAGGAAAAACTCTGTCAAACCCCATGTCGATGAACCGCTTCTCGACGTCTTCGAACGACTGCTTTCCGATGACGATGTTTCCGCCCACAAAGAGGATGATATCCTTGAGGCCTGCTTCATCACATTTTTCCCGCATGCCCCGGCAGTCCAGTTCTCCCTGACCGTATAGAGAGGAAATCAGAATCGCATCGGCATCGGATTCGATTGCAGCATCGATGAATTCTTCCTGGGATACCATTACACCGAGATTGATGGTCTCAAATCCCGCCTCTGTGAATGCATGATAAAGGATCTTGTTACCGACCGCGTGGACGTCAGCTCCGATAACGCCGATAACAAGTTTTTTCTTGCTCATGTTACTACCTCGCTCTGCACAAAATTAGAAATGTCCTATGTCTATACTCTATTTTGTTCTATATCATTTGTCAAGTTCGTTTGCAATCGAAATCCTACAGCTTGCGCCTTTCCCTGAGCCTCTGCACTTTTTCCTCCAGATAGATGAACGATCCTTCGTCGATTCTGTACGAGCACGGTATCAGCCTGCAGGAGCGCTTCGAAAGACTCATTTTACCTTCGTCCCATCGATCGTAGTTCTCGGGGACCAAAACGACGGTCTTGTCGGCGAGATAATCGTCCACCTCTCCGCTGAACAGGCACGGCTCGGAAACATCCACACCCTCCGTATAGATTTCGCAGAGACCGGAGAGAAGTTCGCCGAAACGCAGACTGCCGCACAATATGCCGACCCGGTCGGACGGTTTTAGCTTGACGATCTGAGACATGCAGTGCGTACTCGGTCTCACCGCAATTCTGGCGATTCTGTGAGGATCCGGTACGACAGCACTCAGGGTCTGTGCATGCTCCTGCGTCGTGACAATCAGATCCACATCGTCGCCTAATTTATAGGGGTACGCGATGATATCGTCCAAGAGATAAGGGTAGATATCCACGCCCTCGATCTTCCTGAGCTGTTCTCCCAGTTGAGACAGTATCTCCGCATTGCACTCTACGACTGCGATCCTGAGGTTCGACTGGGTACGGGCCCGCTCCTGGAGCTTTAAATTTAAAAATATGCCCATTTCGTTCATCGAAAAGTCCAGCTCTTCGAGCGTCTCAAAAAGCTGATCGATCGCAGCCATGGCTCTGACCTTTCGGCTGTCGGAGCTTTCCGGCAGGTAAGACACGAATGTTCCTCTGCCCTGAGACTTCTCGATCAGTTTTTCTTTTTCCAGTTCGTCGTATGCGCGCTTAACAGTGCCGTTAGCGACACCCAGCTGATCCGCCAATCGACGAACGGTGGGCAGCCGCGTTCCCGCAGGAAGATCGCTGCTCCGGATGCTGGAGCTTATGCTGTCGACGAGCTGTTTATAAATCGGAACATCCAGATTTGGATCGATTTGAAATGAATGCATGAGAATCCACACCTTTCCAACAATTGTTCGGCTGCGGGAAACCGATAGCAGTTCCCTGCCTGCCCGGATTACTCGCCTGATTCGTTCAGCGAGGCCAGATAGGCTGCTCTTCCGGCTTTGTACAGGTTGTTCCCTTCGCTGTCGATGATGACCGTGACAGGAAAGTCCACCACTTCCATTTTGCGGATTGCCTCAGCCCCCAGGTCTTCGTACGCGATCACTTCCGATGTCCGGACGCACTTGCCGAGCAGCGCCCCGCAGCCGCCTATGGCGCCGAAATAGACCGCTCCGTGCTCTTTCATGCAAGAGACGACTTCCTCACCGCGAAAACCTTTTCCGATCATACCCGTCAGGCCCCGCGCGATCAGAGCCGGACTGTACGCATCCATGCGATAAGCGGTCGTCGGCCCTGCTGAGCCGATTGCCTGTCCGGGTTTTGCGGGAGTAGGTCCCACATAATAAATCACGGCGTTCTCAACATCGAACGGCAGATCTTCGCCTTTTTCGATGAGTTCGCAGAGCCGTTTGTGCGCAGCATCTCTTGCGGTATAAATCGTACCGGTGATCAGACAGCTGTCACCGGCGCGGAGCGTTCTCGCTTCCTCCCTGCTCATGGGCGTCGTTATCGTGATCGCCATTTACAACACCTCCGTCTTGTGCCTTGCCGCGTGACAGTTGATGTTGACAGCGACGGGCAGGCCTGCAATATGAGTCGGCAGCACTTCGATATTGACCGCCAGAGCCGTTGTCTTCCCGCCGAGTCCCTGAGGTCCGATCCCGAGCGAATTGATCTCGGCAAGCATCTCTTCCTCCAGCGCTGCGTATTTCGGATCCGCATTGCGTTGATCGACAGGGCGTAGAAGCGCCTTCTTTGCTATGAGGGCGCTTTTGTCAAACGTACCGCCAATCCCCACGCCCACCACGATCGGCGGACAGGGATTTGGACCGGCCTCTTCGACAACTTTCAGGATAAATTCCCTGACTCCCTGCAGACCGTCGGAAGGCTTGAGCATCTTTATCTGACTCATATTTTCACTGCCGAATCCCTTGGGCGCAACGGTGATGCTCAACTGATCTCCCGGCACGATATCGTAATAGATCATCGAGGGCGTGTTGTCGCCGGTATTCTTTCGTTCAATGGGGTCCAGGACGACCGATTTGCGCAGATATCCTTCCTCGTACCCTCTGCGAACCCCTTCGTTGACGGCAGCCTCTATGCTCCCCGCAACATGCACATCCTGCCCTATTTCGATGAACACACACGCGACGCCGGTGTCCTGGCAGATGGCCTGGCAGCCTTCATCAGCGATCCGGTAGTTCTGAACGATGCGCTCGAGCGTCTCTTTTGCCGGAGCCCAGGGCTCGCGCTCACAGGATGCGCTGATGGAATGCTTGACATCTGCAGGCAGATGGCAGTTGGCGTCGATGCATAATTTGCGTACAGCCTCTGCAATCTGTTCTGATTTTATCTCTCTCATCTCTCTCATAGCTACCTCACACTGTAAATCGTATCGAGAAGGCTTCCGTCTCGGCAGATGACCTTTCCGACCTCTCGGCTGCCCATCATCGGCTTTTTAGGTGTGCCGGTAAGATGTTCGGCCTTTCTCTTCAGATCGTGGATGTTTACGATATTCAGCCCTGCGTCAACAAGCCTGTCCTTCAGCTCTGCATTCTCCGGGTTGACTGCGATGCCTGCCTGGGTGACGAGCACATCGACATCCCGTCCCGGTGTGGATATGCACGTGACCCGATCCGTGACGATCGGCATCCTCGCTCTCTGTATCGGAGCGATGATCATGGCGAGTTTCGCGCCTGCAGCCGTATCGCTGTGGCCGCCGCTGCCGCCCATGATGTACCCGTTTGAATCCGTGTGCACGTTCACATTGAAGTCCGTGTCAATCTCGGCGGCGCCGAGTATGACGACATCCAGGCTGTCCACGACAGCGCTCTTTGCGCCCGGGCTCGCATAGTGTTCTGCACTGATCTCCTGATGCCTCGGGTCTTTTCGGATGGATTCGACAGCATCCAGGTCGAAGCACTGCACATCCAGAAGTTTTTCGAAACAACCTGCATGGAGCATGTCGACGAGGTATCCCGTGATGCCTCCGAGGCCGAAACTCCCGCGTATGTTTTCCTTGAGCATGATCTCTTTAAGAAATTTAGAGGCAGCAAGTGAAGCGCCTCCCGCGCCTGTCTGGAAAGAGAATCCTTCTTTAAGAAGCCCCGAGTGTCTGATGACCAAAGCTGCCTGCTCGGCCATCACGAGTCCCACGGGATCTCGCGTAATTCTCGTAGTCCCCGACACGATGCCTGCGGGATCCCCGATTGCGTCGACCTTTACGACGTAATCTACGCAGGTTTCTTCGATGGACCAATCCATAAGCGGATAGGAAGCGAGTTCGTCTGTGATGATGACGACTTTGTCCGCATACATGGCATCCGCAAAAGCATATCCCAAACTGCCACAGGCGGACTTTCCGTATTTACCCGAACAGTTGCCCAGGGGATCGCTGATGGGTGCTGCAATGAACGCGACATCGATCGGCGTGCGCCCCGAAGCGATGTCGCTCGGGCGCCCGCCGTGCGTTCGGAACTCGACCGCCCGATCCATGATGCCGCAGGAAATTTCGCGGCCGACTTCCTCCGCCATGTAATTTGTCAGGATCTTTGCGACCACCCGATTCTTAATGTGGCCCAAAAGCGGCTTGTGGCAGGCGAACAGCGAACTCGCATTGACTGTAAGCTCTTTAATACCCATATCCGCGATCTGGTCCATCACCGTGTTCAGCACATAATCACCGTTGCGCAGATGATGATGAAACGAAACGGTCATTCCGTCCTTCAGTCCGGCGAGTTCAACGGCTTCGCGTATGGAAGAGACAACTTTGCTTCTCATATGTTTACCCTTATGTTTACCTTCCTATGCCCAACTCTTCCGCCATGGCGATGGTCTGCTTCGCTCTCGATACGATTGGAGCGTCGATCATTTTCCCTCGCAACGCAACGACACCTGTTCCCTGTTCAGCAGCTTTTCGGATGGCGTCCATGACTTCGTATGCATAATCGAGCTCCGTCAACGACGGGCTGAACACCTCGTTAATTGCAGCCAGATGACGCGGCGATATGGCGGACTTTCCGTCAAACCCCAGAGCCTTTGCCACCATAGCGTCCAGCCGCATGCCCTCGTCGTCCTCCACATCGGTGAACGGCGTATCGTACACATCGATACCAGCCGCTCTTGCAGCTGTAACGAGGCGAGCCCTCGCGTATTCGATCTCGCGGCCCTCCTTTGTACGCGCGCACTTGAGGTCGGCGGTCAGGTCTTCTGCCCCGAGCAGCAACGCTTTGACTCTTGCGGATGCACCGGCGATATCATACGCGCGTTCGATGCCCTGTGCAGTCTCGATCAAAGCGATGATCCCGACACCGCCTTGCTCAATTCCCAGTCTTTCTTCTGCTTCTGAAAGGTACGCCTCCGCTACGTCGATGTCCTCTTTACAGCCCGCCTTCGGCAGCATAATCAAATCAGGCGCATGTTTGAGCACCTCGTCTACATCGGCTTTCCAGTAACCCGTATCGATGGAATTGATGCGAACGATGGTTCCTGTTCCGCGATAATCCATGTGTCGGAGCGTGTTGCGAACGAGGATGCGCGCAGCATCCTTCTCGTCGGGAGATACCGCATCTTCCAGGTCGAATATGATGGAGTCCGCCCCGAGGTAGTTGCCGTTTATAAGAAGGGCAGGCGCGTTTCCGGGAATGAACAGCAGGGATCGTCTCATCAGTTCATCCCTCCCCTTCTGACGGCGGCCTCCACCCTGGCTTTTATGACACAGTCCAGCGCTCCGCGGTCGACAATGCGGATTTCGATATCATCGCACCCGCATTCGCTCAGAACCTCCCGCACAGCCCTGCGTATGGCCTCGCCAAACTGCTGCTCGACGACAGATTCCAGGGACAAATCGATCGATCCTCTTCCCGGTCCGACTTCCACATAGGCATCGCTTGATTCAAACGTTCCCGCAGTGGCGGTTCTTATGATCGCACCCATACCACGCATTCCTTTCAAGTGTACTATAACAATATGGATACATTGTACAGTACACTCTGCTCAAATTCAATCCTTGATTGGTTTTCTTTTTCTGCGGCTCACTTGACATGCCGCACCCGATTCTTATAATTGATGTACAAAGACACGCCACTGAAATACACAAGAGGATATTCACATGTTCGAAAAACAGCGAAGCCACATATACAGCACATATTTTGCCCCCAGAGGGAAAAACCGCATCTACGAGATGGGCATCCAGCTGTCGCTTTTATATTTAAATCCAAGCGATAAAATCATCGGCGTCATAGGCGAGCCGGGAAGCGGTAAGAGCGTGCTGATTCAGGGAATGTTCCCTGGACTCGAGCTGACAAACGACGACGACGGCGTCAACATCCGTCCCCTGCCCCTGCTGGATCAGGATCAGGATATGACGTTTTTTACACCTCACACCTACCATATCGACATTCGGTTTGAGATGGGGTTTACTCAGCGATCCGTCCTGGTCGATGCCATTATGAACGCTGTTGCAAGAGGCAAGCGGGTCGTCGTGGAACATTTCGAACTCATCTACCCGGTTCTTGGCAAAAATGCGGATCTGCTTATAGGGATCGGAGAGGAGATCATCATCACGAGACCGAACATTTTCGGCCCTGAGCCGCAGGAAATAGCAGAACTTGCGCAAAGTTCTCTCAAGTACAGGCTCATGGCCCACACGGCTGAAGATCTGGTAGAGAGATGTCTCACAAAAGAAGATCACGAGCGCTGCAGGCACGGCGATGTAAAGCACGGGTTCATTCTGTATTTCCCGTTTACTCCTCCGGAGATCGATATCGCGGAAGCGCAGAAGAGGATAGACGAAGAGATCGCCTTGGGCATGCCTGTGGCGTATTACGACGAGCAACACATAACAATCGGAGGAGTGAAGCACCTCTGCACAGGTCCGAGAACCCATGTAAAAAACACGAACCAGATCGAAGGATTCCGATTGCTGCCGAACCTGGTTTACGATAAGTACGAAAAACATTACATGCTCGTGGGCTGTGTGGGAGAGGATTCCGAAGAGAGCATCAAGAACCTCCATCAGGTCCTGTGCTTAAACGAAGGGCTCTGCCCCGACGAATTGACTTTATAATACAGAAAACAGCGCTTCGGATGATAATCTAAGGGGAGGCTTCACAGCCTCCCCTTTCGTTGTTACTGCACGGCAATCGTACACGGTGCCGGTGTTTTGCTATTATTCTGCGTAGGCGAGCACCGCATCGACGGCGCACACGCCCTTCTCGTACACGAACAGCGGGTTGATGTCCATTTCGACCAGCGAGTCCTTTTGAGCTTTCGCCATGTCACCCACGCGCACGATCACGTCCACAAGCGCTTCGATATCCAGCGGCGCCGAACCGCGATAACCGGTCAGGAGCTGCGCTGACTTCAGCGACATAACCATGTCGGTCGCTTCCTTCCGGCTGATCGGAGCCGGGCACAGCGAGACGTCTTTAAACATTTCGACGAACACACCGCCCAGACCGCACATGACAGCCGGACCGAGCTGCGGATCGTTCTTGACGCCGATGATGATCTCCACGCCTTTGTCCACCATCTTCTGGAACAGCACGCCTTCGATGTTTGCATCGGGCTCGTGCTTTTTCGCATTGGCGAGGATCTCCGCAAATGCCTCCATGGCACCTGCTTCATCGTCGATGCCGAGTCGGACGCCGCCGATGTCCGTCTTATGCAGAATGTCGGCGGAGCAGATTTTCGCAACGAGCGGAAAGCCCAGATCGCGGATGGCCTGCTGCACTTCCTCTTCGGTGTTGACCAGGCGGGATTCCGCTGAGGGGATCCCCCACTCGGCCAGCTTATTTTTGCTGTTATATTCTGACAGGTACGTAAGCGGTTTCCCGGCGATGCTCTCTTCGGCCGGTCCGCATGCTGAGGCCTTTTCTGAGATATCGAACGTTACGAACTTTCCAAGATTCTTCAGAAGTCTAAATCCGTACGTACTTGTCGGTAAAATCGGAACATTGGCCTCGCGCAGCAGATCTCTGATTTCAGGTGCACGCGAGCTCTCCATAAACGGCATCATGACGATCGGCTTTGCATCCGGATCCTCTTTCGCACGCACGAGTGCCTCTGCGATATCGGTCGTCACTCGATCCTTCACTCTCTTGTGCACGGTAAACCCGCAGACGACCAGGTCGACGCCGGGATCGCTCATCACGGTTTTAACGAGATTCGCATACCCTTCGCGGTCGTGCGCAAGCGTAGCGGTCGTATCCAGCGGGTTGTTCGGCGTGGAATACGACGGCAGCAGCTCCCGAATCTTCTCCAGCGTCTCGGGTGCAAACATGGGATAGTTAACCCCTTCCATGTCGCCGACATCCGCCGAAATAGCCGTTTCACCGCCCGATAAGCACATTACAGACACGTTCGGTCCTGCGGGCAGTTTGTCGAGCGTTGCAAACAGCTGCGATGTAGAGAGAAGCTCCTCCATGTCGTTGACGCGGATAACACCGTATTTTTTAAACATGGCATCGAACACCTGGTCGGCACCCGACAGGCTGCCGGTGTGCGAGCTGGCGATCTGACTGCCTTTTTCTGAACGACCGGTCTTCAGAATGACGACCGGCTTTTTCCTCTTCGCAGCCTTCTCCAGAGCCCGAACGAATTCGGCCGGCTTTTGCGGGCCTTCGAGATAGAGCGTTACAACCGCCGTATCCGGATCTTCTACGAGAAAGTCGAAATACTCTTCCATGGACACGACGCTGCTGTTGCCGGCAGAGATGATGTACGAATAATCTCCGTACTCCATGTTGACCGCATTCAGCGCAATCTGTCCGCTCTGAGAGATGAGGCCGACCCGTCCGGCCCGCTCTGCTTTGTCGACACCGAGTCCAAACGCGTACACCGTATCGATAAAGTTGATGTAACCGGCGCAGTTGGGCCCCATAACCAGCATGCCGAGCTCTTCGCACAGTTCCGAAAGCTCGTCCTGGAGTTTGAGCCCTTCCGGCTTGCCGGTCTCGCCGTAGCCGCTTGCATACACGACCGCCGAATGACAGCCCACGTCAGCCGCTTCGCGCAGCATCTGAGGAACGAGTCCTGCATTGACGCAGAGGATGACCAGATCCGGCGATTCGGGAAGTTCCGCCAGATTGTTATAGCACTTCTTCCCGAACAACTCGTCTTTCTTAGGGTTGATAAAGTATACGCGTTTCGGCTCTTCCGTGTAGAGCAGGTTTTTACTGGTGTTTTTCGAGAACCCCGGTCGGTCCGAGGCGCCGATGACAGCGATGACATTCGGCTTCAGTAGATTTTTGATGCTCATAGTCTATCCCTTTTGTGCCTCCCCTGCTTCGTAACCCTTCTCGTATGCTTTGATGTTCAGATCGTGATCGATATTCCTGCCCTCAAAGTATTTCAGAATACCATCCGACATATCTTTCTTGGTTATGACGTCCGTCACAGCGACGAATGTGCCGAGCACGATGAGGTTAACTGCCCGGAGGTTGTTCAGCTCCGCTGCGATATCGTTGGCTGCTACCTCGACCACCTTTACATCCGTCCTGCTGACCTTTTGCTTAACGATCGATGTGTTCAGAATAATCGTACCGCCGGGCACGACCTGACTTTCAAACCGGTTGAGCGACGGCTCGTTCATGGCGATGAGCACGTCGATTTTATTTACATAGGGGCTGGCGATCGGGTTCTTGCTGATTTTGACGCTGCAGTTTGCCGTGCCTCCGCGCATTTCGGCTCCGTAGGACGGGATCCACGTTACTTCGTTACCGACGAGCATCGCCGTGTTAGCCAGTATGAGACCCATGGTCAAGACGCCCTGACCGCCAAAGCCTGAACAGATGATTCCTGTCATTTTATTCCTCCTCGCTGTCTTTTAAAACACCCAGTTTGTACTCACCGGCGACGATGTCCTGCAGCCTCTTGTAGGCATCGACAGGTTCCATCTTCCAGTTTGTGGGACAGGGTGACAGGATTTCAATAAACGAATATCCTTTACCGGCGAGCTGGTTGTCGAACGCCTTGCCGATGGCTCTCTTCGTCTGCGCGATGTGCTTGGCATCCGTCAGCGAGCACCGCTCTACGTAGGCAACCGGCATCTGAGCGACGAGCTCCGCAAGCTTAAACGGCTGGCCGGTCACAGACGTATCGCGTCCGTAAATGCTGGTAGCTGTCTTTTGACCTTCGAGCGTTGTGGGGGCCATCTGGCCGCCCGTCATGCCGAATACGCCGTTGTTGACGAAAATCGCCGTGTAGTTCTCGTTGCGGTACGCCGCATACAGCGATTCGGACAGCCCGATCGCAGCTGCGTCTCCGTCGCCCTGATAGGTGTATACAACCGCATCCGGCCGCGCCCTGCGCACCCCGCTTGCGACGGCGGGCGCCCGCCCGTGCTGGGCCTGAATGCTATCCGCCTGCACAACCGTGCTGATGAGACAGGAGCAGCCGACCGCGTATACCTGTATCGCCCTGTCTTCGACGCCTCTTTCTTCGAGGACCTGTGCGATGATTTTACCGATGAGACCGTGCCCGCATCCGGGACAGAATCTATTCAGTTCCGAAACCAGTTTCGGTGTCAATAAATCTTTAGCCATAATTTATACGCTCTCTTCCTTTCCCTCCAGCACATTCTTCATGTAGGAGATAAATTCTTCCGTGTCGGGGATCATCTTGCCGGTCGCATAGTTGTAGACCGGTTTTCTGCCGTTGACCGCCAGGCGCACGTCTTCCACCATCTGTCCGAGCGCGGACATTTCGACGGATACGAATCCTTTCAGATTTTCCGGCAGCGTTTCGAACGCCTTCACGGGATAGGGATACAGCGTAATCGGACGGATCATACCGACCTTGAGTCCCTGCTTGCGCGCTTCGGTGATAGCCTCTCTGCAGCTGCGGGACATGATGCCGTATGCGACAAAAATCAAATCCGCATCGTCGGCCATGTACGATTCCCAGCGCTGCTCATTTTCTTCGATCGTGCGATACTTCGTGCGGAGGTTGTCCACATACACCTGCGGATCCCTGTGTCTGTAGTAGCAGGCCGAAGTAATCTGCTTTTGCGGTTCGCCGCCCCGACCCTTCATCGACCACTCGAACTTGTCGGGATCGTGCTCTTTCATCTCGGGAAGCACGACCGGCTCCATCATCTGACCGATGGCTCCGTCGTACATCATAATCACCGGATTGCGATACTGTTCGGCTTTATCGTACGCCACGCTCACCAGGTCAACCGCTTCCTGAATCGACGCCGGTGCATATACAGGGCAGTGATAGTCGCCGTGGGCACCGTTCTTGACGACCATCCAGTAGTCGCTCTGCCCCGGTACGATTTCTCCGAGTCCATTTCCGTAGCGCACGACGTCGACGATCAACGCCGGAAGCTCGGCGGACACGATGTAACCGATCCCTTCCTGGAGAAGATCAAAACCCGGACCGGACGAACTGCCCATGACGCGGAGACCGCAGGCGGCCGCACCGTACACCATGGATATACCGGAAAGCTCCGATTCGCTCTGCACAAAGGATCCGCCCACTTCGTCCATTCTCCACGACATATACTCGACGATCTCACTTTGAGGTGTGATCGGATATCCGCTAAAGAACCTGCAACCCGCACGGATGGCAGCTTCAGAAACAGCGTCGTTTCCCTTCATCATTCTTCTCAAACCCCTACCTCCTATTCTTCGATCAGTTCGAAAACACTGTCTGGACATACGCGATAGCATGTGCCGCACCTGATGCACTCGTCTTCGTCGACCGTGACGGCTGCATAGCCGCTTGCGTTGTACTCGTCCCCCAGGCTCAGCGCATCTTTGGGACATTGGTCGATACAAAATCCGCAAGCTTTGCATCTGTTTTTGTAAATCACAAGCTTTTTCAAATTCGTCCTCCTTTTTACACCGCTGCAGGTGTTGTGAATCACTCCAGAAAAATGTTGCGTCAACCAGTGTTGTTGTATATAATGACACTATGTCATATATTATCGTTTGTATTGCGGCGAATGTCAATACCTCAGAAGGAGAACAAAAACCATTGGAGCAAAACCCGACAACTATATTAAAATCTTTGGACAGAGCGCTGGAATTGATTGATATTTTGGAAAAAGCCGGTCGCCCCATGAGCGTCGCTGAACTTGGCAAGGCGCTTAACGTGAACCGTACAACGCTGTATGCGACGCTCAACACGTTTGTAGCGAGGGACTATCTGGAAAAAGATCCGGTCAGCGGCCACTACAGCATCGGGCTGCGCCCCGTTGAAATCGGCCTGGGCTACCGGCGAAAGTATCCGTTTATTCAGATGATGGATGCGCAGGCGATTCAGATTTCGAAGAAATGGAACCTGCAGGTCAATATCGGCGTATTCCGCGCTCCGGACCGCGTCATCGTGCTGTCCACGCACAGCCCCGGCAGCGCGCCTGGCACATCGTTTCTTTTCTTTCCTTCGAATGTCAACTTTCCCGCCCATGCGACGAGTCTTGGAAAGGTGTTCTTAAGCGAAATGAACGATGTCGAACTACGCTCTGCGCTGGATACGATGCGCCTGACAGCGCTCACCGAACACACCTACACGGATCGCAAAGCATTCTTTAAACACCTGCGCGATCTGCAGAAGCTGGGATATACGTATGAGGACAACGAGTACATGGACAACATTCGCTGCCTGGGCATCGGCGTCAAAGACCACACCAGACGGGTCGTGGCAGGCATGAGCGTCGTGCTCAATCCCTTTATCACGGAGGAGGATCGCACGGTCATCCTCCAGGAACTCGTCTCCGTTAAAAACATCCTTTCCTACAACCTGGGTTATCAAAACGACTGACCGCGGGGAATGTCCGCCGGTTTACCATGACCCGGTGATTTCTAAAATAAAAGGAGCACATCCGTAAAGATGCGCTCCTTCTCTTTTGTCTGCTTCCTAAAGCTTAATTCGAAGCGAGCGTTTTTCTTCGGCGTTCAGGCGAAAATCCGCTTCGATTTCCTGCCGGGTCATCGATCCGTAGTCCTCGCGCATCCACTTGAGGGACGAGTACATCGCTGCGATCATGACGAGGGATACGGGAATAGCCAGAATCACGAGAATCGCCTGAAGGCCGGCAAGCGGCACCCCGCCATCCACAAACTGACCGGCATATAACAGGCACAGCGGATAGACGGAAAGCATCACCGCCCAGAACAGCCGCAGATATCGGCTCGGGTCCTCCCAGGCCTGCAGATCGTTTGTCGAAGAAGCTCCAAGCGAGTACGCAGCCGAGTCCATCGTGGTGACCATCCTGGAAAAAGCCGTTACGATCCAAAGCACGAGGATGATCCGCCCCAGCGGAAGCGACAGCACGACTTCTGAAATCATCTGATTCGGACCGGCTGTATTCATAATTCGAACAGCATCAAGCGCTCCCGTCAAATACCGGTTGAGCCCGTACGACGATACTGTCCCGAAAAAGAGCATGGCGCCGGCCGAACCTGCAAGCGTCGTTATGGCGATGATGGAGCGGATGCTGCGCCCTTTTGATACCTTAGCTATAAACACCCACATCCAAGGCGCAAGCGTAATCCACCAGGCGTAGTAAAAGCACGTCCACGCTTGCGGAAATCCTTCGCCCCGGATAGGATCAAGCCGCGTGCTCATGATCACGAAGCGGTCGACGAGTATGCCCACCGACTGAACGAAGTTATCCACGATGAAGCCCGGGCAGACGCTGAACAGGAACCAGGCACACAAAAGCAAGCTTGCGTATGTGGCCCACTTTGATACGGCGGCCAGTCCCTTCTGAAGCCCTACGAACGCCGACATTCCAAATGTGAACGTGATGATGGCGATGAGTCCGGCATAGATAGCAAAATTCTCAGGCGTGCCGAACGTGTTGGACAGGTTATTCATCAGCATCGGCACGCCGGTCCCGTACGAAATCGTAAGCCCGCCCAGGATGCTGAAAATAAACAGAACGTTGAAGGCTTTGCTCACCCACGGCGCCGACTGTTCGCCGATCAGCCCTTCGCTTGCAGCCTGAAGCGTGAGGCCCGGCTTTCGGCGCAGATAATAGCGGTACGCGAGCGGAATGACGCCGACAGCGGTTACGCTCCAGCCGGGTATTCCCCAGTGGAAGAAACTGTAAGCAACCGCCATCTCCGCCGCTTCCGCACTCAGCGGCGCCAGACCAAACGGCGGTGTCTCGATATAATAAACCCACTCGATGGCCGACCAGTACATGATGCTGTATCCGATCGCTGAAGAAAAAATCATGGACAGCCAGGCGAATGTCGAGTACTCCGGTTCGTCGTGTCCCATTCGAACGCTGCCGTACTTCGACAGGGCTGCATACACGTTAAACACAACACAGGCAAGCACTGCGAGCATAAAATAAAAGCCGAGCGTATCGACGACCTGCAGGCGAAGGTTCACCAAAGCGTTCGTCGTTGCCACGGGTGCGCGCACGGTGGCTATCACGAAAAATCCCAGAAGCACGAAGCTTGCTGAGATAGAAAAGGTATCGATCCTGCCTGCAGGCAGCTTGCGGTTGTGTCGAAACATAAAGCGGATCCTTTCTCAAACAATAGCGGTATAAAATGCGGCAACCGGCCGCACACTCATCCTCTTTCCCGACGCATTCCGGTCTCCGCAGTCCGACGCACGAACAGAGCGGTGATACAGCAGGCAAAGACACCGAAGCCGAACAGCGCATCGCACGCCGGAAGATCGATTAAACCATAGCGATACAGGCCGATCGGCACATCAGCGACGCCGTGGAGGAACACGGCCAGTAAAAAGAGACTCTTCAACTGCGTTGCCGCTGCAGTAAACACGATGACCGAAAGCGAAACGTGTCCGAGCAGCGCGGCGCAGCGCTCCAAAATCCAGAGTGCACTCTCCGTAACTGCAAGCGCATGCGCAGATACCGCCAGCCCGATGATGCCGGAAATCAGAAGCTCCAGACCGCCGTGGCCGATACCATAGCTGATAGCGGCACCGACCTCTCTGTAATCTGGCATGATCCTCGTAAATGCAAAATAGCGACCTCCCTCTTCGAAGATCGCCGCCATGCTGCAGCCGTACAAAATGTAATAGAGCGGCCGTTCCGCAACGTGGACTTGAAGCGAAGGCAACAATATAATCAGAATCTGGTGGAGCACCTGCTCGAACAGAAGAGCAAATGTAAAGAATGTGGCCGCTCCGATGATGATTGACCGCACATCGCCTTGTGTTCTTTTGCGCGCATACAACAGCGCCGCGCCCAAAATTCCGGACAGCGCAACCGTTGTAAATGCCGTGTACGAAAAATCTGGATGCACAGGTACCGTCCTCTGAATTAGTTGTTCCCTCTGTTATTTATTATCACACTAGGGAGACATTATCAAGGATGTAATCTTCGCCAGCCGGTGACTGTGACGCACTTTTCGGTAGGCGAGCTTCGTCAGTATGATGACGCTGATACCTGTCGCGTAGAATTTCTCGCGATACGAGATGATCGGGTCGAAAAAATCGTTGTTCATCGCACGACAGCCGCACGTATACTCGAGCAGGTTGCCTTCGTAGAGACACTCCGCCTTCAAGATGTGCTCCAGTTCGTCGGGCAGGTACTTGTACCCCGGCTTATCGGTGGGCACGTCAATCTGCAGTACCCGCAACAGATGAATCACAAATTCGACACACGTGTAGGCCTTGTATGTATAAAAACCCTTAAAAATCGGATAGAATAACACGGAATAGAGATTGTACAGGTAGCAATCGTCGTTCATGATCTGACGGATGCGTTTTTTGCCGAGTCGCATCTGCTGCTTCGATATGGGAATGCGATATATTTTTATACCGACATAGTCGACTTTCTTAAGCGAGAACCGCTCCGGATATTCCTGCACGAGCCCGGCGTTAATCGGTATGCTGTTTCGCCGTCTGCCGAACGAATACAGTTTGCGCAGATCCTCGTCGAATGCAACGGAAACGTGATTGAACCGCGTTCCCGAGGCGTACCGTATCATTCGACCGAAGCGCGACGGAGTGCTCGAAAACAGGATATAGATGTACAGCTCCTCCGTCTTTTGAGTTTTCTTAGAACTCATCGCTTTCCCCTCAATCGCGTTTCGTACGCATGCTGTCCTTTTACGAAATCAATCATTTCGTCGATTATAGCACATGCGGGCACATAAGTGACTGCGTCGCACAAGAACCGTTATGTTTTTTGAGTTTCGTCTGCATCGCTACGGATCTGTCACCCAATCAGAACAAGCTCCCTATGAACTGCGGGTAT
>DUTT01000092.1 GCA_012841925.1 Clostridiales bacterium | reverse complement strand
TGCTCGAAGCAGCGTAGAAAAAAGAAGCCGCATGCAACAAATGAATTGTGACCGCGATGAATTTACACACTATTTTGGACTTGACCTCGGCGGGGAGCGGAAGGCAACTATTCACCATTTATTTGGCCGAAATAGTTGCCTTTTCAAGGTAGCTCATTCGGCCCTGTTCTGCATAGGCTTCGAAAGGCAACTATCCGCCATTCATTTAGCCGAAATAGTTGCCTTTGGACAGATGGGCCGAAGCGGATGGGGTCGGCATGGAGCGAAAAGCAACTATTCACCATTTATTTGGCCGAAATAGTTGCCTTTGGACAGATGGGCCGAAGCGGATGGAGTCGGCGGGGAGTGGAAGGCAACTATTTACCGCCTCAATCTCGATAATAGTTGCCTTTGGAGCCCAGAACCTTCAGCGCCGGTCGCCCCAAAATAAAAAGGCAACAACTCGCCAAGTATTTGGCCGAAATAGTTGCTTTTGCAGCGCGGCGCAAGGAGCCGTGAGCTTCGACACTAAAGTTGTAACGATGAAGTGCAATATATATAATATTTCTAGAAGCAAAGGAGAATATGCGATAAATGGATAGGATCGTGTGTGTAAATTGCGGCAGAGAATTAGGCTTGTTATCGCTCAAAGATCGCCTCGCCGATGGATTTGTTTGTTTACAATGCCTGGTGCCGGTAGGCATAACGAGATTGGAAAATTCGGCTGCCTTCAGTTCAGCAGAAGTCAGAGCTTTAATTTCCGCTCGCACTCCGCTGATAGAAAATTTCTCGCCGACGAGAAAAATCGGTTCGCATTTGAGAATCGACGATGTCAATAAAGCATTTAAAGTGCGAAAGGAAGTCTTTGCTTTCTCCAACCTGGCCAGCTTTGAACTGTTGGAAGATGGCGAAATTGTAACAAGCGGGGGACTGGGCCGCGCTCTTGTCGGCGGCGCTCTGTTCGGTGGCGTCGGAGCGGTTGTCGGCGGTGTAACCGGAGGCAAGAGAAGCCGCAGCGTTACGACATCCATGAGCATTCAGTTAAACCTTCGCAACTGTCACCGTGCAACGGCAACAATACCTTTTATCAAGTCGGAAATCAAACAGAACAGCTCTGTATACAAATCGATACGCGCGGCAGCTGGAGAATGCCTTTCTGCACTTCAAACCATCATCGATTCGCAGGAGCAGGCTGACCATACCGAGCGTTCTGAGACGGCGTTCAACTCAGCTGCAGACGAGATTTTAAAGTTCAAGCAGCTGATCGATGCCGGCATCATCTCTGTAGAGGAATTTGAAGCAAAAAAGCAACAGCTGCTCGATTTATAAATCGTTTGTGACGTTGACTCAGCCTTGCTTCGAGGGGACTGCCTTTCGCCTACGTTGTCGCCTCCCCTGAATTATGTTTTCGACCTGCGATTCAGTAAATCACAAATCGAAGTTGCGTCACGCAAGATAATCGTCACACCCCAGCTTTAGTCAATCAATAAAAAAGCTTTTATAAGCCGCTGGATTTTCTGCGCGTTGAATGGATTCGCATTCGTTTCGTATGTGGTGAGCAAATTATCCCATTGCACAATTCCGTGTGCTTTATATGAAGCGAGCTTCTTCCACATCGCCGACTCGTATTCCGGATCGTCAACCATCCCGAAATGCTCCCAATAAAGCACTTGTTCGTCCTTTGCGCTCCATACCGTAAAATCAGGATAGTAGGTTTGGTCGTCGGTATGGAGAGGCGCCTCATATTTATACGAAATGTTATTGGCTTCGAGTAGCCCGGCAATGATCGATTCTGACTTCGAGCGAACACGTACGCCATTGGGCGAACAGTATATCAGTTGCTGAGGATACAATCTGCTCTGGTCGTAAGGCTCAACTGCCCACTCGCTTTGCGACTTCGTGCCGCCCCAACCCGTTATAATTGGAAGTTCCGTTATGGAGAAATTAAGCCAAAGGTTGTTTGCAACATGCTCGGGTGCGAAAGGCTGGTATTTTTTTAAAAAATATCGTTCAGCAGAAAGGTTGGAGCGCAGCAGCGACAGGCTTTCTATGATGAATTTTTTTCTAAGCAAGCCGGCTTTTAGCGCTTGATTATCGCGGCCTAAGTATTTTGGGCTGCCGGTACTGCGTGTTCCATCCCAGCTGTCGTAGTGGTAGAATCGGCTGACGTTGCGGATTCGCTTATGGTGGATGCTTCCTTCCGGTAGCGTGACCAGCTCTTTTTCCATGGAGAGTATCAATTTCTCCTGATAGTCAATGTCGCTACGTATCGTTGTGATTATGTGATCTCGTTTCATGATCGATCTTTCCGGGTGACCGTGAGGGGATGTCGACTAGGGGAGGCGGCTGGTAAAAAATACCACCAAAGCGATTATACAACTGTTGAGGAGAAATAACAACCATATAATGGAAAATACTATAAATTATAACTTTATTAATTTGCTGGAGATCACTCTGAGAATTATGCGAGGGCGGAAAGCAACTATTCACTGCAGAAACCGCGATAATAGTTGCCTTTGAGCCGATGAGCCGAAGCGGATGGGGTCGGCGGGGAGTGGAAAGCAACTATTTACCGCCTCAACCGCGATAATAGTTGCCTTTGGACTGATGAGTCTGTGTGGATAAATTCGGTGAGGACGGAAAAGCAACTATTTACCGCCGAAGCTCCAATAATAGTTGCCTTTGAACCGATGGTTCGATGCGGAAAATTTCTGTCGGACGAAAAAGCAACTATTCACCGCCTCAAACCCGATAATAGTTGCCTTTGGGCCGATGAGCCGAAGCGGATGGGGTCGGCGGGGAGTGGAAAGCAACTATTCACTGCAGAAACTGCGATAATAGTTGCCTTTTACGGCAGGCGTAAGAGGTAGAGAGTTGCCCAGATCTCGAGAAGCAACTATCTACCATCGAAACTTCAGAAATAGTTGCCTTTGGAGCCTGGTAGCTTCAGTCCCCGGGTCGCCCAAAATAAAAAGGCAACTATCCGCCAATCATTTGGCCGAAATAGTTGCCTTTATCGATCGAAACTTGCTGTTTTGTGTTTAGTCCAGCTGCGAGGCTTGTAGCGACACGATTTTCGCCATGCCTGCAACTTGCTGTTTCCTGTTTAGCCCAGCTGCGAGGCCTGCAGCAACACGATGTCCGTTATTTGCTGTCTGCCGGCTAGCCCAGCTGCGAGGCTTGCAGCGACACGATTTTTGTTCCGCCGGCGATTTGCTGTCTGCCGTTTACTCCAGCTGCGAGGCTTGTAGCGACACGATTTTCGCCATGCCTGCAACTTGCTGTTTCCTGTTTAGCCCAGCTGCGAGGCCTGCAGCGACACGATTTTTGTCCCGCCTGCGACTTCCTGCCTTCCCACTTCCTTGAATCCGTATTTCTCGTGGAATACGAGCGAGAGTGGATTGGCCGGCTCGATGTCGATCTCTGCCGTAATCCTCGCCACGGAATTTCCCCGGGCATAGTCGAACACGGCATCGTAGATCAGATTGCCCAGTCCCGCGCCCCTGGCGGCGATATCAACGACGACCCTGTCAACATACAGGAAGTTGTCGAAGTGATGCTCGAACCACTGGAAGTTGACGCTGTCGTATTCCGCACCTTCCCGGAACGCAATGATAAAAGCCTCGACGACACCATTTCTTTCGGCGACCCACAGCAGGTCGCTTTCTTTTTTCAGGACTTTTAGCCTGTCTAAATCCATGGGTGACAGGTACTGAACCGATTCCTCGTTCATCCGTACAATTTCCGCATAGTCAGCCGGTGTGGCATCGCGAATGACGACGTCATTGGCTGATAATTTTTTCGTTTCCATCGAATTATCTCTCATTCCTGGTTGGTGTTGCTGTATCTAACAGAATTATGATATAGCAGAACTGCGATTTTCTCAATAGGAAGTTCTAACGTGCAAGCTGCACTTAATCAAAGGAGCTCAAATCTCTGCACCGCAGGAGAGCGGCTGTATGCGCACGGGATACGCAGGATTCATGCTTTGAATCTATAGGGTCTTCAGCATGGAGTCTCTATAATTTCTCCTTTCAGAGATTTCAACCAGAGATTCCAACCGATATGGTCGCAATGATCGTTTAGTGATACAAGAATTCAACCGGCACAACTTCGAAAGGCATAAGCACATTGCCCTCATCATCGCTATACTGCCAAGACATAATACACTTGGCTGCAAGTCCGAAATCTGCATATCTTATGGAAATATAGTACATATGAAGACTATTATTATAATCCTCGTTTGAATTTGCTATAACCGGTACAGTAAACTGCAATATTTCGTCGCTATGAGGTCCCCACTCTTTGAGAACCGGCTCCGCCACAGTTGGATATTTTTCAAAGAAATATACTTCAATCGCATCATCCACCAGAAAGCTTATCGTCATATTTCCTGTCAGCTTTGCTACGATGACGCCAGAATACTGCCCAAAGAAAACGTCTGTGTCGATTCCCTCCGGTGCCCCGAATCCCCAGGCATAATCAACGTTGCCCGCTACATCGACAACATCAGGTGGACGGTTATAGACAAACGGCTCATCCCAAGGCATTTCATTTCCATCTTCGCCCTCCCAGAATGCGTGACGCAATCCGTTACCTGTCCTTAATAGGGGATAGGTTCCTGTAAAATCAGCGCCCGTCGCAGATACGCGGCAAAACAGCATACTGCCGGGGATAAGGCCCATATTCACCCCGTCTTTTTCATAAAACAAAAAGATAGCCGCATTTAACGGGCCTTGCATATACTCAATGGTTATGGGGTAATATGTCCCAGCCACTAAGCTGATTTCTTCGGAGACGGACAGTTCCAGACTCGATGGCTTCCAGTGTTCTAAAATCTTATTATCATCAACATAGACCCTGACACCATCGTCAGAAACGGCCTTGATTTTGTAAATCGCTGATTCATCGACTTTTAAATATCCCTTCCAGCGGATGGAGTAATTTTCGGGATCCGGCAGATAACGATACAATTCATCTGGCACATACTCCATTTGGGGTACGGGTGTTTCCATACCAAAATTAAACGCAAAGTATTCAAAGCGATCGTAAAATCTCCCGCGTAGCCCTGAGGGAACGTCATCCAGGTAGATTGTGTCGTAATATTCGTTTTGAAGTATACCGGGATAGTATTCTGGGTATCCTTCTGCTCCGTCGGCATAGGATACAGTCGCGCAAGACAAAGACAGAAGTATCGCAAATGTCAGGAACAAACATAATCTTTTGCTCATTTTTTCTCCTTCGTATCACTATAGAATTGCAAAGGCGGTTGTTGGTTAGCCCGACATTCACGCTGTATCTTGTGTCAGTATACTGCGCATAATTATGCTATGTCAAAGAATATTTTCAGGGTGTTATGCCACTATATTTCAAGGTCAATAAACGGGCGCTGTTGAACATATTTTTAAGGAAGCTGATCCGCTCAATGTCGCTGTATGGCTCATTTGTAACGAGCAGTGCCTTTTTTAATCGCCTTCTTCACATCGTCCACGAGCCATTGCGGTGTGAGCACCCGGCAGGTTTCCATGTAGTGAATCGCCCACAGGCGCATGCCGCCGGTCGTGGCTTTGACGACTGCCGTAAAGGTGTCCTCGTCGGACCCGGCGATGAAAATCTTATCTCCGAAGCGGTCGATTACATCCTGGAGGATTGCCCGGTCGCAGCAGATGGTGTAGTTTTCAACCTCGCCGCCGAACATAAAAGGAGCTTTGGCCGCGTATTCGTAGGGCTGAAAGCCCTCCGGAGCGGGCTTGACAGGGTCGCCCGTCACCGTGAGATTTCGGATCCGGTCCAGGCGGAAGTGGGTCAAGTTGTCGTACTGGTCCAGGCCGGAAATGAGATAGTAGCGGCCCATGCTCCAGTACATCGAATAGGGGCTGACGGAGTATTTCTTTTCCCTCTTTGACTTCTGCTTGAGGTCGAGGTCGTAGATGTAGTAGTCGAACTCCACTTTTCGCCCAAGGGACATGGCTTCGTCCAGGAGGTCGATGTTGTAAAAGAGCTGCGGATTTGGAGCGTGTTTTTCTGTCTTGACGGTTTCCAGGTGCGAAAAAGCTTTTGTCTGATGCCTGCTGCCCAGGTTCTGCAGCTTCCGGATCAGGGCTCTTCCCAGAGTCTTCGAAATGCAGTCTGCCGAGATGACGGCATCGCACAGCATGTGAATCTCGGAGGTCTCAAACTCTCGTTCCCGTAAGAAATAGCCCTCCTTGTTTTCGCTGTACTTGGAAATGTCGTATCCGAATTCAATCAGGGCATCGATGTTTCGATAAATCGTTCTTCGATCTACATCTACACCGTAAATGGCTTGCAGCTTCTTAAGGATGTCGCTGACCGACAGAATGTGGTCCTGATCCGAGTATTCTTTTAGGATATCCAGGATGCACAAGATATTGGCTTTCTCTGTCAACATCTCTCTTTCTCCCTATGTACTAATAATAGCTCACGGTATTATAGTATGTTCAATAGGATCGAAAGTCAATGAAATACCCTCAATCGGGTGTGGCCGGCGTTCTTATTTCCTGTTTTGCATTTCTTGGCGTTAGGGAATATTAAAGATGTCTTTTGCTCTTTGATAATCCTCTTTTAATCGGATGGAATAGCCGAAACTCTTCCCGTCTGCTCTGGTTAGAGAGATGGTCTGGGTAAATGGCAGGGTTGTGGCGCTCTTTATTTCATCCAGGCCCATGAGCCGTTTGCCCCGGCCTTGCTTCAACACTTCGTGCAGGGATAAGGTGGAAATCATTTCCCGCAACCCATGGATGATATCCTGATAGGCTGACATCCACTGCCACTTGCCGATATCGGTGCCTGCAACAACTTGATTGACACCCGGCAAAGGAACGGTCACCGCCCATATTGCTTTGTCGGTAATGAGCAGGGCATTCTCCGGGGTCAGCACCTTTCCCGTCTCCAAGACTGCAACGCTGCGGGTTTTTCCGTATTGCATCACGGCGGGTATGGTGTCGACCAGAACTTCGCCCGGCTCCGGCTCCACATCCCCGACCGCAGGCTCGACGGGAGCGTTCAAATCCACGGCGGCGGTTCTTCTCAGGACGATTACATCGAAAACGACAATACCTGCCGCAATCGCGATCAGGCCCGCTCCTACATACCACGGGAGCCCTGCGCGCAGAAAAAATACCGCCAGCCCAAGCAAAAGTACAGCTAAACCAAGTGTTTTTAGAAGCCGGAAAAGACGACTTGCCACGCCGGCCCCCTGCACCGTAGCAGCCAGCTTATTCGCTCTGGTTTCCTTGCGGGAATCTTGTTTCATCCATCATTGCTCCTTATTATATACCTGAGCTTCCGGGGTCTTATATGTC
>DUTT01000091.1 GCA_012841925.1 Clostridiales bacterium | reverse complement strand
TAAACGAAACAATGCGATCGCCAACATTAAGCCCGGCAAGGGCGATAGGAGTTCCAGCCCCAGCAGCTTGCACAGAAACGCCGGGCAAACCGGCATGAGATTCGTCGTTCGCCAAGGATTCGTCTACAATAATTTGTCCCAGGTAACCGGACGAGTCGATGTTATCCTCATAGGCGGATTCATTTAGTTCCACGCGAGTAATAGAAGCGCCGCGATTTGACAAGGTAATCAACATCCGATAAGGACTGTTGGGATCAAGAGAACCCAATGTTACAAATCTCGGCTTAACACTAGTCTGCGATTGTTCTGCCGCTTCAACGAAGTCTTTAGGAAGCGTTTCTCGAACCGCGTCAGTCAACTCAGGCACAACATTAGCGCCTATGACGGAAGGCGGATCGTCTACAACAATCGGCTTATCTTCAGGGGAACTAAAAATACGAAAAGTCCAGATGACGAGAAACGTCATCATCAAAATGAAAAAGAAGTTCGATTTTGGCGGCTGTTCTTCTGTGCCTTTCCGCATTGAATTGGGAATTTGAGGCGGGTCTATATGCTGTGGGAGTTTTGGTACGCTCATAAAAATTAAATCGGACGTTATAGACAGCGGTATTTATAAGACGTTCGTCTTAACGTTCATAGACATGAAAGAGGGGAAATTAAAGTTGTCCTATTGGTCAAGACGGCGACCACTTTCTTAAAACTGAGAAAGATACTTGCCATCCAAAAAATTACAAACAACTTACTGGTTTACTAATTTGTTTCAGCGGGTTTTTCGAGGGCGTCGCAAAGGCAGTTTATCGCCCTTCCTTAATTCGTTCAGCAAGGAACACATGTAATTTGTCTGACGATTTGCGAACATTATCAAAAGCCTCCAGGGTTTTAGCAACGTCATAGTCGATACGTCGGTACTCAATATAGTTGCCCTCGCGTTGCGGCTCGTAGTCCAATATTACGTAACACGACTGCGGATTGCCATCACGGGGCTGCCCAACTGAGCCAACGTTCACTAACAGCATATCATCGCCTAAACTGAATTTTCCACCAAGATTCTCAGCGATATCTTTTTGCGAATGATACTCGTATTTACCGGCAACCTTGTTATCAACAAAAATGCCGGGCACATGCGTATGCCCCATAAAACAGTATTTGGAAGAAAACTTCCGAGAGACAGAAGTGAAGATGTCTTCGAGCTTCTTAAAATCCTCAACGTCTTCCTCAAACACATATTCGTTAAGAAAGTTGCGCGGAGAACCGTGTACAAACAATAATTCGTCCTTCTGGAAAACGCGGGCTTGTGGCTGGGTCATTTCACCCAAGAAGTCTAATCGTTCAGACGCTAACGCCCCGCTTCTTTCCAAGAGATCGCCTGTCCATTCTATGGCTTCTTGCGCCATAAAATTAAAGCCTTCGGAACCAAAGATTGCCGCCTGATCATGATTGCCTGGCAAACATACTTCGAGCTTGCCCTTCTTCTGCAAAGAAAGCATCAAATCGACACATTCAACAGGGTTAGGACCATACCCCACCAAATCGCCAAGACAACAAATCTTTTCAACTTGCTGTTTCTCAATATCTTCAAGAGTCGAATGGAACGCTTCAAGATTACTATGGATGTCGCTAATTAGGGCGTATCTCAACGAAAGTCTCCCTTCTCATGCGTTGACGTCAGCTATCGATAAGGACACAACGCGCAAGTCGCAATGTAAAATAAAGCTTATTATCCCAACAAACTTAAAAGCGTCGAGCCCCCCCATCCTCTTTTTCACCATGTCTAAAGAGATAGGGCGCAACCCTCTCGTCTTCTTAAAAGCTGTTATTGGACGCCAACCTCTTAGATAACCGAAACCAAATCAGAATGAAGACGCCTTTATGTTTCAGCGCCTTCATTCAATTGTAAATTCTATAATTTGATATTTTACGCATCTGTTGCAACTTGGTCCTAACCCAAATACGCTAAACCCAGCAAAGCAACCTGCCTGACGACTAAACTTCCTAATATCCTGTCGAACCAGAACAAGTTTACTCTGTTTCTTTCCAAACAGGTTTAAAGAACGAGGCTCCAAGAGGAGGTATCAACACCTCAATCGATTGCATCCGATCATCCCAAGGTTTGTCCTGAACAGGAACGAGGCCATTTCCGATACCGCTTCCACCGTAATAAGGAGCGTCAGAACAAAAAATCTCTTGATAGTCTACGTTCGCAAGAACTCCAATCAGTTTACGCCGGGGGACAGGCGTAAAGTTTGTTACAACGATTACGTGATCGCGAGGATCTTTCGCTTTTCTTGCAAAAGAAAACAAGCTTTCTTCCCAATCTTCACAATTGATCCATTCGAAACCGAAATAGTCAAAATCGAGTTCGTGCAACGCTTTTTCATTCTGGTAAATTCTGTTCAGATCAGCAACACAGCGTTGCAGTCCTCCGTGAGTATCGTCGTATTTCAACAGTCCCCAGTCAAGAGATTCGTTAAAATTCCATTCCTTCCACTGTCCAAACTCGCATCCCATAAACAGCAGTTTCTTACCAGGATGAGCCCACATATAACTGTACAACAACCGAGCCAAAGCAAACTTTTGCCAAAGGTCTCCAGGGGCGTTTCCAATGATAGTTCCCTTTCCATGTACAACCTCGTCGTGAGAAATGGGCAGAACGAACTTTTCAGAAAATGCATAAGTAATGCTGAAGGTCATCACATTGTGATGATACTTGCGATAGATAGGGTCCTCACG
>DUTT01000057.1 GCA_012841925.1 Clostridiales bacterium | reverse complement strand
GGCTACGACGAAGGCGGTCAGCTGACGGAAGCCGTGCGCCGCAAGCCCTACTCCGTCGTCCTTTTCGACGAAGTCGAGAAGGCGCATCCCGACGTGTTCAACATCCTGCTTCAAGTGCTGGACGACGGCCGGATTACGGACTCGCAGGGGCGGACCGTGGACTTTAAGAATACGATCATCATCCTGACGTCGAACCTGGGTTCGCAATACCTGCTCGAAGGCTTGTCCACGACCGGACAGATTACAGAAGAGGCCCGGGAATCAGTCACACAGCTGCTGCAGGCGACGTTCCGTCCGGAGTTCTTAAACCGGCTCGACGAAATCGTGTTCTACAAGCCGTTGTCGAAAGAGGACATCCGCCACATCGTGGATCTGCAGCTTGCGCACCTGGTCGGGCGCCTCGAAGAGCAGTCGCTGGGCATGGAGATCACCGACGCCGCGAAGGACTACATCATCGAAAGCAGCTACGATCCGGTGTACGGCGCCAGACCCATGAAGCGGTTTATCCAGAACAAAGTGGAGACGCTCATCGCGCGCTCCATCCTCGCAAGCGAACTGTCCATGGGCGACGTGCTGCTCGTGGACGAGGAAGCCGGCGACCTGACGGTGACCGTGCGAAAAACAGCGTAAGCGGCAGAGATCACAAGATTGTGCGCAAGGCTGCATAACCCGCAGACAGTGCAAATAAATACTGCGCGCAGATGATGCTCAGGCAGCATTACACCGCCGAAAAATAAATGCAAAAACCCCCGTTCGTTAGATTCATCCATCTGACAGACGGGGGTCGTTTCATTGTCCGATTATAATCCTCTTCCTATTTATCTTTACACACGCATACAAGCCGGCGCTCGACCTACGCCGTAAAGTTATCGAAATACCCCTGGATCCACACGATCGGCGTGCCCTTGTCGCCGCTGCCGGACGTCAGGTCGCACAGCGATCCGATGAGGTCGGTCAGGCGACGGGGCGTCGTCCCCTGAGAGGCCATTTCGCCCACGAGGTCCGCCCCCTTGTGGCGGATGTAATCGGAGATCGCCTGCTCGAGCTCGTCGCCGCACAGGTGGGCGAAGTCGTTGTCGGCCAGATACTTCAGCTTGACCTCGCTCGGTTGCCCCTCGAGCCCGCTCGTGTAGGCGGGTGACACGACCGGATCGGCCAGCTCCCAGATTTTTCCGACCGGATCCTTAAACGCTCCGTCGCCGTAGATCATCACTTCGATGTGACATCCCGTCGCCTCGTTGAGCCGCTTTTGGATGCCGTCCACGACCGGCTGCGTGTCGCGCGGAAACAGCTTGACCGAATCCTCCGTCGCCTTGTTGCTGCCCAGCAGGCCGTACTCCGGGTTGTACCCGCTTCCGCGGATCGACTCGGTCATGATATCCTCAAGCCCCAGCACGATCCCGGTTCCGGCTTCCCGCAGCAGACGCCGGCTGCGCGCCCGCGTGTGAACATCGCAATACAGAACGTCGCTCGTATAGTCCAGAATCGTCCGGCAGTTGTTCGCCAGGATGATCTCGACATCTGCGCCCTGCTCTTTGGCGAGCTGCTTATAATAATCGATGTAATCCACACCGGTGAATTCGTGCGGCTTATGCCCGAACTTTCTGCGGAAAGCGGCTTCGCTGAGCACATCCGTGTACGGATCGATGCCCGCGCTGTCCAGCTCGTCGAGCGTGATGAGGTGGTTGCCCACTTCGTCGGAAGGATAGCTGAGCATCAGCGTAATGCGCCTGGCTCCCTTGGCGATCCCCATCAGGCAGACGGAAAACCGGTTCCGGCTGAGGATGGGGAAGATGACGCCGATGGTCCCCGACGGGAACTTTCGCCGTATATCTTCTGCGATGTGGTCGACCGTCGCATAATTCCCCTGAGCGCGTGCGACGACGGCTTCCGTTACAGCGACGATGTCGCGGTCGCGGAACGCGCGGCCTTCGGAACGGGCCGCCGCAAGCACGCTGTCCGAGACGATGGCTACGATATCGTCTCCTTCGCGTATGATGGGTGCCCGCACGCCCATGGATACTGTTCCGATGCGTCGTTCCATTTCTGTTCCTCTCCTTTACAATGCTGTTCCTATAGGAAATCCAGCGGATTCATCGGCCGGTCGAGATAGCGGACCTCGAAGTGCAGGTGCGATCCCGTGCTGTAGCCCGTGCTTCCCACCAGCGCGATGTTCTGTCCCTGATACACTTTTTCGCCGGCGCTCACCAGCAGCTTGCTGCAGTGGCCGTAATATGTTTCGTACAGCGATCCGTGGTCGATGATCACCAGGTAACCGAGCTGGCCTTTCCAGCCGGCAAACGTAACCGTGCCTCCGTCGGAAGCGTAGATCTTCGTACCCGTCGGCGCCGCAAAGTCGGTACCCGTGTGCATGCGACCCCAGCGCATCCCAAAGCGCGAGCTGATCGTATACGTGCGGATCGGATAGTTGAATGTGCCCGTTCCCTCCCGGGGCGGTATCGGCTTGGTTCCCCGGTACAACACTTCGTCCACAGGCTCGGACAGCCGGTCGGACGACAGGATCTTCTTGCTGACTTCCTCCCCGTTCGTGCGCACGATCTCCGCCACGATCCGCTGCTGCCCGTAAATGCCTCGGGATTTGACCTCCGTCTCTCCCAGATAAATCGATGCATTGTCGATGTACTGCGTGCCGTATTCGATCTGCTCGTTGTACGTCGCCGTCTCCGTGCTGTGCACCGTTACAAGCGGCGTACCGTACGTCAGGTACAGCTCCTGTCCGATGTACAGCTTGTCGCGGTTGATGTTGGGGTTGGCCGCCGCAAGATCGGACTGCGTTATGCCGTACTTCTGTGCGATCTGCGCAAACGTCTCGTTTTGGGCGACGATGTGCTTGCGTTCGACCTTGGTACCGCTCATCAGGTAGCGCGCGGCGTTTTTCTCGTTCCAGATTTCGCCCAGTTTGACGCCTTCTTCGCGCACGGTGATGTTTTCGCGGAACGCCACCGAGCTGTATTTGACGCCGGCCTTTTCTCCGGCATACGTATCCCGGATGCTCCGCAAAAGCGCCAGAGCCGTCTCTTCGCTCTCCAGAACGACTTCCATCTTGTCGTCGATGTAGATGCCGTACGCAATCACGTGGATGTCTTTCATGTACGTGAGCGTGTTGAGTATCTCTTCGTCCGTGTCGACGTTGAGACTGAAGCCCATAACCCGGCGGAATTCGATGTCGCGCTCCACGTTCAGCGATACGTTCGCACCGGAGGCTTCCGACAGCTTGTCCCCGAGCACGTCGATCGTCCGATAGACTTCGTACTGGCTCTTTGCAACGCCGAGCACTTTTCCGTAGTAACTGTATTCGTACGCGGTGATGCTTCCCCAGAAAATTGCAACCGAAGCGGTGGAAAACACGAAGAGCACGAAGCGCCGCAGGAATACGATCTTGTTGGCTTCGATCCAGTAGCGGATGTCCCACACGAAATCCCACAGGATCAACACGGAGCTCCACAGCACGTACGAGACTTTGACCGCGATGTCGACGGAAAACAGCAACAGCGCCCAGGCGTCCTGCGCGAGCTCGCTGAAGAAGTTCCACGCCGTCTCCAGCAGGCCCTCCCAGGCATCCGCAAGCGGCGAGAAACAATCGTAGAAAATCGCCTTGTACACCGCCCTCTTTTTCTCGTGCGTGTAATAGGCGCGGCTGTTCATGCGCACGCGACGTTTGGATACCGTCCTAATAAAGCGACGAATCCGGCGGATGACCCCTTCTCTTCTGCGGAGCGGCTCGTCCTGCAGCCCTTTTTCCTGCTCGGCAAACTGTTCGAGCAGACTCTTGGGCTTTTCCGTCTCCCTCGGCGTGCGCTCCCTGTTTCGGAATGCCGCAATCGCATCCCCCAGACGCCGTACAGACTCACCTGCTGCGTGCTCTGCGACCGGCCTCGTCCGACGCTCCGCCGCATTCCGCCTGCGTTTCTTGCGCTTTGCAGCGCCCTTTTCGCGCCGCGAGGGATCCCGGTAGTGCTCCTGACGATCGCGCTCCCGCTCCGCCTCGTGGCGTCGCATAAGCGCATCCAGCTCTTCTTCGGTCTCGCTGATGCTGAGTTTTTCGATGCTTTTTATGTGGAGCTCTTCGAGCTCTGTTTTTGCTTCTGCCGATTGATTCTTTTCGTTTATATCCGTCATTACAATCCTGCGGTATCAGCTGAGCAACTGCTCCGCCTTTTCTTTGAAACAGGGACAACGCTCGCCGCTTTCGAGCGTGCCGGTGTCTCTGCACGCTTTGCACGTGTAGACCGTCTCTGTTATATCCGGTTCGAATCCGTTTTCGGATAGCAGCAATTCCTTTTCCGACTGGAGTTCGTCGATCGTTTTCTGCTCTCTTCGAACCGCATCCTCGCCGTTTACCCCCATGAGCATGGCTTTGGACATCCGGTAGCTCGCTTCGCGAAGCTCGCTCAGAATGTCGCGCACTCTGGGGACGCGCGTAAACACATTCGACAGGTTTTCCTTCGTGCGAATGTCGTTCTCTGCGCGTTCCTTTTCGTACAGAGCCATCACCTGGCTGTACAGGCTGTCGGATGCATCGCCGCCCCGCCCCGTCTCTTCCTTTTTCCATGCGACGAGCACGCTGTTGATGTAGTTGATGTTCGGATTGGAGATGCCGCTCGTCTTGCGGCACGCTTCCAGCACGCGCTCGATGTCGTAGTCGAGCTCGTCGAACCACGTGTTCATAATCCGCCGTTCTTCTTCCGTCGGATTTCTGGAAAACCCGAGTGCCTTGAGGATTCGCCGGTGCAGAAAATGCCGGGCATCCGTCTGCTCCAGATGCTCTTCGATGTCGGCCACGCTGCGGAGTCCCTGCTCCGTCCAGTTTTTCAACACGGCCCGCACATAGCGGTACCTCGTCGTCCTCCGGTTTTGCGCACAGTATTTATAGGCGAACAGGATGACGTCCGGCGCGATGCCCAGTTCCGACATCCACGACACGATCTCCTGCATCTCTTTTCCTTCGAACAGCCGGCCGGTCGTTGCCTCGATATCCCGGTACAGCTGCGCCAGCTCCCCGTCGGCCAGCTCGACGCGCACCTTCGTTCCGGTCGATGCGGCAGGCATCCGCCCGAAGCGCGCTTCCCGGATGTTCAGAATCTCCACCGTGTAGCGGAGCTTGTTGTCGGGGTCGGGATATTTTTTGCTGATGAGTCCGAGCTTTTCCCAGTGATTCCACGCCAGGAGCACTTCCTCGACGGGAATGCCGAGCTCCCTGGCCAGGCTGTCGTGGTCCGACGGCACGGAAAGCTCGGCGTACATCAGCGCCAGAAGATAGACCTTGACGTAGTCGCCCGGCGCCGTAGCCATGTACTCTCCGATAAACATGTTGTCCACGGGTGTATCGTAGAGATTGTAGTTTGTGATGTTCTGCTTCTGAAAATTCATAGGTCCTCAAACGCAGCCGATGCTGCTGCGGGATGTGCGTATTCCGGTTTGAAACGCTCTATTCGAACGCCCGGTCTGCGAACTTCGTGACGGAGGGAATCCACGTCAACTTGACGGTACCCGTCTCGCCCGTACGCTGCTTCGCGATGATGATTTCGCAGATGTTCGACAGATCTTCTCCTTCTTCCTTGTAGTAGTCTTCGCGGTACAGGAACATAACGACGTCGGCGTCCTGCTCGATGGCCCCGGATTCGCGGAGGTCAGACAAAAGCGGACGATGGCTCCCCGGACGCTTTTCCGCCGCTCTGGACAGCTGCGAAAGCACGACGACCGGACAGTCCATCTCCCGGGCCAGCTGTTTAAGGTAGCGCGAAATCGTCGTCACTTCCTGCTGGCGGTTTTCCTGCGAACGGTCCGCAGACATCATCTGAAGATAGTCGATCATGATGAGGTCGATTTTTTTCTGAGCCGTAATCCTCCGGCACTTGTTGCGGATCTCCATGACGCCGATGCCCGGCGTGTCGTCGATGAGGATATCGGCCTTGGCGAGCTTGTCGAGCGCCCGGTTGATGTCGACCCAGTCGTAATTTTTTTCATCGCCCATGCGCAGCTTCTTGCTGTCGATCCTCGACTCCATGGAGAGCAGGCGCAGCCCGAGCTGTTCGCGCGACATCTCCAGCGAGAAGATGACAACCCGACCCTTCTTTTTAATCGCCACGTTCTGGGCGATGTTGAGCGCAAAGGCGGTCTTCCCCATGGACGGCCGGGCCGCCACGATGATCAGATCCGACTTCTGCAGTCCCGTCGTAATGCGGTCCAGGTCCGAAAAGCCCGTCGACAGGCCGGGGATGGCTCCCCCGCTTTTCTCGGCTTCCTGGATGCTGTCGATGTTCTTGTTGAGCACTTCGCGCAGCGTAACGTACTGGCTGCTCTGCCTCTTCCCGGCGACTTCGTAAATCGTCTGCTCCGCGTAGTCGAGCACCTGCTCGGATTCCAGTTTTTCTGCGTAGCTCTTTTCTACAATGTCGCTCGCGACCCGGATCAGGCTGCGCAGCGTCGATTTTTCGCGCACGATCTTCGCATACTGCGCCGCATTGGCCGTCGTAGGCACGGCATTGGAAAGCATGGCGATGTAGCTCCTGCCCCCCACGGCCTCGAGGCTTTTCCTGCGGTTGAGATTATCCGACAGCGTAACGGCATCGATGGGCTCGTCGCGCTGATACAGATCGACCATGCCCTGGTAGATTTCCTGGTGCGCGTGACCGTAAAAATCCTCCGCTGTCACGATTTCCGACACCTCAAAAAACACCTCTTTGTCGAGCAGAATCGCTCCGAGGACGCTTTTTTCCGCCTCATCGTTGTGAGGCGGAACCCGTTCGTGCTGCTGTTTCATGTAGCCCTCCATGTGCGGGACCGCTACACGGCCTTTACATCGACGCTGCAGGAAGCGCTGACGCCCGGATACAGTTTAATTTCCACTTCCGTGAGGCCGGCCTGCTTGATGGGGGAATCCAAACCGATTTTTTTACGGTCGACGACGATGCCGAAATCCTTCTCCAGCGCCTCGGCGATGTCCTTGGATGTAATCGCTCCGAACAGCCGCCCGCCTTCGCCCGCTTTGGCTTCCATGTGGATTACTTTGCCTTCGATCTGCTCTTTGAGCTCACCCGCTCTGGCTTCGTCCACTTCCCGCTGCGCTTCGATTTCCTGCTTGCGCCGCTCTAAAACCTTCAGGTTCGCAGGCGTCGCCTCCATCGCCAGGTCCTTGGGAATCAGGTAGTTTCTCGCATACCCGTCCTTGGCCTTAACAACTTCGCCGGCTCTTCCAATGCCCTTCACGTCCTGTAATAATATCACCTGCATACCGTACCTCCTATAAGATTTCCATCTCTCTCATAATCTGGATGACCCGGTGGATGGCTTCTTCGGGTCCTTCTTCCAACTGCGCAGCGGCTATGGTCATGTGCCCGCCGCCGCCGATTTTTTCCAACACCGCCTGCACGTTGATGCGTCCCGTCGAGCGGCCCGACACCATCGTGCTCGTCTTGCCCCGGCCGGCTGCAAACGCAGCGTCGACTCCCTTCATATCCAGCAGCTCGTCGGCGACCTGCGCCGTAAGCACCTGCATGGCCGGATCCGTGTCCTTCGTGTAGGCAATCGCTACACCGTTCCCCAGTATTTCCGCGCTGGCAATCAGGTTGACTTTCTTGCGGAAAAAGTCCAGCCGCATCTTAAAGAAGCTGCGCACCGTTGCGATGTCGGCGCCGTTTCTCCGCAGCCACGAAGCCGCCTCGAATGTGCGGACACCGGTGTTGACCGTAAAGTTCTTCGTGTCGACCGTGATGCCTGCAAGCAGGGCTTCCGCTTCGAAGCGTCCGATGCCCGTGCGGTCGGCCGAATACTGGATGAGTTCGGTGACGAGCTCCGACGTTGAAGACGCGTAGACTTCCGTGTACGCCAGCGTCGCGTTTTCGATGGCGTCCCTCGAACGACGGTGATGGTCGATCACGACGAGCTTATCGATTTTCTCGAGGAGCTTCGGGCATTCCGTTAAGCCGGCGATGTGCGTGTCTACGATGACCAAAAGCGTACCGGGTCTCGCAAGCTCGAGCGCTTTTTCGGGTGACACAAAGCTGAACCGCCCCGTGGCTACGGCTGCATCGTAGATGATCTCGATGGCCTCGCCCACATCGCCCAGGACGATGTCCACGTTTTCCGTGTGCTGACGGACGATGTGATACACGCCGATGGCGGCGCCGAAGCTGTCCATGTCCGGACGGATGTGACCCATGATGAGCACGCGCTCCGACGCGGCGATGAGCTGCTGCAATGCATGTGCGACGATGCGGGACTTTCCCTTGTTGCGCTTTTCGACCGTCGTCAGTCCGCCTCCGTAAAACTCGATGTCCCCGCCGCGCCGCTTGACGACCACCTGATCGCCTCCGCGTCCAAGCGCGAGGTCCATCGCATCCTGCGCATCGCTCTGCAGGCCGGCGAACGTCTTTGCGCCGACGCCGACACCGATGGAAAGCGACGTGGGGAAATCGGCTTTGGTTTCTATTTTATGAATGTCGCTGATGATCGGGAATTTCTTTTCGATCTGGTCGTCCAGCTGTTGCTGTTCGATAATCGCAATGTAGCGGTTGCTGCGCATCGCAGCGATCGACGCCGAAAGTTCGTGCGCCCATCCGCGGATCATCCGGTCGATGCTGGCACCGATGGACGACTGCTCGTCCGCCGGCGAACTCGCCAGAAGCTCGTCGTAGTTGTCGATGTTGATGAACGCGACGCACGGCCGGTGCGCGCCGTACAGATCCCGGACGATGCGCTGCCCGGTTACATTCGTCCAAAAAAGCATCCTCTTATCCCGGTCGTAGTGGCGCACGCCGCCGGCTGTCACCTTCCATATGCGATCGCTCGCCTCGACCGTAACCTGCTTTTCCGGCTTGTCAAAAAACGATGTGAGCTCCCGCTTGTCGACTTTGGCATACAGGTCGGTCTCGTCTTCGAACACGGCGCTGAAGCGCTTGTTGTGCCAGAGCAGCCGGCCTTCCATGTCGATGAGACACAAAAGCAGAGGGCTGTTTTCAGTAAAGGCCCGTGCGATTTCGTCGCGGTCCCTGGCCAGCCGCTGCTCGAAGGTGTCGATGTGCTCCAGCGTGTCGCTCTTCGTGTACCGCCTGTGGTAGATCTGGACTGCGAACGTTACAAGCAGGCACAACAAACCCGCCGGCCGGCTGAACCACAGCACGCAGGCCGACAAAAACAGCATCACGATCATGTCGATCTTGACGTAGGGGTCGATGATTTTGTTCAGAAGTTTATTGGCCATGTCTCTTCCTTCGCACAGATACTACAGTATACCACAAATCACACGCGCCAAAACAAAAAAACCGGAGCCAGGCTCCGGTCTTTGTGCTTCGATCAGTCTGCGTCGAACGGCAGGAGCGCCACGATGCGCGCCCGTTTGATGGCGGTCGTAACCGCTCTCTGGTGCATGGCACACGTCCCGGTAATCCGCTTGGGCAGAATTTTGCCCCGCTCCGTGATGTACTTCCGGAGCATGTCTACATCTTTATAGTCGATATTTTCTGTTTTGTCGGCGCAGAACTGGCACACTTTGCGCCGTCTCCCTCCGCCGTATCCTCTTCTGTTGTCTCTTTCCATCAGTTCGATCTCCTTCTGTGGATCGTTTTAGAACGGGATGTCGTCGTCCGTAAGGGCTCCGAACCCTTCGGGAATCTGCGGTTCGGAGGCCGCAGGCTTTGAACCGCCTGAGCGAAAACCTTCGCTTTCGCCTCGCTCACTCCGCTCTCCCCGATCGCCCCAGTCCAAAAACTCAACGCGATCTGCCAGTATGTCCGTCGTGTAGACCGTCCGACCGTCTTTTTCGTATTTGCCGGTCTGGATGCGGCCCTGAATGCCGACGAGGCGCCCCTTGGTGAGGTAGCGCTCTACGAGTTCTGCCGTCTTGCCAAAGCAGACAATCGCCGGAAAGTCCGCACCGCGGTCTTCCCCGTTGCGGTCCTTGCCCCGGTCGATCGCAATCGTAAACCGGGCGACGGCCATCTGGCTGCCCGCTGCGTACCGGATATCCGGATCCCTGGTCAATCTGCCGATCAATGATACAGAATTCATACTGTCCCCGCTTTCCTATTTTTCGTTTTTATTGATGATGAGATGCCGGATAAAGCTATCCGAGATCTTGAGCCTGCGATCCAGTTCTTTGGGCAGGTTGGGACCTGCTTCAAAATCTACGAGGACGTAGTAGCCTTCGTTTTTCTTCTGGATCGGATACGCGAGCTTCCGCGTGCCCCAGATGTTGACCTCTTTGACTTCTCCGTCCGACGCGATGATCTCTTTGACCGTTTCGATCGCAGCTTCTTTTCTGTCGTCTTCCAGAACGGAGTCGAGAACGAACATCAACTCATACTGATTCATTATTTCACCTCCCTGTGGACTGAATGGCCACGGCCTCTCCGTGGCAGAGAGCAATGGATTCCGCCGTCCGGCGGAACGAATGCCCTGATAGTATACCACAGACCCTGCTAAATGCAAGCGGTTTTGAGGACGTTCGTATTGCCGGAAATGGCGTTGGTCATGCCGCCCGTGATGACGATCCGGTCGCCGCTTTTAAGCCCGCACTGTTCGGAAGCGACGCGCTGCGCCATGTCTAACAGTTCGTCGGTCGCATTCATCTCCGTTGCGATCAGCGGATGGACTCCCCAGGACAGCGCCAGTTTGCGGCGCGTGCTTTCGTACGGCGTAAGCGCCATGATGTCGATGGGCGGGCGGAACCGGGAAATCATCCGGGCCGTGATGCCCGACAGCGTGCACGAGACGATGACGGTCGCATCGATGTCCATCGCCAGGCTGCAGGCGGCGTGCGAGACCGCATCCGTCATGTCGCCGATCGTAAACTCCATGTCGCGGAACCGCTTTTCGTAGCGGATATTGCGCTCGGTCTCCAGGGCGATCTTCGCCATGGCCTGCAGCGTCTGCAGCGGATACTTCCCGATCGCAGTCTCGCCGGAGAGCATAATCGCGCTCGTGCCGTCGTATACGGCGTTGGCGACGTCGGAGATCTCGGCCCGCGTCGGCCTCGGGTTGCGGATCATGGATTCGAGCATCTCCGTCGCCGTGATGACCCGCTTGCCGCGGATCCGGCACGCGCTGATGAGCTGCTTCTGGACGGCAGGCAGCTGCTCAAAGGGAATTTCCACGCCCAGATCGCCCCGCCCGATCATGATGCCTCCGCATTCGGACACGATTTCCATGATGTTGTCCACGCCGGCCCTGTTTTCGATCTTAGCGATGAGCTCGATGTTCTCCCCGCCGTTCTGCTCCAGGAACTGCCGGACATCCAGCAGATCCTGCCGGACGGACACGAACGAACAGGCGATAAAGTCCACATCGTTTTCGATGCCGAACAGCAAATCCTGCTTGTCCTGTTCACTCAAATAGGTAAGCTTCAGCACTTTGCCCGGGAAGTTCATGCCCTTCCGGTCGGAGAGCCGGCCGCCCGTGATCGTTTTGCACTGCACTTCGTATTCGTCGATGCGGACGACTTCGAACACCAGCAGGCCGTCGTCGACGAGGATCCGGTCCCCTTCCGACAGGTCGTTGGTCAGACCCTTGTAGTTGACGGACACGCGGTACCGGTCTCCCGGAACATCGCGCGTGTCGAACGCAAACAGATCGTCGTCTTCGAGCGTGACTTCGCCTTCGGCGAACGTCCCGATGCGGTATTCAGGCCCTCTCGTATCGAGAAGGATGGCGATCGGCAGGTTCAGTTCCTCCCGGATGCGCTTGATCCGGTCGATTCGCTCCTTGTGCTCTGCGTGCGAGCCGTGCGAAAAGTTGAGCCGGGCGACGTTCATCCCGGACTCGCACAGGGCGCGCAGCGTTTCTTCGCCGGAGCTTGCCGGCCCGATCGTGCATATAATTTTTGTTTTCCTCATAGGAAATTGCCTTTCTGTTGATGTTGGCCTTGCCTCAGCCGATGGCAGACATGCCGGAAATGGCCTGGATGAGAGCCAGAATCACACCGACGACGGCTTCGCCGCCGAGCAGGCCGGGCGCCATGACGTCGCCGGTACCCGATTCGGTAAACTTGGGTGCGAAGCGGTCGGCAAGCAGCTTGAGCGCGCCGCCGATGGCCGCCGTAAGCGAGAGATAAAACGGGAGGTAAATGCCCAGCCCCAGCGTCATGACGGGCAGGTTCAGCACATACAGGATAAAACCTGCGGCGCAGCCAATCGCAAAGGATGTCATGTGGGGAATGCCCCCGACCAATGCTGCCACCATGCTCGCCTGCGGCGCCGGGAACATCTTATCCGGTCCGAACGCATCCGGACCGTAGGCTTTCAGTACGACGAAGAATACGCCCACCGACACGAACGCGCCGATGATACCGCCTAAAAACTCGGCGCTCCACTGCGCCTTCGGGCTGCTCTTCAGGATGTGACCGGCTTTAAAGTCGTTCATGATGTCGCCGGCCAGACCGCAGCCGACGGCGACGGCCGCTGCGATGTAAAATGCCTGCGCCTGCGGCTGTTTGGAAACGAGCTGGATTAAGAGAAGCACGATGACGCCGAACACTTCCATCGGGTTGATGCCCGACTGCCCGACGACCTGCGCGGACATGGAGCAGGCAAGCCACACACCTGCAATCGTCAGAACGCCTGCAACCGGACCCATGCCTGCGCCCAGCGTAAACAGCAGCGCGCACGCGGCGAGCACGAACGGCACGATGCGGATGTTCATGGCGCTGTCGCTGCTTTTTTTGAGCATGTTGTTTACGATGCTGCCCATGGCAGGCAGGATGCCCTTGACGACGATGCCCACGCCGCAGCCGACCATCACGCCGATGCCCAGCGACGTCTTGATGGCCGACGCCGTCACAAGATCCCAGTACCCTGCGGAAACACCGCCTACGACGATGCCGATGTCACCGATGAGCGCCCCTAAAAACCATACGAATATGAATACCGGTCCGATGATGTAGCCGACGGCCAGCAGCATGGGGGACAGCCACACAAACGCGTCGACGCCGGAGCCGATCAGCGAATGGCTGACGGGAACGACGGCCGGGATGACGCCCAGCCTGTCGCGCAGAAATGTAAACAGCGCCGATGCGCCGAACGCGGAAAACAGCGTCCTGGATTTTTTGCCGCCCTCATCGCCGATCACGAGCGTGTCGGCCGCGGCCTGTCCCATCGGATACGGAAGATCGGACTCTACGATAAAGTGACGGTGGATGATCCCCGTCGAAATCAGACCGACGAGCACGCCGCCGAGCACGACGGTTAGCAGCGTCATCGCGCTGATGTCAGCCTCCGGGTTGAGCATGTACAGCCCCGGAATGGTAAAAGCCACGCCGCCTGCGACCATCGCGCCTGCGGACATGGCCGTATGCGTTACGTTGATTTCGTTGATGTTCGTCTTGCCGAGCGCTTTGAGGGAAAACATGGATACGAGCGCGACAAAGATGATCGGCCAGGGTAAGGCTCCCAGTTTGAGCGCCACGTACATGGAGCTCGTCGTGAGGATGACTGCCCCGAGGCCTCCGATGATCATCCCGCGGATCGTCAGCTGCTGCCCGATTGAGACAGCGGTCGTCCTGCGCTTTGCGCTCTTTTTTCTCGTTGTTTTTTTTGTCATTTTTTCTCCTTCCGGGTCACCGTAGAATCTCGTTCCTTCGTGCCCTAACGCAGATATCATACAGCAATTCGCCCCGCCATACAATACAGCGAATGCACGGGCGCTAAATCAAAGGCAGCCGTCAAACGAACGCGTCAGTTGCTACGGAGAATGTTTTTTGTTAATATGGGGTGTGGAGTTATCGAGAGCCCCGGCCCTCGGGCTCTTTTCCGGTATATCTATTATCGTTTCTATGCACCGTATCACTATTGTTCAATCATGTTATGACAGTACGACAGGAGGAAGGAACATGGCACTACAATTTGTCGACAGGCGCGGGACGGACAGCGTAAAGTGGGATGGCATGCAATCCATGTTTGGCCGGTCCGATATGCTGGCCATGTGGATCGCCGATATGGACTTTAAAGAGCCCGCTTGCGTAACAGAAGCGCTCAGGGACTATATCGAGCGAGCCGCATTTGGCTATCATGAGCCGAGCGACGGCTACTTCCAGTCGTTTATCGACTGGGAAAAGAAGTATTATAACTACGAAGTAAAGAGAGAATGGATGCGCTATTCGCCCGGCATCGTGCCTGCGTTCAACTGGGTCATCTGGTGGGCGACGGATCCCGGCGACGCTGTCATTCTCCTGACACCGGTCTACTATCCCATGATCGATGCCGTCAACAAAAATGGCCGCAAGCTGATCCAGTGCGACCTCATCAACGAAAACATGACGTACAGCGTCGACTTCGAAAAATTCGAGAAAGACATCGTCGACAACAAGGTGAAACTGTTCATCATGAGCTCGCCGCACAATCCCGTCGGCCGCGCATACAGCCCGGACGAGCTGCGCCGCCTGATGGAGATCTGCCGCAAGCACGATGTGCTTGTAATCTCCGACGAAATCCATCAGGACTTCGTATATGGCGAGCACGAACACGTACCCACGGCGACGCTCGGCGACTACGACGAGTTCCTGCTTACGATGACGGCTCCTTCGAAGACGTTCAACCTTGCAGGGTTGCAGAATTCCATCATCATTATCCCGGATCCGAAGCTGCGCGCGCGCTGGGACAGCTTCCAGCACCGGCTCCACATGAAAGGCGGCAACTCCATCGGGTTTGTCGCAGCGGAAGCGGCGTACAAGGGCGGACGCGAATGGCTGGACGAAGTAAAAGAACAGATCTACAGCAACTTCGTGTACGCGCGCGACTTCCTCGCTAAGGAGCTGCCGGATGTCGGCGTCGCGGATCTGCAGGGGACGTACCTCATGTGGATGGACTTCGGCAAGTGGCTCAAGACGCAGGAAGACGTCGTAACGTTCTTCGAAGAAAAGTGCAGTATCGCATTCGACTACGGGCACTGGTTCGGCGGCGATAAATATATCCCGTTTGTCCGGCTGAATCTGGCGACGAAGCGCGAAATCATCGAAAAAGCGCTCCAGATCATCGTCCGCGAAATTAAGAAACTGTAGCTGAACGTTCAAAGCCGGCGGCCCGAACCGGCCGCCGGCCGCGAAAGCATTGCGGGCAGAATGTCGAAAAATGCTTTACATGCTCCCGCTTATGTGCTACGATTCGTTCAACCTGCAGGAAGGTGCGCACTGCGCAACCGGATGCAGGGTGTCAGAAGAACGCAGTGCGGTCACAGGAGTCCGAACGGATGAAAACCAATCTCTTCGCAGCAGAATACTTTTTTAGCTTTGCTTATTACTTTAGCACGGCTACTTTGCGTTCTGCGGCAAATGGAATGTGAT
>DUTT01000056.1 GCA_012841925.1 Clostridiales bacterium | reverse complement strand
CGGCATCCGAGAATGCCGACGTGATGATCCCTTTCGTAAGCGATGCGCTGTAGGCTTTCGAAAGCGACTCCACCAGCCCGATCGTCAGCCCGCCGATCATGGCGCCTGGCATGATGCCGATGCCTCCGAGCACGGCCGCCACAAAGGCTTTGAGGCCGAGCATGGATCCCATCGTCGGCATGACGGACGGATACTGCGCACAGTACATGAGAGCCGCCACCGCCGCCAGCGCAGAGCCGATCGCAAACGTAGCCGTGATCGTCCGGTTGACGTTGATGCCCATTAAGATCGATGCCTCTTTGTCTTCGGATACGGCGCGCATGGCCCGCCCCATTTTCGTGTTGTGGATAAACAGCTGTAGAAGCACCATCGTAACAGCGGCGATGGCGATCGTCGCCAGCGTTGTACCGTCAATTTTTACATTGCCGAGCTGCAGCGTGGGAAGCTTAAAGATCGAAGCGCGGATGACCCGCGGGTTAGATGTATACAGGACCTGCGCCAGGTTTTCTAAAAACAGACTGACGGCGATGGCCGTGATGAGGGCCGACATCCGCGTGCCGTGTTTTCGCACCGGACGGTAGGCGATTGCTTCCGTTGCGACTCCAACCGACGAAGCCACGATGACGGCGAATGCGATGGCCGTCCAGGCCGGCAGCCCGAACCCGAGCATCACCGGGATTGTAAATATCAACGTGTAACCGCCGACCATGATGAAGTCGCCGTGCGCGAAGTTGATGAGACGGATGATACCGTACACCATCGTGTAGCCGAGAGCGACCAACGCATAGACGCTCCCCATGCGCAGTCCGTTGATAGCCTGTTGTAAAAATGCGCTCACTGTCACATCCACCTTTCGTTGTGATTGTATGTCGACGCCGTTTTGAGAAAGGCCGGCGCAGTCCCTTACAAGGAAATGAGAGGCACGAATGTATTTCGGTTTTCGCGCCTCTCCATTTTAGCACATAGAATGTCCCTGTGGTAGGGTCAAATTACAGGCTAATCCTGCGTTTTATTGAACTTCTGGCTGACGCCGCCCTGATCGTCGGCATACAGCTCGGTAATCGCAACCGATTTTGCCGGCGTTCCGGTCTCGTCGAGCACGAATGTGCCTGTGACGCCTTCGAATTCCATGTAGTCAAGCGCTGCTTTTACTGCAGGGGCATCGGTCGTTCCGGCTTTGCCAATGGCCTGGAACAGCATGTATGCGCCGTCGTAGCCCAGTGCCGCCAGAGCGTTCGGTGTCTCGTTGTACTTCTCGCGATAGTTCTTGATGAAGTCCTGAACGATGGCTTTTTCTTCTTCCGTGGAATAGTGATTCGTAAAGAACACGTTGTTATAGTCTTCCATGTTGCCTGTGACGTAGTCGGGGATGATGCCGTCAAATCCGTCCGGACCCATGACCGCGCCTGTGAACCCGGCTGCTCTCGCCTGCGGAATGATGTAGGGACCGGCCGCATTGTAGTAGTAAGCGGCAAACAGACAGTCCGCACCGGCCGCAGCAATCTTCGTGGCCTGCGTCGTAAAGTCCGTGTCGTCCATGGAGGAGCTCGCCTCGTCTACGACCACTTCGATGCCGAATTCCGGAGCCGCTGCGACGAACGCATCGCGCAGTCCCTTGGAGTACGCATCGCCGGCGCAGTACAGAGCCGCTGCTTTTTTGTAGCCGTTTTCGGCCAGGAACTTCGCGCCCATGTAACCCTGGTACGAGTCCTTAAAGCAGGAACGGAATACGTAGTCCGATTCGGTCGTGATGTTGTCCGCCGTCGATGTCGGAGTCAGCATGACGATCTGTTCGCTGTTCGCAATGGATGTGACCGCACCCGTAACACCGGAGATGACCGGACCGAGAATCACGGAAACACCGTCGCTGATCAGCTTGTTAAACGCAGATACGCCTTCCGCTGAATCGCCCTTGTCGTCCATGATCACAAATTCGACCATCTTGCCGTTGATGCCGCCGGCTGCATTGATCTCTTCCATGGCCATGACCGCCGCGTTCTTGACTGCGATGCCGTACACGGAGACGTTCCCTGTGAGCGGCGTAACCATACCGATTTTGTACGTGTCGCCATCTCCCACATCGCCGCCGCCACCGCCGCCGCAACCTGTGAGGGCCAGGCCCATGACCAGGGCAAGTGCCAGGACAAGTGCCAACAGTTTCTTTGTCTTCATTTTTACACCTCTTTTTGAGTTGATAGCGCCCGGCCGAATCGACGTCCGGACAAAGTCAAATATTACAAGTAATGATAGAGGATGTTTCGTGCCTTGTCAACATCTTTTCTGCTTCATTGTTGTTGTTGGTACACAAAACTTTGCATTCCTATTGAGCCGGCTTTGCATCGGATCCGGATCCGACCTCTCCGCCTTCCCCGTTTTCGCCTTCGACGTCCTCTGCTTCGGCTTCCAGCGAATAGATTTCCATGAGCATCTCGCCGATTTTTTCTTCGTCAGCCACCCAGAACGACAGCTCGTGCATCATCTTATCCCGGCCAGGCAGCGTGTAGGCGCTGACGTTGTCCGACGACAGGCCGCTCATCGCCTTGAGCACGAGCTTTCCGGCCATGGCGTACGTCAAATCCGATTCGACGTTCTGCAGCGTTACCCGCGCCACATCCGCGAGGTTGCCGACCTTGAGACACTCCTTCAGCACGGCTTTGACAAACTCCTGCTGCGTCTGGATGCGCCGGATGTCGGCCGCGTCGTAGCTCTTGTACCCCTGCCTTGCAAACGCCGGATTCGTCTTGCGGAACCGCAGAAATTCGATGACGTTGCTGCTGTCGATGGTCTGCTCCCCTGCGGGGATGTCGATGTACAGCTCTTTTCCCTTCGTCGTATCGATATACTTCATGTGGAAAGGAATGTTGACTTTGACGCCGCCGACGACATCCATGACTTTCCGGATGTCGCTGTATTCGACGATGGCATAATAGTGAATCGGCATGCCGTAGAGAATCGTCGATACTGCTTCGGCAACAGCCGACACGCCCTGCGAATTGTAAATCGAGTTGATTTTATTGGCCGCATACGGCGAATAGCCCGGGCGGAAATAGAACGTATCGCGCGGGATGGAAATCATGTTGATGTACTGGTTCACCATATCGTAGCTGGCGAGCATCAGCGTATCGGTCATGCGTTCGCTGACGCCCATCAGAAGAAAATTGACGCGATCCTTGCTCTGGAACACCTCGTAAAACGGGCTGTTTTCGTCGACGACGATGGGCACCATGTCGTCCATCAGCCGCTCCTCGGTCTCAAACACCGTGCTGTCGCCCACATGGGCAAACAGATGGCGCAAAGGAACCAGAGCCGCCGTCGCAAGCACGAACACCAGCAGGAAGGTGGTGACGGTTTTTGCAGTCTTTGAATTTGCTTTTTTTCTGGACTTTGATCCGGCTTTAATCGGTGAATTTTTTTCGTTCGCTGTTCTCTTGTTGTTTTGTTCCATGCCTTCCCTCTGGGTGCCTGCGCATTCCACAAGCGCAGGTTATAACCGCTCTCTCATCTCTCTCTTATACTCTTCCACGCCCGGTTGATCAAAAGGACACACATCCATCATATACGCAGACAGCGCGCAGGCAGTCTCGAAGAAGTATACCATCTGACCAAACGTTTGAGGAGATATTTTTTCCCGTATCGCTACCCGGAACAGCGGGACACCTGCTTTCCGATGAGCCGCCGCCACCCCTTCGAGCGCCGCCCGGTTGACATCGCCCAGGCGCTTCCCCGCGAGCGGAGGTCCGGCGGAAGCGGGTACGACCAGCTCGGCGGCCGGTTCGCACTCCTCCAGGATCGTCTCAAAAAAGCACGGCGTGCCATCCTGCAGAAACTGCCCCATGGAATGCAGGTCCGTGGTGAATGCCAGGCTCGCCGGGAAAATTCCTTTTCCGTCCTTGCCTTCGCTCTCTCCGAACAACTGCTTGAGCCATTCTGAAAAATACGCGAACCGGGGCTCGTACGCCTCGAAGACTTCGATGTACTTTCCTGCGTTATATAAGACGTTGCGTCCGACGGCATAGTTCCCCGCCTGTTCCATCAGCGATCCGTCGTCCATCGCCGCCTCCGCTCCGTCGAGAAAATGCTCCGGGTCGAAGCCGGCAGCTGCAAGCGGCAGCAAACCCACGGGGGTCAGGAACGAATAGCGGCCGCCGATGTCGTCGGGGACGATAAAGCTCTCGTACCCGTTCGCATCGGCTTCTTCGCGCAGCACACCGCGCGAAGCATCGGTTACGGCATAGATTCTCTCCGCAGCGCCTTTTTCTCCGTAGCGCTTTACGAGCTCGTCTTTCAGCAGCGCAAACGCGATAGAAGGCTCCGCTGTCGTGCCCGACTTGCTGATGACGCACACGCAGATGTCGCGGTCCGCAAGCACCTCCAGCAGCTCTCTGTGATAAGCGGCGCTGATGTTCTGCCCCGCGAAGTACAGTCTGACACCTTCCGGCTGCCTTTCGACTGCCGCGCGTTCGTTGGCGAAGCTGCCTGCAAGCATTTCGTAGGCGGCACGCGCCCCCAGATAAGACCCGCCGATCCCGACGACCACGAGGGCCTCGCACTGCGTTTTGATTCGCTCGGCGGCAACCCGCATGCGTTCGATTTCCGCGAGGTCCCTGCGCTTTGCGACACTGACCCAGCCGGTAAACGCTTCGTTGCCCGAGTACAGCTTCTTCCGTGCCGAGTCCAAATCGCCCTGCAGCTGCGCCGCTGCCGCCGGGTCCAGCGCAGCCATAGAAAAGTCAACATCGATACAGCTTTTCATGTCGCCTTCCTTTCCTCAATTATTCTGCAACTATTCTGTTATCACTTCATATATACGGGTTGTCCGCGGGGCTGTAAGTAGGAACCATGCGCTGCAGCCACTGTCTGGCTTCTGCGTCCGTCATGCAGTATACCGCGCTGACGGCCGCCTCGAGACCGTCCGGCTCCGCAAGCAGCGCCTCCAGCTCCCCGGGCGCCGCCGACGGAGTACCCACAAAGATCTTTTCGTGCGCCGTACGGTCGACTTCTTCCTCGGCGAGGAGCAGCTCTTCGAACAATTTCTCGCCCGGCCGCAGCCCCGTAATCTTAATTTCTATGTCTTCGTACGGCTCGTATCCGGAGAGCCGGATGATTTTTTCCGCAAGGTCTAAAATCCGCACCGGTTCTCCCATGTCCAGCACAAAGATTTCTCCGCCCGTGGCCATAGCGCCCGCCTGGATTACAAGCTGAACCGCCTCGGGAATCGTCATAAAGTACCGCGTGATATCCCGGTGCGTTACCGTCACGGGGCCGCCCGCCGCAATTTGCCCGCGGAATATGGGGATGACGCTGCCGTTTGATGCGAGCACATTCCCGAATCGCACGACGGAAAAACTGACGCCCGACCGTGCGCTGCACGACTGCACGATCATCTCCGCCAGGCGCTTTGTCGCACCCATCACGTTCGACGGATTGACGGCTTTGTCCGTGGAAATCATCACAAAGCGGCTGACGCCGCACTCTTCCGCCACCTGCATCACGTGCTTCGTGCCCAGCACATTGTTGACGATTGCTTCTTTCGGATT
>DUTT01000055.1 GCA_012841925.1 Clostridiales bacterium | reverse complement strand
TGATATCAGGAGGTAGATCATGGCACAGTATCCGGATTTAAAAGACAAGAGGGTCATCGTGACGGGCGGGGCCAGCGGGATCGGCATGGCGACAGCGAAGAGGTTCATCGACGAAGGCGCCCGGGTCGTCGTATTCGATATCAACGAAGCCGCATTTGCAGAAGCGAGAGAGGCGCTGCCCGGGCTGGCCGGCATCGTACAGGTGGATGTGAGCAGCGAAGAGAGCGTGAGAAACGGATTTATCGAATCCGACCGCGTGCTGGGCGGCATCGATATTCTGGTCTCCAACGCCGGCATCAGTATCCGCAATAAGTTTGTCGATACAGATTTTGCGCAGTGGAAAAAAGTGCTGGGCATCAATCTGGATGGCATGTACCTGTGCTGCAAGGAAGCCGTCGACCGCATGATGCCGCAAAAGTCGGGCGTCCTCCTGCTGACGGCGTCCAACAACGGAATGAACGCCCACCCGTACTATACAGACTATAACGTATCGAAAGCCGGCGTCATCCTGCTCGGGCGGACGATCGCTCTGGAATGTGCTCCATACATCCGGGCCAACTCGGTGTGTCCCGGTTACGTGCTCACACCGATGCAGCGGGCCGAATACACCGACGAGATGCTGGAAGTCGTCAACGAAGGCATCCCCATGAAGCGGCACGCCCAACCTGAAGAGGTCGCGGCCCTGTATGCGTTTCTGGCATCGGACCAGGCACAGTACATCACCGGTCAGCACATTCCCATCGACGGCGGCGAAACGGCTTAATAACGGGCGCACACTGCGTACCCGGGCAACGTGCGTCCGTGCACATAAACTCACTCGCCCGGAGCAGAAATATCAAGTGAAAGGAGCTTTAGGATGGCAAATATTTATTACGGCTTATCGGAACGGGCCTGCAGCCGGACGTGGATCGAGCTGGATCTGGATGCACTGCGGCACAATGTACGCACCATACGATCCCTGCTGCAGCCGGGCACGGATATCATCGCTGTGGTAAAATCCGATGCATACGGCCACAGGGCAAGCATCACAGCGCCCTGCCTCGAAGATATGGGGATTACAAAATTCGCAGTCGCCGCTCTCGACGAAGCCATCGAGCTTCGAGAAGCGGGGATCAAAGGCGAAATTTTAATCCTTGGGTATACCGATCCGCTGTTTGCAACCGAGTTGATGCAATACGGCATCGCCCAGACCGTCATCGATCGCCGTCACGGGCTCCTTTTAAACCAAGCCGCCGCTGCGCTCGGACACAAACTCGACGTACATCTGAAAATCGACACCGGCATGCACCGGCTCGGCATCGACGCCCGAAATCCGGAAGAAGCCGCAGAGATGCTCGCCCTTGAGCACCTCAACTACCGCGGCATCTACTCGCACTTCGCTTCGACGGACAGCATCGCTCCCGACGACATCGCCTACACGCGCATGCAGGCCGGCCGATTCTTCGATCTGATCGAAAAGCTGAAGTCCATGGGAGTCGAAGTCCCCATGACCCATCTGCAAAACACCTACGGACTCATCAACTATCGCGACATCGCCTGCGACTGCGTCCGCGTCGGAGCCATGCTGTTTGGCATGGGCAATCGCGAACCTCAGAAATCCAGCATCGTGCACGATCTTCGGCCCCTCATATCTCTGCGCTCAAAAATCGCAACGATCCGAACGCTGCAAAAAGGCGAATGCTTCGGCTACGGCACGATGTTCTGCGCTCAGCGGGAGAGCCGCATCGCCGTGATGCCGCTGGGATATTGGGAAGGCATGTCCCGCAAGCTGGCCTGCGGCAGAGGCGAGGCGATCGTAAAGGGCATCCGGGTTCCGTTCGCAGGGCTCGTGTGCATGGATCAACTGGGTCTGGATATAACAGATGTCCCCGGGGCAGAGCCCGGAGACATCGCGACATTCATTGGGAAAGACGGCGGAGAGGAAATCGAGATTGTGTATGCCGCTACCGCTGCGGAAACGCTCCACGCAGAGGTGTATTGCCGCACCGGCAGGCGGACCGACCTCGTCGTCCTCAACGCATAATTTGCGGAAGCGGCCTATTCGTAGATCGGATACTTCTTGCACAGCGCCTCGACTTCGCTGCGGATGTCATCCGCTCTGTGCTCAAAGTCGCTCGCCGTCCAGTAGATGAGCTTTGCGACCTGTCTCATGTCTTCTTCGACAAAGCCTCTCGTCGTGACGGCCGGGGAGCCCACGCGGATGCCGCTCGTCCTTGCGGCGCTTTCGGGGTCGTTGGGGATTTTATTCTTGTTGACCGTGATGTATACCTCGTCGAGCATCGTCTCCATATCCTGTCCGGTTTTCTTAAAGTTCCGTAGGTCGACGAGCATCAGGTGATTGTCCGTCCCGCCCGACACGAGATCAAAACCGTGTGACAGCAGCCCGTCGGCCAGCGCCTGTGCATTCCGGACCGTCTGCTGCTGGTACGCTTTGAACTCCGGCCTCAGTGCCTCGCCGAAAGCCACGGCCTTCGCCGCGATGATGTGCTCAAGCGGTCCGCCCTGCGTGCCGGGGAATACCGCTGAATTTATCTTTTTCGCAATCGCTTCGTCGTTAGTCAGGATCATGCCGCCCCTCGGCCCGCGGAGCGTCTTGTGCGTCGTCGTCGTTACGACGTCTGCATACGGCATGGGATTGGGATGCAGACCTGCCGCCACAAGCCCTGCGATGTGCGCCATGTCGACCATCAGATAGGCGCCGACTTCTTTTGCAATGTCAGAAAATATTTCAAAATCGATCACCCTCGGATACGCCGAAGCTCCGGCCAGGATCATCTTCGGTCGGTGTTCGTGCGCGAGCTTTCTGAGCGCATCGTAATCGATCACATTCGAATCGTCCGTAACACCGTAGGGAATGATGTTGTAATACTTTCCGGAAAAGTTGACAGCGCTCCCGTGCGTCAGGTGCCCGCCGTGATCGAGGTTCATGCCCAGCACCGTGTCGCCCGGTTCGATGAGCGCCATGTAGCAGGCGTAGTTGGCCTGAGCGCCTGAATGAGGCTGCACATTGGCAAACC
>DUTT01000054.1 GCA_012841925.1 Clostridiales bacterium | reverse complement strand
CCGAAGTTCGTGCAGGAAGTCGTTATCCCCATGAACCGCATGGAAGGCGACGACGTGCCGGTCTCCATGTACGGAAAATTCGATATCCCCGACGGGACGTTCCCCTCGGGTATGACCAAGTACGAAAAGCGCGGCGTATCCGTGGCGGCTCCGCGCTGGAACATCGACAACTGCATCCAGTGCAACCAGTGCGCCTACGTGTGTCCGCATGCGGCCATCCGCCCCGTGCTCGTCGACGCCGGCGAAAAGGCCAAGGCGCCGGCCGGATTCGAGACGAAGAAAGCGATTGGCAAAGGGCTCGAGGGCTATGAATACCGCATCCAGGTATCGCCCTACGACTGCACCGGCTGCGGAAGCTGCGCCGATGTGTGCCCGTCGAAAAACAAGGCGCTCGAAATGCGTCCGCTGGACGAAGAGCTTCACCAGCACGAAAACTGGACGTTTGCGACGGAAGAAGTCCGCATTAAAGCGGATGCCGTCAGCGACAAGAGCGTTAAAAACAGCCAGTTCGCACAGCCGCTGTTCGAGTTCTCAGGCGCGTGCGCAGGCTGCGGCGAAACACCGTACATCAAGCTGGCGACGCAGCTGTTCGGCGACCGCATGTACGTCGCAAACGCCTCCGGCTGCTCGTCGGCCTACGGCGGCTCGCCACCTTCGATTCCCTATGCCATCAACGCAGACGGCGACGGTCCGGCCTGGGCCATGTCGCTGTTCGAGGACAATGCGGAATACGCCTACGGCATGATGCTCGGGTCCGAAAAAGTCCGCAGCACGATCGCCGACAAGGCGCAGGCCTTCCTCGGTACGGCCGCAGGCGAAGCGGTCGAAGCTTATCTGGAGCACCGCGACGATGCGGCAAAATCGAGGGAAGTATCGGCGAAGCTGATCGAAGCGCTGAAGGCGATCGAGCCCGCGGACGCTGCGCAGAAAGATGCGAAAGACTTCATCGTTACGAACAGCGATTATCTGCACAAGAAATCGTACTGGGCGTTCGGCGGAGACGGCTGGGCCTACGACATCGGCTACGGCGGACTGGATCACGTGCTGGCTTCCGGACAGAACATCAACGTCCTCGTGCTGGATACCGAAGTCTATTCCAACACGGGCGGCCAGTCGTCGAAGGCGACATCGGCCGGCGCGGTGGCGAAGTTCGCTGCTGACGGAAAGAAGACGAAGAAAAAAGATCTCGGCATGATGGCGATGACCTACGGCTACGTCTACGTGGCGCAGGTCGCCATGGGCTACGACCAGAATCAGCTCCTGACCGCCATGCGCGAAGCCGAAGCGTACGACGGACCTTCGCTCATCATCGCCTACAGCCCCTGCATCGAGCACGGGCCGAAGATGGGGATGGGCAAGAGCCAGGAGATCATGAAGCAGGCGGTGGAAGCAGGCTACTGGCATCTGTACCGCTACAATCCCGAACTGAAGAGCGAAGGCAAAAACCCGTTTGTCATGGACTCGAAGCCGCCTGTTAAGGACGTCGTCGAGTTTATGAGAGGCGAGAACCGCTTCGCCTCGCTGGAAGTTACGTTCCCCGAGCAGGCCGAAGAGCTGTTTGCCAAGGCCAGGGTGGACGCGGCGGAGCGGCTGGCGAATTACGAGAGGCTGGCCAGAGGCTGAGCATGGAAAATTTGAAGGTATCGTTTGAGATCGTCATGCCCCTGTTTCTCTACATGCTGTTAGGCTATGTGGCGAAAAGGAAGGGGCTGCTGGACCGGACGCTGAACGACGCAGTCAACAAACTGCTGTTCTCGGCATTTTTACCGGTCATGATGTTCCACACGCTGTATAAAGACGATCTCTCAGGTTTCGGCCGGGCGGCATTTATTCCCTACGCCATGATCGGGCTCGTGTTGAGCTTCCTGCTGGTGTACGTGCTGTTTGGCTTTTTAGAAAAAAATCCCGCTAAGAGAGGCGCCCTGATCCAGGGCGCCTTTCGGGGCAACGCGATCATGTACGGCCTGCCGGTGGCCATCTCGATATTCGGTGAAGGCAACACAGCAGAGATCGTCGTCGTTCTGGCGGCGGTCATCCCGGTGTACAACGTGCTGTCCGTCTTGATTCTGGAAATCTGCGGTCAGGCGGCCCGCCGCGGCGACCTGCAGGCAGGCTTGTCCCTTTCGGGTGTCAACTGGAAGAGCGTAGCGCTCGGCATTTACAAAAATCCGCTGATCCGCGGCGTCGTGCTCGGCCTGCTTGCCAACAGAGTCGGCCTGACGCTTCCTTTGTACATCGACAAGACGATGGCTGGCATCTCAGGCGTCGTAACGCCGATGTCGTTTGTGCTGCTCGGTGCGGCGTTCAATCTGTCCTCGGCAGGCGAAAACAAGCGCATGCTGACGGTGGCCACCGCGATGAAGCTCGTCGTCAATCCGGCGCTGTTCATGGCTCTGCCGATCTACTGGGGTTGGAGCGGCCCGACGCTGGGCGCTATTCTCGTTTCGTTCGGCGCGCCGACAGCGGTGTCTTCGTTTCCGATGGCCAAAGCGATGCACTGCGACTCGGAGCTGGCCGGCGAAATCGTGGTGACGACGTCGGCGGTGTCGATCGTGACGATGTTTTTATGGATATTTGTACTTAAGCAGATGATGCTGATATAATGGAGTCGAAATCAGACTTCGTTGCGAGCAAGGAGGGCCCGAAATGAACAAGGAAGATCTCGATATAAAAGCAATGATCTTTACGGGACTTTGGATTGCGGTCGTTACGGTCGTGACCATGGCCATCGTCATCCCCATTCCCCTGACGCAGGGCTACGTCAACCT
>DUTT01000053.1 GCA_012841925.1 Clostridiales bacterium | reverse complement strand
TATTTCGGCTAAATGAATGGCGGATAGTTGCCTTTCGAAGCCTATGCAGAACAGGGCCGAATGAGCTACCTTGAAAAGGCAACTATTATCGAGATTGAGGCGGTAAATAGTTGCCTTCCACTCCCCGCCGACCCCATCCGCTTCGCCCCATCAGCCCAAAGGCAACTAATATCGCGGTTGAGGCAGTAAATAGTTGCCTTCCACTCCCCGCCGACCTCATCCGCTTCGCCCCATCAGCCCAAAGGCAACTATTATCGAAGCTAAGGCGGTAAATAGTTGCTTTCCACTCCCCGCCGACCTCATCCGCTTCGCCCCATCAGCTCAAAGGCAACTATTATCGCGGTTGAGGCAGTAAATAGTTGCCTTCCGCTCCATGCCGACCCCATCCGACCCAAACCCCTCATCCGGCCGGCTGTCGGCCGGCCTCCCGCTCCATTTCCCGGTGCTCTTCCAGCGCCTTCTTAAACTGCGTCTCGTACAGCTCGGCATACACGCCGCCTTCCGTCAGCAGCTCCCGGTGGCTGCCCCGCTCCACGATCGTCCCGTCCTTTAGGACCAGGATCTCGTCTGCAAACAGGACAGTTGACAGCCGATGTGCGATGACGATGCTCGTCCGCCCCGCAAGCAACGGCTCGATGGCTTCCTGAATCAGATTCTCGCTGATGGAATCGAGGGACGACGTCGCCTCGTCCAGAATCATGATGTGCGGATTCTTTAAGATTGCCCGCGCGATGGACAGCCGCTGCTTTTCTCCGCCCGACAGCTTAACGCCGCGGTTCCCGATCTCCGTATCGTACCCGTCGGGCAGCGTCGCGATAAAATCGTGGATATTCGCATCACGGCAGGCCGCAATCAGATCTGCCTCCGTGCTCTCCGCATTCGCATACAGCAGATTCTCGCGAATCGTGCCGTTGAACAGATACGTCTCCTGCGTCACCATGCCGATGGACGACCGGAGAAACGCCAAATCTAAGTCGCGGACATCCAGGCCGTCGATCGTAATCGATCCGTCGATCACATCGTACAGCCGCATCACCAGGTTTGCGATCGTCGATTTCCCCGATCCGGACGGGCCGACGATGGCCACCGTTCGGCCGGCCGGCACCTGAAACGAAACATCCCGTAGGACTTCTTTCTGCTCATCGTAGTAAAAGCGCACACGGTCGAAACGCAGATTGCCCGTAACGCGCTCCGGTACGATCGCATGTTCCGCATTCTTAATCTCAACAGGCATGTCGAAGTAGTCGAAAATCCGCGTAAACAGCGCCATGGACTTGATGACGTCCACCTGGATATCCAGCAGAGAATTGACCGGGCGGTACAGCCGGCCGAGCAGGGTCACGATCACCGTCACATCGCCCACGGTCAGCCCGCTGTCACCCCGCTTCAGCATCAGATACCCCGCCGCCAGATAGATGAGCATCGGACCGATGTTGGTGAAGATGCTCATGCCCATCCGGAACCACCGCCCCGCCAGGCTTTCCCGGATGTTCAGCTCGGTCAGATCCTTGTTCGCCTGACGGTAATTTTCGTACTCCTTCGGCTCGTTCGTAAATATCTTGACCAGCTGCTGCCCGCTGACCGACAGCGTCTCGTTTAAAATCTGATTGACTTCGTCCTTCTTCCCCTGGACGATTCCCGTCATCTTCCAGCGCCGCTTTCCGACCATCTTCGTGGGGATGGCGAAAAACGGAACCATGACGCTTCCGATCAGCGCCAGTATCCAGTTCTTGTTGAACATGGCCGCAAGCGCGAGAGCGACGAGCGCGACATTTCGAATCAGCGAGACCAGCGTGCCTGCGATCACCTGCTGTACGCCTTCGATATCGCTCGTCATCCGGGTGATGATTTCCCCCTGCCGGCTCGTGGCAAAAAACCGCTGCGACATGTGCTGCAGGTGGCCGTAGAGCGCAGTTTTCATGTCGAACGTGATGTGCTGGGCAATCCAGGTGTTCAGATAGCTGTTTAAAACGTCGATCAGATTGGAGGCGATCAGAACCGCAAACGACAGTCCGACCAGGCGAATCAAAAGGTCGAAATCTCCACCGATAAATCCGTCGTCGATGATTCTGCCGGTGAGCAGCGACGGGAAAAGCGACAGCGCGGACGACAGGATGATGAGGACGACCACCAGCGCCATCTGCCCCTTGTAGGGCGACAGATATGAAAAAATTCTCTTCAGCAGCTCTTTCGTTATTTCCGGCCGGTTGGCCTTTTCGTCTTCGGTCAGGAATTTGCCCCGCCCCCTCATGCGCTCGCCTCCTTTCTTTGCTATATGCTTTCTCCACTATACCGCACTTTTGCCCCTGTGGCACATTCTTTCTGCAGTGGATGCTCGCCCGCATGGAGTTTATCCAATTCGCGCAACGCATACCCGCTCGCACTGGGTTTGCCTGATTCGCCCAATCGTGATAGCATATCAGCATCGACAGCAAAGGAGGACGATGAATCATGGACAACAATATTTTGCAGGCATTTTTCGACAGGAAGTCAATCAGAAAGTACAAGGACACGCCGTTGTCGAAGGAGCAAATCGAACGCCTGGTGGAAGTAGCCCTCATTTCGCCCAGCTCCAGAAACGGCCAGCCCTGGCACCTGACCGTTCTTACGAACAAGGATTTGATCGCACGATGGGAAAAGGACATCGTGCAGCACTTTATCGACGAGAACGAGGAGTGGGCGGTCAAACATATGGAGTCCCGCAACAACAAGGTGTTTTACGACGCACCGGTCGCCTTTGTCATCACGATGACCGAAGGCAGCGGAATCGACGTAGGGATCATGGTGCAGAGCATCGCCATCGCAGCGAAGGCGATGGGGCTTGACAGCGTTATCCTGGGCTTTCCGCGGGTGACATTCCTGGACAAGTACGAAGGGAAATGGCAGAAAGAACTGGGCATTCCCGAGGACCACGTATACGGCGTGAGCATCGCCGTCGGTTACGCAGACGAAAAAGGCAGGGACCGCGACATCGACCGCTCCAAGGTGAGTTACATCTTGTAAAAAGCAACAGCACCTGTCCGCCTGCGATCTAAAGCCGGGACAGCATTGCGGTTCAACCGCAGCCATTAAAATAAGAGAACACGCGCGTGTTCTCTTATTTTTATCGTTCTGACTGCAGTCAGTGTCTTATTACTTTCCGAGCGCGTGTCTGGCTGCGATGTATCCAAACGCCATGGCCGGGCCGATCGTGCTGCCGCCGCCCCAGTAGGCGTTGGCCGTCGGCGACGCGATGCAGTTTCCCGCACCGTACAGCCCTTCGATCGGGCGGTTTCTGGCATCGAGCACCCGGGCGTTCTTGTCGATGACCGGGCCGCCGTTCGTGTCCAGAGTTCCGGCAGCCAGCATGATGGCGTAATACGGGCCTTCCCCGCTCAGCGGATACATCGTGTGGTTCTTCGTATCTTCGGGCGGCCACTCCGCACCCGGCATCGTCGGCGGGAACGTCGTCCACTCGCGATCGTAATCGGTCTCGCCCCGTCTGAACTCTTCGTCCTTTCCGCTCTCCGCATAGCGGTTGAAGCGGCTCACGGTTTCTTTCAAGTTCTCGAGGAAAGATTCATCCAGTCCGAAACCGCCGGTATGAGTTTTGATCTTCTCCAGCCGCACCGCGATTTCCGCGGTCAGTTCTTCGAGGGTGTCACCCGAAATCAGATACGACGGAGTCGATCCCGGCACCGGATAAGGCGGGAAGCCCATCCAGAAATTGGCCGTCCGCTGGTCGTACAGCAGAAACGTAATCATGTTGGGCCACTCCGCGTTCTGCGGATCCCAGACCATGTGCGTCATCGTCCGGTCTGTGTAGTTCCTCTTTTCGTTGACGTATCTCTGCCCGTATTTGTTGACCTCGATGACGCTGTCGCCGGGCACGTAGAACACGTTATTCGAACCGTCGGGATTCTCCAGGACGCTTTCCAGGATGCTTTCGGCGCGGAACGCGTTCGCCGTGTTTCCGATTTTGGCGCCGATTTCCATGGCCATCGTTATAAAATCTCCGGTGTTGGTCGGCGCAGAGCACCCGCCGTAGTGCGGAGCGGGCTGGAATTGCCGCATGTATTCGTCGTTGTGCGAATAGCCGCCGCTTCCGAAGATGACACCTTTCTTTGCGGTGAACGTCAACGTCTCCGTGTCGTTCTTCAGCACTTCCAGGCCTGTGACTTTTCCGTTTTCGTTTCGCAGAATTTTCGTAACTTCGTGGTTCAGCAGAACCGGGATGTCATTTTCGTTTGCAAAACGCTCGAACTGGCTTACAAGCTCGTACCCGAAGCCCAGTTTGCCTTCGGAGTCCTTCGTGAAAATAGATCTCCCCCGGATGCCTTTGTTCTCCGGCAGATGGTCCTGATAATCCACCTGCGGCTTGCCGGTCCAGTTGATGTCCTGGATGCAGGTGATGACGCCGTGCTCCTCCAGGTAATCGACTGCAGCCGCCGCGTTGTCGTAGTATGCTTCGATGAGTTCGAACGCATTGTCGGGCAGACCGAGCTTTTCGTCTTCGGGATTGTAGCGTCCCGGGAACGAATACCGCGCCATGTAGCGCATCGCATCTTCCTTGCGGTCCTCGACGCCTGCTTCCCGCTGAAAGCGATTGTTCGGGATCCAAAAGCCGCCACCGGAGCGAATCGTCGTCCCGCCGATCGAGCCGCCTTTTTCCAGCATGATGACGCTCGCGCCCCCGAGTCGGGCCGTCGCCGCCGCCGTGAAAGCGGCCGCACCGCTGCCGACGACTAAAATATCTGCTTCCCGGATTGCGTCGCTTGCGCCTGTCGTCGC
>DUTT01000052.1 GCA_012841925.1 Clostridiales bacterium | reverse complement strand
ACGCGCATCTCCCGAACTTGCCAGTTGTGTTCCTTATTCCACCGATTATTTTGGGAAGAGGAACACATTTGTTCCTTCTGCATTCAGCAATCTAAAAAAGAGGAACGCGCATCTCCCGAACTTGCCAGTTGTGTTCCTTATTTCACCGATTATTTTGGAAAGAGGAACACATTTGTTCCTTCTGCATTCAGTAATCTGGAAAAGAGGAACGCGCATCTCCCGAACTTGCCAGTTGTGTTCCTTATTCCACCGATTATTTTGGGAAGAGGAACACATTTGTTCCTTCTGCATTCAGTAATCTAAAAAAGAGGAACGCACGCCTCATTCTGAATATCTGTATCCCGGTTAAGGTTGTGCTGAATCCGAAAAGTATCGTATACTACTATCATAGCGCATGTGTGCAGGATAGAATTGATTAATAGTCAGTCTAAATTATAAAAGCAATCACCATAGGTTATAAAAGCAATCACCATAGGTTATAAAAAACGATCATCAACGATCATCAACGATCATCATAGTTTAATAAACCGGAAAGGAGCAGGGGATGCCGTTTACCATCGTCCGTCAGGACATTACTCAAATGGATGTCGATGCGATTGTGAATGCCGCAAACACGGAGCTTGCGATGGGCGGCGGGGTGTGCGGTGCCATCTTCCGTGCAGCCGGGTCTGCGGAGCTACAGGCATCCTGCGATAGGCTGGCGCCGGTTCAAACGGGCGAAGCGGTCATCACGCCCGGCTTCGGTTTGCCTGCGAAATACGTCATACACACCGCCGGGCCCGTGTACCGCGACGGAACGCAGGGCGAAGAGCAGCTTCTTCGGTCAAGCTATCAAAACAGCCTGGCGCTCGCGAGAGAGAACGGGTGCCAGAGCATTGCGTTTCCGCTGATATCGAGCGGAATTTACGGCTATCCGAAGCAGGAAGCGTTGACGGTCGCCACGGATGCCATCCGCGATTTTCTGGATGAACACGACATGGATGTGTATTTGACGGTGTTTGACAAGGCATCGTTTGCTGTCAGCGAGAAACTGCTCGGGGATGTAAAAAGCTACATCGATGAGCGTCTCGTCGATGCGCGTTACGACGAGGGGCGCGAGATCAGCCGGCCGCTCCTGGAAGTGGAGCAGGAGTCGATCGCACCGCCCGCCAGGGCAAGTGTTTTAAAGCGAAAGCGGTCATCGCGAAAGGCCTATCGGGAAAAAGAAGATGCATCACCGCTTCTGTGGAAGGTGTCGGAAGACGCAGCCCCGATGCTCGAACAGGCGATGCAAGTTCGCGAATCCGCTGTTCCGGATGACATCGAAGGATGGATCGGGAAAATCGACGAGCCGTTTTCCGTCACGCTGTTGCGGCTGATCGACGAAAAAGGGAAAACGGATGCGCAGGTGTATCGGCGCGCCAATATCGACCGGCGGCTGTTTTCTAAAATCCGAACCGGCAAAGATTACACTCCCGGCAAGCGGACGATCATTGCGCTTGCCGTTGCGCTGGAATTATCGATTTCAGAGACGGCGGATCTGCTGAAGCGCGCCGGCTATGCGCTGTCACCGAGCCGGCTGTTCGATGTAATCGTCGAATATTTTATCATAAACGGCAAATACGATATCTATGAGATCAACGAAGTGCTGTTTCACCACGACCAGCCTCTGCTTGGAGCATAAGCTGCGTATGTAATTTGTCGCTTGGAAAGCGACCTATCCGTTTGTTCGTCCTGTTATTCTTAGATCATAATTGACCGGGAATGAGTCAAACAGTATGATAGGAGGACGGGACAATGAAAAAGGGATTAACAGAACTGGTATTTATACTGGACAAGAGCGGATCGATGGCCGGTCTGGAAAACGACACGATCGGCGGCTACAACTCCATGCTCGAAAAGCAGCAGGGTATCGAGGGCGAATGCCGCATTACAACGGTGCTGTTCGATCAGGATTACGAGCTGCTGCACGACCGCATCGACATCCGGGCCGTAGGAGCGTTAACGCACAAGGAATATCAGGTCGGAGGAACGACCGCGCTGCTGGATGCGATGGGGCGCACGATTCATAAAATCGGAAACGTGCAGAAGAACACGGCAGACGAGTACCGGGCCGAACGCGTGCTGTTCGTCATCATCACAGACGGCGAGGAAAACTCGAGCCGGGAGTACACGGCGAAAAAAGTCAAAGACATGGTGGAACACCAGAAAACGAAGTACGGCTGGGAGTTTATATTCCTCGGTGCGAACATCGACGCCGTGCACACGGCCGAAGGTTTTGGTATCGGAGCCGACCGGGCCGCCGATTACGTGGCAGACGGTCCGGGAACGCAGCTGAGCTATCGCATGGTGGCCGACACGGTGGCAGAGTTCAGGGGAACGGGACGAATCAACGAAGGGAAGCTCGATTCCATCCGGAAGGATGCCCGTAAGCGCGGAGGAAAGCTATAGCACCGGCAAAAGCGACGCATTCGGGTGCACAACTGCTTGGAATGATGGATGCGGGATATGTGTCGGGCGGCGTAGGCAGAAACAGGAGGGAACGATGGAAAAGGTATACAGCTACACGTTAACGGACGACGAGATTTTAGAAAACATATTCAAAGACGAGAAGATTCTTATGAATCACGTCGTCGTTCCGCCCGGCAATGTGTTCCCAAAGCATCCGACCGATGCGACCGTGTATGCGCTCATCGTGCGCGGGGAGCTGAGTCTGCAGCTCGAAAGCAACGAGCGCAATGTGTACCGCAGAGGACAGCTGGTCAACATCCCCAAGGGAGTCCAGTCTGAACTCGGCAACCGGGGCGCAGAAATTCTGGAATTGTTTGTCGTCAAGTACGACTACGATGAGCAATAAATAGAGAAGAATGCGAGCGGATAAATAAGCAGGTTATTTACTACAGTGTAAAAAGGGTCTGCAGCCGGACAAAACATGTACGCGATTTACACCGGTGTAGAGAGAGCCTGCGGCCGGACAAAACACGTATGCTATTTACAGCAGTGCAGAAAGGGACTACAGCATGAAATTCAAAATGGTGCACAACAACCTCAATGTATTCGATCTGGAAAAGTCGCTGGCATTTTACGAGGAAGCACTCGGGCTGACCGAAGTAAAGCGTTTCGGTCCGGAAGACGGCTCGTTTACGATCGTCTATGTGGCCAACGAGCTGGCGGAGCATCAACTGGAGCTGACGTGGCTGCGCGACCGCACGGAACCGTACAATCTGGGCGATAACGAAATCCACATCGCCTTTCGGACCGACGATTTCGAGGCGGCCTATGCGAAACACAGGGAGATGGGGTGCATCTGCTACGACAATCCGGACATGGGCTTGTACTTCATCTCAGATCCCGACGGATACTGGCTGGAGATTATACCTGAAAGATCGTAAACTGCACGGCAGGCAAAACCCATTGGAGTATCAAATGCATCGCCCCAGTGCCGGTGCGCATGATGCCGGAGGCACATTCCAAAATAAATAAGGCGCACGACCGTGGGGTCGTACGCCTTTTGCTGCCTCTAGAAGTATTAAAACCTGTTCTTTGGATCGTTTGTGCGACGCAAGTCGGCAATCCGGTCATCGACGGTCGTCGTGTCTTTCCGCGCTTGCATTTGAGTGAGAAACGTGCCGACTTTTGCCTGAGCATCTTCGTTGAAAGCGCCTTCCTTTAGCGCTCCAAACAGCGACTTTCTCGTTTCTTTAGCGCTCTGTCTAAACTCTTTGTTCGTCGTCTTGTGCTCGTCGAGCTCTTCCTGCAGCCCCTTATTGAATGCGTCGGCGATGTTCAGCGCGTTTTCCCGGATTCGCTCGTTGGCATCTGCTTTCCCGCCGTTTGTAATCATTGGGATATCGATCAGCGACAGGTACGGATGCGTCGTAAAAATGGTCAACGTCAGACGCTGAATATCTTTGTCCGGATACTCCTTCAGTTCGGTGAGCGTCATGTGGGTGGTGTCCGGCAGGATCTTCACATCGCTGCCTACCTTGTATTCACCCCATATACAGGCTCCCTGGGCTTCATCCTTATGGAACACATCGAACGTCTGTCCTTCTTTAGGATAGGGCTCCCAGATGCAATAATAGCCGGATTCCCTGTGATGACGAAGTTCGTATTTCCCGAGATTCCAGCTTCCCCAGGGTGTTTCCGTAAAGAGTTCTTTTACTTTCGGGTAAGAAAAGTCTTTAAAATACTGTTCATAGATTTCAGCGTCCTTCTCCCGCTGAACCAGGTGGCCGTCGATATCCGCTTTGCTCATGTACCCCGGCAGGACGTACGGACTGAGCTTCGTCTTGACGCAGTCGTTGCAGATGTAGAGCTTGCTGCTTTTGTCAGTCAGCTTTGTTCTGCCCAAAGCTCCCGCTTCCTTTTCGCATAGTACGCAACTTTCCTTGCTAAAAAGTGCCATTTCACCCTCCTTTACCAGCCGTTTCTTTACTATATTTATCAGTCGCTTCCTTTCTATGTTTTCAGTATAGCATAGAAAATGGCACATGGCACCTATCAAGAGTTCTGGATATCAGATACCGTGCGCCCGGTATCGTTCCGGTTGCTTTGTGTTATAATGATAAGCAAGAGTAAGCACCGCCAGCGTCACGACCGATGCGGGCGGGCTCGAATCGATACAGTCGACATGCGGGAAGGGAACAAAATGAAACAATACATTGTAGATGCGTTTACAGAAAAGGTGTTTGCCGGGAATCCGGCAGCTGTCTGCATTATGGATGAATGGCTGCCGGAGGATGTGATGCTGGACATTACGCGCGAGAATAATCTGTCCGAAACTGCGTTTGCTGTCAAAGAAGGCGACCACTACCACCTGCGCTGGTTTACGCCCGGCGGAGAAATCGACCTGTGCGGTCATGCGACGCTGGCGACCGGCTACGTCATCTTCCGCTTTATCGAACCGGAGCTCGAAGAAGTGCACTTCGAAACGCTCAGCGGGCGCTTGATTGTCACGAAAAAAGGGGAGATATACGAGCTGGATTTTCCGGCCTATCGTCTCAACAAGGTCGAGGTGACGCAGGAGATGCTCGATGCGGTCGGCGTCGATATCGTCGAGGCCTATCTGGATCGGGATCTTCTGTGCGTGCTGAAGTCCGAAGAGGACGTTCGCAATTTTGCGCCGGATTTTGATAAAATCAGGAACTTAAAGGACGGGCTGCTCCTCAACATCACGGCTCCCGGCAGCGAGTGCGACTGTGTGTCGCGGTCGTTCGCGCCGAAGCTCGACGTCAACGAGGACCCGGTATGCGGATCGGCGCACTGTCACATCATCCCGTACTGGGCGACCAGACTGGGTAAAGAGGAAATCGTCGCCTATCAGGCGTCGCGGCGCGGGGGCACGCTGTACTGCCGGTCGAAGGGTGACCGCGTGGTGCTCGGCGGCAAGGCGGCGCTGTTTTCCATCGCGGAGATTTTCCTGGATTAGCGTTTCAATCAGCCTTCGGGCAGCGATGTCGTTCAGTCGATCAGCGCTTCAAAACCGCTGCTGTATGCGATGCTGCCGTCTTTCAACACCCAGACGGCTTCCGTATCTTCGATCGCTTCGATTGCGGCAAGGCCCTGCTCGAACGGCATATTGAACACCATGGTCGACAGGATATCGGCCATGCCGGAGTCCTCGCACACGATCGTTACGAGATCAAAATAGTCGGCCGGCATCAGCGTCGTCGGATCGATGATGTGGTGGTACTGCTGGCCGTCGACGGTGTAGTATCGGCTGTGACCGCCGCTTGAGACGACGGAGCGGTCTTGAATGTGCACGGAAAACAAGTCGGGTTCGCCTGCAACGGGGCTCTGGATACCGATGCCCCACGGCGTGCCGGGACGGCCCTTCGATCCGAATGCGCGCACGTTTCCGCCGACGCTTACGACACCGTCCGTAAATCCCCGTTCAATCGCGTGCAGGACAACCTGTTCCGTGGCATAGCCCTTGGCGATGCCTCCCACGTCCAGACTCATGGCCGGATCGGTAAGAAAAACCGTTCCGGCTTCTTCATCGATAATCACGGCTTCGATGTCGGTGTGACGATCAGCCTCCCGCAGCACCTCCATCGATGGAAGCTTTGCACGGGATGGATCCGATGTGCCCGCGACACGATAATCGTGCCACAGCCGGAGCACCGAACCCATAGCGATGTTGACCTGGCCGTCGGACAAGTCGTACGCTTCGATCCCCAGCTTTATAAGATCGATGATGCTTTTGTCGACTTCGACGGGCCGGATGCCCGCATTCTCGTTGACGGTCCTGATGTTGTTGACGCCTTCGTACTCGTTGTAAATATCGTACAGCCTGTGATACGCTTCGAGCTCATCGTACAAATCCTGAACAAAAGTGGAGAATTCCTCCTTGCTGTCCGCATAGCCGATCACTTTCGTTGCGGTGTCGAACAGCCGGAGGAATTCAGCTTCGTAGCGTATTTTTTCCGCTGTGTGGCACGCAGTCAGCAGACATGCGAGCCCCGAAATGAGTAGGGCGCAAAGGATTTTACGCACACGTGCTCCTTATTTTACTGCCTGATAAGCTTTTTCCACGTTCGTCATAAACGGTCCGATGTGAATCGTCGCGGTCGAAGCCAGGTCGGCATCCGCGGCGAGTCCGTCGTCGGTCAGAGCGATACCTTTGACTTCTGCGGCTGTTTTCCCGGTCGCATAAGCGGCAAATCCAGCTGCCTGCTCGTACCATTCTTTGCCGATGGACGAGGCTTTCTTCATGTCGTATCCGTCTCCGAGAACGTTCTTGGAGTCGAATGTCGCTGCGAGATCGGTAGCGATCGCGCCGGCCGTCGTAAACTCGATATCCGCCTGGGCCGCATCGATGATGCAGCTTGTGACGACGCCGTCCTTATCGAATGTAACAGCGGCTGCGTTCACATAAGCCTGAGCCGTTCCGTTGGAGTCACCGGCTTCTGTGGACATGTCGATCGTCGAATAAACACCGATACCGATGCGGTTTCCGGCCTGTGCGCCGAGCGACTTAGCCGAAGCGACGGCCTGCTCGATGGCGTCGATAAAGCCGCCGATCTTGAGGGTAACGGTTGCGGACAGATCGGTATCTGCCGGCGCACCGCTTTCGGTTACAGCGATTGCTTTGAGGTCGGCAACGCTTTTCCCGACCGCATAGGCGGCGAGGGCATTCGCCTGCTCATACCATTCTTTGCCGATGCCAGAGGCTTTTTTCATGCCGTATCCGTCACCGATTTCCTGCTTGCCAACAAATACGGTATCCAGCGGGGTCGTGATTTTTCCGTCTGTAGAAATCGCGATTTTCGTCTCGATGACGTCGATGGCACATTTTTGAATGATGCCGTCCTCATCGACAGTCACAGCGACGATTGTCGAGTCGGCCTGTGCGCTCCCATCCTCTTCGCCGGCGTCTACCGAATGTCCGATACCCGTGGCGATGGCCAATCCGGTCTTGAGTGCAGCTGCTTCGCCTCCGTTGTCGTCTGCGGGCGGTGTGGTTCCTCCGCAGGCCGCCAGCGCAAAGACGGCCAGTGCCAGCACGAGTGCCAGTGTGATTTTCTTTTTCATTTTTTTCCTCCGAAAAATTTGTTTTTATTTTAACCGATTCTGTGTGAGCCGGTAAAATAACGAATCAGTTTCCAACGCCCGGGGCGGAGTGTCTTTTTAGACCGCCATGCGGGTCAGGAAGCCGCCGATCCAGATGACGAGCACAAGAGCGCTCATGATTGCGATGAAATTTACAATCGATACCGGAAAAGTTTCTTCCTTATCTTGCATTGACATAAATATGTTTATGTTCTTCTGCACGGGTACGATGGTGATCAGCGCCAGAAGCGCCACCGGATGCAGAATTCTCGTGATGACCAGAAGCACAGTGTTTGCATATGTTATGTAGTAAATAAAGGCAAACAGCTTCAGTGCGTTCGGCACTCCGATGTAGTACGGCAGCGTGTGCCGTTTGACCCGGACATCTTTCTCCAGATCGCAGATGTTGTTCGCCAGCATGATGTTGGCGGTGCAGCAGACCGGACTGACTGCAAGCAGCAGCACGGTGAGGATAGGGAGAATCTGAAGCTCGACGCTCAGCGTTTCTGCGCTCAGCGACACCGTCATATAATATCCCTGCGGCATGTTTATGTAAAGGATCAGAAACGGAATCACCAGCCCGTAGAACAGGCCGGATACCAGCTCGCCCCACGGTTGTCTCGAGATCGGCAGGGGCCCGTAGGTGTACAGCACACCGGTCGCAAAGCACAGGGCACCGATCAGGAGAACGATTGTGTCTGTCATCAGCACGAGTCCTATTCCAAGTCCCACACTTGCGACGAGGAGGAATGCCGTGATGACGGCAGCTGACTTTCGCGAAGCCGGAAGCGGCAGGCCGTTGCTCTTCGTGTCGATATAGTTGTTGATCGACGTCGTGGCCAGATCGAAGAGGAACATACCTGCGAAGAACACAGCCGTCTTCTGCACATCGACGGGCTGACCGATGGAAAACAGGTAGCCGGTGATCATCGCAAACGAGAAGACACTCGTAATCTTCGTCTTGATCTCTACATATTTTAGAAAGCCGGAGATCGTCAAACGCTCTCATTCCTTCCATCCATCCGCTGTTGCGGATGCGCATATCCCGGTACGCGGTTAAAAGACACGGTAGGCCTTGTTCAGGATGTCCAGGAGCCGCTCTCTCTTTGCGTCTGTCAGCTCCAGGCTGTCTAGAGTCGCGAGCGCCTTATCTCGATACTTCTTTGCGACCATCCTCGTATAGATGAGGCCGCCCGAGGCGCGGACCGCTTCGCCGATCTCTTCGAACGTAATGGGCCCTGCATTCGACTTTTCGCGCAGTCCGTCGACTCTGCGAAATGCGTGGATCAGCGGGAGCGTGACAACGTTCTGGTCGTAGTCGGAGCGGACCGGTTTTTTGGCCGTCTCTTCCGTAGCCTCGTAATCCATGCAGTCGTCGGTCAGCTGAAAAATCATGCCGACGTATTTTCCGAGCTTCGCATACCTTTTAATCGCATGGTCATCGTCGCCGGCCAGAAGAGCTCCTCCGTGGAATGCCGCTTCGAACAGAGCGGCCGTCTTACCGGCGATGATTTTAAGATAACGGTACACAGACAGGCGGTTGTCGCCGCTGTGTATGTGCTGATTCAGTTCGCCGAGGCACACCTTGCTCATGTAGTCGGGGATACCGCGACTGACGTAGCTGCTGCGGTCTTCCGCGCCGGAAGCGATTCGCAGCGCTGCGCACAGGAGGTAATCCCCGCAGATGACGGCCGTGCGTTTACCGAATTTCTTCTGCAGCGAAGGCTCGCCCCGCCGCAGATCGGCGTTGTCGATGATATCGTCGTGCACGAGCGTGGCCAGATGGATGATTTCGATGGCGGAAGCGATGAGTACGGCATCGCGGTGCACCAGATCATCTGTATTCATGGCGCACGCGAGAAGCGAAGCGGTGCGCAGGTACTTCCCGTTCGAGCGCGCGAGATGCGATGTGTATTCGCGTATCACGATCGGAGAAGCTGTCAGCGTACGGTCGACGAGCGCTGCGACGCGCCTGAATGCTTCGTCATACGTCGCGTATTCGGCTGTTTGACGCTGTGCGTTCGCTGAATCAATCATTGTACAGATACAGTCTCTCTACGACCGGGATCTTCTTCCAGCGCTTCTGCATCGCAGGCAGCACATAGTAGTCCAGTCCGAACGAGCGTCCTCCGGCGATCAGCACGGCAACGCCTGCAAAGATCATCCAGAATGTGCCCAGATACAAGCCCGTCGTGCACACGAACATCAGTTGCAATACGAGGGATGCGGCGGCGGCCGGCGTCGTAAAGAGTCCAGCGATGAGCAGGAGTCCGAGCACGAGTTCTGCGATTACGATGAAACCCTGCATGGCCACCTGAGTACCGCTGCTTGCGAGCACGAATGTGTTGAGAAACGAGTTCATCAGCGGGATGTCGAGCTTAAACGCAAAGTCGCCGATCGACGAAGCCGCAAGCTCGTTGCCGCTTACGAACATCGCGCGGACGAGGCCGAAAAAGTTCCAGTTGAAGATGGTCGTCCCGACCGTTTCGGCCGCTTCTCCACCGCCGTTGGCGGTCGCCTGGGTAACGGCATCCGCAGCTGCTCCGACTGCAGCGCCGGCGCTGCCTGTAATGCTTTCGAACCACGCCTGTGCGCCTCCGAAGAACGCTTCGAGCTTCGGTTCGGTCATCCAGCCTTCGCCGATTTTCTTTAGGCTTTCGAACACCCATGTCGCACCGAGCCACACGCGCAGCGGCACGAGGAGGAAACTCGGTGTGCGATTTGAAAAGTGACCGCCCACATAGCTTCTGCGATGCCTAATCGTAAAGAACTCATGTTTGCTGTAGCTCCACAGCTTGTTCCAGCCGAGAACCTGGGCAAAATACAGCATGTTGACGAGGTGCTTAACGAGCATAGCGAAAAACGACGGCAGGTTGATCATGCGATCGGGAAATCCCACGCGCGCTACGCCGTAACGTCCGCCGATGCACACCATAAACCCGTGGAACTTCGGATCGTAATCTTCCAGCTTACCTTTACCTGTAATGAGAACTTCGATGTTGTTCGCAGCCGTCTTTGCGCTGTGCTCGCAGTTTTCGACGACCTGGGGAACCGGACGCTCCTGGCCCTCAGGTGTGTAGAGCATGTTGTCGCCGATGACGAACACATCGGGATTGTCGACGGAGCGCAGGTTCGAATCGATTTTGATCCGGCCGCGGTTGGCCGATTCGAGAACCTTCGCTGCTTCGCCGGTGATGTCGGCGCTTTCGATGCCGGCACCCCAGATGACGGTGGAAGCCACACGCCTTGTAACTTCGCCGGACTTGGCATCTCGCGTTTCGATAAAGTCTTCGCCGATTTCTGTAACGTTCGCGCCCAGGATGATATTGACGCCCATTTTGCGCAGACGTTTTTCAACTTTGACCGACAGCTCGGCCGGCAGGTTGGGAATCGTACGGTCGAGGATGTCGACGATGGATACGTTGACGTCTTCGCGATCGATTTCGAACTTGTCACATATGATCGGAAGATATTCGGCCAGCTCGCCCGCCATTTCCACACCGGTAAAGCCGGCACCGACGATGAAGATGGAGAGCATCGCGCGCCGTTCGTCGCGGTCTGCAATGCGACAGGCTTTGCGGAACAGATCGATCAAGTGGTGACGAATCTGAATGGCGTCGTCGTAGGACCACAGCTTAAACGAGTGTTCCTCTGCGCCCGGAACGCCGAAAAACGTCGGTTTGGAGCCGGCGCTGAGCACGAGATAGTCGTATTCGTACTCCTGGGCTTTTCCTATAACTCTCTTGTTGTCAAAATCGAACGACGTAATCGTGTCGAGCCGTACATCGACTTTCCGACCGGCGAACACTTTCTTTAGGCTGACGCGGATACTGTCTTCGTCGACCCGATTGGCGGCGACTTCGTGCAGTTCCGTCAGCAGCGCATGGAAGGGATTTTTATCGATGACCGTGATGGAAACGCTTTCGTTTTTGCGAAATTTCTTTTCCAGCTTCTTTGCGGTCAGAATGCCTGCATATCCCGCACCAACAATGACAATTTTTGTATGCATACCGTCCTCCTAGGTTTTAACCCTAAAATATTTTCTATTCTGTCAGATAACCCTTGAATTGTCAATCGCTTTGGTGATTAAGTGACATAGTTTTCAGCGTTTATGCGAACCTACTGCGCGGTTGCCGCTTGCGGCGCGTTTGGCAATGCAATATGATAGAGGCATCTGCGAACGGATTGCTGCGGGTTACACGAACAAGGAGGAACATATGAATACACAAAACGCAGAGCTGCTTTCGGCGATGATCCACTACGACCGGGGAGATGCACCCCGCATCCAGCACCTGGTGAAGGTCCACGGATTTGCCCGGGCCATCGGATTGCTCGAAGGGCTGGATGCTGATACGCTGCACGTACTGGAGGCTGCTGCCATCGTACACGATATCGGCATTCACCCAAGCCTCAGGAAGCACGGTTCCAGCGCCGGCAAATACCAAGAGCTGGAAGGCCCTCCCGAAGCAGAAACTCTGATGCGCGGCATCGGGGGATATACAGAAGAGCAGATTGAACGGGTTAAATATCTCGTGGGCCATCACCACACATATACTGACATCGATGGGCTCGACTATCAGATCCTGGTCGAAGCCGACTTTCTCGTGAATCTTCACGAGCACGCCTCGGAGTTTGAATCCGCACAGAGCGCCTACGACAAAATTTTTGTGACAGCGAGCGGAAAACAGATGCTGGTGGACATGTTCATGTCTAAAGCAGATATACCGCAGTAAGGAGTATTGGCGGAGCCGCTATTATTTATTTTCAAAAATCGCCACATGTGTTCTATTATTTGATATAATTGTGCTGTGACTTATTTCTGTTCTTTTATCACATGAGGAGGATGAGAGAATGATGAAATCTACGAATAGGCGATGGATCACAGTTGCGATGCTTGCGCTCGTGATCTGCTCGTTGTTTTCGGTGTTTGCGTTTGCAGACGGCGGGAGCGACGGGCCTGCAATGTATGCGACATTCTGGGCACTCGTACCGCCCATAATCGCAATCGGGCTTGCCCTGATCACAAAAGAAGTCTACAGTTCGCTATTTATCGGTATCGTGGCGGGCGCGCTGCTCGTCTCGAATGGAAGTCCGGTCGGTGCATTAAACGCGATTATATCGGATGGCTTTCTGGCCACGCTTGCGGACGACTGGGATGTCGGAATCTTATTATTCTTAGTTATGCTGGGTATGATCGTAGCGCTGGTCAACAAGGCCGGCGGATCGGCGGCCTACGGCGAGTGGGCCAAAGAGAGAATCCATACGCGCAAAGGGTCGCTTCTCGCTACATTTGCGCTTGGGTGCATCATTTTTATCGACGACTATTTTAACTGTCTGACCGTGGGCAGCGTCATGCTTCCCGTTACGGATGGACACAAAGTCTCCCGGGCAAAACTTGCCTATATCGTGGATGCGACAGCGGCGCCTGTCTGCATGATTGCCCCCATTTCGTCCTGGGCGGCGGCGGTGTCGGGAATTGTCGAGGGCTACAATGGCATCGAGCTATTTATCAAAGCTATTCCTTATAATTATTATTCCCTCCTGACACTTCTGATGATCGTCGTCATTACGATGATGGACTTCGACTATGGCCCCATGGCGGTTCACGAAAGAAACGCCGTGGAAAAAGGCGATCTGTACACGACGGATGCGCGTCCGTATGCCAACGCCACTGTCGAGAATATTTCTACGAAGGGGAAAGTTTTAGATTTGTTACTGCCGGTTCTGTTCCTGATCGTAAGCTGCGTCATCAGCATGATCTACACGGGCGGCTTCTTTGAGGGCGAGTCGTTCATCGATTCGTTTGCCAACAGCGACGCCTCCTACGGTCTGCCGCTCGGCTCGCTCGTAACGCTGTTCTTTATCTTCATTCTATATCTGCCGAGAAGGATCATCAACTTCAAGGAATTCATGTCCTGCATCCCCGCCGGGTTCATCGCCATGGTTCCCGCCATCCTGATTCTGTCGTTTGCCTGGGCGCTGTCCTCCATGACGGGCCTGATGGGCGGAGCCGAATACGTTGCAGGCCTCGTCGAAGGAAGTGCAGCCGGCTTCCAGATGTTCCTGCCGGCGATTATCTTCCTTGTCGCCTGCGGCCTGGCATTTTCGACGGGGACGTCGTGGGGAACATTCGGTATCCTGATCCCCATCGTCGTCAACCTCTCTGCAAGCCTCACCGAGACGATGCTCATCATATCGATTTCGGCCTGCCTGGCGGGCGCTGTGTTCGGCGACCACTGCTCTCCGATTTCGGATACGACGATCATGTCTTCGACCGGTGCGCAGTGCGATCACATTAACCACGTAACGACGCAGATTCCCTATGCGGCAACCGTCGCCGGTGTGTCGTTTATCACCTACATCGTGGCCGGAGCCACGCAGAATGTATTTATACCGCTTGCATTTGGAGCGGTACTCACGGTAGTCGTCCTCGCCATGCTTAGAAAGCTGTGGGGAGCGAAGTCCGCATAGCGGATGGCATCCGGATGAACCGGATTTGGTTATAAACGAGCAGCGCGCCCATCCGGCGCGCTGCCTTCGTTTTAAGCGGCAGTATTTGTCCGGCAACCTGTTATAACAAGTTGACCTGTTGCAGTTTCCGTGGTAGGATTTCACAGCGGCGGAGCTCATATGCGCGATGCCGGAATAGGGGATGAGTTTCTGTATGTTTTTGCAGGAGTCAGGGAAAGGAGACGGGGTGATGGATATCGGCACATTGAGAGAGAATCTGTCCGGATGCATCGAGGCGAACAAAGACGAAATAATCGACATCGGGGAAACGATTTATCGCACGCCCGAAACCGGCTTTAAGGAGTTTAAGACGGCGGCGTTCGTTATGGAGAAGCTGGATGCATGGGGCATTCCTTACGCGAGCATCGAAGAGTACCCGGGAATCAAGGTGACGGTCGACACTGGGCGCGACGGACCGGGACTGGCCGTTGTAGGGGAACTGGATGCGATCATCTGCCGCGAGCACCCGGACAGCGACAAAGAGACCGGGGCGGTGCACGCCTGCGGTCACAACGCACAGATCGCAGCGATGATGGGAGCGCTCAAAGGTTTGCTCGATGCGGGCGCTTTTGAACACCTCTCCGGTAAGCTGCACTTCATCGCAGTTCCTGCCGAGGAATACATCGAGATTGCCTATCGCATGGAACTGCGCGAAAAAGGCGTCATCCGCTACCTCGGCGGCAAGCCGGAGCTGCTACGGCGCGGATTCTTCGACGACGTGGATCTGTGCATTTCCATCCACTCTTCGTCAAACCCGAATCGGAAAATTGCACCTGGCTCCACGCTCAACGGGTGCGTCGTCAAAAATATCAAGTATGTTGGCAAGCCGTCGCACGCAGGTTCGACGCCTCATCTGGGTATCAATGCGCTTTATGCTGCGAACCTGGGCCTATCAGCGATTAATGCCATCCGGGAAACGTTCAGAGAGGAAGAATACATCCGCGTGCACCCCATCATCACAAAAGGAGGCGACATCGTCAACGTGATACCCGCCGATGTGCGCATCGAGACGTTTGTGCGCGGCAAGACGCTCAAAGACATGCTCGCTGCCTCCATCCGTGTCGACCGCGCACTGTCGGGAGCGGCGATGGCGGTTGGAGCCCGCGTCATCATCGAGGATCTTCCCGGTTATCTGCCCGCTTCGTATGATTCGAATCTGCGGGACATTGCGATGGATGTGGGGCGAACACTCGCGGGCGACTCCGATGTCTCCGTAGACGGGCACGATACAGGATCGACGGACTGGGGTGACCTTTCGTCGCTCATGCCCGTACTGGAAACCTATATCGGAGGTATCAGCGGCACGGGGCACGGAGCGGACTATGCGATTGCCGACCCGGACGTGGCCTACGTGCTCGCTGCGAAATATCTTGCCTGCATGGCGGCAGAACTCATGAGCAATGGCGCGGAAAAGGCTATGGACGTGCTGTCGAAATTTACACCTCTGTTCGACTCCAGACAGGCGTATTTCGAAACGGCGGACCGCCTGTTCCGCACGCGCAGCCTTCCTGTGGAGGAGTATGAGGACGAAGAAATGGAATGCCTCGTAGAAAGTTTGGATCCGCGATGACCGGGCGCTATTTGAATGAGCACGAAGTGCAGAGGAGCAAGAAGCTGCAGAGAGCGCAGGCGCTCGGTGCGCGCAATGCGCTGTCTGCTGAAACGCGCAGCGCACGCAGCGATATCGTGTCGCAGAAGCTGCTGCAGCACCCGGCGGTCCTGCAGGCTTCCGTGATTCTGTCCTATATGGCCTTCGGAGCGGAGCTCGACTTGGCCGATTTTCATTCGGCTATCGCAAAAGAAGGGAAAACGCTCGCGTTTCCGGTCACATTTGGCAAAGGCCACATGGAAGCGTATCAGCCTCTGGCGGACGATGCGTGGAGCGTCGACGCGGCCGGCATACGGAGCCCCGAGGTCGAACGGTCGCTCTTTATCGAACCCGGAACCATCGATGTCGTCATCGTGCCCTGCGTCGCATTCGATGCCGGCGGATGGCGCATGGGCTGGGGTGGCGGTCACTACGACCGCTATCTACCCCGCTGTCCAAAGGCACATCTGATCGGTGTCGCCTTTGAAGTGCAGCGCGTGGATTCGGTCGTCGTCATCCCCGGCCGGGATATAAGGCTCGACGAAGTGATGACCGAAGCGGAATCACCCTAGACGGTCCTGAGCGCTGTACATAATCCACCCGACGAAAAAGCCCTGCAAATTTTGCAGGGCTTTTGACACTACAGAACAGCCGGTTCCCATGTGACCGCAGCACCGGTCGGGTGCGGTCGATCGCATCGGAGCTCTATTTCATCTGTGCGTCGTATTTCTTCAGGTATTCGCCGAGCGCGGCCAGTCCTTCGTGGAGCTTCTCTTCATCGGCGAATGCGCCGTATCCGATTCTCAGGTAGCCCGGCATTTCGAAGCACTCGCCGTGGACGAGCAGAATTTTTGCCGTTTCCATGGCATCTTCGACGAGATCCGTGGAACTGATGTCGTAATCGTAGCGCACCATGCAGGTCGTGCCTTTGGCGTCGCCGCGTACGTGGAGGTGGGGGTGAGCGTTGATCCAGTCGTATACGATTTTTTTATTGCGGGTCAACAGTTTGCGCGCGCGCGCCCAGACCTTTTCGTAATTTTCGAGCGCAACCGAAGCGATGACTTCATCTACGATACCGCAGCAGATGGTGTTAAAGGATCTTCTATTTTCGAAGTTCTTGTAGGCGTACTTATCTTTCGTTATGATCCAGCCGATGCGCGTGCCGGCCATGGAATACATCTTCGACATGCTACTGAGTGCAATCGCTTTGTCGTAGCCGTAGTCCAGGATGGTCGGCATGTATTCTTCGTCCATGCCCCGGTACACTTCGTCGCTGAGGATGTAGGCGTCTACGGATTTCGCAATCTCTACGATCTCCCGCAGCTCGTCGTCGTACATCGTCTGACCGGTCGGGTTGTTCGGATTGGAAAACGCGATCAGCTTCGTGTTTTTGTCCACCATCGCCCGCAGCTTATCCATGTCGGGCCTGTAGTCATCTTCTTCCCTCAGAACCAGTTCACGCGTCTCAAATTCGAGCGATTTCGGGATGTCGTAATGCTGTTGATAGGTCGGCTTGAAGACGACGATATTGTCGCCGTGCTCGAGCAGTCCGCAGATGACGATGTCGTTTCCACCGGTCCCGCCGATCATCATCATGACATCCTCGGGCGTGATGTTGCTCTTGGGATACGTGCCGACAACCGCCGCTTTAACGCGCGGCGATCCGGTCGAGTCGCCCAGGTGATAGTGCAGGCTCATCGTGCTGAGCTCTTTCATGAACGCATCCTGATCCTGTCCTGTTACGCGGAACAGTTCGTCCATGGTCATCGCCTTGGTGCAGCTTGACCCGAAGTTGTATTTGGCCAGAGAGTCCATCGGGTTGAGCCAGTGCTCGATCAGAAAAGATTTGAGTTCCATTATTTCCTCCTGTGTCAACAGAAATAATTATTGAGTACAACGAGAGTATAGAACATTATTGTTGGCGGAACAAGTTGATTTGTTATAATATGATCATAGTTACAGGAGAAAGGAGCTAATATGAAGACTTGTAAAGTGGCTATGCTCGGCTTTGGCATAGCAGGAAGGGCTTTTTCCAGAATTCTTTTGGACAATCACAGCGATATCGCCGAAAAGACGGGATACGACGTTCAGATCGTAACGATCTCGACCGCGACGCGGGGTACGCTCAACAAACCGGAAGGCATCGATTTAGCGGAAGCGGTCCGGGCGGTGGAGGAGGACGGGCACTTCGACCGGAACGATTCGGGCTATTGCGAATGGAGCGCCATGGATGTGGTCGACCAGGCAGACTACGATGTGCTGCTCGAGCTGACGCCTCTCAACATCGAGACCGGACAGCCGGCGATCGACCATCTGAAGGGTGCCATGAGCCGCGGGCGTCACGCCATCAGCGCAAACAAAGGGCCCATTGCGTGGGCATACAGGGAACTCCGGGATTTGGCCAAAGAAAAGGGCGTGTGCTTTTATTTTGAAACGACCGTCATGGCGGGTATGCCGATTTTCAATATGGCCGATTACTGCCTCGAATATGCGAAAGTATCCGAAGTTAAAGGGATATTGAATGCAACGACGAACTACATTCTCAGGCAGATGGAGCTGGGGCTTCCGCAGGAGACGATTTACGAAAATGGAAGGAAGGGCGGATTTATGGAAGCGGATCTGTCGATGGACGTCGACGGGTTCGACGCTGCTGCCAAGCTGACGGCGCTTTTAAATGTGCTCATGGACGCAGGCATTACACCGGATGACATCGACAGGACCGGCATCGGCGATGTAACGACGGAGCAGGTAATGGGTGCGGTTGCGCGGGGGAACAAACTGAAGCTTTTGTGCCGCGGAGGAATTAAAGATGGTAAAGTATGGGGGCGCGTTCATCCGGAGGAGATTCCGGCTTCGCATGCATTTTCCGGAGAGGATGTCGTAGCGGTCGTCGAATTGACGACCGATCTCATGGACAGGCTGTCGATCGTACAGTACGGCCTGGAAACGACGCAGACCGGTTACGGTGTGTTCATCGACTTGATGCGCGTACTCCGGGAGACGTCAAGATAGCGACCGCTATTCGAGATTGTGTTCGGTCGAGTCACCGGTGTGATGGTTCAGCAGGGGAAACCAGTTGACGAGCAATGCAAAGCCGATACCGAGCAGCGTATCGATCACCCGGCCGACGGTATAGTGCAGAATCTGAGCGTCGCCTTTCGTGAGGCAGGTAGCCAGAAATACGACCAGGGCGATGACGACGGAACCGGGGCGGTTCATCAGCAGTATGAGTAAGATCAGCGGGATGATTCCTGCGGATACGAGAATCGTAAAGAGAAAGCTCTTTGGGTCAATGTGCATCCACTCCACGAAGAGCAGGAGAAATACATAACTGTACAAGCCGGCAGCCAGCGTTCCCACCGTTCGGTTGCCGGCGATTTTCTTGCTGCTGCGGATGTCCGGCTGGAGACAGATGACTGCTGTAACCGAAGACTGGATCGGGAAAGGGGATGAGCGGAAAAGATCGACGACCAGACAGAGAAAGACCGCGATGGCTGTCTTGATGATGCGCATGCCCGGCCGCAGGCGATGCGGTGCAGGCTGCGGACTTTCGACTGTTGTCGGCTCCTGTCCGGGTTGTGCGGGCACAGGATGGCCGTCGTTTGATTCTGCTTGCGGGTTCATAGTTTTTCCTCCGCCTTTATCCTAAACCAGGTGAGCATCACGGTCAAGCGGCAAGCAGAGGATTTGGCGAGCGTCCATTTGAATAAATTCGGCAAAAATAAAATGTGAAATAATTTATTTGGAATTTTGCAAAAATTCGCTTGACAAGCATAATTGTTCGTGCTAATGTAGAGATGCTCCAGAAAAGAGGAAGCTTGAGTACAGGAGCAACCCCGAAGAGCGACAGTGAATGTCGGCGCAGACTTCCCTAACTGTGTCTGTTGTCCGGCAGGAACGCAAATCTTCGATCAGGTTCATCGGCAGTGATGCCGGAGGACAGGGAGGAGAAAAGTCGAAGCGTCCGGGTGAAAGCGGGCATGATTGCTCAGCTTATCATCAACAGGGCTAGGGGAAGTTAGGAAAGGAGGGCGTACTATTGTGGTACACCTCGGAGTGAGGGCAAACCGCTTCTAAACGAAGTCGCGTTTGTCCTCACTCATTTTTGTGCAAGACTGTCCATCGGGCGGATTGAGCGGGGATCCGGTGACGCCCGGTTGCGATTGCGGAATGACCGTTGAACGAACAGACGTTTGAGTGTATAATGTATACAATCGAGCTATATCGGTTTGTTGCACATGCATGCAGAAAGGAGACTTCTATGGCGGAAGAGATCCAGGTGGGCTGTCAAAGGCCTGCTGTTCACGATTCACAAGCAGAAGTGCCCGGCACCGATGATGCCGGCATTCAGGAAGCAGTAAAGGAGAGTAGAAGCAGTATGATTAAAGTAGGTAAACCGGCTCCGGAATTTTCCCTTCCGGCGTATGTCGACGGTAAATTCGGTAAAGTCAGCCTTTCGGATTACAAAGGCCAGTGGGTATCGCTGTGCTTTTATCCGGGCGACTTTACGTTCGTCTGAGCAACTGAAGTGTCGACAGTTGCCGACAGAAACGACGATTTTAAAGCCCTTGGCGTACAGGTACTGTCCGTCAGCGTAGACAGCGTGTTCGTGCACAAAGTGTGGAACGACACAGAGCTGTCCAAAATGATTGGAAAAGATGTCCCATTCCCGATGCTTTCAGACCAGGACGGCAGCGTAGGAAGACTCTACGGTATCTACGACGAAGATGCCGGTGTCGAAACGCGCGGCCGTTTCATCATCGACCCGGACGGCATCGTCCAGGGTTTCGAAGTGCTCACTCCGCCGGTTGGGCGCAACGTAAACGAAACACTCCGTCAGATCCAGGCGTTCCAGCTCGTCCGCGAGACGAAAGGCGGCGAAGTGACGCCTGCCGGCTGGAAACCGGGACGCAAGACGCTTAAGCCGGGCCCGCATCTCGTCGGGAACGTGTGGAAAGAGTGGACGGTCGACCTCGCAAGAGAAGACTAAGAAATCTCAGCATGTATGCATCTGGATCCCGGAGAGCTTCTCCGGGATCTTTATTTGCGCCAAAGCGGCAGGCCGAAGGCGGCCGTTCAGCTTGTCAACCCCCGTAAAATAAGGTAAAATTGCACGGTATAGTTATGTAGGGTGCCGTCGGCGTGCACCGAAAGGAGATGCACATGATAAAAATTGCAATCAACGGATTTGGACGAATCGGAAGGCTGTCTTTCCGTAAGATATTTGAGGATGACCGCTTCGAAATCGTAGCGATCAACGACCTGGTCGGTGCGGATATGCTTGCGTACCTGCTCAAGTACGATACCGTGCAGGGGCAGTACAAAGGGCACGAGATAAAGAGCGACGAGGACCACCTGTGTGTAGACGGTATAAGAATCCGCATCTACAAGGAGCCGGATCCCAAAAATCTCCCGTGGAAGGACCTGGATGTAGACATCGTGCTGGAGTGTACGGGTTTCTTCGCTTCGAAGGATAAATCCATGGCTCATATCGAGGCGGGTGCCAAGCGCGTGCTGATTTCGGCGCCTGCGGGGAACGACCTGCCGACGATCGTGTACAATGTCAATCACCACACGATCAAAAAAGACGATCTCATTGTCTCTGGTGCCTCGTGTACGACAAACTGTCTGGCTCCGATGGCCAAGGCGTTGAACGAATATCGCGAGCTCCGCACGGGATTTATGACGACGATCCACGCCTACACGGGCGACCAGATGATACTCGACGGTCCGCACCGCAAAAACGACTTTAGGCGTGCCCGGGCCGGCGCTGCGAACATCGTGCCGAACTCAACCGGAGCTGCCAAGGCGATCGGCCTTGTGATACCCGAACTCGACGGCAAGCTGATCGGATCGGCACAGCGCGTGCCGGTACCTGCCGGGTCGATTACGATTATGGATGCCACGCTCAAGGACGAAACGGAGACGGTCTCCGTGGAGGGCATCAACGCTAAAATGAAGGAGTGCGAGAACGAATCGTTCGGCTATTCGGAAGAGCTGATCGTATCCAGCGACATCATCGGATCTTCCTACGGATCGCTGTTCGATGCGACGCAGACGCTTGCACAGCGCTGCGGCACACAGATCTACGAAGTGCGCGTCGTCGCCTGGTACGACAACGAAATGGGCTACACGCACCAACTGATCCGCACGCTCAACTACATGGGGAGTCTGCTGGAGGCATAGGCGGACCGGGAGGACGATATGTTGAATTTTCAATATTATACGCCGACGAAAGTCGTATTCGGAAAAGATACGGATCTGGAGGTCGGCGAGCTCGTTAAGCAGCAGGGTTGCCGGAAAGTGCTGATTCACTACGGCGGACAGAGCGCAAAGCGCTCGGGGCTGCTCAATCGGGTGACAGGTGCGCTCGACGAAGCGGAAATCGCCTACGTCGAACTCGGTGGTGTCGTGCCGAATCCGAGGCTGTCCAAAGTGTATGAGGGCATCAGGCTGTGCCGGTCGGAGGGCGTCGATTTTATACTGGCGGTCGGTGGCGGCAGCGTCATCGATTCGGCGAAGGCCATCGGGTACGGTGCGGCTGAAGAAGGCGATGTGTGGGAGCTGTACGATTACAAAAGAGAGGCGAAAGCCTGTCTGCCCATCGGTGCCATTTTGACCATCGCTGCGGCCGGGAGCGAAATGAGCAATTCTTCGGTCATAACAAACGAAGACGGCTGGTACAAGCGCGGCTACGGAAGCGATTTGTCCAGGCCGTGCTTTGCGATCATGAATCCGGAGTTGACCTATACGCTGCCCGATTATCAGACGCAGAGCGGATGCACAGACATCATGATGCACACGATTGAGCGCTATTTTAACATGAGCGGCAGCATGGATATCACGGACGGAATCAGCGAAACGCTTTTGAAAACCGTGATGAAGTACGCGCGTATCTTAAGGGAAGAACCGGAGAATTACCGGGCGCGCGCCGAGGTGATGTGGGCGGGCAGCTTGTCGCACAACGGCCTGACCGAGTGCGGAAACGACGGCGGCGACTGGGCATCGCACCGACTCGAACACGAATTGGGCGGCCTGTTCGACGTGGCACACGGAGCGGGTCTCGCTGCGGTATGGGGCAGCTGGGCGCGTTATGTATGCGACGCTGCACCGGAGCGGTTTGCGACGTTTGCGCGCAACGTGATGGGGGTAAGCGCCGACCTGGACGCGAAAGAAGCGGCTCTCGCAGGAATCGTAGCGATGGAAGACTTTCTGCGCTCCATCGGCATGCCGGTTTCTCTTTACGAACTGGGGATCGAACCCACGGAAGAGCAGATTCTGGACATGGCGGACAAGTGCTGCCTCGGAGATGAGATTACGGTGGGCTGCGTCAAAAAACTGAAGGTGGCGGATGTCGCCGGCATCTACCGAATGGCGCGCTAGAGGAGGAGAGACATGCAGGTTTTTTCCGAGTTGAGCCATGCGTTCGTCGTGGCGCGGTTTTATGAAGAGCTGAAGAGCGCGTTCGGAAACAGAGGCACCGAAGCGTTTGCCCACATGACGACCGTATACGCGCGTCAACGCGGATCCCGCATGGCACAGAGAGCGATACGGGACGGCAAGCCGCTTGACTTTACATCGTACCGCATATATGGAGAGTGGCAGAAGACGGAAGCTGCAGAGCGTGTAACCGGAGGCTTCGCTGGACGGACCGTTTCGATTGCGCCCGACCACGAGGAATACATCGAAGCCTGCCCCTGGGCATGGCAGTTTAAAGAAATGGGTGCCAGCGAGTGCGGTGTGCTGTACTGCACGCACCTGGATCGCGGGATCGCTTCGGGTTTCAATCCGGATCTCGTGTTCGAAGTGCCGCAGAGCATCAACGACCACGACTACTGTATCCAGATTATGCGGGGCGCCCACTTTTCGGAAGAGCAGACATTCGAAAAGGACTCTGCGAACGTCAGAGGCTTTGACTACCACACCGGGCACGTGTACAAGACATTCCGGCTCATCAGCGAATCGATTTTCGGTTCGGAAGGACGAGCGGTAGCGGACAAAGTGCTCGAAGACTTCCGGGCTGAGTACGGACCGGATATGGCCAAAACGCTGTGCGGGTATATGGATACTGATTTTCAGGTGATTTGAGATTACCCGGATGCATTCAGCAGAAATTGTAATATCTGCCGGGGGGTGCGCTGCCGGCAGTTTGATGAACATCTGATAAAAACATTTAGGAGAAGAAAGGACTCATACATGCTAAACGAACGCTTACACAGGATGAAAACTCGTTACTTCGATACGCGGCCGAATATCACGGCGGAGCATCTGGAGCTTGCGACCGAAGCCTATCAGCTATATGCAGGGGAAGCGGCTCCCATATTCCGCGCGAAGGTCATGTCGTACATCATGGAGCACATGACGGTGTGCATATTCCCGGACGAACTCATCGTCGGGTCGCCCACGAATACGTACAAAGGGGCGAACCTGTTTATGGAATACACATCCACCGGCTGGCTGCGCGACGAGCTCGATGAGTTTCCAACGCGCACGACCGACCCGTACGACATCACGCCCGAAGACAAAGAGAAAATTCTGAAGCTGTTCGAATACTGGGAAGGTAAAGCTGTGGAAGATCTCGCGCCGAGTATCCTGCCTCCCGAGATCGAAGACGCAAGGCAGAAAGACCTCATCTCGGTCGGGTGCAGAAACGGCGTATCAGGAGAGACGACGCCCAACTACAGCCGGTTGCTGTCGCTGGGACTTTCGGGTCACATCGCCCGCTGCCGGGAGCTGATCGAGGAAGAACGCGCAAAAGGCGGCCATGTATCCAGACAGCCGAAGATCGATTTTTGGACCGGTTGCATCATCATGGCCGAAGGCATCATCCGCTATGCGGAACGCTGCGCGGAAAAGGCCGAAGAAATGGCGGCGGCCGAGTCGGATGCGTCAAGGAAAGCCGAACTGCTCGTCATCGCTGAAAACTGCCGCCACGTGCCTGCCAATCCACCGCGTAGCTTTCATGAGGCACTGCAGTTTGTATGGCTGATTCAGGTGTCGTTTCACATCGAGGCACCGACGACGGCCTGCGGCTTCGGGCGATTTGACCAGTACATGTATCCGTATCTGCAGCTGGATCGGGAGCGGGGTCTTCTCACCGATGACGCAGATGTGCTGGAGCTCCTCGAATGCTTTTATCTGAAGTGCTGCGAAGTATACGAAGTCCGCGATAAATGGTATTCGAAATCGTTTGCCGGCTATCCCATGTGGGAAATTCTGATGGTAGGCGGAGTGGACCGCCATGGTGGGGATGCGACAAATCCGCTGTCTTATCTGTGTTTGGATGCCGGGGCCGCACTTCAGACGACACAGCCGGTCCTGGCGCTTCGCGTTCACGACGGTACGCCTCCGGAGCTGCTCCGCAAAGGTGCGGAGATGGTGCAAAAGGGTATGGCCAACCCCGGCTTCTTCAGCGACAAAGCGGCGATGCGCATGGTACAGGGTAAAGGCTGTACCATCGAAGAAGCCAGAGACTGGTGCATCGTCGGATGCATACAGCCTGCTCCGGGCGGCGGTACGACGGACGGCAGTCCGGATGCGGGCTACGTCAACGCACCGAAGATGCTCGAGTTGGCGCTGCACAACGGTATCGATCCGCTTACAGGCGAACTCGTCGGTCTGCAAACGGGCGAACTCTCGGAGTTTACGAGCGTCGAGGACATCATGGATGCGGTCAAAAAGCAGTCAGTTCACTTCTACGAGATGATTCGCGACGGCTATAACCTCATCGTTCCGATCCACGCGGAGAGGCTGCCGGTCATGATGGCGTCCATGGCCATCGACGGATGCATTGAATCAGGTAAGTCGGTACAGCAGGGCGGAGCCAAGTACTCCACGGCAGGTATGTTTGTAACCGGGCCGGCGAATCTGGGCGACTCGCTGGAAGCGATCGATCAGGTCGTCTTTAAAGATGGAACGCTGACGCTGGAAGAGCTTGTGGCGATCCTCGATAAGAACTTCGAAGGCGAAGAGCGGATCCGGCAGCTTTTGATCAACAAACCGGCCAAGTTTGGCAACGATATTCCGAAAGTGGACGGACTCGTGCGCGACTATCTGACATACATTGCCGAAACGGTCCAGGAGTACGATGACTCCCGGGGCGGCAAGTATTCGTTCTGCAACCTGTCGCAGACCGTCAACATCTCGCACGGTGAGATGACCGGCGCGACACCGGACGGGCGCAAAGCCTACGAGCCGTTCAGCGACAACTCTTCACCGGTGATGGGCCGCGATATCAGCGGGCCGACGGCGACCGTCAAATCGGTCGGAGCTATCAACCAGACGGCGTTCCACGACGGTGCGCTGTTCAACCTGCGCTTCGATCCCAGGGGAATTCAGGGAGAAAAAGGACTGGAAATTGTGGAAGGCGTCATCAAGACGTACTTCGACAACGGCGGTGAGCATATCCAGATCAACGTCGTCGACAACGAGACGCTGATTGACGCCCAGAAGAATCCGGAAAAACACCGGGGACTGATGGTCCGCGTCGCAGGCTATATGGCATACTTTACCGAGCTCGATAAAGCCGCACAGGATACGATCATCGACCGCACGGCGCATCTGGCATAAGGGGGGTATACCAGTGACGCAAATACCCATGACGGCGCCGGTCGGCAGCATTCAAAAATTTTCTGTGGAGGACGGACCGGGCATCCGCACGACGATTTTCTTTAAAGGATGTCCGCTTCGATGCGCATGGTGCCACAATCCCGAGATGATCGACTTCGGTCCGCAGCTGATTCTCCTTACAAACAGGTGCATCGGATGCGGGTACTGCATCGAGGCCTGCCCAAACGGTGCGCTTGCGCTGGTCGATGGAAAAATCGAAGTAGATCGCAGCGCCTGCGACACGTGCCTGCTGTGCGTCGATGCCTGCTACGCCGGTGCACTCGCATCCGTCGCTGAGGAGAAGACAGCCGAAGAGCTGATGAACGAAGCGGCAAAGGACAGCGGGTTTTACGGGCACACCGGCGGCGGGATTACGCTCTCCGGAGGGGAGATGCTTTCGAGGCCGGCGTTTGTGGAGGAGATGGTCCGGCTTGCATACGAGCGGGGTATCGGCGTATGCCTGGATACATCGGGGCACGGGGACGGCGATGCGCTGTTTCGGATCGCTTCGCATCCGGGCGTGACGGATATCCTCTACGATATCAAATGCATGAATCCGGAAGTACATGCCGAAGGGACGGGCGTCGACAACCGCCTGATACTGGATAACCTGAGGCGGCTTGCCGCCGATGAAGCGATCCGGCAGAAAATCACTATCCGCATGCCTCTGATCAAAGGCTACAACGATACCGAACCTTTGATCGAGGAAACGGCCGCATTTCTGATTCAAAATGAATTGCAACGCGCTACGCTGCTGCCGTACCATACGCTCGGGGTTTCGAAATCCGAAAGAATCGGTGAGCGGGCCCGAGTGTTTGAACCACCTTCTCAAAGCACCCTGGATTCCATACGGACTGTGCTGGAACAGGCTGGCATCGAAGTAGATATCTTGGGGCTGTAGAAAATACAGGTATTGGGAAGTTATATCGTGAAGGCGGCAGAGCGAAGACCGCACATCGAAAGGAGCAAACAATGAGCAAAATTTACTACGACAAGGACGGAGATATTTCCTTTGTCACAGGCAAGACGATTGCGATCATCGGTTACGGAAACCAGGGACGGTCCCAGGCGCTGAACATGCGCGATTCGGGTGTAAAAGACATCGTGATCGGCAGCGTGCGCGACGAATCGTGGACGCAGGCGAACGAAGACGGTTTTCCGGTGCTGTCCATAGCGGATGCCTCAAAGCGTGCAGACATCGTATTCATTCTGATACCGGATGAGGTGGCTCCCGCTATTTACGAACAGGAAATCGAGCCGAACCTGAAGGCGGGCAGCGTGCTGAATTTCTCGTCGGGCTACAACATCACCTACGGCTACATCAAGCCGAGAGCGGATCTGGATGTGATCATGGTCGCCCCCCGCATGATCGGGCAGGGCGTGCGCGAGACGTACGAAAACGGCACGGGATTCCCGACGTTTGTCGTCGTGCAGCAGGATGCGACCGGTCAGGCAAAAGACATTGCGCTGGGACTCGCCAAGGCCATGGGTTCGACAAGAGCCGGTGCCATCGAAGTGACATTCAACGAAGAGACGTATCTGGACCTGATGAGCGAACAGGCGGTATGGCCGTTGATCATGAACGTGATGAACGAAGCATTTAAGCTGTTTACGGAAAAAGGATTTTCCGAAGAAGCGATTCTCACCGAGCTGTACCTGTCCAAGGAGCCGGCCGTGATGCTCGAAAAAATGGCGGATGTCGGATTGTTTAAGCAGCTTCCGATGCATTCCCGCACGAGCCAGTACGGACAGCTTTCCCGGTTTGGCAAAGTGAATACGGCGCCGATCCGGAAGTTCCTGGAAGAGCAGTACGACGCGATTACAAGCGGCGCGTTTGCGGAAGAGTGGTCGGCTGTGCTCGCCGACGATCTGAAAGAATACGAAGAGCTGAAAGAGCAGGCGTTCCACAACGCGATCAGCCTGGCGGAAGCGCGCGTTAAAGCGAATCTGAGCGGCAAGTAGAGCTCCGCACAGCTCAGCAGGATATTGTAGTACGAACGGAAGCAGTTGGAGGAACGATGATGACTAAACAGAACGACCGGACAATCCTTTGGCACTGCTTCCGTTTATTTTTTGAAGATCTGAATCGCTGGCGCCTCGTATCTCGCCATATGGGCATCGATTCTTCGATTTCCCAAATCGAATACGATTACCTGCTCAAGGGGACGCAGGCGGATGTGTTTGTACCGCTCTGGGCATCGTGCGCGAAGACGGGAACGCGCGAACTGTGCAACGAAGTGACGCTGGATGTGATACGCTTCTATAAGGAATGCGGCTACGAGCCGGTCCTTATGGACGGCAATCCGGCGGATTACATCGGTGAGCAGTTTCGATTCCTGGAGTACCTGTCGACCTGCGAATCGTCCGGTGATCGGCACCTGGCCGGTAAGGCAGAGGATTTTATCGGCGCATTTGTCGTCGATACGGTGCGCGCGGTACGGGAAGCGCTTCTTTTCTACAGCGATCATCCGGAGCTCCGGGCTCTTTGTTCCCACATGAGTCGGGCCGTAAAAGGAAAAGACATCCACCTCTTCGATACGGACGAATTCCCGACTGCTTCGACTGTAAAGAGCGCTGACGCCTGGACGGCCGGCGAGCCGATACCGCTCGAACCGGAGCGATGTGTGGCGATTGCCAGCTTCAACGACTGCGGCGCTAAATGCCTGATGAATGCCCGTGTGCAGGAAGGTTGCGTACTCGAGATTACGCCGAATACTGATGTGCTGCCGTTTACAGGATGCGCGCGCGGCAGGGCATACCGCCAGACGTTTTTGACAGCCGACCGGCTTCGCTATCCGATGGAGCGCATCGGGAAGCGTGGGGAAGGGCGGTTCCGCAGGATCAGCTGGGAGGAGGCGGCGGAAAAAATTGCGCGCGAAATCGAACGCACCGGGATAGAGGCTGGTCCGTCTTCGCGCTTTGTAACGCCGGCGTCCGGCGTATCAGCGCTGCTGCGCGGCGACCGCTTTATGAAGCGTCTGCTGGGTCTTTCGGGCGGCTATCTGGAGTACTACAACTACTACAGCGCGGCGTGCGCCAATTACGTGACGCCGTACGTGTACGGCACACTCGAATGCGGTCACACGGAAAGCGACATCCTCCATGCCGGCATGATCATCCTGTGGGGGCACAACCCTTCTGCCAATCACTTCGGCCCGTTTTTTAACCGCACGCTTACACAGGCGAAAGAGCAGGGCATCCCCATCGTTGTCATCGACCCCAGGAAGAGCGAAACCGTGCTGACGTATGCGGACTGGTGGATTGCAATCAAACCTTCGACGGACTCGGCGCTTGCCGACGCCATGTGCTGGCACATCCTGCAGAATAAGCTGCAGGATCAGGCATTTATGGATGCCTTTTGTGTGGGCTTCGACGAAGCGCACATGCCGGAAGGCGTGCCGGACGGCGAAAGTTATGCGGCCTATCTGTCCGGAGAGAAGGACGGAATCGAAAAGACGGCCGAGTGGGCGCAGAGCATCACCGGCATACCGGCTGAGAACATTCGGCGACTGGCCGAGCAGTACGCCAAAACGAAACCGGCCTGCATTCTTCCCGGCCTGGGGCCCCAGCGGACCGGCAACGGGGAGCAGTTCTATCGCAGCATGGCGGCGCTGGCGTGCATCACAGGGAACGTAGGCAAGAGCGGGGGCAGCAGCGGCGGTACGCCGTGGATTCCCACGAGGACGCATCCGGAGTTTACGGCGGTGCACAACCCGTTTCCCGGGGCGATTCCTTCGTTTCTCTGGACGGATGCCGTTGAAGATGCGACTCGCCTGACGCCGGAAGAACACGGAGTGACCGGTGTTGAAAAACTGGATTCGTCCATCGAGCTCGTGTTCAATCTGGCAAACTCGCTGCTGCTTACGCAGCATTCGGATGTCAACCGTACGGCTGCACTGCTGGCCGACGAAAGCAAAATCAGAATGATCGTCGTTTCCGATGTATTTCTGACCTCCGGTGCGAAGTTTGCCGATCTCGTGCTGCCCGCACCGTCGTTTTTCGAAGTCGACAACATCGTCCCCCCCTGGGTTACGGATAATTACCTGCTATATAATCAACGCTGCATGGAGCCTCTGTTCGGATGCCGCTTTGAGTACGAGTGGATCCGGGATGTTTCGACCCGCCTCGGGCTGGAGGATTTGTTTACGGACGGCAAACCGTCGCTCGAAGACTGGATGGTGCACCTGTACGATCAGGCGCGCGATGCAGAGCCGGAACTGCCACCGCTTGCTGGGTTAAAAGAAGCCGGCGGCTTTGTCTACGAGGCTGGGGAACCGTACATCGCTTTTCAGAAGCTCATCGAAGAGAACGGATGTTTTAATACGCCGTCAGGGAAGATTGAGATTTTTTCCAAGACGCTGTACGATATGGGGCGCCCGGACGAAATCCCGGGGCTGCCGCGCTACGTGCCAAGCCCGGAGGGACCGCACGATCCGCTTAAAGAAAAGTATCCGCTGCAGCTCATCGGCTACCACACGAAGAGACGATGCCACTCGATCCACGAGAACAATCCTCTCATGGAAGAGCTCGAACCGCCGGCTTTCTGGATCCATCCGGCAGATGCCTGCGAGCGGGGGATCAAAAACGGCGAACTGATGGAAGTGTTCAACGACCGGGGCTGTGTACGCATACCGGCGCTTGTGACAGACCGCATTATGAAGGGTGTCGTTGCGCTTTCGGAGGGAGGATGGTTTCGACCGGCAGCGGACGGTGCGGATGAGCGGGGATGCATCAACGTGCTGACGTCGTCGCGTCCGACGCCGCTTGCCAGGGGTAATCCGCAGCATACAAATCTCGTGCAGGCGAGAAAGGTATAAAAAATCACGGGCACAGGTGCACCTGTGCCCGTGATTTTATAGCATGCGATTATCGTTGTAAATCAATCAGAGCTTTGCGACTTATGCGTCTGGCCGTGCGAGGTGTCCGGCCTTTTTTGTGCGAGAAGCGCATCCAGCGAGCTGTGCAGGGCACCGGTCGGACAGGCGTTTGTGCAGTCGCCGCAGCGGATGCAGTCTGCGCTGTTCTGATCGGTAAGAACCGGTATACCCAGCTTGCAGGCTGCTTCGCAGCGTCCACAGTCGATGCAGGTGTCGCGATCGAGTTCGAGTCGATAAAACGACGCGCGGTTCATCAGGCCATAGATTGCCCCGAGGGGGCAGGCCCAGCGGCAGAACGGCCGATAGATCGAAATGGAAAGAAGCAGCACGGCGATGAGGATCGCGGACTTCCATGCAAACAGCGCACCGGCCGCCCGCCTCAGCGAAGCGTTGGCTGCAAGCAGCGGCCAGCCGGCCATCAGCGTGCCCGACGGGCAGATATACTTGCAATACCAGGGGTCACCCATGCCGGTTACATCCGAAATCCAGACGGGAAGCGCGATGACGAACACCGCGAGTATCGCATATTTGAGCCAGCGCAGCACGCGATCTGCGCGCATCTTTGTATATTTTCGGACAAAAGGAATTTTGTGCAGGATGTCCTGCACAAGGCCGAACGGGCAAAGCCACCCGCAGACCAGGCGCCCGACCAGCGCACCGGCAGCCGCAAGAAAGCCGAGCACGTAAAACGACATAGAAAACTCGCGGCTTCCCAGTACAGCCTGCAGCGATCCAACGGGACACGAACCGAGTGCACCGGGGCACGAATAGCAGTTCAGTCCCGGAACACACACGGCTTTCGCGGGGCCTGTGTAGATTTTACCCTGCAAAAATCCGCTTGCGTGGCTGTTTGTGAGGACTGTAAAGCCCGATTGCACCCACGCGCGGCGGATTTTGTTCTTCTTTAAAGACACTTTAGCCAATGCCGATACACTCCAGACAGATGATGATCGCTTTTTGAAAAACGACAGCGATTTCTCCGCGATATGCTCCAATTAACATAAAAAGTATTCCGGCAACCAATAGAGCCGCTGCTTTTTTGTTAAAGGAAAGAGCTGCTTTCATCGGACGTCCTCCAGAAGCGCTTCGATGATGGCGTTCCAGTCCTCGTACGACTTGGCGCCGACATACGATTCACCGACCTGATGGCCGTCGGCGTTCACGAAAATCGTCTCGGGCACGTACGTGATGTCCTTGGTTTTTGCTTCGTGCAGACTCTCCGATACAGCCAGGTGCGGATAAGCGGCACCGGTCTGTTCGACGATCTGCAGTACGGCCGGAAGCTGATCCATATTCGTTTCTGCAATGTTCAAAACGACGCCCACGACCTGGAAACCTTCGTGTGCGGTGTGCAGCTCTGCCAGATCGGGCATTTCCCGGATGCACGGCGGACAGGTGATGGACCAGAAGTTGACCATCGTAAGGTCGAAGTCGCTAAATATGGCTGCATCGACAGAATGGCCTTCGATATCGGTCGTCTGTATATTGGCAAGAGATGTGGTCGGTTCTTCGCTGCCGCCATTCGTATTGCCGCAGGCAGAAAACAGGAAAAGAATTGCCAGAATTAAGGTGATAATGCGTAGATTTTTCATAGAAACCTCCTTGGATAGTGGCCCAAATTATAGCACGGCAAAGCCCGGAAGGCAAAGGATATTTGCGCTTCTACGGTTTGACTCATATGCGTTGCCATGCTATGATTAATGCATAATATTCATCCGCAATTTCCCGCAAATTCAACAGAGTCTGTACGGGAAGAACCGTTGTTGCACCAAGGAGGTTGGCATGAAGACATTGATCATTGGCTCGGGCCTGCAGGGGCGCGTCGTCGGATACGATATCCTGAAATACGTAGAAGACGCCGAAGTGATCTATGCGGACATCGATCCGGAAAATCTGGCAATCACAAAGGAGTTCATCAAGGATCCCAGAGCGTCGTTTGTGGAGTTCAACGTGCTCGACACGGAGGAGACGGCTGCCCTGATGAGGCAGAGCGACAGCATCGTCGTGTGCCTTCCTCACGGGGAGGAAATTACGCATTCGGTATATAGGGGACTGGCAGCAGCAGGAAATGTAAAGGCGGTATTTTCGGATTACTGGGTATGGGAGCGTCATCAACAGCATCAGCAAGCGCTGGTCGACGCCAACGTGCTGGCGGTTCCTGGCATGGGTATCGCCCCGGGCTTTGCGAATATCTGCATCGGGCAGCTCGAACACGAGTTCGATCAGATGGAAGAGGGAATCATCTACGTAGGCGGAATACCCGCTGAAAAGGGAACGTGCCCGCTCGACTATATGGAAGCGTTCTGTCTGTCGGCCATGCTCGACATGTACATCACGCCCTCCATCGTGTTTGAGGACGGCGAACTCGTCGAAAAACCCCCGCTGACCGTGTTCGACATGATTCAGATTCCGGGTCACGGACTGGCGGAGGTGTTTTATACCGATGGTCTGTGCACGCTCACAAAGAACATGCAGGGCAAGGGCATCAAAAAACTGGCCGAGACCACGCTGCGCTGGCCGGGTCACATCGAAAAGATGAGGCAGCTCAACGATCTGGGATTCTTCAGTACGGAAGAGATCGAAGTCAACGGTGTAAAGGTCACCCCAAAAGACGTATCGGAAGTCATCTTTAAGAACCTTTGGAAAAAGGTATGGGGTGTTCGGGACCTGACCTATTTGCTGGTGGTCGGCAAAGGGCTCAAGGATGGTAAGTATATCGAAAAATCCTACGAGCTGAAGACGTATTCGGACGACGAAGCCAAGCTGACTTCCATGGAGCTTGCAACAGCCTATCCCATTTCCATCGCTGCGCAGATGATCGCAGAGGACAACAGCGGACTGAAGGGTATCGTCGACCCCGAGATCTATTTTGTAGGCGACAAGTTCCACGAGATGGTCGCTCAGCTCGGACGCAGGGGCATCAATGTGTACGAAAAATAAGACCGTTCAGGCGACGCCATTTACGCGAATAATCACGGAAAAACCCCGCAATTTAGCGGGGTTTTCCATCGTTCTTTGTTTGACTGACTGACGGTATGTGTGCTATGATGACATTGTGAGATTTTTGTCGATGCCGCCATTTTTTGTGACGCGGGTGTTGACAAATACGGTTATCGCTGTTTGAAACAAGGAGGATTGCATGAAGTATTTGGTATTAGGCGCAGGCCTGCAGGGCCGCGTCGTCGGGTACGACATCCTGAACTTCGATAAGGATGCAAAAGTCGTGTATGCGGACGTCGATCATGAAAATCTGGAGCTTGCGAAGGAACTCGTTCCGGATCCCAGAGCGTCGTTTGTGGAGTTCGACGTATTGGATGTGGATAAAACAGCCGCTCTGATGAGAGACAACGACGTGAGCATCATCTGTCTGCCTCACGGGCTGGAGTATACGAACGCTGTGTACGAAGGACTTGCCAAAGCAGGAAACACGCACGCAGTATTTTCCGATTTCTGGCAGTGGGACAAACACCACGAGCATCATCAGGCGCTTGTGGATGCTAAAGTTCTGGCGATTCCGGGGCTTGGAATTGCTCCCGGGTTTGCAAACATCTGCATCGGTCAGCTCGAGCACGAATTCGATCAGCTCGAAGAAGGCATCATCTACGTCGGTGGAATCCCGGCAGAGAAGGGCACATGCCCGCTGGACTACATGGAAGCCTTCAGCCTGGAAGCGATGCTCGATATGTACATCACTCCTTCGACCGTGTTCGAAGACGGTGAGCCTGTCGTAAAACCCAATCTGGAAGTATTCGACATGATTCAGATTCCGGGACACGGCCTGGCCGAAGTATTCTACACCGACGGACTGTGCTCGCTCACCAAGACGATGGCCGGCAAGGGCATCAAGAAACTGGCTGAGACAACGCTGCGCTGGCCGGGTCACCTCGCTAAGATGAGAGAACTCGAAGAGATCGGCTTCTTCAGCACCGAAGAAATCGAAGTAAACGGCGTAAAGCTGCGCCCAATCGACGTATCGGAAGTCATTTTCCGGAAGCTCTGGAAGAAAGTCTGGGGCGTTCGCGACATGACCTACCTGCTGGTGGTTGGAAAAGGCCTGCTGAACGGTAAATACGTCGAGAAAAAATACGAACTCAAAACTTACTCCGACGACGAAAACAAACTGACGTCGATGGAGCTTGCAACGGCGTATCCGATCGCCATCGGCGCCATGATGGCTGCAAAGGACAACAGCGGTCTGTACGGCGTCATCGATCCGGAAAGCTACTTTATCGGAGAGAAGTTCGACGAGATGGTCGCCCACCTCGGAGAGCGCGGCCTGTACGTATACGAAAAATAGGCGGCACACTAGGTGGCACGCATAGTAGACGATTGTAGAGCAATACGTTTGCAGCGATGCAAAATATTAACAAAAAATAGAACCGCCAAATCGTTGATATTCCAACGGTTTGGCGGTTCTTTTGCTTGGTGGGCCGTACTGGATTCGAACCAACGACTTCCTGCTTGTGACGCAGGCGCTCTAACCAGCTGAGCTAACAGCCCGAATTGCTACTTAAGTTTGCGGATGCGTCCGACCACGCGGTCGGGAACACCCTTAATCGTGGTGTACGTGCTGTAGACGGTTGCGATGCCGAGCACGATGTTCGGGACGGTGTACAGCGGAGAGATGGCGAGGGCTACACCCAGTCCCTGGATCACCAGGATGAGCAGTGTAACCATATTGTAGGCGATAAATATTTTTGTGTCCGCCTTTACACGCCGGATGATACCGTATCCCATTTGAAGACCCACCCCGAATACGAAGATCAAAACGACGTTGAAAATAGTGGTTCCAAAGAAGTTCGTAATCCTCGAAACATCGTTGGGGTAGTTGAGGCCGAACATGACGTTCAGCAGCAGGATGCCTCCCTGTTGTACAAAGAGGAACACGAAGAGTGAAATGAAAATGGCAAAGATGTTGACGGTCATCTTTCCCTGGGGTTCCGAGTGCGTGTTTTTTTTGTAGACAGGTTTGCGCATCCGCTGAACTCCAGTCTTCATTTTCGTTGTCTGCCATGCTTTTGTGAAGTCGTGTTCTCTTCGTTCCGCAACGTATTATACCTGTCGACGCAGAAAAAAGCAAGGATAAAGCAAGGAGGGGAGGGAGAATTCTTCCCTGGTTTTATTTGCTATTGCCCGCCTGATTTGTTAGTATGTTCGTATCGGTTTGATACAGCATTGCTGATGTATGGAGGACAAAATGAAGAAAGTAGATATGATCGTAAAGGCACCGCACTTCTACGCGATGGACGGCGAGGGAGTCGGTTATAAAACCGGCGTAGCCCTCGTGGTGGACGGCGGAAAAATCGTTGAGTTTTGCGATGCAGATAAAGTGGACGGCGAATACAAAGCAGACGAAGTCCTAAATCTCGAACATCACGCAGTGTTCCCCGGCTTTATCGACGGTCACATGCATTCGCTGGACAACATCCTGCGGGGTCTTGCGCAGGACACGAACAACTGGATGATGTACGGGCTTCAGCCGTTTTCGAACGCTGCAACGCTGGACGATTCGATACAGGGAAGCCGCGTAGCGATTATCGAAGCAATCAAAGCGGGAACGACGACACTGGGCGATCAGAACTACGAAATTGACAGCGTGGCTGAATTCGTCCAAAAAGTCGGCGCCCGCGGGAATCTGACGCTGATGTTTCGCGCTGCGAAGAGACGCGTCTACAATCCGGGCGAGCTCTACGAGTTTGACGATGCCATGGGCGAAGAAGGACTGCGCGAGAATATCCGCATGTACGATAAGTGGCACGATAAAGACAACATAAAGATTCTGTTCGGGCCGCAGGGACCGGACTTCATCAGCCCTGAAATGCTGCTTCAGACGCAAAAAGTAGTCAAAGAGCGAAAGACGAAGCTCCACCTGCACACGCAGCAGGGCGACCGTGAAACATATCAGATCGTTCAGCGTTATGGAAAACGGCCCGTCGCATTTCTCGAAGAGATCGGCCTGCTCGACGAAAACCTGATCGCCATCCACCTGACGGACTGCGAAGACGAAGAGGCCAGGGTCGTAGCCCGCTCCGGTGCATCCATGGTCGTCAACCCGGCATCGATCGGCATCATCGACGGCATCGTGTGCCCGAGCGTCGTATTCCAGGAAGCCGGCGGCTACGTCGCGCTTGGTTCGGACCAGGCACCCGGAAACAACTGTCACAATATCATCCACGAAATGAAGAACGTCTGTCTGTTCAACAAGATTAAATACGCGAATCCAGAAGTGATGCCGGCGTGGAAAGCGCTGCGCATGGCGACGATCGAGGGTGCGAAAGCGGTCGGCATCGGCGATCTGGTCGGTTCGCTCGAAGCAGGCAAGCAGGCGGACTTTATCGCCGTGGATCTGAATTTCCCCTCCATGCTGCCTGTGTTTACCCATCCGATGAGAAACATCGTGCCCAATCTGGTATACAGCGCAAGAGGCGAAGAGGTATCGCACTCCGTGGTCGCAGGTCAGGTGATCATGCGCGACCGCAAGCTCGTCAACATCGAAGAAGAGGGTTACCTCGAAGCGGTCAAAGACCGCCCCGATGCCATCGGAAAACGGGCAGAAGAAGAGTTTTATGCCATCGACGGGACGAATGCACAGTTTATGAGAGAAGGTAAGCTTTAATTGGGTGCGAAGGAACGCAACGCAACCAGCGCAATTAAGATCTTCGCAGCGGTCGTATTCTGCTATGCGGTGATGGAGGGGTTCAGCATCAATATTTTTTCGAACTACCTCGTCGACGCATACAACGTATCCGACCGCGTGCGGGGTCTCGTCGAGACTCCCAGAGAACTGCCGGGAATTTTCATCATGTTTGTGCTCTCGGCGCTTGCGATGTACTCGGATGTGACTCTGGCGGTGTTGTCGCAGCTGCTGTGCGTCGGAGGATTGCTGGTCATGGGTATGATGGGGCCGAGCTTCCCGGCGATGATCGTGTTTATGGTCATCTACTCGACGGGAACGCATCTGTATTTTCCGCTCGAATCGTCCATCGGGATGAGCCTGTCGGAAGAGGGGAAGGTCGGAGAAACGCTCGGGAAACTCAAGTCCTGCTCGACGTTCGGTTACTTTGTGTCCGCGATCGCCGTCTTTTTCGGGTTCCGCTCCGGCTTCTTCGATTTTACGACGAAGGTCAAGATGCCGCTGGTGCTGGCGGCGCTGTCGAGCGCTGTCGCAGCAGTGCTGCTGATGAGCCTTCGCAAGGCGCTCGCGGATGCCCCGAAACGGGAGAAGAGCAAACTGCTCGTCAAGCGCAAGTACGTGCCGTATTATATGATCACCTTTGCGTACGGCTGTCAGAAGCGGATCCGGCTCGTGTTCGGCCTGTGGGTATTTGTTAAGCTGCTCGGATACAAGGCCGACTTTACGGCCCTTCTGCTCATCGCTTCGGCAGCGGTCGGCATGGTGCTATCGGCACAGTTCGGGAAGCTTCTCGACCGGCTCGGCCTGAGGAATGCACTGCTTTTCGAAGGCGCATATATCATGTTTATGTTCGGAGCGTTCGGGGTGCTGTCGCGGATGCTCGCACTGGCGGACGGACCTCCGTCGACGCTGTTGCTTGGAATATCGATACTGATTTTTATCGGGTCGGACGCCACGCGTTTCTTCGAGATGTTCCACGCTTATACGATGCGGTGCATCGCGGAACGCCCGGAGGATATTACGCCGAGCCTGTCCGTTGGGCAGGCGGTGGACCACGTGATGGCCATGGCCATCTCGCCGCTTTTCGGCATCGTGTGGGCTGTGTGGGGCCCGCATTGGGTCTTCTGGATGGCGTCGGCATCGGCGTTATTCCAGCTGGCTGCCGGATGGCATTTTTCAAGACCCTGCAACCTTCCGGAGGAAGCAGCATAGCATAAGCAAAACAGGCGCGGAGACTGAGTCTCGGCGCCTGTTTATGTAGCGGGATTGCAATCGGATGTCGGGAGATTCTCCCGGCATCTTTATTTTGTTCGGATCGACATCATCCAGTAGTGGTTGTTGTTCCAGTCGAACTTGCCGGCTTCGACCATGCCGCCCTTGCGGACGTGGGCCGCATACGAGCGCGGGTTGATCTGATTGATAAACGTAACCATGTAGGGAAAGCGGTCGGCCATGCTGGCGAGAGAGAAGTCGAACACTTTTTCGAACAGTCCGGTCGAGCGATAGTCCTTGTCGATGCAAATCGGTCCGTACTGATAACAGTTTTCCGTCGTCATGGTCACTCCGTCGTGCTGGAAGGTCTCCAGGATTTCGATCATGTACGAAAACAGAGGCCAGGGCTTCCAGTATTCCCAGGCGCCGGCCAGGGCAAACGATACGACACGCCCGCCGTCGACCGCTACGGTGACACCGTTTTCCTGTTCGATCAAGTCGATGAGCTGTTCTTTCGTAATCTGCGTCGTGACGAAACCGAATTTTTTCTCTTCGTCGGGCACATTGTCCGCATGGTTTGCCCGGAGCAGATCCAGCAGGCTGTCCAGGTCAGAAGGGGTCGCAAACCTAATTTCCATTTCCGTTTTCCTCCGTCAGGTCTCTATGGGCCGTACGCATACGCCTTGCGCATACGCACGGGAAAGTAGAAAAGCTATATATTGGGGATAGCGTACCACAAAAAATGTATGCTGTCGATACTGCCCTGATGGATATTCTGTCTAGAAAAACGCGGTGAGCAGCCAGTAATACGGAACGGTTAACAAGCAGAAAACGATGATGATCGGCATAGTCTTTCGGACGAGGGCCATCATCGGCACGTCGAAGTCGTCTGCTGCGATGAACAGGCAGATATGCGTTGGCGAAATCTGCATGGCTGCATAGGCAAAGCTCATCAGCAGCACCATCAGGGGCATGCCTCCTCCGGGTATGGCGGCAAAGGCCATGACGGCGCAGATGGCGATGATGGCCTGCGCTCCCGCGACGACGGTTCCGAAAAAGAATATGAGCGCAAACACGAGGTAGGTGGGCACCGGGAGATGCGAAAAGAAGTCGGGCAGCGCATCCATGGCCCCGCTGTGCATGATAAAGTCTTTAAATACCATAATCAGATAAGTGTTTACGAGCATCGGTGCTTCGACGGCATCCTTCAACAGCGGAAGTATCTCTCGAGGTTTATATCTGTACACAGGCAGACATACGATGATGACGGCCAGCGTCGCAGAGAGCACGCTCCACTTGAAACCGATGACCAGGACGATGATAGCGATGATCGACCATAGATTTTTAAGCAGCTCGACGGCCACGTGCCCTCTGTTTTCCGAAGGAGGCAGCCCGGTATCCTTTGGAATTCTCCGGATATAAGCCCAATAACCCAGAATATACAGCAGCACTTCCAGAGGTAGCATGCCCAGTACGAACGTGCCGATGGAGACCCCGGACAGCTCGCTCATCAGAATGACAGCCGCATATGTCGGCAGAAAGCTCTCGGGAATGTGGCGGAAGTAGCTGGTGATGAATGCCTGTTCCTCCTGATCGAGCGCGTCGCCGACAGTGTCCCGGACAATCTCACCGCAGATCAGCATGGCCGCCGCAGACGGAAGCAGGCCGATGAAAATAGGGGCGACGGTCGCCGTGATTCTCCGGCTGTTAAACAATGAATCCAGATTGGTGTGGACCTGACTCAGCTGTTTGCGGTTTTGCAGAATCCGTTGCAGAAGCGTAATGAGATATAGAATCAGAACCAGGGAGATGGTGTTAAAAGAAGTTGAAGCCTTATACCATATTTTTATAGTATCCTTCAGCGGGATGGCATACAGCACAATGGTCGCGACAATGGTAATCAGCATCGATTTTGTTAATTTGAGACCTGCGCGAAGCGATAAGAGCAAGGCAGCAAATACGATTGCCAGCTTTCCTACGAGGACAACGGATGTCGGTTCCATGCAATGTTCCTTTCTGTGGTACGCAGCCTCTTAAGGCTGCCATGATTTATCGCGATGCCCGGTTTACGCCGCCAGAGACAAAAGGCCCAAAATCAGTCCGATGAGGCCTCCGAGATTGATGATCTCTCGCAGCTCGCGCTTCATAATTGAGATGATCAGCGTTTCGAGTTCGCGCACATCCATCTGTATAATTTCGTTTTCGACAATCGCCGCCACGTCGATGGCGGAAATCAGATTGAGCAAGCTGCTTTCGATGATGCGGTCGTAGGCTTCTCCGATACTCTCGCTGATCCGTGCCTCCGTGAGTTCGGCCTTCACAAGGATTTCATCCGTTCTAACACCAAGCAACGCATCGACTTCTGCGACAATCAGCGCGCGTACATAGGCTTCACCATCGCTTTCTAGGCGATTTCGCATTTTTTGTTCGGCGGAGCGCACGAGCGCGTCAATGGCGTCGCTTCCGAATAACAGGGCTGTCAGGCTGTCGAGATGCTCACTGAGGAAACTGTTGACTTCTTCGTGAAGCAGCGCATAGAGATCGATGCGCTGCAGGTGATTGAGGATTCGGGACGCAATCCATTCGGTCGCCTGGTCCTTGATTCGAACTGCATCGGCAGTGCCGGCGATGCGCTCGAGCACTTCTCCGGTGCTTCGGTCAAAAATTTCATAGCGAAGAAGAGAAGTGGCCTGTTCGACGATGGCGCTGCGCACATCCGGCGAGAGCAGCCTTTTCCTGATTGACGTAGCCGTGAGCAGATGGTTTTGAATCATGTTGCCCATTGCCACCCCGAGATCTTTTTGTCTTTTGGGAATGACGCCGGGCGTAAAAGGGATGCGTAGCTTCCACAAGTATAAAGCCCTATAGGGCCGAAACAACATCCGCACCGCCAGCGAGTTTGTCACGTATCCGACAAACAGGCCGAGCAATGGCGGCAATAAGAAGCTGAACTGTTGCATACCGATTACCTCCAAAACAATATGTTTCATTATACACCACATCACCTGCGTTTGCACTTGGAAATGCGGGGCGGGTATGATACAATTCAAGCGCATTTCCATGTGCAGAAAGGGAGAAACAAATGCTCGAAACCGCCGTATTGTTAACATGTCTTAAGATCTTTTCATTTCGCATCATAGACGTCACGCTCAGCACTGTCCGAACGGTGTTGACGGTCAAGGAAAAAGCGCTGGCATCCTCCATGGTGGGTTTTGTCGAGGTCTTTATCTGGTATTCGATTGTGCGCGAGGCGCTCACGGCAGGAGGGCCGTTTCTGCCGACAGCCATCGCGTATGCAGGCGGGTTTGCGACAGGCACCTTCATCGGTGGGAAGGTGGCGCGCAGATTTATCCCCGGCCATGTCGTCGTATCGGTTGTTACGACCGGGAGAAACGACGCGCTCATCGCGGTACTCCGGGAGGCCGGCTATGGCATATCGGTCATGAACGTCAATAAATCTGAATTTTCAGACGAAAAGTATATGCTTCTCGCTGATGTGGACAAAGCGGTGTTAAAGGACTTCCAGCAGCTCGTGGAACAGTACGACCCGGATGCATTTGTTCTGATTCAGGAGACGAAGAGCGTCTCCAACGCCTATATGCGCAGGTAAGCGAAAGGAGTGCGTGTGAGAGTCAATACATCGAGACAAGTCAGACGGCATGTCATCAGGGCATGTTTATTTACGTTCCTCGCATGCTTCGCTGCAAGTCCGGTCTTTGCGGAAGCGACTGCAGTCGACCTGAGTCGGGATGCAACTGTCGCCGTTACGGATCCCACCGGTAAAACCTATCCCCATATGCAGCTGCTGGACGGGCGGTACACGACGAAGCTCTCGTTGCCTGCAGGTTCCGAAGTTACGATTCGTTCCGACCTGCCAATCCACGGCGTGTACCTGATCTGGGACAGACCGCCGGGTCTTTGGGCGCTGCGCACGCTGGAACAGGAGCGGACATCCATGTATCTTCAGGGGCGGGAGGACTGGATCCACGAATATGTTATGCTGCCCGCACCTTCGACGGAAGTGGTAATCGGACTTTTAGACCGGGAGGCCATATTGTGCGAGGTAGCGGTGTTCGGCGATGGAACTCTGCCGGACCACGTGCAGGTGTGGCAACCCCCTTACGAAGATGCGGACATGCTCCTGCTGCCGACCCACGCGGACGATGAGCATCTGTTCTTCGGAGGAACGATGCCGACCTATGCCGGCGAGCGCGGTTACAAAGTGCAGGTTGCATATCTGACGAACCACTGGGCGGAGCCGTACCGGCCGCATGAACTGCTCAATGGCCTTTGGACGGTGGGCATCCGTGCGTATCCCGTCATCGGCGAATTTATAGATTATTATTCGGATAACCTGGAGCATGCAAAGGGATTGTACGATCGGGACCGGGTCATCGAGCATCAGGTTGAAATGATCCGTCGCTTCCGGCCCGAAGTCATCATCGGTCACGACATCGACGGCGAGTACGGGCACGGCGTGCACATGCTCAATACGTGGGCGCTGCAGCAGGCGATCGACCTGGCGGCGGACGCTTCGTATACGACGAGCCGCGATGACGTGTTTCAGGTGAGCAAGGTTTATCTGCACCTGTATCCGGAGCGTGCCGTCATTATGAACTGGAATAATCCACTGGAGCGTTTCGACGGGAGGACAGCGCTGGACATGGCGAAGGAAGGCTTCGCGCAGCACGTGTCTCAGCAAAAATGGTTTTCCGTCCGGACTGCAGGCGTACACGACTGCCGGGCGTTTGGCCTGTATTATACAGCGGTCGGCGACGACCCGACGGAGGGCGATCCTGACTTCTTCTATAATGTCTTCGAATTTTCCGACGATCCGGTGCAGGAGAGCTCCGATGAGGACATCGAAAATGGAGATGTCGATGATCCGGAAACCGAAGCTGAAGAAACCGGACAGCCCTTTGCGCTCGGCTTGAACGGAGCTCTGATAGTGAGCGGGGTGCTGGCTGCGTTGTTTGTGCTTCTGGCTGTGTGGGCAAGGAGCAGGGAACGTTCATAATGCATACGGAGTCAAAATATACCGGTCAGTGTAATACATTTACGGCAGCGATCCGGCCGGATACGCTGATGATCGTCGTGCCGTCGCTCAATCCGGACGAAAAGCTGATGCAGGTTGTCGATTCCATGATCGAGGAGGGATTTTCTCATATCCTGATCGTCGACGACGGAAGCGACGATGCACATAAGCAACCGTTTAAGGATGCGGAGAAGCGCGCGGCGTGCACGGTTTTGCATCATGAATCGAACTTGGGCAAAGGAGCGGCGCTTAAGACAGCCTTTCGCTATGTCGCAGGGAACAGGAGCGACATTGCAGGCGTCGTAACGGTAGACGGGGACAATCAGCACAAAGCCAGAGACGCAATGAGACTTGCGTGCGCCCTTGCGGAACAGCCGGATGCTGTTATCCTGGGCGTGCGCGATTTTTCGCAGCGTCACGTTCCTTTTAAAAGCCGGATGGGCAACACGCTGACGAGCGCTGTGTTCCGGATGCTGTGCGGCATTGCGCTCTCGGACACGCAGACGGGTCTGCGAGCCATTTCGGCTGCGTATTTCGACCGCTTTTCCGAGCTGGAGGGAGAGCGCTTCGAATACGAGACGAACATGCTCTTGTACATGAAGGAGACGGGCATCCCCTTTCAGGAAGTACCGATCGAGACCGTCTATATAGAGAACAATGCCACTTCCCACTTCAATCCGCTGACCGACTCGGCGAAGATCTACCGGCCGATTGTCCGGTTCGCCGGAGGGTCGCTGGCTGCAGCGGCCATCGATGTGACGCTGTTTGCGCTGATGGTCCGGTTGCTGGACGGTACGTACGGTCTGGATCGGGAAATCCTGATCGCCACAGCGGTTGCAAGGCTGATTTCCTCGCTGTTCAACTACACATTTAACCGAAAAGCTGTCTTCGCCAGCGATGAGCCGAAGCGAGTTACACTGTTTCGGTATTATGCGCTCTGCCTCGTGCAGATGCTGCTTTCTTATAAAGGTGTCGCGCTGCTGGTCGGTGCCGGCGGATTCGCCGGATTTGGCAAGACGGCAGCAAAGCTGCTCGTGGACAGTGTCTTGTTCGTACTGACGTTTCAGATCCAGAGGGAATGGGTTTTTCAGAAGAAGAAAACAGATCGCTATATCGAAAACGGAGAGCAAAAATGAGAGCGGAATCAACAAGAAAAATACGCAAAGGCGGATCGCTGCGCTGGCTTCGGAAAATCCTCGCTTACGCCGGGACCCTGCTGCTGGCCGTTGTCATCTGTCTCGTCGGAGTCATCTACATCTTTGCACAGGGCCCGTCGGAGTCGGCCAGGGATATCTTCGTGGTCAGCGTCGTGCAGACATCGGCGGCAAAATTTACCGCGCGCATGTTTCTGCCCGACCACGAAGTGAATCGAATCCTGGAGGAGAACACGGTCAAAGATACCGGCGAGGTGTCGGACGGCAGCCTCATTACAATCGGCGGAGATGATGAAAATTACGATTTGAGCGCGCTTACGATCCACGATGTGAGCGGATCGACCTACAAGGGAAAAATGATGGTCGTCAACGATCCGTCCCGCGTCTATGTGGCAGCCATTCCTGACTTTACGGTTCCCAGAGGGATGCAGGTTGCCAAGCTCGTCGAACGGGAAAATGCCATTGCGGGCATCAACGGAGGCGGATTCGAAGACATCGCAGGTCTTGGCAAGGGTGCAAAAGCGATGGGGATCGTCGTGTCCCAGGGCGTGTGGCGCAACGGAAGCAAGACCGGCACCCATCAGGTAATCGGCTTCGACGACCAGGACCGGCTCCTCATCGGCTCGATGACAGGCAACGAAGCGATTGCAGCCGGCGTGCGGGATGCCGTCGCGTGGGGGCCTGTGCTCATCGTTAACGGGCAGGCCATGGATGTCGGCGATTCGGGCGGCGGCTTAAATCCGAGGACGGCCATCGGGCAGAGAGCAGACGGGGCGGTGCTGTTGCTGGTCATCGACGGAAGGCAGACAAACAGCCTCGGCGGGAGCTATGCCGACCTCATCGACGTGATGCTGGAATTCGGGGCGGTCAATGCAGCGAACCTGGACGGCGGCACCAGCACGAGCATGGTGTACGACGGTCAGATTATCAACAAGGTGAGTTCGCTGTACGGCGAGCGTCCGCTGCCGACGTGTTTTGTTGTAAAGAGGGTTGAACATGAGCAATAGAAGAAGTTCGCGAAGGCGACGTCTGGTGCGTCCGTATATTGTCTTTGTGCTCGTTTTGCTGTGCTTAACGGCTGCCTGCTGGGCGTACCTCTGGAGCGGATTATCGGCCTACGAAAAAGGAATTCCCGCCAACATCATGAATGACCTTGTCGCCTCGCTGGAGCAATCAGCCGAACGCGGGGAAAGCTGTGCCGACCTTCTCGACAAGTACGGCTCAACGCACCCGGGTTTCGATGCGACTCTCGACGGTGCGCTGTTGAGCGAAGCGCTCGGCAGTAAAAAAATTACGCACCGCAAAGCGACGGAATCTACTGCTTCCGGTGCGGTGCAGTATCAGATTCTGGCAGATGGAGAGAAAGTCGCAAACGTTGAATTAACAGCAAAGAAGCAAGGCATCTTCGGTTTGGAGATTTATGAGATCCACCGATTGTCCGGCACGCGCCACATCACCGTACTGGCGGTACCCGGCGTGCAGGTTTACGTCAGCGGACAGGAACTGACCGATGAACAGAAATCGGACGAAGTACGCATACCCAAAGACCTTCGCGCTCTTTCTGAATTTCCCCAAAACCGCATCGATGTACCGAGCTACGAAACATATGTGCTGGACGGCCTGTTCCGGACCCCGGAGATTCGCGGAAGAAGTGCTTCGGGGCAGGAGTCGGAAGGTGTGTTTATCAACGGGGACCAGGTCATCGTCAGTCTGCCGATATCCGAAGAGCTCCTCGCGGACATGGAGGAGCGTGCGACGACAATTACAAAGAAGTATTCCTACTATATGAGCGACAACCTCGTCTGGGGAGGATTCCGATCCTATATCGTCAACACGGCTCCGGTGTACGACCGGTTGCGAACCCTGGAAGTCTACTGGTATACGCTCCACGACAGCACGCGGTTCGAAAATATGAGGATGCAGGACTGGGTTCTGCACACCGACCGTCTGCTTTCGCTTCGGATGACGTACGACTTTATCGTCGTGGGTCAGGGCAAGGTTACGACGTATCCGACGGATCTGACGTACTATCTGGCAAAAGAGGATGACGGTGTCTGGCGCGTCGCGGAGATGATCGTCAACTGACGTGCGCGTAAATAATTAAAGAAACCTGCAACGCAGATGTTGCAGGTTTTTCTTTGGAGGCGACACCCGGATTTGAACCGGGGAATCAAGGTTTTGCAGACCTGTGCCTTACCACTTGGCTATGTCGCCGCAGAATGCCGGCGCAAGGCCGGCATTGTGAATTTGGCTAGGGCAGAAGGATTCGAACCTTCGCATAACGGAATCAGAATCCGTTGCCTTACCGCTTGGCTATGCCCCAATATTTATTTCCGCGTTTATTATTATATCACACTGCCGTGAAATTCCAATAGGAAAATATATATTTTTTGGGGTGGGTAGTGGGATTCGAACCCACGCATACAGGAGCCACAACCCTGTGTCTTGACCACTTGACGATACCCACCGCACCGCATAGTTTGAAAATGGCGACCCGGAACGGGCTCGAACCGTCGACCTCCAGCGTGACAGGCTGGCATTCTAACCAACTGAACTACCGGGCCGCATGTGGTAGCGGCGAGTGGACTCGAACCACCGACCTTCCGGGTATGAACCGGACGCTCTAGCCAGCTAAGCTACACCGCCACATACGTATTTACGCAAACTACGCAAATGAAATAGTACCATCCGGTCGAGTTTCTGTCAATATGGGAAACGAAATATTGCAAAGATTCAAGGATCGCTTCTAACGGATGGGGATGCCGCTATCTGTCAGGTCGTTCCGTTTGTCTTTGCGCGCGGCGATATGCTATAATTTATACATATCATGCACGCTTGGAGGTGAATGTGATGATGCAAAAACCAATGGATGTCGATGCGATTCCCGGAGAGAGGTGGTTTCCGAAAGAAACGCAGTTTGAAGATGATCTGCCGCTGTACTGGGGCGATTGGGGTGTTTCTTCCGAAGTGGAGAAGCTCAAAGCGGTCCTGATGCGCCGGCCGGGGAAGGAAGTGGAGAACTTTGACCCCGAAGCGGTGCGCTTTACGGATGAACCTCTGGATGTCGATCTGATGAGACGTCAGCACGACGAAGTGACGGATGTGTACCGCAGCCACGGCGTCAAAGTGTATTACGTCGAAGAGCAGCGGGAGGACCGGCCGAACGCGGTCTATTGCCGCGACCTGATGTTTATGACGCCCGAGGGGGCGATTCTGACGCGCCCCGGCATGGCCACACGGCGGGGCGAAGAACGCTACATCGCTCAGGCGTTGGCTAAAATCGGCGTGCCCATTATACGAACGATCAACGGGGACGGCTTTTTTGAAGGGGCGAATGCCATGTGGGTTGACCGTCGCACGTGCGTGCTGTCGACCGGGATTCGCTGCAACCGAAGCGGCTACGATCAGGTCGCTGAAGAATTGAGGCGCCAGGGAGTAACGGATATCATTCCCATGCAGCTTCCCTACAGCAACATCCATATCGACGGCATCATGAATGCTGCGAGCAACGAACTCATCCTCGGCCACGTATCGCAGATCCCCTACGACGTGGTGGATGCGCTCAAAAAAAAGGGATACAAGATGCTGGAAGCTCCGTCACAGACGGAGGTGAGGGCGCTTGGCATCAACTTCGTCGCCCTGGAGCCCGGCCATATCCTGATGGCTGAAGGGACGCCCAGAACGCAGGAACTGTTGGAGAAGAACGGCGTCAAAGTCACGAATATCAACGTGTCGGAAATCATCAAAGGCCGCGGTTCGCTGCACTGCATTACGGCTTATCTCAAGCGGGGTTAGCCCGACGCAGTGCGTGCGCATTCGCACCAGGAAGGAGCACACAGTGGAATACACATACGATTATTATAAAAAAAGCGCGGACTACATCCGAAGCGTAAGCGGCGGGTTTCAACCGGAGTTGGGCATCGTGCTGGGCACGGGCCTCGGGGAATACGATCGCAATATCGAAAACCGCATTGAGATTCCCTATGGAGATATCCCTAACTTTCTGGTTTCCACCGCACCCGACCACGCCGGCAAGCTGATTCTGGGCACCATCGAAGGGCACAAAGTCTGCTGCATGTCCGGGCGTTTTCATTCCTATGAAGGTTACTCGTTCGAGCAGCTGGCGCTGCCCGTGAGGGTGATGAAAGTCCTGGGCATTCAACGACTCATCCTGACCAATGCAGCCGGGGCGATCAACACATCCTACAGCGTGGGCGACATCATGGTCATCAAAGACCACATCAAACTGACCGGTGCATCTCCGCTCGCAGGCCCCAACATTCCGGAGTTCGGCCAGCGCTTCTTCGATATCGGGAACATGTACGATAAAGAGCTGCGGACTCTGGCACTGAACTGCGCAGATGCGACAAGTCTGACCATCCGGGAAGGCGTGTACTTCTTCTTTACGGGTCCTCAGTACGAAACACCTGCCGAAATCCGTGCAGCGCGGATTCTGGGCGGAGATGCGGCCGGCATGTCGACGGTCACAGAAGCGCTTACAGCCGCCCACTGCGGCATTCCGGTCCTCGGCTTGTCTGTGATGACTAACATGGCTGCAGGTGTCCTGGATCAACCTCTGACTGCCGAAGAGGTCACGGAGACGTCGCTGCGGGTTGCGGGCGAATTTGAACGCTACTTTACGGAGATTCTCAGGAGGTTACTGTGAGTACACTGCTTACAAATTGCGATATACTCGTCGGGCCGCCCGCAAGCGGCCAGGTGATACGCGGAGGGTATCTCGGCATTTCCGGGTCTGCGATCGACTACATCGGTCCGTGCGCTCCGGATGCTGCCTACGATGTTGTAAAAGACCTGAACGGGTGCCTGCTTGCTCCCGGATTTGTCAACTGTCACTGTCACGCCCCCATGGTGCTGCTGCGGGGCGTCGGAAGCGACCTGCCCCTGCAGGAGTGGCTGTTCGACAATATCATGCCGATCGAGAAACACCTGACGGAAGCGGACATCGTTGCGGGCACGCAGCTTGCGGCGATGGAGATGCTCGCCTGCGGCATCACATCCTTTACGGACATGTACTTTATGCCGGCCTTCACGGCACAGGCAATTGCCGAGATTGGCATGAAGGCGAACCTCTGCGTCTTCCTGACGTGCTTCGACCCGGACATGCGGGGGGAAGACTGCCAGCTGATCCGCGAGGCGATGGAGTTTTACAGGGAGTATGACGGACATGCCGACGGACGCATCCTCGTCGACTTCGGCATCCATTCCGAGTATCTGACGACGCCGGCCACGGTGGAATACTTATCTGCGCTTTGCAAACAGGAAGGCGGACGGGCGCATCTGCACCTGTCCGAAACGGAGCGCGAGCACGAAGAGTGCAAACAGAGATACGGCAAGACACCTGCGCAGTGGTTTTGCGACCTGGGCACGTTCGACTCGCCGGCAATCGCTGCCCATTGCGTGTATTGCGAGGAGGGAGATCTGGACCTCATGGCCGAGAAGGGCGTGAGCATCATACACAACCCGACGAGCAACATGAAGCTGGGAAGCGGCTTTGCACCGATCGGCGCAGCGCTCGAGCGGGGCGTACGCGTCGTGCTCGGAACGGACGGAGCTGCGAGCAACAATAATTTGAACATGCTGGAAGAGATGCACCTTACATCGATTATTCACAAGGGGTATCACCGCGACGCCACGACGATTACGCCCTCCGAAGTCGTGCACATGGCGACGGCGGCCGGTGCGCTCGCTCAGGGAAGAGCAGACACAGGAGAGCTGGCGGTGGGTAAACAAGCGGATATCATCGCGATTTCGTTCGATCGCCCGCACATGGTGCCGGCGCCCGAGATTCTTCCGATGCTCACGTACGCCGCGCAGGCAACCGATGTCGTCATGACGATGGTTGACGGTAATGTGTTATACGAAAACGGGCAGTATCTGACCCTGGACCGAGAGAAGGTGATCGCTGATGTCCTGCATTCGACGCAGCGGCTGCTCGGCTGACGGAGCGGACCGTCCGGATCGCGATCTGGCTTTTATGCTCCGCTACGAAAACATCGCCTGGTACGATCAGGGAGCCGTATCCATTCTGGATCGGCGCATCTATCCCCGCAAAGTGGAATTTGTGGTGTGCCACAGTCACGAAGAGGTCGCACGCGCTATCACAGATATGGTGACGCAGAGCGCCGGGCCGTTTACGGCCGCCGGCATGGGCATGGCGCTCGCGGCCTGGGAATGCAGAAACGAGAATCAGCAGGCGCAGGAACGCTGTATCGATCAGGCGGCTGCACGCATGATTGCCGCCAGGCCTACGACCAGACTCCGCATGGAGCAGATTGTCGGTTTGTGCGTCGCCGCAGGCCGGACTGCGATGCGACGCGGAGAACCTGCGGATGAAGCGATTCGTCAGGAAGTGATCGCATTTAACGACCGGCGCTATCGGAGGGTGGCCCGCATCGCAGATTATCTCGTCGATCTTCTGCCCGATCGCGGCACGGTCATGACCCAGTGCTTCGGCGAGACGATTGTGGGCATGATGCTTCGTGAAAGCAAGGCGCGCGGAAAGACATTCCGGGTGTTTTGCCCGGAGACTCGCCCGTATTTCCAGGGAGCGAGGCTCACAGCGACCGTCGTGCACGAGATGGGATTCGACGTGACGGTCATCACGGACAACATGCCTGCGTATGTGATGAAGCAAGAAAAAGTCGATGTATTTACGTCTGCGGCTGATGCCATCTGTCTGGACGGTCACATCGTCAACAAAGTCGGTACCTACCAGATCGCCATCGCGGCCCATCATCACGGCATTCCATACTTCGTAACAGGTGCGCCGGACATCGGTCATGCGACGGTCGACACCGTGCACATCGAGATGCGCGACCCGTCGTTCGTACTGCAGGCGATGGGCGTACCGACAACAACGGATGGGGTCAAGGGCTACTATCCGAGCTTCGACATCACTCCTCCGCACCTGGTGGATGGAGTTGTGACGGATGCAGGCATTTTATCTCCCTGGGATTTGCACCGATATGTTGAGCTCGGCGGAGAGGGGACGGGCGAACTGGTCGTGTAAAAACCGGCTTTTACGCTCCCTGAAAGCGTCCGATCTCTGCGATAACCGTTGCGAATAGCTTTGTGCGGTCATACATCGTGTGCAGCAGCGCCATCTCCCGGAGGTCGTGTGAATGCTCGCCGACGATGCCGCAGGAGCAGAGGACGGGGATGTCGGCAACAGCGATATTGCCGGAGTCGGCCGCACCGCCTCGGAAACACTTACCGTACGCCGGCTGGCCGATTTCTTTTGCGATTTCATTGACGAATGTGTGCAGACGGCTGATTTTTTCGTTTTCCAGATAGCCCTCGTATTTAGCTGCGTAGACGTCGTAGGTTGTTTTCGTACCCGGGATAAACGCATTTGCACAGATGTCCGCAACGCTGCTGTAGATGCGTTCTTTTTCTTCAGCAGACGAGACGCGCGCATCGATTGTTATGCTACAGGTTGGAGGGATAGCACTCGGGTGATCCCCGCCCCGGATCACAGTAACCGCCACAGTTGTGCCCTTGTCGATATCTGTGAGCGCGGCAATTGCCTGCGCTTTCTTCATCCCTTCTTCGACAGCGTTTGCAGCAGTTACATAGTCATTTCCAGCGTGTCCACCGCTGCCTTCGATAATCAAATTGAAGATATGGCACGATTTGCGGGCGACCGTCAGTACGCCTTCGACCCCGGTCTCCATGTTGAACGCTGCAAGCGCACCTCTGCTTTCGCGTGTGTACAAGAGATTAGTATCCGTGCCGATATGATCGCCTTCTTCATCGCCTGCAAACAGTATCTTGAGAGGCGTGAGGTTGTATCCGATTGCGTTCAGCGCTTTGACGACGTACAGCGCTTCGATGATGCCGCCTTTCATGTCGTTGACGCCGGCACCGTACACAATGTCGCCTTCGACGCGCCACAGTCCTTCGCCAAAGCTGCCTTCGCGGTGCACTGTGTCCACGTGCCCAGACAAAATAACAGGACTCGCACTGCGACTTGTTCCAAGTTCGCCGATGAGCAGGCCGGCCCGGTCATCCGTCGTACCTTCAATCCGGCAGACGAATCCCTCGGCCTCGTATTCTTTCTGCACCCAGGCCATGGCACGCAATACGTTGTCCCTCTCTTCGAAATGGCTTTCGAGACGGACGAGCTGTTCGAATTTCGTCAGCATTTCGTCTCTGTGTGCCTCTACATATGAATCGATTTGTTGATGGAGCATGATGCCCTCCTGGTCCATGTACGGTAAGAAACAACTCTATTATACATATAATAACGAAAAGTTGCGCAAAAAGCATTTGAACCGCGCAAAGATTTCAAGTATAATCGTACCCGAGTGTAAAAACGGACGCAAGGCCTGCGGGAGCAGGCTGTCTGTACGATGGAAGGAGACGATATGGCAAGATCCGAAGCGGCAGTCCGGAGAATCGAAGGGATTCTGGATGCCGGTAGTTTTATGGAGATGGGCGGGCAGGTGCTCGCATGCGATACGACAGTTGACAGCAGAGATGCTCAAAAATCGGACGGCGTCATCACCGGATACGGTACGGTAGACGGCCGCCCTGTTTATGTGTACAGTCAGGACCCTGCTGTACTCGGAGGGTCCATTGCGGAAATGCACGTCGAAAAGATACTGCGGTTGTACGAAATGGCGCTTCGAAGCGGAGCGCCGGTCATCGCGCTTCTGGATAGCGCTGGGTTGCGCATCAGCGAAGGCGCCGGCGCGCTTGATGCATACGGCAGACTGTATCGAACCATGGCACAGGCGAAAGGAATCATACCGCAGATTGCCGGTGCATTCGGGCCGTGCGGCGGAGGGTGTGCTTTTATCGCAGCACTGTGCGATTTTTTGTATACGGCTGACGATGCGGCGATTTTCGTCCATCCCAAAGATGCACGCCGGGAAGAGAACGGACAGTGTCTTACAAAGGGAAAGTCTCCGGCATATCCTGCAGGGGAACAGCTGCGCCACGGCAGCGGCACGGAAGAGCAGGTGTGCGACGCAATTCGTCGCCTGATCGGCTATGTGCCTCTGACGTCGGATGATCCGGCCCCGGATACAGACTCCACCGACGATCCGAACCGGTCTTGCACAAGTCCGGCAGCCGGAAATCAGGATATCTCGGTCATCATCGAAGAAATTGCGGATTTCGGCTCGGTGTTGCCCGTTCAGAGCCCGGCCGGCGAAGATGTATCGATCTGCTTTGCACGGTTTAACGGACGTGTGACGGGTGTCCTCGGGCAGTCATCCGGTAGGCGGCTGAGCGCAGAGGCGTGCGAATCGATGGCTGGCTTTGTCGACTTTTGCAGCTTGTTCGGCCTTCCTGTGTTGACTTTGACAGATGCAGAAGGATTTTCCACGGAAGCCTGTCAGGAGGTCAGACTCCCGCAGGCGGTGGCCTATCTGCTGAGTGCGTTTGCTCAAAGCGATGTTCCGAAAGTCAATGTCATCACCGGGCAGGCAACCGGCAGCGCGTACTGCGCCATGAACAGCCGCGGGCTGGGTGCGGACTTTGTCTTTGCCTGGGACGATGCTCGCGTACAAGTGATGCCCGCACAGGATGCGGTGCGCATTCTGAACAGCGACGAACTTGCACATGCAGAGGACAAACCGACATTCTTAGCCGAAAAGGCGGCTGAATACGAACGGAAAGCCGGTACGGAGGCCTTTCTTGCCCGCGGCTACATCGACAAGGTCATCGCTCCGGTTGATACGCGAAAATACGTAATCGGCGCGCTTGAGATGCTGTCCGATAAGAGAGGGATGTAAAGGAGCGTGCCCATGACTCTGGCAGATATTTTTTCGAAGGCCATCCTGCATACGATGCTTGGAATGGGTGTCGTCTTTGCAGTCTTAGTCTTCATCATATCCATCATATCGTTGTTTAAGTATTTACCCGGACTTCTCGATAAGGAACCGAAAGCCGATCGTGAAGGCGCTTACAGTGCGGGCGATGCCACTCTTGCAGCCGGAGAGTTGCTGCCGGCTTCTGATCTCAGCGAAGATCTGCAGCTGATCGCCGTAATCACAGCGTCAGTCCTTGCGTGTTCCACACAGGATGCCGGCTCCGGCGACGCCTATCGGGTCCGGTCTATCCGGCGTGTCTAACGAACACTATCGTATGTAGAAGGAGAAAACAATGGAAACATATTCCGTAACAGTCAACGGCATCACGTACGAAGTACAGGTCGAGAAAAAAGTCAGCAGCACTGCAGCGCCTCAAGTAACCCCGCAGGCGCAGACTCCTGTTGCCGCTCCGCCACCGTCACCAGTGAGTGCACCTAAAGCTCCTCCGGTTGCAGCTGCGGAACTGACCGGCGAAGCGATTACGGCCGGTGCGGCAGGGAAGGTATGGAAAATCGTCGTCGCCGAAGGCGCGGTGGTAAAAGCAGGCGATACCGTCGTCATCCTGGAAGCGATGAAAATGGAAATTCCAGTTGTGTCGCCAAAAGACGGCGTCATCGGACAGATCGTTACAGCAGAGGGAAGCCCTGTTGAGGCCGGCGACGTGCTGGCCACGATCCGCTAAAGCTGCCTGCAGAGTCGGGTACTGCGAATACGGAGGAAGATTGTGAGTTATATCGGCGAAACACTGCATCACCTGCTGCTGCAGACAGCGTTTGTGAATCTGAGCGTCGGCAACCTGATTATGGTGCTTGTCGCATGCGGGTTTTTATATCTCTCGATTGCAAAGGGCTACGAGCCGCTGCTTCTCTTGCCCATTTCGTTTGGCATGCTGCTCGTCAATCTCTATCCCCAGATTATGGAACCGGGCGGATTGCTGCACTATTTTTACCTGATGGACGAATGGGCCATCTTTCCGTCGCTGATCTTTATGGGTGTCGGAGCGTTGACAGACTTCGGGCCGCTCATCGCGAACCCCAAGAGTTTTTTGCTGGGGGCTGCGGCTCAGTTCGGCATCTACATGGCCTACATCGGAGCGATGCTTCTGGGGTTTGACGAAATGGCCGCTGCTGCGATTTCGATCATCGGAGGCGCCGACGGGCCGACGTCGATTTTCCTTGCGAGCAAGCTCGGTCAGACGGCTCTCATGGGACCGATTGCCGTGGCGGCGTACTCGTACATGGCGCTTGTGCCAATCATCCAGCCGCCGATTATGAAAGCCCTTACGACCGAAGAAGAGCGAAAAATTAAAATGGAACAGCTCCGGCCGGTGAGCAAGGTTGAGCGAATTTTATTTCCGATCGTCGTCACGGTCGTCATATGCTCTATCCTGCCGTCCACGACACCGCTTGTCGGCATGCTGATGCTGGGTAATCTGTTCCGCGAAAGCGGTGTGGTGCGCCAGCTTACGGAAACAGCTTCAAACGCGATGATGTACATCGTCGTTATCCTGCTCGGGGTATCGGTCGGTGCGACCACTTCTGCTGAAGCGTTTCTAAACATATCCACGATTAAAATCGTCGTGCTGGGCCTCGTCGCCTTTTCATTCGGTACGGCGGCCGGTATCGTATTTGGAAAGATCATGTGCAAAGCGACCGGTGGAAAAGTAAATCCGCTCATCGGCTCCGCAGGTGTGTCTGCCGTACCCATGTCGGCCCGCGTCTCGCAGAAAGTCGGTGCGGAGGCGGATCCGACAAATTTCCTGCTGATGCACGCTATGGGTCCGAACGTGGCCGGTGTCATCGGCACGGCGATCGCTGCTGGCACTTTTATGGCGATATTCGGCGTACACTAATCGACAGATTTTACACATAGTAGGAGAAAACAATGGACAATATCGAGAAGAAACCGGTAAAAATAACAGAGACGATACTGAGAGATGCGCACCAGTCGCTGATTGCAACGCGCATGAGCACGCAGGATATGATACCGATTATGGAGAAGATGGACCAGGTCGGCTATTATTCTGTGGAAGTGTGGGGCGGCGCTACGTTCGACGCATCGCTGCGTTTCCTGAAGGAGGATCCGTGGGAACGCCTCCGCATCCTTCGCAAAGGATTCCGAAACACAAAGCTTCAGATGCTTTTGCGCGGACAAAACATCCTGGGCTACAGGCACTATGCCGACGATGTCGTGGCCTATTTCGTGCAGAAATCGGTCGCAAACGGCATCGACATCATCCGCGTTTTCGATGCGTTTAACGACTTGAGGAATTTGGAAACAGCGGTCTCTGCTACGATCAAAGAAGGCGCACATGCGCAGATTGCCGTGTCGTACACGCTCGGCGATGCGTATACGCTCGACTACTGGAAGGATCTCGTTCGCCGCATCAGCGACATGGGTGCCGATTCCATCTGCATCAAGGACATGGCTGGCCTGCTGCTTCCCTATACGGCGGAAGAGATGGTGCGGGAGCTTAAAAAGACGGTAACGATTCCCATCGATGTTCACAGCCACTGCACGAGCGGTGTTGCTCCGATGAGCTACCTCAAGGCAATCGAAGCGGGCTGCGACATCATCGACACGGCCATTTCGCCGTTTTCGATGGGTACGAGTCAACCTGCGACGGAAATCATGGTGGAGTCACTCAAAGGCACTCCGTACGACACAGGCCTGGATCAGATGCTGCTTGCCGAAATCGCGGATTACTTCCGCCCGTTGCGCGAGCACGCTCTGGACACGGGTCTCTTAAACCCAAAGGTGATGGGTGTAGATATCAAAACGCTTTTGTATCAGGTGCCGGGCGGCATGCTGTCCAACCTCGTATCTCAGCTTGCAGAGCAGAATGCGTCCGACCGGTATTACGACGTGCTTGCAGAGATTCCCAAAGTGCGCAGGGAGCTGGGTGAACCGCCTCTCGTTACGCCTTCATCCCAGATCGTCGGCACGCAGGCGCTGTTCAACGTGCTGACCGGCGAGCGCTATAAGATGGTCACAAAGGAGACAAAAGCTGTGCTCATGGGCGAATACGGGCAGACGGTCAAACCGTTTGATCCGGAAATCCAGAAACTGGTCATCGGCGATGCTGTCCCCAAAACGCACCGCCCGGCCGACGATATGGAACCCGAGCTCGAGCGCCTGGAAAAGGAAATTGCAGAATGGAAACAGCAGGATGAAGACGTGCTGTCGTACGCACTGTTCCCCCAGGTGGCGATCGACTTCTTTAAGTATCGAAAAGCGCAGCAGGACGGGATTGACCTGAATGCCGCTGATACAAAAAACGGAACGTATCCCGTATAACCCGGATTGAACTCCCGGTGCGTTTGCCTTGCCAGAGCAACGGCTGGCAGAACCGTTTTCTTGAGAAATAAACTGACCCCCGTGCATTTGTAAAAACCAAGCGCACGGGGGTCGTATTCATTTGTTTGGGTATGATTAGATGTTAATGTTATTTTTTTCTGCGCAGCTCTTCATGCCGCTCAGCTCCTCGTCGATCGCTCTGGCCGCGCATTTGCCCGCACCCATGGCCAGGATGACGGTGGCTGCACCGGTTACGGCGTCTCCGCCGGCATACACGTGTGCACGGCTCGTCTGACCGGAGGGATCCTCTGCTATGATGCCGCCCCATTTCTCGGTGTCGAGTCCCTCTGTCGTCGCCTTGATGAGAGGGTTGGGGGATGTGCCGATGGCCATGATGACCGTATCCAGATCGAGCGTCCATTCCGAACCTTCGACGGGAACAGGCCTTCTGCGGCCGGATTCGTCCGGCTCGCCGAGCGCCATCTCGAGACACTCGATACCCGTAACGTTCAGCTTGTCGTCTCCCAGGATGCGCACAGGATTGTTGAGCAGTTTGAAGATGATGCCTTCCTCCATGGCGTGGTGGACTTCCTCCTCCCTCGCAGGAAGCTCTTCTTCCGAGCGACGGTAGATGATGTACACCTCTTCGGCTCCGAGCCGCTTGGCGCAGCGCGCTGCGTCCATGGCGACATTTCCGCCGCCGACGACGGCCACTTTTTTGCTTTTTTTGATCGGCGTTGCCGATTCGGGCAGGTAGGCCTTCATCAGATTGACCCGCGTCAGATACTCGTTGGCGGAGTAGACACCCTTGAGGTTTTCACCCGGAATTTTCATAAACATCGGCAGTCCTGCGCCCGATCCGATGAACACCGCTTCATAGCCGTGCTCGTTGAGGAGTTCGTCGACGGTGATGGACCGACCGATGACCATGTTCGTTCTCACTTCGACTCCGAGCTCGATGAGCGCATCGATTTCTTTCTGCACGATATCCTTAGGAAGACGGAATTCGGGAATGCCGTATACGAGCACGCCGCCGGCTGTATGGAGGGCTTCGAACACGGTGACCGCGTAACCCATGCGCGCCAGACTTCCCGCGCAGGTGAGGCCGGCCGGGCCGGATCCGATAATCGCAACTTTTCGGCCGTTTTCCGGACAGCGGACGGGTTCGTCCTGTGCGTTGGCGATGTGCCAGTCAGCGACGAAGCGCTCGAGACGCCCGATGCCGACCGGTTCTCCCTTGATGCCGCGGACGCATACCGCTTCGCACTGCGATTCCTGCGGACATACTCTGCCGCACACGGCCGGAAGCGAGCTGTCCTGACAGATGATCTGATAGGCTTCTTCGAATTTGCCTTCGGCGGTCTTCATGATAAAGTCCGGTATGTCGATTTCGACGGGGCAGCCTGCAACGCAGGGATGGTGTTTGCAGTTGAGGCAGCGGGTCGCTTCGTCGATGGCCTGTTCTTCGGTATATCCGAGCGCCACTTCCTGGAAGTTGCGGTTCCGGACCATGGGATCCTGCGACGGCATTTCGTTCTTTTTAAGTGACATATTCGCCATGTTATTTCACCTCCATCTTAAAGAGGTTACAGACGTGTTCGTGCGCCTCCTCTTCAAACTCCCGGTACATGAGACTGCGCTGAATCGCTTCGTCGTAGTCGACGAGATGACCGTCGAATTCGGGACCGTCGACGCAGGCAAATTTCGTTTCGCCTCCAACGGTCAGCCGGCAGCAGCCGCACATACCCGTACCGTCGATCATAATCGAGTTCATGCTGACAACGGTTTTTATATCGTATTCCTTCGTAAGCAGGCTGACAAACTTCATCATGATCAGCGGGCCGATGGCGATGACTTCGTCGTACTGTTCTCCGGCATCCAGCAGGGCTCGAAGCGCATCGGTGACCAGACCTTTTTCGCCGTAGCTCCCATCGTCGGTCATCATCGCGACATGGTCGCTGACCGCCCGGAACTCATCTTCCAAAATGACGAGATCTTCCGATTTGAATCCTATGACAGAGTGAACTACCGTTCCCTGTTCGTGGAGTTTTTTCGCTACCGGAAATGCAATGGCGCAACCGACGCCCCCGCCGACGACAGCCACTTTCTTAAGGCCTTCCGTTACAGATGGAATTCCCAGCGGCCCGACAAAGTCCTGCAGCGAATCGCCTTCGTTCTTTGCGTTTAACAATTCCGTCGTCGCACCGACAATCTGGAATATGATAGTGACCGTTCCTTTTTTTCTGTCGAAGTCCGCAACGGTAAGCGGGATGCGCTCGCCGTTCTCGTCGACGCGCAGGATGACAAACTGGCCCGGTTCCGCCTTCGCAGCAATCGCAGGTGCGTCGATTACCATGCGCGTGACGGTGGGGTTGAGACATTCTTTCTCTAAGATTTTATACACGCTTCGATCCTCCTTTGGATGTATTCCGCAATCGCCGGATTTGTTGCGGCAATCGTGAAAATCAACGAACATATAATACCATAGGAAGGCAGGGAATAAAACCCCAATTCAAATAGAATAAATTTACAATTATGGAAAATATATCTTGACAAAAAGCAGGGCTTCGTGTAGGATAATGTCAAAATATGGTATTATCGGAAAATTGGAAAGTGCAGGTTGGCATAGCATGAGGCGGAGGATGATTCTCGGGTTGGCAATGATGATTGCAAGTTTCAGTCTTCTTGTACTCTGGGAAACCCGGGGGCGGGAGGCAGTTCTGTTTACACCGCTTCTGGCCGCTGCAGAAGACATCCGTTCCGGAGAGGTCATTTTACCTTCGCATCTGAAAACAATACGCGTTCTGCCGGAGAACGAAATCGAAGGCGCACTGCGGACGGGAGAGGCGGAATCGATCATCGGACTTGTAACAACGGTACCGATTGTCGCCAACCAACAGGTGAGCGATCGGTTCTTCACAGAGGAAAGCAGAGATGTGAACCCGGAGGAGTCGGTGTTTGTAATCCCTGAGTCCTGGATTGCATCGATGAGTTCGGCGATTCGTCCGGGCGACATTGTCACGCTTGTGTCGGTGCAGGACGAAGACGTGCTGGGCACCCATCGCGTGGCCTATATAAAGGATAAAAGCGGGAGAACGATCTCAGCCGACGGGCAAGCGGCTGAGGCCATGCTCGAGCGCATGCCCGATGCGAACGAAGCGATTGGGCTCGAAATCATCTGCACGCCTTCAGAATATCTCGAGCTTTACCGAACAGTAACTGAAGCGGGCGGCAGGAATCTAATCGTTTATGCGGAGGGGCAATCATGAGAGGTATTTATGCATTTTTCGGCGTGGATCACAAGTGCGGCACGAGTATGCTGTGCCAGTCAGCGGGAGAGCTGATTGCCAGGGCTAGACCGGACTGGAAAGTACTCGTCATCCATACGGAAGAAGACTCGGGAACGTATTACACCACCGGGTCGCAGGAATCCTTCGACCGCCTCCGCCCGGAACTGGCCGAAGGTCTGCTCGATGTGCACGATGTTGCAGCGCGGTCCAGATGCAGAGGAAACCTGCATTTTATATCCGGGGCTGATCCGCTGAACGGAGACGGAAAGTATCACCCAAACCATTCAGATCATCTGCTGAAGCATCTGAGGGAGTGTTTTGATCTCATACTCTGCGACAGCGGGAGTCATATCGGTCACGGCCTGGCTCTGGGGTCTCTGTTCGCTGCGCACGGCATATTTCTCGTGATGCTTCAGGCCGAGAGCAGCGTGCGGCGATTCGAGCGGCTCATCCCGCTGTACCGGAAGTTGAATGTTTCCACGATTGGCTGCCTCGTCAACCGCTATCGGGAACACAATCCGTTTTCCCTTTCCTACATCAGGGAAAGGCTCGATGGTTTCGAACAGCCGTTTTATACGGTGAGAGAATCGCCACAGGGGCTACTGGCCGAAACGGAAGGCCGGTGCCTCATCCACTATCGCGACCGGTCTTTTGAGTCCGATATACGCTGCGCCGCAAATCTCATCTTGAACGACATGAACGCAGAACCGATTGCAGAAAGGGTCAAAGATCCATGGAACCTCGCGAGATTCAGGAATATATCAAAAGCCGGTCCGTGATGCCGGATTCTTCTGTCCATGCGCAGAGTGCCGGCCAGTCGTTTGTTCACCTTTGCGAACAGGTCAAGCAGGCGTTCTTTGCTGAATGGGAAAAAGAAGAAAATACGAAGTCGCTGCTCGACATCCAGAAAAAAGCCATCATCGGCTATGAGCGTGAAGTGTCTTACTTTAAAGATCGGATTGAATCGCTGATCCACGAGCTGGGCGCCGGTACCGTCGAGTATCCGGCCTGGTATTCGAGCTTAACCGACGCTGTGTATCATGAAAACTGGGGTCTTGCCGGCATCAGCGAGTGGTTCGGGACAGATTACACCCAAAGCAGCTCGGCCAAGATTATCGGTGAGCGCATCTACTTTTTGGAAGGCGGGCGTATGGCACTCAAAGAACAGCGAATTACAAAGGAACGAAAGCAGCAGTTGATACGCGCGTTTTTGCTGGTCAATCCCGAGCAGCGTTCGGATCGGATGTATCACGAGATCTATCTGCTCGACGGGACGCGCGTTACGATTTACGAGGAGCCGATGGCCAAAAAAGGGCAGGGTGCCATCGTGTTCCGCAGATACATCATACCGATATTGAGCTTTGAGGAACAAGCGAAGCGGGGAACGATACCGGTCGAGGCAATTCCTCTTTTCCGCTCCATGGTGCGGATTGGATTCAACGTCGTGTTTCTCGGAGCGGTCCGGACGGCGAAGACTACGTTTCTAGCGACGTGGCAGAGTTACGAAGATCCTGCTCTGGAGGGAGTTATGGTCGAGACCGATCCGGAGATTCCGCTGCACGATATCAACCGAGGTGCGCCTGTTCTTCAGCTTCTGGCTGATGGCGAGGAGCTGTTGCGCATATCTAAAAGCCTGCTTCGAAGCGATGCGGACTACTTCATCCTGGCGGAAGCAAGAGATGGCATCGCTTTGAGCACGGCTGTCAAAATTGCAGGCAAAGGAACCAAGCGCATGAAGCTGACGTTCCATACCGGAGATCCTGCACAGTTTCCGCTGGAGGCGGCCGACGAGATTGTGCATGCGACCGGAGGCGATACAGAGCGGACGATGCGGAGAGTCGGTGCTGCATTTGACTACCTGTTTCATTTTATTCAGCTTCCGGATAAAAGGCAAAAGCGTCTCAAGAGCATCTGTGAGATGGGCGTTGATGGCGGGGGACACGTCTCTGTGCGGGTGATGTGCGATTACGATGTGTCGCAGGACGCGTGGACGTTTTTCCCTGACATGGATGCTGCTCATCAGAAATATGCAGAGGAAACCGACCCGGAGGCGTTCTGCAGCATGCAGAAAGCGCTCCATGCGCTTGCCGGGGCATCCCCGATTGCGAGTAAAATCGGCGTTTTCGCAGAAGGAGAAACGGGATGAAAACCAGTGGACTGGACGCGTGCATAGAAGTCGCTCTCGCGATCCTTTACGCAGTCGGATGGGTCCTCCTGTTCTTTAGCGATCTTCGGCTGCTGCTCCTGAGGTGGCGCATGCGCCACAGACTGCGCACGTCCAGAAGAGAGCTTAAAACGCTTTCCAGGCCGGTCCGCTATGTCCGCGATCTTTTAGGCGCGAGTTTTAGGCGTGCTCCGGATGAGCGAATCGTCTTTGCTGCGATCGGTAGTACGTTTGCGCTCGTCTTGCTCGTAATGCATAGGAACTACACGCTCCTGGTATCCGTGGCGCTGTCTGCGATCATCGCTGTTATGCCCGTTCTCTTTCTCATTCTGAAACTGGAGCTTCAAAGGAAAAAGGGAAGCCGGGAAGGGCTGCCTCTTCTGTCGGAACTATACAGGCACTACTGGTCGAATCATAAAAATATCTACGAGGCGATCGAAGGTGTACTGGCGGGAAGCGGAGAGTATCCGGTATTCCGCAAGCTGCTTACGACGCTTCTTCTTCAGCTTCGAAGCGCCGGCAGTGCGACAGAAATCAGGGAAGCCGTTCGGCGGTTCTCGTTTTCGGCCGGCACCATGTGGGGGAAAATGCTCGGCGTCTGCATCCGAACGGCTGCAGAAAAAGGCGTCGACGTTTCGGCCGGACTTCGAGATATTTCAGACCAGTTAACCGAGGCGCATAAGCGGGTTCACGAACGCGACCGGCTGAACAGCGAAGCGGTCCGGATGACGGTACTGCTCATCCCGTTTCTATACGCGGCTACGCTGTGGATGGCGGTACGCTATCTCGGCCTGAGCACTTCAACGCTTGTGCGAAACCAGATCGCCACACCGGAAGGGTTGCTGTTTCTAACCCTGGGACTGATGCTCTTTATCGGTAACCTGGCGGCGCTGGAACTTCTCCGCAATCAGAAAATCGACTACTGACAAGCGGAAGTCGTTGGAGATATTCAAGGAGGAATGCATTGAGTGTATTCGTACTCGGACTCGGCGGGGTGCTGTTTTGGACCGGATGGTGGCTTCGGATACCGGCAAAGCCGGGGCGGCTTGCCGACGTCGGTCATCAGGCTGGCTCCTACGTCCGGAAGCGGTTTTTAAAGAGTCGGATTCGCCGCCTTACTGAAGTCGCAGTTCATGCACAGAAAAAGCGCATGTGCGAGCGCGAGCTGACCGAATGCCTGTCGTACATCCGCCACGTCATCGCGATGGGTAGAGATTGCCGCATGAGCCGGGATCTTCTGCTGGAGGAGCTCGCCGAGGTGTCGGACAGCCTCCAGGGTGTTTTTCGGGATATGGCACACCGTCTGCGGATTTCCGAAGCCGGGCTGGCTGAAGAAGTGTTTTACCGGACTTTTGAAGAGGATTACGCAAGAGACGTAGCAAAGCTGTTTATCGAATGGGAACACATCGCTCCAACCGAGCTTTTGAGCACGGTGGAAGCCTATCGCGATCTCCTGCGTGAGAAGCACAAAACGGCTCAAAAGAAGCGCGACGAGTGGGTCAGCGATCTCGTGTACTTTCCAGTCGTTGCCAATGCGATGATCGTATTGCTCAACTTTATATATATCGCATATTTTATCCAACAGAGAGAGTTGTTGACAGGCATCTATTGATGTCCTGCGGAAAGGAAAGCGTTATGAAACAGATGGTAGTACTTGCTGCGATGGTCCTGCTGGGAATCGCAATCGGCACAATCGTCCTGAACTTTAGTGAGCAGGCGGATTCGATGGGCGACTACGTGGGTAGCCGGATTGAAAACCTGGTCGACGAATTCGACAGCGCATCGGGTTCCTGAGCGGAGTGTGAGATGAAACAGTTGATCGTTCTGATAGCCATGCTCATTCTAGGGATTCACCTATTTTCGATGATTGCAGGGGGCGATGAAAAGAGCGTGTCGTCCACCCTGCAGCGGGTGTGGATTCGAGAGGCGGAAATGCGACGCATGGAAGACAGTCCGGAAGGGCCGGCATGAAACAATTCCTTGTTCTCCTGGCCGTTCTGCCGCTGCTTCTGGTATTTCTTTTACAGTTTTCGCTGGACCAGATCAACCATGCGCGAATCGGACTGCTGTCGGATTGCGTGTATGTAGCCAAGGAGCAGGCGCGACAAGCCGGCTGTTTTACCGATGAGATTTGCGAATCTCTGCGCAGTCGCATTGCAGGTGTGCTCGATATCGATCCGGCTGCCGTTTCCATCGAGGCGACGGATGAGCCCGTTTACAGGCGTTTAGGGACGCATGGGGAAACGGCATACGATCCGCTGCGCGGGTTGATCTACTATAAAATCTCGGTACCGGTGGGCCCGGTGATGGCGGGGGCCAGACTGTTCGGCATCAAAGAGAAGGAGAATCTGCTCGTGTTCACCGTCGATAGTGCGACCGTAAGCGAGCGGCTTTCTCAATAAGGAGAAGGCATGAAGGTTTTTCTGGTGTTTCTGGCTATGTTGCTGCTCTACATGAGCTTTATGTGCCAGTGGAGCGATATGGACCGATACGCGCGTGCACAGCGTGCGCTCAAGGAGTTGGCCGAGGAGATCGCCTGCGGGGCAGCGCTTCTCCTGGATGAGGATTCGTATTCCGGTGGTCTGCTGTGCATCGATAAATGGGCAGCGGACCACCTGGCGTGCGATCTGCTGCAACGGGCATCAGTCGCTCCGCCGTTCGAAGCGCCGGGCGTACTTTCCGCACGCATTGAAATTTTCGATGACGAGAGCGGCTACGAAGAGGCGGGCGAGCGCGGGCTGTTGCCGGGCTGTCCGGCGGTGTCCGTCGAACTGACCTACAGCGGACGAGAGATGTTCAGGCTCCCTTTTATCAGCGTCACCTGTATGCAGCGAACCGCTGTATATCAATGGGAGCCGGCTTGACAAGAGGCTGTGAAAAGATATAATGTGCGTTGAGAAGTGTCGCAATCGATGTCCCAAGCACCGAAGGTGATTGGGCATTTTTATACAGGAGGTCCGCTTATGGCACAGGTACGTTTCGAAACAGAAGACGAAAAGCACGCACTATGGCACACATCGGCCCACATCATGGCCCATGCGGTATCGAGGCTGTTTCCCGATGCGAAGTTCGGCATCGGCCCGGCGATCGATACCGGTTTTTATTACGATATCGATCTGGAGCACAAGTTTACGGAAGAAGATCTTCTGTCAATCGAAAAAGAAATGGCTGCCATCGTAAAGCAGGATCTTCCGCTGGTATGCCAGGCGATGGATCGCAAAGCAGCCCGCTCCTATATGGAAAAGAAGGGCGAAGTGTACAAGGTCGAGCTGATCGACGATCTGCCCGAAGATGAGGTGATTACGTTTTACGAGCAGGAGGGATTTACTGACCTCTGCGCCGGTCCGCATCTCCCCTCTACAGGCGGCATCAAAGCGATTAAGCTGCTGTCCGTTGCGGGTGCGTACTGGAGGGGCAGCGAGAAGAACAAGATGCTGCAACGGATTTACGGTGTAACCTTTCCTAAAAAATCGATGCTCGACGACTATCTGCAGAAATTAGAAGAAGCAAAGCGTCGCGATCACAGGAAAATCGGCCGCGAGATGGATTTGTTCGCCATCCTCGACGAAGGACCCGGCTTCCCGTTCTTTCTGCCGCGAGGCATGATCATCCGCAACGAACTCGAAGCCTTTTGGCGGAAAGCGCACACGGAACACGGCTACGACGAGATCAAAACGCCGCTCATATTGAACGAGGAGCTCTGGCACACGTCGGGTCACTGGGATCACTATAAAGAAAACATGTACTTTACGACGATCGACGACATGAACTATGCGATCAAACCCATGAACTGCCCGGGGTCTCTGCTGGCCTACAAGCACAAAATGTACAGCTACCGGGATTTCCCCATGCGCGTGGCCGAACTCGGTCAGGTGCACAGGCACGAGCTGTCCGGCGCACTGCACGGGCTGATGCGGGTGCGGACGTTTACGCAGGACGATGCGCACATCTACATGCTGCCCGAGCAGACAAAAGACGAGCTGAAAGGCGTCGTTCAGTTCATCGACTACATATACAGCGTGTTCGGCTTCCAATATCACATCGAACTCTCCACGCGCCCCGAAAACTCGATGGGCACGGAGGAAGAATGGGCGCGCGCCGAGCAGTCGCTCAAAGAAGCGATGGACGAGCTGGGCTTCCCGTATAAGATCAACGAAGGAGACGGCGCGTTCTATGGGCCAAAGCTGGACTTCCATCTGGAAGACAGCATCGGGAGGACGTGGCAGTGCGGCACGGTTCAACTCGATTTCCAGATGCCGCAGCGCTTCGACATCACGTATGTGGGTGCGGACGGCGAAAAGCATCGGCCGGGGATGATACACCGCACGATATTCGGCAGCATGGAGCGCTTTATCGGGATTCTCATCGAACACTTCGAAGGAAAATTCCCGCTGTGGCTGGCGCCGACGCAGGTCAAGCTCCTGACGGTGACGGAGAAGTTCAACGACTTTGCCGAAGGGCTGAGACAGCAGTTTACCGAATGCGGCATCCGGGCGGAGCTCGACGGACGCAACGAGAAAATCGGATACAAAATCCGGGAAGCCCGAAACGCCAGGGACGCCTATATCATCGTCATTGGAGAAAAGGAAATGGAAAGCGGCATGCTGCCCGTTCGCTCCGCCCGGGAGGGTGAGCTTGAGCCTATGACGGTGGAAGCTTTGCTGGAGCGGCTGCGCCGGGAGATCGACGACAAAGTATATTGATATACGCAGATACACAGACACAGTCCGGAAGAGCTCTCCCGTGCAGGCGGGCGGGCTCTTTTTATGCAGAAAGTATTCAATATACACTAAAACGTGCATAAATTAAAAATTAATCGAATATTTTAGAAAAATATTCAATTTAACCCCTTGACAATGAATATTTATGCGAGTATATTGAGCGGTATATTGAAAAGCCCGCCCGAATCTGTGCGGGCGGGTTGAAGAAAGGTAGGTAGTTTCAATGAAAAAAGCACTAGTAGTACTGCTGGCCGTTGCGCTGATGCTCAGCATCACAGCGTGCGGAGGCGGAGGGAGCAAATCGGATAACGTTTTCCACGTAGGGACATCTGCGGATTATCCGCCGTACGAATTCATCATGTTCGACGACGAGGGGAACGAAGTCCTCGTAGGCGCCGACATCGAGCTGGCGAAAATTCTGGCCGAAAAGCTGGGCAAAGAACTGAAGATCACCAACATGAGCTTCGACGGACTGCTTGGAAGTCTGGCCGAAGGGCAGTTTGACTGCGTCATCGCCGGGCTCACCAACGATCCGGAACGTGAAGTGCTGTTTTCCGATAACTACTATTCCAGATTCCAGACATGCATCGTCCGCAAGGAAGCGCTCGGCGACTTTGCGAGCATCGACTCGCTTGCCGGCAAGAAAATCGCCGGGCAGACCGGCACGGTTCAGGAAACGCTCGCGAAAGACTACGCCGGCGCCTCTGCCATTGCCGTCCAGAACTTTAACGACATGATCATGATGCTTCAGGGCGGTCAGCTCGACGGCATCATCTCCGACAGCGACGTTGCGAAAGCCTTCGTGGCCACGAACAAAGATATTACGCTCGTCGAGTTCGATATCCCGTACGAAAACGACGCGACCGCGATTGCATTTAAACTTGGAAATCAGGAGCTGTGCGATCAGGTCAACGTCATCCTGGCAGAACTTCTGGCTGACGGAACCATCGACCAGCTCATGAACGACGCCATGGCACTGCAGGAAGAGCTGGCGATCGAATAATAGCTTGTAGACATCGGTACATTGATCCGGAACGGAGGGAAATGTGGCTTCTAAAGTAATCACGATGATGATCGACTACGGCCCCTACTTTTGGAAGGGCACGAAGGTGACGCTGGCGCTATCGCTCAATGCGGTCGTGCTCGGTGTCCTGCTGGCGGCGGCGCTGGCGTTTATGAAGATGTCGCGCTACCGCATCGTAAGCAGAGTCGCCACGGTCTACATCGATGTGATCCGGGGCACACCCCTCATCGTACAGCTATGGATCGTCTATCTTCAGCTGTCGAAGTTCATCGCCTTTCCGGACGTCATCATCGGAGGCGTAGACATGACGCGCTATCTGCCCTGTATGATCGCCCTGACGATGAACAGCGGCGCCTACGTCGCAGAGATCATCCGCGGCGGCATTCAATCCGTAGACCGCGGACAGACCGAGGCAGCGAGGAGCCTGGGCATGAGTCACTGGCTCTCCATGCGCATTGTCATACTGCCGCAGGCCATTCGAACGATTCTCCCCGCGATTGGAAATGAGCTCGTCACGATGATTAAGGAGACAGCGATTATCCAGTACCTGGGCATTGCAGACATCATGTATGCGAGGAACACGGTGGCGACGATCACGTACTCAATTCTGCCTTCATACTACGTGGCCGCCATCATCTATCTCGCGCTCAACATCGTCTCCACAAGAGGTCTGAACCTCTGGGAGCGGAAACTGCAGAAAGCCTACAACTGAGGATTTGTTCGAACCTGTTGCCGGACTCCCGTCGGAATTATCGTTCCGTCGGGAGTCTTTTTATTGACAATTTTCAAATCGGTGCCATAATGATATTTGCGCCTGACAGCTGCGATTGCGGGCAGGCGACTCGGAACGATAAGGAGCTGATAGCGCCGATGAACAACCAAAACAGAACACCTCTGTTCGACGCACTGGTGGAGTATAACAGGAGGAAACCCGCGTATTTTCGAGTACCGGGACATCGCTACGAAAATGGCATCAACCCGATTTTGCTCGAGGCTGTGGGGGATGCGGTTTTTTCTTTTGATTTGACGGAAACGCCTCTGCTGGACGACCTGCATAACGCTACCGGCCCCATCCGCGAGGCGGAGCAGCTGGCTGCCGACCTGTGGGGTGCCGATTATACGCACTTTCTCGTCAACGGGACCACGTGCGGGAATGAGGCGATGATTCTGACCGCCCTGCACGGAGGCGGCACCGTGGCCGTTCCCAGAAACGCCCACAAATCCGCCCTGATGGGCCTGATACTCAGCGGAGGAAACCCGGCCTATATCATGCCGGAGCTGGAGGAGGAATGGGGATTGCACGGAGGCGTCCATCCGGACACCGTGGAAGAAGTGTTTCGCATACATCCGGACTGCAAGGGAGTGTTGATCGTCAGCCCGACGTATTACGGCATCGCAAGCGATCTGAAGTCCATTGCGGAAATCTGCCACAGACATGACGCCATCCTGATGGTGGACGAAGCGCACGGGGCGCACTGCTACTTTAGCGACGATTTTCCAAAGGGTGCGCTGGAGCTCGGGGCCGATGTATGCGTGCAGAGCATTCACAAAGTCGCCGGCTCGCTGACGCAGAGCTCCATGCTTCACGTTAAGTCGGACCGGATTAAAAAGAGCCGGATGGATTCCAATCTGACGCTCGTTCAGAGCACGAGTCCTTCGTATCTCCTGATGCTGTCGCTGGACATGGCCAGGCACGATATCGCCCGGCGGGGCAAGCAGATGATCGACCGGGCTGCGGCGCTGGCTGCCAACGCACGGGAGCGTATCAACGCGATCCCGGGCATGGCGTGCGCAGGGCGCGAGCTGATCGGAAAAGCCGCGATTTTCGACTACGATGTAACCCGGCTCATTGTGAGCGCCAACGCAATCGGCATCACCGGGTTTGACCTTCAGAAAATGCTGTTTTCCGAGTACAATATCGACATGGAACTCGCCAACTACCGGAATGTGCTTGGAATCGTTACGTTTGCGAACGAACAGGAAAACCTCGATGTGCTGGTGGATGCACTTGCCGACATCGCGCACAAGCACCGCGACGGTTCACCTCTGCCGCCTGCAGAAAAGCTGCCGCCGCAGCCCGAGTACGTCCTGTCACCGCGGAATGCATACTTTTCGGATCGCGAGAGGATTCCCTGGGTCGATGCGAAAGGGCGCATCGCCTCCGAGATGATCGCACCGTATCCGCCGGGCATACCGGTCATCTATCCGGGCGAGCGAGTGTCTGAGGAAGTGTGGGATTACGTAGAGGCGTTCCGTCAGCGAAACGGTCACCTGCACGGGCCGTCTGACGCGAAGCTCTCGACATTTGTCGTCGTCCGTTAATCGGTGCCTTTCTCATTGAATATAAGCGATCTTCAGTGTCAAGCAAAACGCTTGACACTTTGTTTTTGCTGTGGTACGATACGACTCGTTGAACAGGAGGTGCGCAGCGCATGCCGGAACAGACCGTCGAGATCAACATGCTGTACGATTTTTACGGTGGGCTTCTGCCGGAGAGGCAGAGCGAGTTTTTGCGTCTGTACCGCGAAGAGAACTGGTCCCTCGCCGAAATCGCCGAAGAATTCGGGCTGACGCGGCAGGGCGTGTACGCCGGTATCAAAAAGGCGGAGTCTGCGCTGAAGGAATACGAAAGCAAGCTGGGTCTTCTCGAGCGATTTGCGCAGACGGAGCAGGTGCTTGCGCGGATCGATGCGGCGCTTGCCGAATTGGGCGAACAGTACCGGGGCGACCGGACGATTCAGACACAGCTCGCATCCATACGAAAAACGGCACACAGACTGGGGGAGTAACATGGCGTTTGAAGGATTGTCCGAAAGACTGAACGACGTTTTTAAGCGTCTCAGGGGTAAAGGTGTACTCACCGAGTCAGACATCCAGGAGGCGATGCGCGATGTTCGCATGGCGCTGCTCGAAGCGGATGTTCACTTTAAAGTTGTGAAGGACTTCGTCGCCGCCGTGCGCGAAAAATCGCTGGGCGGCGATGTGATGAACAGCCTGACGCCGGGCCAGCAGGTCATCAAAATCGTCAACGACGAACTGGCGGCGCTCATGGGCGGCAGCAACAGCCGCCTCACGTATTCGCCGAGCGGCTTTACGCCGATCCTGCTCGTCGGTCTGCAGGGGACGGGAAAGACGACGACGTGCGCCAAGCTGGCTGTACATCTCAAAAAGAGCGGCAAGAATCCGATGATGGCGGCCTGCGACATCGAGCGTCCCGCCGCGATCGACCAGCTCGAGATTCTCGGCGAGGCGGCCGGCATCCCCGTGTTTGCCGAGCGGGAGAGCCGGGATCCGGTCGATATTGCGACCCGAGCCAGAAAAGAAGCCGAATACAAAGGATACAACGTGCTGCTGATCGACACAGCCGGACGGCTGCACGCAGACGATGTTCTGATGGATGAACTCGTCCGCATCCGCAAGGCGGTCCGCCCGCACGAAATTCTCCTCGTCGTGGATGCCATGACGGGACAGGATGCGGTCCAGGCAGCCGAGTCGTTCAACGAGAAGCTCGGCATCGACGGCATCATCCTCACAAAGCTCGACGGCGACACCCGCGGCGGCGCCGCTCTTTCGGTCAAGAGCGTCCCCGGAAAACCGATTAAGTTTATCGGGGTCGGCGAAAAGTCGGATGCGCTGGAAGCGTTTCACCCGGAACGGATGGCTTCTCGAATCCTCGGCATGGGCGATGTGATGAGTCTGATCGAGAAGGCCCAGGAGACGTTCGACGAAGAGAAGGCGCGGGAACTCGAGACGAAAATTAAGAAAGACCGGTTTACGCTCGAGGACTTTCTGGATCAGTTCGCCCAGATACGGAGCATGGGCGGCCTTGCAAAGATCGTCGATATGCTGCCCGGAGGCGGTGCGAAGCCGGACGATGAACAGCTGGATCGCGGCGAGCAGGAGTTCCGCTCTATGGAAGCCATCATCCAGTCGATGACGAAGCAGGAACGTCAGGATCCGAACATCTTAAACGCAAGCCGGAGGAAGCGCATCGCAGCCGGTGCCGGTGTTACGGTATCGCGCGTCAACAACGTCATCAAGCGCTACGAAGAGATGCGGAAGCTCATGAAGCAGTTTTCCGGAGGAAAGCCCGGGAAAAGGGCGCGGAGAATGTTTCCGGGATTTTAAGCGATACGGAGAGGCAGACCGCCGCACAGTGCGGCTTTTGCATACAATACCTATATTTTGGAATAATCAGGAGGAACAAATGGCAGTTAAAATCAGATTGAAGAGAATGGGCGCAAACAAAAAGCCGTTCTACAGAGTCGTCGTCGCAGATTCGCGCGCATCCAGAGACGGAAGGTTTATCGAAGAAATCGGTTACTACGATCCGCTCAAGGATCCCGCAGACATCAAAATCGATGCCGAAAAAGCACAAAAGTGGCTGTCCACGGGCGCGGCGCCGACCGATACCGTGCGCGCGCTTCTAAAGAAAACCGGCATCATCGAATAGGAAAGCGGTGAAAAAATGTTAGCATTGGTAGAAACGATTGCCAAATCCCTTGTGGACGCGCCCGAAGAAGTCAGCGTGAGAGAACTCAACCGGGATGAAGATCTGCTGATCATCGAACTGCGCGTCGCAAGTCAGGATATGGGCAAAGTCATCGGCCGCCAGGGGCGCATTGCAAAAGCGCTGCGGACGGTCGTAAAAGCGGCCGCTGCAAGGCAAAACGAAAAGGTGGTCGTCGAGATCGTCTCCTGAGGCGACAGGAGGTGAGCATGGAAACCCTCAAGCTGGGGAAAATCACGTCGGCTGCGGGCATCCGGGGCGAGATGCGGATTTATCCGTACGTGGAGGACCTGCGGGCATTCGAGGAAATCGCATCGATCCGCGTCGGCGGACAGGAGTACCCGCTTCAGTCTTCGCGCGAGCATAAAGGCATGGTCATCGTCAAACTCGGCGGTGTCGAAGACCGCAATGCAGCCGAACGGCTCCGCGGCCTCGAACTGTGCCTCTGCGACGCGGACGACTGGCACCTGCCGGAGGATACATACCTCATTCGAGACCTCATCGGTCTTTCCGTATGCACCCGGGACGGCGCTTCGGTGGGGACGGTGACAGACGTGATCCAGAATCCCGGGCACGACCTGTACGAAATTTGCGACGAAGAGGGCATAAAATTTTTGCTGCCCGCCGTCCAGGAGTTCGTCCTGGATATCGACCTGACCGACGGGCGTATCACAGTGGAGCTGATCGAGGGAATGAAGGGATGAGGAGATTATGAACATCGATGTCCTGACGCTATTTCCGGATATGATTCGCCCGATGCTTGCGCACAGCATGCTGGCGCGCGCCATCGAGGGAGGCTATGCAAATGTAAGCGTTACAGATATCCGGGAATACTCCAAAGACAAGCACAGGAAAACGGACGATACCCCGTTCGGAGGCGGAGCCGGCATGGTTTTATCGCCTCAGCCTGCCTTCGATGCGCTTCGGGCCCTGGGGGCCGAGCAAAAAAAGAAGATTTACATGTCCCCCCGGGGGCGCATGCTCGATCGCGAACTTTTAACCGAGCTCATCGAGGCACAGGATATCGTCATCCTGTGCGGCCACTACGAAGGTGTGGACCAGCGCATCATCGATGCGTGGGATATGGAAGAGGTGTCCATCGGAGATTACATCCTCACCGGAGGCGAGCTCGCAGGCCTCGTGCTCATCGATGCGCTCGTGCGTCTGATTCCGGGCGTGTTGGGCAATGAGGATTCGCACGAGGAGGAATCGGTCTATTCGGGACTGCTGGAATACGACCAGTACACGAAGCCGAGGGTGTTCGAGGAGCTTGCGGTGCCTGACGTCTTGTTTGGCGGAAATCACCGGTTGATCCGGGAATGGCAGTGGGAACAGTCTCTGCGCATAACGCTGGAGCGCCGGCCCGATTTATTCGAGGCGTTTCTCGCCCGCGACCCGGCGCTTTCCATAAGTGAAAAAGCGATATTGAAACGAGTGACTGAACAGGCGCACCGTCTTGAAGATGATGCGTGATTCTGTTAGAATGATAGAATGAAAAGCGAACATGCACACAGGCGCCGCATTGCGGTTCTGGTCGTGTTTCTCGCTCTGTGCGCCGGACTCTATATATGGATTTACGTCATCCCCGGCATCTCGGGCGCATTGACGAGGACGGCCATCGTGTCGCACGGCCACCTGCGTGTTACAGACGAAGCCGAAGGCTATGTCATCCGGAACGAACGCGTTATCTCCGCTGGGCAGAGCGGAGGTATCAGTTACTATACCGAAGAAGGGATTAAAACCCGCAAAGGGGCAAAGGTCCTGGATGTCTACCCGACGCAGGGAAGCGCTGCCGGATATTACGCCGGCCACACCGGCGTCATCAGCTACTATATCGACGGTTACGAAGAGTACTTTACGCCGGAGACGATGGATCAGCTGGAGCCGGGAGAGCTTGCGGACCTTGTGATTGAGCCGGAGAACACGCACAGAGCGCAGACGATTGCGGGTGAGCCGCTGTATAAAATAGTGCTGGACGATACGTGGTATGTCGCTGTTCCCGTGCCGGAAGAGCGAGCGGGGAAGTATGCGGCCGGCGCCGCCGTCGCGCTCGAATTTGGGGACCGGACCGTTCCTGCCGTTGCGATGGACGTGATCAAAAAGCAGGGCGGATGGCTCGTGTTGATTCGGACCGACCGGTACTACGAACCGTTTGCGTCGATTCGGAAAGTGGCGCTTACCGTCGTCACGGAAGACTACGAAGGGCTCATCGTTCCGAACACATCGATCGCTATGGAAGAAGGCGTGCCGGGCGTGTACGTGCGCGATCTGACCGGAGCATTCCACTTTACGAGAATTAAAGTCATCACGACGGATGGAAAGGATTCGCTGATACATTCGGGCACATTTTCCGAAACAGACGAATCCGGCGAACAGAAAAGAGTTAATACCGTAGAGATCTACGACGAAATATTGAGGCACAGCGAGACGAAAGAGTGATTGTATGAGCATGAAGGAAAACATCGAAGAGATACGCCGCCAAATCGGGCGCCATGCAGAAAAAGCGGATCCGAGCTGCGGAGACGTGTTGCTGATCGCCGTAACGAAGACCCGGACACCCGAAGAAATCGAGGAGGCCATCGCATTCGGCATCACCGATATCGGTGAGAACAAGGTGCAGGAGCTGCTGGATAAGTACGATCAGGTGACATCGAAGGTTCGCTGGCACATGATCGGCCACCTCCAGAGAAACAAGGTCCGTCAGATTATCGACAAAGTGTATATGATCCACTCTGTCGATTCGTTTCGACTGGCACAGGAAATCGATAGAAGAGCAGGGGTGGCCGGATTGACGGCCCGGATTCTCATTCAGGTCAATGCGGCGGGCGAGCAGAGCAAGTTCGGCGTGGCACCGGAGGAAGCCCAGGCGCTGATCGAACGCATATTGGACGAATGCGAACACATAAGCATCCGGGGGCTGATGCACATGGCGCCCCTGGTAGACGATCCTGAAGAAGTCAGGCACTACTTTACCGAGGTCCGGCAGCTGTACGACCGGCTGGGCGCATTGCGTCATCCCAGGCTTGACCTCAACGTTTTATCCATGGGGATGAGCGGAGATTTCGGCGTCGCAATTGAGGAAGGGGCCAACGCCGTTCGCATCGGTACGTCGATTTTCGGCGGCCGTGATTATCAGTAACGTTAGCGCTGGTGAGCGTGGAGAGAAAAATGAGTCTATTCAAGAAAATGAAAGAAATGGTCGGGATCGAAGAAATCGAAGAGGAAGAATTCGAGGAGGCTCCCAAGGTGACTGTACCGGAACGGAAGCCGATTGAACCCAGACCCCCTGTGCGCAGCGGAGCATCTGAAATGCCGAGACCTACGGAGCTGCGTTCCCCCACGATACCGGGAGGCCGCAGGACCGATCAGTTTAAAATGATTGTCGTGGAGCCGAGCGGTTTTGAGGACAGCCCGCGACTCGTCGACAACCTCAAGGCGAAGAAGCCTGTCATCATCAACCTCGAAAATCTGGAGACGGACGTCGCGAGAAAAATCTTTGATTTTCTGAGCGGCGCCACCTATGCGCTGAATGGAAATGTACAAAAAGTGGCGAACAACATCTTCGTATTCGTACCGGAAAATGTGGACGTCGCTTATAATATGGACTCGAAGATCAGCCAGATTGAAGGCGGCATCAAGAGTCCCTGGAAGTAGGTAGAGCGATGGTCCCGACGAAATTGCTGTTAGCCTTTTACTACTTTACGATGGTCCTTCAGTACATGATACTGGCATACGTCGTGCTGTCCTGGTTCTCAAGGCCGGGCGGGCGGACGTATGGCTTGTATCGAATGCTCGCAGAGACGCTGGAGCCCCTCCTTGCGCCGTTTCGCAGTCTGACCGGCCGGTTTGCAATGCGAACGGGCCTCGATTTTACGCCCTTTGTCGCCGTCATCGCCATTTCGCTGGTCTACCGCGTTGTTCATTTTTTCATAGTCGGATTTTTTATGAGATAAGGAGAGTCGCATGATCACTCCGCACGATATTCAGCACAAGGTGTTCTCCCGGGCCGTACGGGGATACAAGGAAGAGGAGGTCGACAGTTTCCTCGATTTGCTCACAGCGGACTACGAGCGCGTCATCGACGAGAACGAAAACTTTAAAAGTCAGCTGATCGGTATGCAGGAACAGATCGATGCATTCAGAGAGACGGAAGAAAGTGTCCTTGCGACGCTCGAAGCGGCGAAGGCTCTCATGAACGATATTTCCGCGAGCGCAGAAAAGCGTGCGGAAATTCTGGTCAAGAATGCCGAGCTGGATGCCGAACTGCTGCTGAAGCAAGCCCGGGAGTCGCTGGAGCGCCTCAAGGAAGAAGAGCTGGAGCTGGGCCAGCGCGTCGAATCCGTGCGCAACCGGTTTAAGAGCATGCTGGAGACGGAGCTCGATCGCTTCGACGTGCTGGCAGAAGAGCTCTTTGGAACCCGGGGCAGCGCAGCGTTTACCGATGTGTCGCCTTCCGACACGCAGCCGGTTCGAGGCGGACCGGTTCGCGAAGACGATCTGTTTAAAACTGTGGCGCACGTCAGGAGCAAAGAATAGTGTACTGGGGCATTGCAGCTGCTGTAATCATTGTAGATCAAATTTCGAAGAGCTGGATTCGGGGGACGATGGCGCTCGGCGAATCGGTTTCGCTTGCGGGCAACTATCTTCATCTGACGTACGTGCACAATTACGGAGCTGCATTCAGCATCCTGCAAAACCGGCAGACGCTTCTGGTCGCGCTGCCGCTTCTCATCACGGCGGCGATTACAGGATACGTCGTTAAGCGGGGCAGCACGCTTTCAACTGCAGAGGTCGTCGCGCTGTCGCTGATCGCAGGCGGCGGACTCGGCAATCTGGTGGATAGAATTCGCTTCGGATATGTGGTCGATTTTATAAACATACGAATCCTTCCTGTTTTTAACGTCGCCGACATGGCCGTCTGCGCCGGGAGCGCACTGCTGGTGTACTGCGTCGCAGTGCTCGAGGCGCGCAGCGCAAAATCCGACCTCTCATGAGCGGCGGTCACATCTACACGGTCTATACGGATGAGAGCCACGAGGGACTGCGCATCGACGCGGTTCTTGCCGAACTCATCGAAGAATCATCCAGAAGCTACCTGCAAAAGCTGATTGCCGAAGGCTGCGTCGCCGTCGATGGGCAAACGCAGAGGTCGAAAAAGGAGAAGCTGAAGGGCGGGCAGCGTCTGGATGTTGCATTTCCACCGCCGACGCAAACGCTTTTTTTGCCTCAGAAAATCGATCTGGAAATCGTCTACGAAGACGAAGCTCTCATCGTGGTGAACAAGCAAAAGGGCCTCGTCGTGCATCCGGCCGAAGGCAATCCCGACGGAACGCTTGTAAACGCTCTCCTGTACCACACAACCAGCCTTTCGACGGTCAACGGTGCGATGCGCCCGGGAATCGTCCATCGCATCGACAAGGACACATCCGGTCTGCTCGTCGTGGCGAAAACCGATGCGGCGCATCGGGGACTGGCCGCACAGCTGTTTGACCGGACGGTCGAACGCCGCTACCGGGCCATCGTATGGCACGGCTTTTCGGAAGAGGAGGGCACGGTCGACGCACCCATCGGGCGCGATCCGAAAAATCGCCTAAAAAGAGCGGTGGTCGAAGGAGGCAAGCCGGCGGTGACGCACTACCGGATTCTCGAAAGGCTGTCGTCGTTTACATCGATCCTTGCGACGCTGGAAACGGGGCGCACGCACCAGATTCGCGTCCATATGGCGCACATCCGACATCCCGTTTTGGGCGACGCGCTCTACGGGCCACGAAGGCAACCGTTCGGGTTGAGCGGACAGATGCTCCACGCCGGTGTGCTCGGCTTTACGCATCCCATTCGGGGAGTGCCCATGCGATTTGAAGTCGATCCGCCGCAGGCCTACGAGGATATCCTGCAAAAGCTAAAGAACCGTATGTAACGGTTCTTTTGCATTCGGGCAGTTTCCGCCGACAGGCTTCTTCAGTTGTAGATACTTGGCTTGGGAACGGGAGCGTCATAGTAAAATGCATTGCGGTTTTTCTGTCTGACCCGGCGCGCGCCTGCGGCGAAGCGCCGGATACCCTATCCTGCCGCCACGATACTGCCATGGTTGAACCATAGCACATTTTTACGATATAGTCAACTAAAATATGGAAATAATAGAATATATTGCCTATTACTTATTGCGTTCCGGAGTCACGTACAGGGTTTTCTGAGAATCGTAGATGACCATCCCGGGTTTCGCACCGGCCGGCTTGCGCACGTGGCGGATCTGCGTGTAGTCGACCGGCACATTGTCCGAATCGGCTGCTTTTGAATGTGCAGCGGCCAGACGCGCCGCTTCCAGAATATCTTCGTTCCGAGGTTCGCTTCCTCCGGTTCTGAGAACGACGTGGGAACCCGGAATATCCTTCGCGTGGAACCACAGATCGTTTTTTCCAGCCAGGGAAAACGTCAGATAATCGTTTTCTGTATTGCTTCTGCCGATGTACACGTCGAACCCGCCCGCGGTAAGGCAGCGGTTCGGTTTCGGCTTTTGCTTTTTTTGCTTCGCGCGCTTTTTAGTGCGCACATAGCCGCCTTCAGCGAGTTCAGCGCGAATCTGCGCCAGCGTTTCGTCGTCTGATGCAAGCGCAACGGACGAAAGAATCGATTCGGCGTACTTCAGTTCGCGTTCGGTTTCGTTGAGCTGGCGCTGTTTTTCTCTGGCAGCGGTCTGCGCCTTCCTGTATAGCTTATAGTAGTTCTGAGCATTTTTTGAGGGTGAATACCGCGGATCCAGCTCGATTTCTGCCGTGGTTCCGTCGTAGTAGTTGAGGACCGATACAGTCGTTTCTCCCTTCGTTACTGCGTGCAGGTTTGCGGTGAGCAGCTCGGCTTTCAGCCGCAGCGGTTCAGAGTTTCGGGCTGATTCGAGCTCTTCGAGCAGCCGCTGCTTTTTAAGAAGCAGCTTGTCCAGCACCGCCTGAACGCGGCGGCGCAGCGATTCACTTCTCTGAAACACCCGGTTGCTCTGCAGGCGGTTTGAATAAAAGTAGTCCAGCGCCTGTCCGGTATGATCAAACGCCATCGCGCGCTCTGATGGAAACACGTGACGCAGCGGGAAGACGTGAACGTCCTGAGGGTCGCCTTTCTCGTTGACGTAGACTTCCGGTCTGATTGCCGTCGGATCTGCGAGTGAATCTCTCACATGCAGGATGCGCTCCGCTGCGGAATCCGGGGGGCCGGAAAGCCATATTTCCTCGGCCAGCGTCGGTCCGATGCCGCTGACTGCATCCATGACGGCATGTGGTCCCGGCCGGTCTGTTTCGGTGAGTCTCTGCGCGATGTCCTCTTTAGCGGCCGTCCAGGCATCGAGTTTGTCCTGGGAAGGCGGAGGGACGTAGGGGAGACCGGGGAGAAGCTGGCGATAGCGGTTGACATCGATGGAGACGTGCTTGATGCAATCGACGATCTTGTCGGTCCCCGCATCGATGAGGATGATGTTGCTGTGTTTTCCCATCACTTCCGCCACGAGGCGCTTTGTGTGCGTATAGCCCATCTCGTTGACCGTATCGATCGAGAACTCGATGACGCGCTCGGTGCCTGGCTGGCGCACCTCCGTGATGCGCCCGCCGAGTATGTGCTTGCGAAGCAGCATGCAAAACGGGGGAGCGCTCGGAGGATTATCGAAGCTGCGCTCCGTCAGATAGACGGAGGCACCGCCGGCCTGTGCGCTGATCAGCAGCCGTTTGCGTCCCTGTCTCGTGTTCATCTGCACGATGAGCACATCGGATTCCGGCTGGTGGATCTTTTCAATTTTTGCGCGCCCGTCCACGATGCGATCGAGCTCGTGTGCGATTACGCCGGCAAACAAGCCATCGTAACTCATGGAAAACCTCTGTGGCAATGAAGCATCGTTTGTGGTAGAATCCTATCGATGATAACACAAATCCAAACGAGCCGGCAAGAAAACTGAGCGGGAAGGACGTGGCCAATGATCAAAAGCATGACAGGATTCGGGAGAGGGGCGTATGCGGACGATGTCCGCGACATTACCGTGGAGATCCGTTCTGTCAACCACCGCTACAGCGACATCACCGTCAAGATGCCGAGAAGATATTCGTTTGCGGAAGAGCCGATGAAGGCCCTCGTAAAACAAGTGGCGCCGCGCGGAAAAATCGATGTGTACATCCGCATCGAGAGCAAAGGGGAAGACGAGCTGGGTATACGTCTGAATCTACCGGCTGCGCAGCGCTATTGCGACATTCTCAACGCGCTCAACAGCGAATTTGATTTAAATGAGCCGGTTACGCTGCCTTTGCTGGCAGGTATGCCCGATGTCATCCATACGAGTGCCGAAGTCGAAGACGAAGAAGGCGTGCTTCGTTGCCTGTCGCGCGCGGTGAGCGCCGCTGCAGAGAACCTGGATGCGATGCGCATCCGGGAAGGAGAGGCGCTGGCCGGGGATATCCTGATGCGGGGCGAGCGCATTGCGGCTACGGCCGACGAAATCGAGAAGGCCGTTCCGGACATCGTGCGTCTGTACGCATCGAAGATGAAGGAGAGAATCGAAGAGCTTCTGTCCAACGGAATCGAAGCACCGGAAGAGCGGATCCTGCTCGAAGCGGCTGTCTTTGCGGATAAATCAAACGTGGTCGAGGAGCTGGTCCGCTTAAAGAGCCACGCAGCGCAGCTTAGCGAATTCGTCGTGGATACAGAAGGTCCGGTGGGCAAAAAGCTCGACTTTCTGATTCAGGAAATGAACCGCGAGGTGAACACCATCGGATCCAAAGTGAGCGATATCGATGTCACCAACCGCGTCATCTCCCTGAAGAGCGAAATCGAGATGATAAGGGAACAGATCCAGAACATCGAATGACCGGAGACGCTGAGTGCGAGAGGTGAGGAAACAGATGGAGCAAGGCAAACTGTTCGTGCTGTCCGGCCCGTCCGGAGCGGGCAAAGGTACGATTTGCAAAGAGATCGTCAAAAGAGAAGGCATCGGGCTTTCCGTCTCCATGACGACCCGCGCTCCCCGGGGCGTAGAGGAGCACGGCAGGAGCTATTACTTCGTTTCGGAAGAAGAGTTTCAACGGACCATCGATGAAGGCGGATTCTTGGAATACGCCAACATCTACGGCAACAGCTACGGAACGCCGAAGAAGCCGGTCATGGACTACCTTGCGTCCGGAAGGGACATGATTCTCGAAATCGAGATGCAGGGAGCGTTTCAGGTTAAAACCGTCTACCCGGACGGTATACTCATATTCGTGCTCCCTCCGTCGCTGGAAGAGCTTAAAAACCGGCTCATCGCCCGGGGAACTGAAGATGAGCGCGAGATTCAAAAACGGCTTCAGGCGACGCTGAACGAAATCGCACTCATTCACGAATACGATTATTACGTCATAAACGGCGACCTGGAGGAAGCCGTCGACAGGGTGCGGGCGATCATCGTCGCCGAGCACAGCAAAGTTGATAAAAATATAGGGCGCCTGACCCGCGCATACGAGGAGGAACTATAATGCTATATCCGTCGATCAATCTGTTAAAAACGAAAGTGGACAGCCGCTACACGCTGGTGATTATGGCGGCCAAGAGAGCGCGGGACCTCGTGGAGGGGAAGCCGAAGCTTACGCTGATGGAGAGCAATAAACCGGTTTCGGTCGCCACATACGAGATATCGGACGATTTAATCAGCTACAAGCGTCAGCAGGAGACGGCCTGCGATGACGATGAATCCGAAGTCGAATAATCTATTAACGGACCATCTGTACGACCGTACCTGCCGTCTCATCGGAGCGGATGCTCTGGAGCGAATCCGGAAGGCTTCCGTTCTCGTCGCCGGCCTCGGAGGCGTCGGTGGCTATATCGTAGAAAATCTGGTGCGCGCCGGTGTCGGGACGATAGGATTGTGCGACTACGACCGGATCGAAGCGTCGAACTTCAACCGGCAGATCCTGGCCACAGCAGAAACGGATGGCATGGCGAAGACAGCGGCAGCTGTGCGGCGCTGCCGGTCCGTCAATCCGGATGTGCGCCTGCACGCGCACGATATAAAAATCAATGAGAAAACGATCGAAGAACTGAATGTCGATGCATATGACTGCATCGCCGATGCGATCGACGACGTACCGGCTAAAATTCTGCTGATACAGACGGCGGTTATGCACGGCCGGCGCATCGTCAGCGCCATGGGGTGCGGTGCCAAGATGGATCCTTTTAGATTTCGAATCGCTCCAATCGAAGAATCCCATACGTGTCCGCTTGCAAAAGCGGTGAGAAAAGAACTGCGCACGCTCGGCATTTCGGGTGTGCCGGTATTGTTTTCCGACGAAAAACCCGGCGAAGCCGGGCGTGTGGACGGGTGCGGCGCGACGCCCAGCATCTCGTACATGCCGGCCATCGCCGGTTCGATGATCGCCGGTCAGATACTGCTCGACCTCATCGGTTAAGGACGAGAGCGGCAGCGCCGAACAGAGCGCCTGTATAGCCGAGCGGGGTAACCGCAATCTCCGGACTCTCATACGTTCTTTTATAAGTCTGTGTACGGACCGTCTCGACCAGAGACGGTTTAAATAAGTCAAAGGCCAGCGACAGGCCGCCTCCCAGTATCACTTTTTCCAGGTCCAGCACGTTGTGCACCGCGGCGATGGCTTTGCCCAGGTAGTATCCCTCGAGGCGGAATGCTTCTGTTGCGGGCGCATACCCTGCGCGTGCCAGCGCAGCGATGTGCTTTCCGTTTAAACCCGCATCCGGCTCGCTGCGATCGCCGCCCGCTTCGATGTAATTTTGAACGAGTCCGGCTGTAGCAGCGTACATTTCTAATGTTCCGGCTGTACCGTCATCCGACAGGCGACCGTTTTCTACGACGACGACCTGTCCGATTTCTCCGGCATTTCCAAAGGCTCCCGCATGGAGCCGGCCGTTTAAAAACAAACCACCGCCGACGCCGTTGCTCACGGTGATATAGAGGAAGTTGTCGCAGCCCTGACCGGCACCGAAATACCGTTCCGCCAGCACGCAGGCCCGCCCGTCGTTTTCAATAAAAAATGGAATGGAAAATTCCCGCTCGAAATCGGTTGCAATGGCATAGTCTTTGATGCCCATAAATTCTGTGGAACGCCAGATGCCGCTTTCCGGATCCGCCAGGCCGGGAATCGTGGCTCCGCCTCCCGCAATCTCGACGTCGGAATGGGCGAGGAGCATATCGGAGATTGCCTGCATCAGCTGAGCGCGTATGAGAGGCTGCGTATAGGCCGTCCACGTCCTCCGCTCCTGTGCGATGATGGTCCCGTCGGGCCGGATCAGGCCGGTCATGTACTTGGAACCGCCGATATCGACGGCGAGAATGGCTCGATTCTTCACGGTGTCACCTGAATTTCTTTCAATTAACGGTCGAAGCCGGGCTTCATTTTGGAGCGGATGGCCTGCGTCGTCCAGACGGTTACGTCGATGCCCAGCGCATCGGCCACTTCGTAGGACAACACCTGAACGGGAATCAGGAACTCCAGCGCGTTAATAAAGCGCAGGCTTCCGGAGGGGATGGGCAGATCCCATTCGTCGCAGGCAGGATCGTCTTCGGAGCGAACCCACGTGCAATGCGGATAGTCGGGTTTCATCGCCCGATACAGATCGAGCATGCGTTCCTTTTCCGGGCCGTCCTCCGCAGCGAGAAAGAATACGATATCGTTCGGACGCACGGCGCACAGGGGACCGTGCAGGAATTCTTCCAATTCGTAGGCAAACGTAGGCTTCTGATGCGACTCGATGAATTTGAGCACGGCTTCCGCCGCCGTGCCGGTGTTGGCACCGTATGCGAGAAACCAGTAATGGGGCGCCTCGAGGACTTCGTTTCGGTGAGTTTGGAACCACTGCTGCGCAGCGGCGATGGCCCGGGGAACATTTTCGGCCAGGCGCTCGAGATTCCGGTCGTAGGATTCTAACAAGTGTGCGCTCATGCGGCCCGTGGCGCGCGCAGCTTCCAGGAAGCAGAGCAGCATCAAAAAAAGGCCGGTCGAATGCCCTTTGGTGGATGGAGGCGCCTTTTCTTCACCGGAGGGTTTCAGTATCACGACATCGGAAAGCAGCGCCAGCGAGCTTTGTTCGTTCAGCGTCGTGCACACGACCGGAATCCCCGCTTCGCGCGCCATCCGGGCGGCATAGACAGGGCCTTTGGTGCGTCCGGACTCCACGGGACAGATCAGCATGGTCTCTTCCGGCTGCGCTCCACAGGCAGCGCGAAAGCCTTCGTGGTGTACGAACAGAGACGGTACGTAGGCATCGGCGCGAACGCCGAGCATCGATGCCGCCGCATACTTGAGCGTTGCAGAAAGGTGGGACGGAGAACCGCTTCCGACAAACACCATCCTCGTAAACGGGCGCGAGGTAAACAATTCGACGAAATCCCGGGTGTACGCTTCCCGGTGCGCCAGAATGTGACGGAACAATCCGGCCTCCTGGGCAATCTCTTCAATCATGTGTGCATTGTTGGGTACGCGAGCCATCGTTTCACCTTTCGTCTCAATCGGTTCCTTTTGTCGATTCATTTCATCAGTCCGCTCCTCCGGCTGACCGCTGCCTTCCACTGATTGTAGCACAGTAAAAAACACTTGCCAAGATTCGAATACTCGTGTATTATTCATTAGGTATGCACCTAGGTATACAGACCAAAATACACACATGTCCGTGCCGGCAGGGCGGTGCTTCGAAGGAAGTCCCGGCCGGGAGAGCGGACATGGAGGAACAACCGGGAGGAAATATTTATGGCAATCGTTTCTATGAAACAATTACTGGAAGCAGGCGTACACTTCGGACATCAGACGAGGAGATGGAACCCGAAAATGGCTCCGTACATCTTTACGGAACGGAACGGAATCTACATCATCGACCTGCAAAAAACCGTCCACAAAATCGAAGAAGCTTACGAGTTTATCAAGGGAGTCTCCGCAGCCAACAAGCCGGTGCTTTTCGTCGGCACGAAAAAGCAGGCACAGGCGACCGTGTACGAAGAAGCGCTCCGCAGCAACATGTACTACGTAAACGAACGCTGGCTCGGCGGCATGCTTACGAACTATCAGACGATTTCCCAGCGGATTAAGCGCCTTGCGGAAATTAAGTCGATGGAAACAGACGGCACGTTCGATGCGCTCACCAAAAAGGAAGTACAGAAACTTCGTCACGAGATGTCGAAGCTCGAGAAATTCCTCAACGGTATCAAGGACATGCGCGGCATGCCCGGTGCGATGTTCGTCGTCGACCCGAAAAAAGAGCGGATCGCTGTGCGCGAAGCCCGCATCCTCGATATCCCGATCGTGGGCATGTGCGACACGAACTGCGACCCGGACGAAGTCGACTACGTCATACCGGCGAACGACGACGCCATTCGCGCGGTCAAGCTGATTACGTCGATTATGGCCGATGCCGTCATCGAAGGCAAGCAGGGCGAAACGTTTGCCGCCGAAGAAGGCGGAGAACGCGAAGCCGATGCGGTCGTCGACGAAGATGCCGGCGAAGACGAGGTGGCAGACGAAGAAGAGTAGAGCCTCTGTGCGGCAGGATCCGCACGGATCGCTTACATATAGAAGGAGAGTAGAAGGAGATAGATTATGGCAGCAATCACAGCAGCAATGGTTAAAGAACTGCGCGAATCGACCGGCGCAGGCATGATGGACTGCAAAAAAGCGCTCACGCAAACCGGTGGAGATATGGCAAAAGCCATCGACTACCTGAGAGAAAACGGTCTGGCTATGGCAGCGAAAAAGGCGGGACGCGTAGCCTCCGAAGGGCTCGTTCGCCTTGCATTCAACGAAGACGGCACGAAAGCCGCTGCAGTCGAAGTCAATTCAGAGACAGATTTTGTCGCGAAAAACGAAGATTTTGCTTCGTTCGTCGGAACGCTGGCCGATATGGCACTCGAGACCGATGCAGATTCGCTGGAAGCGTTCATGGCACTGCCTTATAAAGGCGAAGAGTCCGTCCAGGACACACTCACGAACCTCATCGCCCGCATCGGCGAAAATATGAGCGTAAGACGCTTCGAAGTGCTCGAAACGCCGGGCGTCAAATATGCGGGATATGTGCACGGCGGCGGAAAGATCGGGGTCATCATCGGCCTTGAGACGGAAGCTGATGCCGATGCAATTGCCGAGGTCGGCAAGGACGTGGCGATGCAGGTGGCATCGATGCGCCCCCGCTTTGTGGATGAGTCGGGCATCGATCCGGAATACCTGGAGCACGAAAAGAAGATTCTCATCGCCCAGGCGCTCAAGGAAGGCAAGCCCGAGAACATCGTCGAGAAGATGGTCGCCGGACGGCTTAAAAAAGAGCTGAAGGAAACCTGTCTGGTCGAGCAGTCGTTTGTTAAGGATAACGAAGTCACAGTTAAGGAGTACGTCGATTCCGTGGCCAAGCAGCTTGGAACACCGATTCGCGTCGCAGAAATGCTGCGCTACGAAGTCGGCGAAGGCATCGAGAAAAAAGAAGAATGCTTCGCAGACGAAGTCGCAAAGCAGATGGGGAACTAAACAAGCAGTGCATTGTAAAGAAGCCGCCTGTATAGACGCAGGCGGCTCTTTTAATACAGCGTAAACCGGTTTCTTTCGTAATCCAGCAAACCTTCCCGGCGCAGCCTGGACAGTTCAGACGACATGGCGCTGCGATCCACCGCGAGGTAATCGGCCAGCTGCTGGCGGTTAAACGGGATTTCGAACGTGCTGCTTTCCGCCTGTCTGGAGCGAACGGACAGATAGGACAGCAGCTTGTCGCGCGTCGTCCGCCTGGATACGTGTTCCAGTTTTTCAGTGAGCATCAGGTTTTTGGAGGCGAGGATGCCGGTCAGATTCTGGATGAGGCGGTGATGAAAACCGCAGGTGCTCGAACACGTCTGAAGCACCCGGCTTGCATCCATGTGGAGCACCGTGCACTCCGAGACCGCCACGGCATCGACGGACAGCGGAATCTCGGGTACCAACGCGTGCGTTTCCGAAAAAATGTCGCCTGGGGCCACTTCGGCCAGGATGGTCCGGTTTCCCCAGTAATCCTCCGTCTGAAGGTGAATCTCGCCTTTGATCAGCAGGGAAAGAGGAACGCGTATATCTCCGCTCCGGCATATATATGATCCTTTTTTGTAGGACTTTTCGACCGCGGAGAGGCAGCGCAGCATGCTTGGGATATCGTCGGCATCGATGCCTGCAAACAGCAGGGAATTCGATACAGCTGCAGAAGGGTTGTCCATAGAATCCTCCGTTGTAAATACAACATAATTACCACCGATATTATAGTATAATTCAATTGTAAAGTCACGAAGGATACGAAGGAGGCTGTTATGAAAAGAACCATCATTAAAATAGACGAAGAATTGTGCAACGGGTGCGGTTTATGCGTCCAGGCCTGCCACGAGGGAGCCATCGGGATGATCGAGGGCAAAGCGGTTCTGCTGCGCGACGATTACTGCGACGGGCTCGGAGACTGCCTGCCGGTTTGTCCCACCGGTGCCATCTCGTTCGAAGAGCGCGTAGCAGCGGCGTTTGACGAAGCGGCTGTAAAGGCAAACCAGCAGAGAATGCAACAGGCAAAGAACGAAGAAGCACTTGCCTGCGGCTGTCCAGGTACGGCATCGAAAAGCCTGCACCGGGAGGCGGAGTCGACGGTCACGCCCTGTGCGGATGTGCGGCCGGCACCCGAGAGCCGATTGATGCAGTGGCCCGTGCAGATTAAGCTCGTACCGGTGCAGGCGCCGTATTTTCAGGGAGCCCATCTGCTGATTGCTGCCGACTGCTCGGCCTATGCGTTTGCAGATTTCCATAACGAGTTTATGAAGAATCGCGTAACGCTTATCGGATGCCCGAAACTGGACAGCGGCGATTATTCGGAAAAATTGACGGAGATCATCCGCCTGAACGATATTCAGAGCGTGACGATTGTCCGTATGGAAGTTCCCTGCTGCGGCGGGCTGGAGTCCGCTGTGAAAAGCGCGCTCCAGGATAGCGGAAAGTTCATCCCCTGGCAGATTGTTACGCTGTCCGCCGAAGGGAAAATACTCGGCTGATATCGCGCTCATCGCTTGGATTCCGGCCCCGGATATGCGATAATAACTCAAAAGGGGGTCGCATTATGGATCAAAATGTGCAGTTGAGGAATCTTCCGAAAGTCGACGAGCTTTTAAAGCGCGGCGATGTGGCGGCCTGGATGGACCGGGCGCCTCGCGAGATCGTCGTCGAAGCGGTGCGCTGTGCACTGGACGAAGTCAGAGAGCGGCTGCTGAGCGGAAACGATGCAGATGCAGGTGCGGATGCGATTGTTGCCAGCGCTTTTTCGATTCTCGAAACCAGCGAACGCAGGAGCTTGCGGCGCGTCATCAATGCGACCGGGATACTCCTGCATACGAATCTAGGGCGCGCCAGGCTGGCTGAGCGTGCCGCGCGCGGTGCTGCCGAGATGGCAGGCAACTATTCCACGCTGGAGTTCGATATGAATACCGGTGAACGCGGAAGCCGGCACGACCACGTAAGCGACTTAATCGCCCGCGTTACGGGTGCCCAGGCCGCCATGGTCGTCAACAATAACGCAGCGGCCACGCTGCTGTGTCTCGCTGCCATCGGAGCCGGGCGGGAAATTGTCGTCTCCAGAGGGGAGCTTGTCGAAATCGGAGGCTCGTTTCGCATACCGGAGATTATGGAGCTTGGCGGTACGGTTCTACGGGAAGTCGGCACGACGAACCAGACGCACCTCTACGATTACGAACGGGCCATCGGCGAGCAGACGGCCGCGCTGCTCAAAGTGCACACGAGCAATTATCGCATCGTGGGGTTCGTGCGGGAAGTAGGCATCAAGGAGCTGGCTCCGCTTGCTCGCTCCAACAACCTGCCCCTCATCCACGACCTGGGAAGCGGCCTTTTGATCGACCTTGCCGAACACGGGCTGTCGGAACCGACGGTCGGCCGATCGCTTGCAGACGGGGCCGATCTCGTGCTGTTCAGCGGCGACAAACTGCTGGGAGGTCCGCAGGCCGGTATCCTGGTCGGTAAGAAAAAATGGATCGAGCAGATGAAGCAGCATCCGCTTGCGCGCGTCGTGCGCGTCGACAAGATGACGCTTGCAGCGCTCGAAGAGACGTTCCGGCTGTACCTGGATCCGCAGGAGGCTCTGCGGTCCATACCGGTGCTTGCGATGATCGCAGCGTCGATGGAGGATTTAAAGCGTCGGGCCGAATCGGTAATCGCAGGCCTCGGATCGTGCGAGGGTGCGCGCTTTACCGTCGAAGAATCGATCGGCCGCATCGGAGGCGGCTGCGCACCGATGATGGATGTGCCGGGCATCTCGGTCGCTGTAGAACCGCTGGCTATGAACGCGCTCGAGCTTGAAACCCGACTTAGAGAGCAGGAACTGCCGGTCATCGCCCGCATCAGTGAAGGGCGCGTATTGCTCGATATGCGAACCGTCAGCGACGAGGAGGCGCGGGGTGTCGTGGAAGTTCTTCTTGCTTTATTGCGATGATTCTTGTATATTGTATTTCATTGTGGGAGCAGATGGGTGCTGGTGTGCCTTGCGGTCTTCAAAACCGTTGTGAGGGGTTAGGAGCCTCTCGGGTGAGTTCGATTCTCACATGTTCCCGCCATAACCAGGAAGCGTTTGAGGTCGGTATGCCGGCTTCAAGCGCTCCTTTATCGTAGGGAGGAGCTATGTTCAATCAAAAAAACGAGTCGGCCGTAACGGCTTGGGCAACCGGTCTGCAGACAGTCGTTGCGCTGGGGAGCGATACGATGGGTGCGGGTGACGATCAACTGGGTCGCGTGCTCATGAAGAGCTTTCTGTATACGCTCACGCAGCTACACTGCCAGCCGGAGGCGTTGGTCCTGTACAACAGCGCTGTAAAGCTGGCCGAAGAAGGTGCGGAGTCTGTCGAAGATCTTCGCAAGCTGGAAGAGCAGGGTATACGCATCCTGGTCTGCGGAACGTGCCTCAACTACTTTGAGCTGACCGACCGGCTGGCGGCCGGCCGCGTATCGAACATGTACGAAATCACGGAAACGCTCCATGCGGCAGGGTCGGTGATCAGGCCGTGATTTATCTCGATAACGCAGCTACGACTCTCCACAAGCCGCCTGCGGTGATCGAAGCGGTCGTCGAAGCCATGCGGTCACATGCAAATCCAGGCAGAGGCACAAACGAAGGTGCGATGTCGGCTGCGCGGACGACGCACCGGGCCCGGGAGAAAACAGCGAAGCTGTTCGGGTGTCCGGAAGTCGAGCGCGTGGTGTTTACGAGCAATTCCACCGAGGCCTTGAACATAGCGATTCAAGGGCTTTTGAAGGCGGGAGACCACGTAATTTCCACGGATCTCGAGCACAACTCCGTGCTGCGGCCGCTGTATCTGATGGAGCGGGAGCGTGGTGTTGCGCTCAGCTTTGTGCGCGCCGACGGGGCCGGTCGCATCGCCTGCAAGGATTTTGAATCTCTGATTCGGCCGGAAACGCGCGCCATCGTGTGTACGCATGCTTCGAACCTGACGGGCGATGCAATCGATATCAGGACGGTGGGGAATCTCGCCAGGCGGCATGGGCTTCTGTTTATTCTGGATGCATCGCAGAGCGCGGGCTGTCTGCCGATCGATATGGAGGAAGACAGTATCGATGTCGTGTGCTTTACCGGCCACAAAGGACTCATGGCTCCGCAGGGAACGGGCGGGCTTTGCATCGGCGAACATGTGGATATCCGCCCGCTCAAAGTGGGGGGGAGCGGCATCCGCTCGTTTTCGCGCGAACAGCCGGAAGAATATCCCGTGCGGCTCGAAGCCGGCACGCTGAACAGCCACGGCATAGCGGGTCTGCTGGCCGCGATCGACTTTGTGCAGGACATCGGGATTGACCGCATTCACGAAAAGGAAAACCGCCTGATGCGGCAGTTCTACGAGGGCGTATCGGTCATCGACGGCGTGACGGTCTACGGCGATTTGAAGGCTCCTGCCCGGACGGCGATCGTCTCGCTGAACATCCGGGACTTCGATTCCGGTGCGGTGTCGGACGAGCTGTCCGTTTCGTACGGCATCGCCACGAGGCCCGGTGCGCACTGCGCTCCGCGGCTGCACGAGGCGCTCGGGACCGTCTCGCAGGGAGCTGTTCGGTTCAGCTTCGGCTGGTTCAATACGGAAGAAGAAGTGGAGCGTGCCGTTGAGGCGGTGAGAGAGATTGCAACATGAGGGAAAAGACGCTGAAGCTTATATTGACATTTCACACCACGACGGCGGCCATGGCGATGGAGAGCCTGTGCCGGGATCTTTCACTGCCCGGGCGCATGATTCCCGTCCCCAGAGAAATTTCGGCCGGTTGCGGCATGGCGTGGTGCGCTCAGCCGGAAGACCGCGATGCGCTTTGCGATGCGGCAGGCACGGCCGGCATCCGCATCAGCGGAGTTTTTGAGATTATGCTGTAGCGACCTACTGAAAATATTTGCCGGGTTCGGGCTTTCCGCATATCCGAACATAAAAAAGCTGCGCGTGCACAGGCCTGCGCAGCTTTTTCCTACACAGGAAACTGCGTTCGGCTACTCTACATAGATGAGGTCGCCGTCCCGCTTTGACACGTACCCGATGATCTCTGCACGAGCTATGTGCTCCCGCAGGCGTCGCACGAGCTGTTCGGCCTCCTTTTCGGACAGCGCGAGCAGAAGTCCGCCGGATGTCTGCGGGTCGGTGAGCAGCAGCTTGAGCGCATCTCCGACGCTTGTAGCATAGCCGACCGAATCTACGAGATAAGCCTGATTGACAAACGTACCTCCCGGTACGACACCGTTATCCGCGTACGATAGCGCGCCTGCAAGCAGAGGAATCCGTTCGGATAAAATGTTGAGCGACAGATTCGTGTGGGCAAACATCTCGTATGCGTGCCCGAGCAAGCCGAACCCGGTGACATCCGTCGACGCGTGAATTTGAAAATCTCTGGATATCTCAAATGCGGTCTTGTTCAGCTCCGACATCGTATCGATGACGGAACGGAGCTCATCCGGCTGTATGAGACCTGCGGTTGCGGCTGAATTCAGCGCACCGATTCCGAGCGGTTTTGTAAGAACCAGCACGTCGCCGTCGCGTGCACCGTTGTTCGTGCGGATCTCTTTGGGATGCGCAAACCCCGTGACGGACAGTCCATACTTAGGTGTCGGGTCCTTTACGGTATGGCCGCCGGTGATCATGGCACCTGCCTCCATCACTTTTTCGTAGCCGCCCATCAGGATCCCCTCGACGGATTCCAGCGGAAAGTCTTCCGGATAGCACAGGATATTGAGCGCGATTTTCGGTTCGCCTCCCATGGCATAGACATCCGAGAGCGCATTGGCCGCTGCGATGCGGCCGAAATCGTACGGATCGTCGGCGACCGGCGGAAACAGGTCGAGCGTCTGGATGATGGCGGTCGTTTCGTTTATTTTATAGACGGAAGCATCATCGGAGGTATCGAAGCCTACAAGCAGGTTCGGGTCGGAAAATTTCGGTAACTTGCACAAAACTTGTGCAAGGGCCCCGGGGCCTATTTTAGCCGCTCAGCCGCTGTGGCTGGCCTGACTGAGCAGGCCTTTTTGTTCTTTTGTCATGATGCCCCTCCTTTCTTGACATTGGAATGATTATATCGGACATTCTTTCTTTTGAAAACCATTTTCCGTCGTGTATAATGGATGCAGGCGGTATTTTCTGGTATGGAGCGTGTATGAACAACATCATCATCGGCACGGCCGGTCACGTAGACCACGGCAAAACATCGCTCATCCGGGCGCTCACAGGCACGGATACGGACCGGCTCAAGGAAGAAAAACAAAGAGGCATCACCATCGAGCTGGGTTTTGCGGACCTTAAAGCCCCGGACGGAAGCACGATCGGTATCATCGATGTGCCCGGTCACGAGAAGTTTATCCGCAACATGCTCGCAGGCATCGGCGGCATCGACATGGTGCTGCTCGTCGTGGCGGCGGACGAAGGTGTGATGCCGCAGACGCAGGAACATCTGGACATTGTCCGGTTGCTGAATATCCGGCGAGGAATTATCGCTGTCACAAAATCCGACCTCGTCGACGAGGAGTGGATGACGCTGGTACACGCGGACATCCTCGAGGCGGTTCAGGGTACATTTTTAGAGCAGGCGCCGATGATCGATGTGTCGACGAAGACGGGGCTCGGTATCGAAGCGCTGCGGGAAGCGGTCTTCGATATGGCCTCGATTCCCGGACGGCGCAACAACGATCCGGATCTGCTGCGCATGCCCATCGACCGGGTATTTACGATCGAAGGATTTGGCACCGTCGTCACAGGTACGCTCGTCGAAGGAAGCGTGCGCGTGGGCCAGTCCGTTTCGGTTTATCCGGAAAACAAACAGGCGCGCGTCCGCAACGTGCAGGTGCACGGAGCGATGGTCGACCAGGCGCGGGCCGGTCAGCGTACGGCCATCAACCTGACATCGATCAAAAAAGAAGATCTTCAGCGGGGCCAGGTTCTTGCCGCGCCGGACAGTCTGCATCCATCGCGCATGATCGATGTCCGCCTCGATGTTTTAGCGAGTTCAGCGCGTACGGTCGAAAACAACAGCAGAGTCCATTTGCATGCGGGAGCGGACGAAGTGTTGTGCAAAGTGGTTCTGCTGGATCGCAATGCTCTGGGTGCCGGAGAGAGCGGCTATGCGCAGCTGCGGCTGGAGCAGCCGATTGCGCTCAAACAGGGAGACCGCTTCGTGATACGGTACTATTCGCCCGTGGAGACCATCGGCGGCGGCGCGGTTCTGGATGCCGGTCCACGCAAGCATCGACGCAACGATCCTTCCGTGCTCTCCGCGCTTGCAGTTCGGGAGTCGGGCGATGAGCGGGAGCTGATGGAGCTTGCTGTCAAAGAGAACAGCCGTTCATTTCCTGATATAACATCCATTGCGAAACAGATGGGAATCGCACAGGAAGAGGCGCTGCGATACGGGAATGAGGGTGTCGAGTCGGGGCGCCTGGCTCAATTGTCTGACCGCGTATTTATACATGCGGATTTTGTAAAGGAAACCACGGTGCACGCAGAGCGAATTCTGAGCGACTACCATGCGAAGTATCCGCTGTCACCCGGTATGCCCCGGGAGGAATTCCGCAGTCGCATCGAACAGTCGCTTCGCATCAGAGACGCCAGGCATCTGGAACGCATCATCGAACGCCTCGCGGAAGAGGGGAGCCTGATCTGGGAATCCGCTTTTGCCGCTTTGACGGGTTTCAGTGTACAGTATACGGACGCACAGCTGGAAATGCGCGATGATCTGTTGGAGTCCTACCGCAAGCAGGCGCACGAACCGCCCGAGACCGACATCGTGCTCGAAGGCTGCAGGGACCGCGAATTGTGCAGACAGATTTTAGCGGCTCTTGCATCGGAGGGGCTGCTTGTCCGCCTCAATCCGGCCGTTTACATGGATGCGGCAACACTGGACGCGATCGTTGCTTCAATCCGTCAGCGTCTCGCTTCGCAGGGAACGATATCGCTTGGAGAACTCCGGGATGAACTTTCAACATCGCGCAAGTTTGCCATGCAGATCCTCGAATACTGCGACGAAAAGAAAATCACGAGAATGGAAGGGGATTACCGCGTCTCCTATTGAGTTGCTTACCGGGGAAACATCTGCAATGAAGCTTGCACGGACAGATCGCCTATGGTAAACTTCTACATAGGTATCTATAAATGAATATGCGTATGATGGGTGCGGGAGAGGGACATGTGTCACACCGAAGGAATAAGTCTGTGCTCCAGCCAAGACGCAGGCGATGATCTCAGGTATCAGGACCGCATTCGGACGCAACTCTGGAGAGCGAAAGCACCGAAGGGGCAATCCCGCTATGCGGGAGAATCTCTCAGGTTGGAAACAGAGCGGGAGGCATTCGGTTTCCGCGCTCTTTTTTATTGTATCGCCCGGGGTGTGCTGTGATCATCACCAACAATCCGGCCGTCACGGCCGCATACGAACAGATGAAAAACGTGCGTTACGTGGAAGGCAGCTACCGCGATGTTCTCGTCGAGGTGCGCAATCTCGTACACATCGGCCACGAGCTGGTGACACACCCGCTGATGGGTAGCTTGAAGCCAAACGAAACGCCATATCGCTCTGTCGTCGTGAGCGATGAGCCCGTTCAAGGCTGTCATACAGAAGCGATTCTGATCATCGAAGAGTCGATCGCTGTTTTCGACCGCTTTGCGCGGACCGCGCGTCCCGACCGCGGAGCGCACGCTTCGGAGATCGCTAAAAGAGATTTTCGGGAAATTGATTTGTCGTTGCTCAAAAGTGCATTGGATGCGTGAGCGAACCGTAGTTTTAAGAGGAGGAATGACGTATGAAGTTGGAAGTAGGATATATACCCATTCGGGATATCCAGTTCGGTCCGACCTCGAAGGTTGACGGTAACGTATTATATGTCAACCAGGATGAGTTGAGTCGTCTGCTGCTGCAGGACGAAGCGATCGAATCGGTTGCGCTTGACATCGCCAGGCCGGGCGAATCGGTGAGAATCACGCCGGTCAAGGACGTGATTGAGCCGCGCGTTAAAGTGCACGGAGGCGGGGGTATATTCCCCGGATGGTGTGCAAAAGTCGACACGGTCGGATCCGGAAGAACCAATGTGCTCAAGGGTGCTGCCGTCGTAACGGCGGGAAAGATCGTCGGTTTTCAGGAAGGCATCATCGATATGAGCGGTGAAGGAGCGCGTTATACACCGTTTTCGACGTTGAATAACCTCGTGCTGGTCGTTGAGCCAAAGCAGGGTCTCGCACAGCACGCGTACGAAAAAACACTGCGCCTCGCCGGTTTAAAGGCGGCGGAGTATCTTGGAAAGCTCGCCGCAGATATCGAAGCAGAAGAAGTTCACACCTACGAGACGCTGTCCCTTCTCGAGGGTGTCCGGGCCTATCCGGACCTGCCGAGAGTGGGCTACGTGCTGATGCTGCAGAGCCAGGGCCTCCTGCACGACACGTATGTGTACGGTGTCGATGCCAAGCAGATTATCCCGACGCTTATTTCCCCCACAGAGCTCATGGACGGCGCAATTATAAGCGGGAACTGCGTGTCGGCCTGCGACAAGAATACAACGTATCACCATCTGAACAACCCGGTGGTGCAGGATCTGTTTGCCGAGCACGGTAAGACGCTGAACTTCGTAGGGGTCATCATCACAAACGAAAATGTCTTCCTGGCCGACAAAATGCGCTCATCGGATCGAACGGCGGAGCTGTGCGGTTATCTGAGTCTGGACGGGGCGATCATTTCTCAGGAAGGGTTTGGAAATCCGGATACGGATTTGATCATGAACTGCCGGAAAATCGAAGCAAAAGGCATTAAAACCGTCATCATCACCGACGAATACGCCGGACAGGACGGGGCGTCGCAGTCGCTTGCGGATGCCGACGAAGCGGCGGATGCCGTCGTAACAGGAGGCAATGCCAACGAAGTGATCCACCTGCCTGCCATGGAACGGATCATAGGCTCGATCGATGCGGTCGACCACATCGCCGGCGGCTGGTCCGGTTCGCTGAACGAAGACGGAACCATCACCGCGGAGCTCCAGGTGATAACGGGCGCAACGAACGAGCTGGGGTTCAACACCCTGAGCGCCAGATAGGAGTGGAGATATGAAACAGATTAAAGTGGTCCATTACCTCAATCAGTTCTTTGCCCAGATCGGCGGAGAAGAAAAGGCCGACATACCGCCCGAAAGTAAAAGCGGACCGGTCGGACCGGGTATGGCCTTTAAGGGAGCCTTCGGCGATGCGGCGGAAATCGTCGCCACCGTCGCCTGCGGAGATTCCTATTTTAACGAGAATCCGGATGTCGCACTAGCGGCCATCCTCGACATGATCGCATCGTTTGAACCGGATATCGTCGTATGCGGGCCTGCCTTCAATGCGGGGCGCTACGGAGTCGCCTGCGGCGCGGTTGCAACCGGCGTTCGGGAAAAGTTGAATATTCCGGCGATTACGGGAATGTATGTGGAAAATCCCGGTGTCGACCTGTACAAGCAGTCCGTCCATATCGTTTCGACGAAGGACAATGCAGCCGGCATGAGAGATGCTGTCGCACTGATGGTTCCCCTTGCGCTGAAACTGGCGCGCGGAGAAGAAATCGGTACCTCTGCGGAAGAAGGCTACATCCCCATGGGGATCCGCAAGAATTTCTTCGACAAAAAAAGAGGATCCCGTCGGGCCGTCGATATGCTTCTCAAAAAAATGGCCGGAGAACCGTACGAAACCGAATTTCCGATGCCGGATTTTGACCGGGTGGTTCCCAATCCGGCCGTCAAGGATATTTCAAAGGCGAAAATCGCTCTCGTTACGTCGGGCGGCATCGTGCCGAAAGGCAATCCGGATCGGATTGAATCCTCTTCGGCTTCTAAGTACGGAAAGTACGACCTCGAAGGCATCCGGGATCTGGATGCGCAGACCTACGAAACAGCCCACGGCGGATACGATCCTGTCTACGCCAACGAAGATGCAGACCGCGTGCTGCCGGTCGACATACTCAGAGAATTCGAAAAAGAAGGAAAAATAGGAAGCCTCAGCCGCTACTTCTACTCGACAGTCGGCAATGGAACGGCCGTGGCATCCGCAAAAAAATATGCCAGGGCCATCGGGGAGGAACTGGTCGCAGACGGTGTGGACGCTGTTATCCTGACCTCGACGTGAGGAACGTGCACGCGTTGCGGTGCAACGATGGTAAAAGAAATCGAACGGGCCGGCATTCCGGTTGTTCACATGTGCACGGTCGTCCCGATCTCCATGACGGTAGGGGCGAACCGAATCGTTCCGACGGTTGCAATCCCTTATCCGCTGGGGAATCCGGCTTCGACACCGGACGAGGAAAAGGAACTTCGAAGAAAGCTTCTGGACAAAACGCTCGATGCGCTTTCGACTGAGGTCGAGGATCAGACGGTGTTCGAATAGGCACGCGTAAGGAAAGGAAAGACACATGGAAAAAGTATATGATATCGTAATCGTAGGAGCCGGTCCGGCTGGCCTTGCCGCAGGGCTTTATGCGGGGCGGAGCAAGCTTGCGACGCTCATCGTGGAAAAAGAGCAGGAAGGCGGCCAGATCGGCCAGACGTCGGAAATCGACAACTATCCGGGCTCGATCGAAGGAGAAAGCGGGCCGAGCCTCGTCAAGCGCTTTGCTGACCAGGCGTGGCGTTTCGGCGCCGAAAAAGTGTCGGATACCGTCGTGGATATGGAACTGGAAGGCGACATCAAGAAGATCGTCGGAGAAAGCGGCACGTATCTCGGCAAGACGGTCATTCTGGCCGGCGGCGCTGTACCTCAGAAGATTAATTGCCCCGGCGAGGAGGAATTTACCGGAAAGGGCGTGTCGTACTGCGCAACGTGCGATGCGGCGTTCTTCGAGGGATTCGAAGTGTTCGTCGTCGGCGGCGGGGATGCCGCAGTCGAAGAAGCGATGCATCTGACCAAGTTCGCACGGAAAGTCACCATCATCCACAGAAGAGACGAACTTCGCGCGGTCAAGGCGATTCAGGAGAAAGCGTTCAAAATTGACAATCTGGAGTTCATGTGGAATTCTGTCGTCAAGGAACTGTCCGGCGACGGCCTGCTGTCACGGATGGTGGTCGAAGATACGAAGACGGGTGAGCAGAGAGAAGTGCTGGCCGACGAAGACGACGGCCTGTTCGGCGTGTTTGTCTTTATTGGATTTAAACCCAATACGGCGATTCTCGACGGTAAGCTGCCGCTCGAAAACGGCTATGTGCGCACAGACGACGACATGAAGACGTCCATTCCTGGCGTTTTTGCCGCGGGTGACATTCGCGTCAAGAGTCTGCGTCAGGTGGTGACGGCGGCTGCCGACGGAGCCATCGCGGCGACGCAGGCCGGAAAATACATCGAAGAACACAACATGTAAGGGGGATGCGAAATGCTGCAAGTCGATAAAGATACGTTTGAAGCGGAAGTGCTGCAGGCCGAGGGCTACGTCGTCTGCGATTATTACGGTGACGGATGCGTGCCGTGCGAGGCGCTGATGCCGCACATGGAGAAGCTGGCCGAAACCTACGGCGATCGCATGAAGTTTGTGAGTCTCAATACTTCGAAAGCCAGGCGTCTGGCCATCGGTCAGAAGGTGCTCGGTCTGCCGACGATCGTGCTGTACAAAGACGGCGAAAAGGTCAAGGAGCTCGTCAAGGAGGATGCGACGGCATCCGCCGTGGAAGCGATGATCGTCGAGCATCTGTAGAGCGATTTATCCCGTGCGCATCTGTGCCCGGTGTAAATAAAAACTAAAAAGGAGGAAAGGAAATGGCCATCTTACAAGGCAAAAAAGCGATCGTCATCGGCGACCGCGATGGCATTCCGGGCCCGGCGATCGAACTGTGCATTCAGTCTGCCGGTGCAGACATCGCATTCTCTGCGACAGAATGCTTTGTCTGAACAGCCGCAGGAGCCATGGATCTGGAAAATCAGAAGCGGGTCAAAGACATCGCCGAGCAATTCGGTCCCGAGAACGTCGTTGTCGTTCTCGGCGCAGCCGAAGGTGAGGCCGCCGGTCTGGCAGCCGAAACGGTGACAGCCGGTGATCCGACTTACGCAGGTCCGTTGGCGGGAGTCTCGTTGGGACTTCTTGTGTATCACATTTGCGAGCCGGAAATGAAAGAAGAAGTAGATGCCGACATCTACGATGAGCAGGTCAGCATGATGGAAATGGTCCTGGATGTGGACGAAATCATCAGCGAAATGACTGCCATCCGGGAACAGTACACGAAATATTAGTCGAAGAAACTCCAGGGGGTGGCTAGGCCACCCCTTGCGAATCAGGAAAGGAATTCCGAAATATGAACAACAGCGTTTTGAAAGGAGCCGGCTACGTGCTCGTGCATGTGCCCGGGATGGTGACGCACCACGGTACGACACAGACGACGGAGCGCATCGTCAATCCGGACTCCGATTACCTAAAGCAGTTACCGGAACACATGCGCTCGTACGAGGACTGTGTTGCGTATCCGCCGAATCAAACCTATATCGGGAATCTTTCCATTGAGGATCTGGGCGAGGTCCCGGAGCCCTGGTACGATAAAAAAATCGAAGGAGCAGACCGCTTTGGACCGTTTGGTGAGATTATGCCCGAAGACGAATTCGTCCTTCTGATGCAGATTTGCGACGCGTTCGATCTGGTGCACCTCGACAAATCGTTCGTACAGCAGGTTCGGCCGAAGCTGGAAGCGCATCCTCTCATCACCGAGACGATGCTTTCGCTCATCAAGGAAGGGCACGACGAGGCGGATATTCTCGACCAGGAGTCCCATAAGGCCGCGCTGCCGATCTATATCGACGGACGGATGGTGGGCTATGTAAAGCAGGCTCACGACCTCGATGTCAACCTCAGTGCGCACGTCATTTTCGAAAATCTCGCATCAAAGGCTTCTTCAGTTGTAACGGTGCTGCATCTGCTGAACAACAGCGGCATCGATCCGGCAGCGGTGGAATATGTCATCGACTGCAGCGAAGAGGCATGCGGAGATATGAACCAGCGTGGCGGCGGTAACTTTGCCAAAGCGACGGCAGAAATAGCAGGTCTTTCGGGCGCGACAGGCTCGGATACGCGGGGCTTTTGCGCAGCACCGGCCCATGCGGTCGTCGAAGCATCGGCCCTGGTGACCTCGGGTGCTTTTAAAAACGTCGTCGTCGTAGGTGGCGGATCCACCGCTAAACTCGGCATGAACGGTAAGGATCACATTAAGAAAGGTCTGCCTCTCCTGGAGGATTGCCTGGGATGCTTTGCCGCCCTGATTTCCGAAAATGACGGAGCGAGCCCCGAAATCAATCTGGATATACTCGGACGCCATACGGTCGGCACCGGTTCATCGCCTCAGGCCGTCATCGAATCGCTCGTTACCCGTCCGCTTGCATCTGCCGGTCTCACCATCACCGATGTGGATAAATATTCGCCGGAAATGCAGAATCCGGACATCACAAAGCCGGCCGGTGCAGGAGATGTGCCGGAAGCGAACTACAAAATGATCGCAGCGCTCGGCGTCAAGCTCGGCCAGATCGAACGCAGCGACCTGCCGCAGTTCGTAAAAGACCACGGGCTCAAGGGCTTTGCTCCGACACAGGGGCACATTCCAAGCGGCGTTCCCTATCTGGGGTTTGCGCGCGAAAGCCTCATGGAGGGCCGGACAAAGAATGCGATGATCATCGGCAAAGGATCGCTGTTCCTCGGCCGCATGACGAATCAGTTCGACGGCATTTCGTTCTTCCTGCAGGCCAACACGAAAAAAGACGCTGCGGATGTTGCAGCCGCGCCTGCGGTGATTCGCGACGTACCGGTCATCGGCGTTTCCGTGCCTGATTCCGAACTCGGAGAGGAGGCGGTGCGCGCCGCTGTGGAACAGGCAAACCGCTCGGGCTATCGCGCTACGCTCATCGAAGGAGCCCACTGCCTGGAACAGATGGACGAGTGGATTCAATCCGGAAAAATCGATGCCGCTGTGGCTGCCCACTATGCATTTCCCATCGGAGTGTCGACGGTCGGGCGCATTCAGACACCGGCGCTCGGCAAAGAGCTCTTTATCGCTACGACGACCGGCACATCGGCGACGGATCGTGCGGAAGCGCTCGTACGCAACGCGATTGCAGGCATCGTCGCAGCTAAATCGTGCGGTATAGAGAACCCATCGGTCGGTATCGCAAACATCGAAGGCGGAAGGCAGTGCGAGCGCATGCTGAATGCGCTGTCGGAAAACGGTTACCCGATTCGCTTTGCCGGTTCGGCACGGAGCGACGGGGGACTGTTGATGCGCGGCAACGATCTGCTGCAGGCGACGGCTGATGTCATGGTCATGGATTCACTCACAGGCAATCTGATGATGAAGGTTCTGTCCGCGTTTACAACGGGCGGAGGAGTAGAGACGATTGGCTACGGCTATGGCCCGGGGATCGGGGAAGGGTATTCGAAGAAGATTCTCATCGTGTCCAGAGCCTCCGGTACGCCGGTGATTGCCAACGCCATCGCTTATGCGTCCCAGATCGTCGAAGGCAATCTGAGCGGCATAGCGCGCAGCGAATACGAAAAAGCGCATAAAGCCGGCCTCTCCGGACTCATCGAAGCAGCCAGGCAGAAAGACCGCGCGTCCGATGGAGAAAGACCGGCCGTAGCGGCACCGCCGAAAGAAGTCTGCACCGAAGAGATTCACGGCGTCGAAGTGATGGATCTGGAGGAAGCCGTAGAGGTGCTGTGGGCTGCAGGCGTGTATGCAGAATCAGGAATGGGCTGCACGGGACCGGTCGTTATGATCAACGAAGCGAGAAGCGAACAAGCGCACGCTGTACTGCGCGAAAAAGGATACATCAGCTAGAGCTGTCGACCTGCTGTTCGGGGGAGATGAGCTTTCGAACTTGACAATCCGCAGCCGTGCGATATAATGTACTGGACATAAAAACAGGGGTGCCGCCGCGGCGGCTGAGATCAAACTCTTTAAACCTGATCCGGATCATACCGGCGTAGGGAGCATAACTGTCGAAGAATTCCAGGAATTGTTCGAAGCCCGGCGCGTGCACCTACGGTGTGCGCGCTGTTTTTATGTACAACACATAGGGAGGCTTTTATATGAATACGAAGACAGAGTCCGGTGTGCGCATTCTCGCGGAGAGCGCCATACTCATCGCAGTCGGAACGGTGCTGGCGCAGCTTCAGCTGTTCCGCATGCCGAACGGAGGATCGGTTACGGTCGTCTCCATGCTTCCGTTTATCCTGATTTCCTTCCGGCACGGCAGCCGGTGGGGGCTGCTCGCAGGTTTTGCAAACAGCCTGCTTCAGATGCTGCTCGGCGGCCTGTATGCGCCTCCGGCTGGGACGGCGGCCGCTCTGGCCGGAGCGGTGATGCTCGACTACATCCTCGCCTTTACGCTCCTTGGAACGGCTGCGTGGTTTGCGCACCTGCTGGGGAAGGAGTACACGGCGACTAACATTGCGTTCGGGACGTTTGTCGTCTGCGCCATCCGGTTTTTGTGTTCGTTCGTGTCGGGTTTTCTCATCTGGAGCTCGCTGAGCGAACAGGGGTTTGGAGCGGTCACATTCTCTCTGGGTTACAACGCAAGCTACATGGTGCCTGAGACGATCATCACGATGGTTGCGATGCTGGCTTTATTCAAAAAGGCACCGTCGCTGTTTCGTTTGTAGCGCAGTGCGCTTCCACAGAAACATAGACACCGGAACAGAGATTTGTTATAGTACAACATAACAAGGCTCTGTTTTTTTATAGGAGGGAACGATGAGTTTTCAGGAAAAATATCCAAGACCTTATTATGCGAAGTACGAGCCGGTGGATATCGGAAACGACTTTGGCTGGTTTCAGGTGTATCGCCTGCCGGGCGATGTGTTTGCAATTACAGAACAGCGTCACTGCGAAGAAGTTACTTCTTTTTTGATTCCGGGTGACGAAAAGGCGCTGCTCTGGGACACCGGCGAGGGGTTTTACGATATCACCGCGGTTGCGCGCGAGCTGTACAACGGTGAGATTATCGCCGCTAACAGTCACTCTCACTTTGACCACATCGGATGCAATCACCGCTTTGACTGTGTGCTTGCCTACGATGATCCGCAGGCTTTCTACACGGCGGAGCGAGGCGCACCGCATGCGCTGTTTGGCAATCTACTCGAAGCGGACATGTTTGCGGGTGACCTGCCGGAAGGACTCGATCCGGAGACGTTTTCAGTTCCTCCCTATCGCATCTGTCCGGTGAGGGAAGGGGACGAAATCGATCTCGGCGGCCGGGTACTGGAAGTGATTCACACGCCCGGGCACTCCTCCGACAGCATGATGCTTTTCGACCGGACCCACGGGATTCTGTTTACAGGGGATACCATTTACGATGCGGCCATGTACGCGCACTTCAACTGTCCCGAGTTCGGCTATTCCAATGTGGACGACTACATCGCATCGATGGAAAAGCTGATCTCGCGTAAAGGCGATATACGAGCACTGTACTGTTCGCACAACGATCTCATCGTGCCGCCTTCCAGAATCCAGGATGTCGCCGATGCGCTCAAGGCGGTTAAAAGCGGTACGGTGCTGCAGCATCTCGGCGTGGAGCCGGAACAGCAGTACCTCGAGGACGGGTCGGTGCTCACGAAATGCGTGTTCGAAGATTTTTCGATCGTCTGCAGAATATAGTCACATAAGTTACAGAAGGGAGGGGCGAAGAGCATGAAGGAACTGATGGTGACGCTTGCAGAGTTCAATCTTGTTTCTGTGAGCTTCCGCCTGTTGCTGGCCGCTGTTCTGTCCGGCATCGTCGGCCTCGAGCGAGAGAGTCATGGGCGGATCGCGGGCTTCCGCACGCACATTCTCGTCGGAATCGGCGCTGCGATGGCGGCGATGGTGGGCATCTACAGCACCGTCGTGCTCGGATATGCGACGGACCCCCTTCGCGTCGGCGCCCAGGTGATGTCCGGCATCGGATTTTTAGGCGCCGGCACCATCCTCGTAAAAAATACGGCCAAAGTCAAAGGACTGACAACCGCGGCCGGACTCTGGTGCATGGCAGCCATCGGCCTTTCCTGCGGAATCGGGTTTTACTCCGGAGCGATCGTGGGATCGCTGCTTTCGATTGTTGTCGTCGCCCTGCCCACAAAAGTAGAAAATCGATGGACCAAGAAGCATAAGTTCTACAATCTCTATGTCGAAGTATATGGACTGGAGTCGGTCAATCCGCTCATCGACACGCTGGACAGCGGCATCTACCATCTGCTCGGACTGGAGATCCACTCGGCGCGAAGCGCCATACCCGGCATGGTCGGGCTTCAATTGCTTTTGCGCATTGCAAACGATGCAAGCGAAGAGGAGAATATCCACACGCTGCTGCAGCTGGAGGGTGTGCGCGTCGTGCTCCCGTTGAAATAATGCGCTGCGACGTGCCGGCGGCCGCGCAGGCACGCAAAATCCGGCCTTGGAGGGGCTGAACGATGTACGATAAAATGAAAGAAGATCAGGAGCGCCAGGGGCAGCTGCTGAAGACGGTGCTGGACGAAGCGGAGTCTTTTTTTTCGCGCAGAGCAAGCGATACGGTGTCGCCGGTATTCCCGGGACGCAAACCGGTCGCGATCAGCAACGAGGGGATGGGGGCGGAAGGTGCACTCCGTTATTTTCTGGATGAATACGCTCCGTATGTCAATCTGAATACCGGTCCGCGCTTTTACGGATACATCATCGGAGGGGTGACACCGGCGGCGCTGGCGGGGGACTGGCTCACGTCGCTCTACGATCAGAATGCATTCGGTACAGAAGGACACCTGGACCGTCACATCGAAGAAGAGGCGACGCGTGCGCTCGTCGACCTGCTGGATCTGAATCCGGAAATGACGGGCAGCTTTACATCCGGTGCGACGATGGCGACACTCACAGCGCTTGCGACCGCCCGGGAGTGGGCCGCTGCCAAACAGGGAAAGACGGCCGACGATGGAGTGTATGGCCTCAAGCGTCCGGTCATCCTCACCGGTACGGCGCATCCGTCGGTCTATAAAGCGCTGTCTGTTCTGGGTCTGGGGCGCAACAGCATTATGTCGGTCGGCACGCTTGCCGGACGGGAGGCGGTCGATGTCTCCGCATTGGAGCGCGCGCTTTCCGGGAATCGGAGCGAACCGTGTATCGTCATCGCCAATATGGGAACCGCTAACTCCGGCGATGTGGACGACTTGAAATCGATCGCTGCTCTCAAAGAGAAATACGACTTCTTTTTGCACCTGGACGGAGCAATCGGCCTTGTAGCCGCGGCATCCGAGCGATACCGGCCGCAGTTCGAGGGCATGCACGCAGCGGACAGCCTCACCATCGACTGCCACAAGTGGCTTAACATTCCTTACGATTCCGCCATCGCGTTCGTGCACAAAAAGCACAGGAACGATCAGTACAGAGTCTATGCGCAGACGGTATCGGTTGCAGACGAGGTGTCGGATGTGACGGAATACACTCATTTGGGGAACGAAGGGAGCCGACGCTTCCGTGCGATCTCCGTATGGATGTCGCTCATGGCGTACGGAAAAGACGGCTATGCAGAGATGGTAGACCGCAACTGCGCCATGGCCCGTCTGTTTGCAGACCGCCTCGAAGCCTCCGGCGCACTCCGGCTCGTCAGCCGGCCGCGCCTCAACGGCTTTGCGTTTACCCTGAACAGGGATGTGGTAACCGAAGCGGAAATCCAGGATTTGCGCGAACGGATCCGACTGGACGGGCACACGTTTTTAAACAGCGCCGTTGTAGACGGCGTGCCGGTGCTGCGTTGCAGCCTCAGCAACTGGGGAATCTGCACAGAGCACGTGGAGGACGTCGCCGCATCCGTCATTCGTTGTGCAAAGGATATGCTGTAACCGAGTTGTTCGAATTACAGGTCCAGGATAATCGGTTCGTGATCCATGGCCGGCAGCAGCTTCTCCAGAAAATCCTGCGTCGGGATGCGCAGGCTGGCCGTGTTGATGCAGGGGTGACATCCGATGTATTTGCGGGCTAGCACATCGCGGTCGATCAGAAGCCGGACATTCTGCCCGGTGTCGTACATCAGGCCGAGCACGCTGACCGAACCGGGCGACAGGTTCAGGAATTCCTCCATATAGGAGCCGGGTGCAAATTCAAGCCGACTGCTTCCGACGCAGGCCGAAACGTCCTTGGTGACAAACTTCTTGTCGCCGGGCATCATAAGCAGGTAAAACGAATCTCTCGTTTTGTTCCAGAGAAAGAGGTTCTTGCAAAGCTCGATCTCCAGAACGTCGTCGAGGTCGCGGCAGTCGTCGATCGTCATTTTTGCTTCGTGGTCCAGCCAGGCATAGTCGATGCCGAGCCGGTCCAGCAGACAGAACGAGTCGACTTCCTGCTGCAGGCGCCCTTGCGGGCCGGGGTTGTCTGTGCGCAGGCACAGCGTGTGATCGCTCATGGGATACTCCTGTTTCTATGTGTTTTCTTTTGCGGATGTCTTTCATTACTATAGCGGTTCGATGCTGTTTTCGCAAGCAGGCGAACATCCAAACTGGAAAACAGTTCCGAAACATGCTATAATTTTACGAATGATTTGCAGCGGCCGCGCCCGACGGCGCCGGAGGACCGAATGGAACCTAAATACAAGAGAATCATACTGAAAATCAGCGGAGAAGCGCTGGCGGGAGAGAGCAAGTTCGGCCTGGATGAGTCGATGCTCGACAAAGTAGCTCACGACATTCAATCGCTGATTGCGTTGAACGTTCAAGTAGCCGTCGTCGTCGGCGGCGGAAACTTCTGGCGCGGCCGGTCAAGCAAGAGCATGGATCGGGCGACCGCGGATTACATGGGGATGCTTGCAACCGTCATCAATGCGCTGGCGCTGCAGGATGCGTTCGAAGCCATCAGCATACCCACCCGGGTGCAGACGGCTATCGAAATGCGCGAAATCGCCGAACCGTATATCCGGCGCAGAGCGCTGTCACACCTCAATAAAGGAATCGTCGTCATATTTGCCGCCGGAACGGGCAATCCGTTTTTCAGCACCGACACGACGGCGGCGCTGCGCGCGGCAGAAATGGAAGCCGATGTAATCTTCCTGGCAAAAAAAGTAAACGGCGTATACGATTCGGATCCAACGTTAAATCCGAACGCCAAAATGTACACGCAGCTGACGCACATGGATGTGCTGGAAAAAGATTTAAAAGTCATGGACTCCACGGCCGCATCGCTGTGCAGAGACAACGGAATTCTCGTGCACGTCTTCGGACTTGCCGAGGAAAACAGCATTATGAGGGCTTGTCTGGGCGAAGATATAGGGACGGTGATCCGCTGAGTACGCCCGATTACAAACCGAAGAAGCAATCTCGACAAAAGGAGGCACCAATGAGTACCGCACAAGAAGTATATCAAAAGAAAACGGTAAAGACCCTGAATGTCCTGCGCACCGATCTGAATACGGTTCGCGCCGGGAGAGCGAATGCTGCACTTCTGGATCAGATTCTGGTCGACTACTACGGAACGCCTACGCCGCTTAAAAACCTGTCCAACATCTCAGTGCCCGACCCAAGGACGCTTTTAATTACACCATTCGACCCCAAAAGCGTCGGAGATATCGAAAAGGCGATCATGGTTTCCAACCTCGGTATCAACCCGAGCAATGACGGAAAGAGCGTTCGTCTGGCCATTCCTCAGCTGACGGAGGAGCGGAGAAAGGATCTCACGAAGATCATCCGCAGGATGGGGGAAGATGCCAAAGTAGCCATCCGCAACCTGAGAAGGGAAGCCAACGACGATCTCAAAAAAGCGGAAAAGAAAGGCGATCTCACGGAAGACGATCTGAAGAACGACCTCGACGAGATCCAGAAGCTGACCGACGATTGCATGAAGGACATCGACGAAATCATCAGCAACAAAGAAAAAGAGTTGATGGAAATTTAAATGCAGTGCGAAGATGTGCTGGGGCTCCGGCTTCCGGAGGCGCTTACGCTCCTCGGAGAAGTCGGCGTGGAGCCTCAAATCTGTGTAACTGGCAAGGCCGAAGAGGGTGGCGATCCAAACGGCTTACGCGTCGTTCGGGTGCAGATTTATCAAAATCGATATGTTCTGACGGTGTGCGCCATACCGGATGATTATCGGTGATCCTGCGAAAGCCGGCCTGCCCGGCTTTCTTTGCGACTCAGGGAGGAGAACGTTTTACTGTGAGCGGAACGGGACAAAGCGAATTGAATCCGGACCGGATTCCAAAGCATGTAGCCATCGTGATGGACGGCAACGGGCGCTGGGCCCGCCTGCGGGGACTTCCGAGGCTGCAGGGACACAATGCGGGCATGATTGCGCTAAAGGAGATCGTTAAGCGGTCGTCGCAGCTGGGAATTTCACACCTGACGGTCTACGCTTTTTCGACGGAAAACTGGCGAAGGCCGGAAGACGAAGTGCTGGGAATTTTTAAGCTGCTCGTCTTATATGTTCGAAAAGAAATCCGCGAGCTCGACGAAAACAATGTCGTCGTAAACATCTGGGGTGACTGGTCGCTGTTGCCGGGCGATGCCAGAGCTGAAATTCAGCGGGCGATCGACACGACGAAGGGCAATACCGGACTTCGCTTCAACATTGCGCTCAACTACGGCGGGCGGGCGGAGATCGTCCGGGCTGCGCAGTCTCTGTGTCGCGATGTGCAGGAGGGTACTCGTACGCTCGACGGCATCGACGAAGGGGCGATGAGCGAGCGGATGTATTCGGGAGGCGTTCCTGACCCGGATGTGATTATCCGCACCGGCGGCGAGTATCGTCTGTCTAACTTTCTGCTGTGGCAGTCGGCTTACAGTGAGCTTGTAGTAACCGATATCCTGTGGCCCGACTTTACACCGGACGAATTCGAAAAGGCGCTGATCAAATATCAGTTGCGCAATCGCAGATACGGAGGGCTTGCATGAGGCAAAGAGTCATATCCGCCCTGTTGATGGTACCGCTGATCGTATTTGTGTACGCAGGCGGTCTGGCGCTTGCAGCTGTCGCACTCGTGGTTGCATGCATCGGTGCGGTCGAGCTGATCAACGGCCTCGAACACATCAAAATCCGCGCTTCGAAGGCTGTATCTCTGGGATGCATCGCCTTGCTATATGCGATTCTCGCCTTCGGAATTCATATGGACGTACCCGGTCTGGTGTCGGCGAATATCTGGATGCTGTGGCTGTTCGTTTTCGGTGCATCCGCTCTTCTCTTGATCATGGCCGGCATCGAGTGCGATATCACCGGCGGGGCTGCCACGCTGCTTGTAACGGCATACATCGGATACTTCAGCGCCCATGCGGTGCTGATCGAACGTCTGCCACGCGGGGCGGCGCTGATCTGGATCTCGCTCATCTCTGCGTTTTGTACAGATATATTTGCCTATCTCGTCGGCACGCGTTTCGGCAGACACAAGCTGAGCCCGAGGCTCAGTCCGCACAAGACCATCGAGGGAGCTGCAGGCGGTCTCCTGGGTGGCATGGGGTGCTGTGCTCTGTTTTCTGTCATCTTTGTCCCGGACCTCCTGATGCACAGCATCGCAATCGGCTTAATCGGTTCTATAGCAGCTCAGAGCGGTGATCTGGTCGCGTCGGCGTTTAAGCGGAAGACGGGCATCAAGGATTTCGGTACGCTGATCCCCGGTCACGGCGGCATACTGGACCGCTTCGACAGCGTACTCTTTACGCTGCCGGCCGTCTACTATTACGCGGTTTTTGCCATCGCTTCCTGAAAGGAATTTGTTTAAGAAGATGAAATACATCGCGCTTCTCGGTTCGACCGGTTCTGTGGGAACCCAGGTTCTCGACGTTGTCCGCTCACATGGACACCGGTTTCGCATCTGCGCCATGTCGGCCGGGCACAACATCGATCTGTTTGCCAGTCAACTGGAAGAGTTTCGGCCGGAATTTGCATCCGTAGCCTGCGAACAGGCTGCAGCGGTTCTGTCCCGACGGTTTCCTGACATTCGATTTTCACGGGGTATGGAAGGGCTGTGTGAAACGGCCTCTTGCGATCAGGCTCACACGGTTGTCAATGCACTCGTGGGAATGATCGGCCTTCAGCCGACAGCGGCGGCGATTTTAACGGGCAAAGATGTGGCGCTGGCCAACAAGGAGACGCTGGTTGCCGGAGGGGCTCTCATCATGAGCCTGGCAAAGAAGAAAAACGTTCGATTGCTTCCGGTGGACAGCGAACACTCCGCCATATTTCAGTGCCTGCAGAATCAGGCGCCTGCGGACCGCCTTACGCTGACGGCATCCGGCGGACCGTTCCGGGGCTACACGCGCGAACAGCTGCGCTCCGTTACAAAAGAGCAGGCGCTCGCGCATCCGAACTGGACGATGGGCGAGAAAATCACAGTCGATTCTGCGACGATGATGAACAAAGGACTCGAAGTGATCGAGGCCCGCTGGCTGTTCGATATTCCACCCGAGCGCATCGATGTGGTGGTTCACCCCGAAAGCATTCTGCATTCGGCCGTCTCATTTGTCGATGGATCCCTGATCGGCCAGTTCGGATGGCCCGACATGAAAATACCGATTGCGTATGCTCTTTCGTATCCCGATCGACTGCCGGATGTCGGAAAGCGTCTGGATTTAGCGGACGCAGGCTGCCTGCGGTTCGAGCGACCGGACGAAGAGGCGTTTCCATGCCTTCGGCTCGCACGCGAAGCGCTGCTTGCGGGAGGTTCGTATCCGGTTGTCCTGAACGCGGCTAACGAAGAAGCGGTCGCTGCGTTTTTGCGGGGAACTATACCGTTCCACCGCATCGCCGAATGCATCGAGGAAGTGCTGAGTTCGCACAGAGGGTCGGATGCGGCTTCCATCGAAGGCATACTCGAAGAGGAGCAAAGAACCCGGGCGAGCGTTCGCTCCCTAATTTAAACGGAAAGAAAGGTGGGTTATGACGACTGCCCTTATAGCGATTGCCATGTTCTGCGGCCTGATCTTCGTACACGAGCTTGGCCATTTTCTCGCTGCGAAAGCGGTGGGTGTACCGGTGATTGAGTTTTCGATCGGCATGGGGACGCCGATTGTGCAGCGGAAAAAGGGCGAAACTGAATACTCGCTGCGGCTTTTCCCAATCGGCGGGTACTGCAAGATGGAAGGCGAAGACGAAGAAAGCGAGAATGAGCGCGCGTTTAATCGCCAGCCGGCGTGGGCGAGAATATTGATCATCATCTCGGGTTCTTTTATGAATGTCGTAGCAGCGATTGTGATTCTCGCCGTGGTGCATACGCAGGCGGGTGCATACACGAACGTGCTGGGCACGGTTACGGAAAGCTTTCCTGCCTACGAAGCCGGGCTTCTCGCAGGCGACGAAATCATCGCTGTCAACGGAGAATCTGTGCGGGAATGGGTAGACATTGTAAATGCGATTACTAACACCAAGGAAGATCGTATTCCGTTGACCGTTCTGCGGGACGGCATCGAGCAAACCCTGTACAGCGGCGTGCTCATCAACGAAGAAGGCCGGCGGGTCATCGGCATCACGCCCGAAGTATCTCACTCCCTGCTGCTGGGCACCCGGGATGCGTTTCGATCGACGGCGGCGCTGCTGTCGGAAATGGGACACTTTCTGGTTCGGCTCGTATCCGGAGGCGCTTCGGCCAGCGATGTCGCAGGGCCCATCGGGATTGTCAGCATCATCGGCCAGCAGGCGAAGTATGGCTGGCTCAGCGTACTGTATCTCGCTGCGATGATCAGCCTGAATCTTGCGGTGGTCAACATGCTGCCTTTGCCTGCGCTCGACGGAGGGCGCCTGCTGTTCATCGTAATACGCTCGCTGGGCGGAGGGCGCATCAGCGACGAATCAGAGGCGCTGATCCATACGATCGGCATGGTGTTTCTGATGGGACTGATGGTCTTTATGTTGTTTAAGGATGCATTTCAATTCCTGCTGTGAGGTGAATATGAGGAGGACGACCCGGGCTGTGAGATGCGGCCCTGTGACGATCGGAGGGGGACATCCCGTCTCTATCCAGTCGATGACGAATACGGATACGCGCAACTGCGAAGCGACGCTCGAACAGATTTATGCTCTGGCGGAGTGCGGATGCGAAATCGTGCGCGTGGCAATCCCAGACCGCGAAGCCGCACAGGCGCTTTCCGCTATCAAAAAGAAGTCGCCCCTTCCCGTCGTCGCCGACATTCACTTTGATTACCGGCTGGCGCTTTTGGCGATGGAAAACGGTGCGGATAAGATACGGATCAATCCGGGTAATATCGGTGGAAAGGAGAGACTGAAGGAAATCTATATGAAGGCAGCGGCCTGCCGCATCCCCGTGCGGATCGGCGTCAATGCCGGCTCGCTGGAAAAAGATCTGACCGAACGTTTCGGCGCGCCGTGCGCAGAAGCGATGTGCGAAAGCGCCTGCAGGGCGGTTGCGTATGCACAGGATACGGGTTTTTCCGACCTCGTCGTCTCCATTAAATCTTCAGATGTGCGCATGAACCACCGGGCGCACCTCCTGTTTGCAGCAGAAAATGACATTCCTCTGCACATCGGTCTCACGGAGGCTGGCATCGGGGAACCGGCCAGAGTCAAGTCTGCCGTAGCGCTCGGCGCACTGCTGCTTGCGGGCATCGGAGATACGATGCGCATTTCCCTGACCGGTGATCCCGTTTCTGAAGTAGCGCTGGCAAAGCAGGTTCTCACAGCCGCCGGTGTGCGACAGACGGGCATCGACTTCATTTCCTGTCCCACGTGCGGACGCACCCGAGTCGATTTGCAGGCGGTGGCCGAGCGGATCAGCCGGGAGCTTGCGCCGCTATCCGAGTCGCTCGCGGCGCAAGGCTCGCTGCTGCGGGTGGCTGTGATGGGCTGCGAGGTAAACGGTCCGGGCGAAGCGGCCGGCGCGGATATCGGCGTTGCCTGCGGCAAGGGACAAGGGTTGATTTTCCTGAAAGGGCAACCGCTGAAGACGGTTCCCGAAAGCGAAATAGTCCCTGAATTGACGCGCCTGATCCAGAAAATAGAACTTGCAAAATGAGTGTCAATATGGTAGCATACTTGAGGTTGTAAGTTATTTCTGAAGAGTGGGAGGGCCCACTCTTTCGTTTTGTGGAAGGAACAGGCGATTGGCCTCTAAAAAGAACGTATCGGCGCTCATCGAAGAGTGGATGGCTGAATTCGGAGCTGAACACGGCTACGAACTGTCCAGGACGGAGTTCGTCAAAGAAGGCGACTCTTGGTATCTGCGAATTTTCGTCGATAAGCTTACCGAAGAAGGGTACGATCGCATGGGGACGGACGACTGTGAAATCATCAGTCGCTTCTTAAGCGCGCAGCTGGATGCAGCGGATCCGATACGCCAGAATTACTACCTGGAGGTATCGTCGCCCGGGCTGGACCGCCCGCTTCTCAAAGAAAGCGATTACAAGCGGTTTTCAGGATGTGCGGTCGATGTCAGTCTGTATCGGGCCTTTAACGGGTCGAAGACGATGCACGGTCTCCTCGGAGAGCGGGATGGCGAACAGCTATTCATCATCGACGGGGAGGGGCAGACGCACTGCATACCGCTTTCGTTGATCAGCAAAGTAAAATTAGCGATTGTCTTCTAGGCAGGAAGGAACACACGGAGAATGAACAAAGAGTTTATGCAAGCGGTAGAGGATCTCGAAAGGGAAAAAGCCATTTCGAAGGATCTGTTGATCGAAGCGATCGAATCCGCGCTGGTCTCTGCGTATAAAAAGAACTACGGCACCTCTCAGAACGTGCGGGTCAATATCGACCGGGAAACCGGAGACATCGATGTGTTTATGAGGAAAAACATCGTCGACGTCGTCGAAGATCCGTTTGTGGAAGTACACGTAGACGAAGCAAAGGAAATCGATCCTGCATACGAGATTGGAGACATCATCGAATATCAGGTTACGCCGATGGATTTCGGCAGGATTGCGGCACAGACCGCTAAGCAGGTCGTCGTACAGCGCATCCGGGAAACGGAGCGCAGCATGATCTACGACGACTTTATCAACCGCCAGACCGAAGTCGTAACGGGCGTTGTTCAGAGAATAAGCAACGACAAAGTGTTTATAAATATGGGGCGCGCCGAGGGCATCCTCAACGCGACCGAGCAGATTCCGGGAGAAAAGTACCGCGTCAATCAGCGTCTCAAAGTATATGTAATGGACGTCAAAAAAACGACCAAGGGGCCGCAGGTATTCCTGTCCAGAACTCATCCCGGACTGGTTAAGCGCCTGTTCGAGCTGGAAGTGCCGGAGATTCAGGACGGAATCGTCGAAATCCGGAGCATTTCCAGAGAAGCCGGATCCCGGACGAAAATCGCCGTATGCACGTACGACGAAAATGTCGATCCGGTCGGCGCATGCGTCGGCACGCGCGGAAACCGGGTACAGGCGGTCGTAGAAGAGCTGTCCGGCGAAAAAATCGATATCATCACGTGGAGCGACGAACCCGGCCGGTTGATCAGCAGCGCGCTTTCTCCGGCGAAAGTGGAGATGGTGCTCATCGACGAAGAGGAAAAGGCGGCGACCGTCGTCGTTCCCGACTTCCAACTGTCGCTTGCGATCGGCAAAGAGGGCCAGAACGTGCGTCTGGCGGCAAAGCTCAGCGGATGGAAGATCGACATCAAGAGTCATTCTCAATACTATCCGGACGAATCCGCCGATGAGGAAAGTGAATTCACAGACGAGTTCGAAAACGACGACATACAGGAATCCGACGAGCAGCAGACTGAGCAGGAAGCTTCGGCTGGAGAGGCAGGAGAGACTGAAGAAGCTGCAGAAGCGACGGACGAAGGCGAATCCATTGTGGCGGAACTCATCGACGGAGAAGAAGCTGAAAGCGAAGAAGGCGCGGTTTCAGCGGATGGAGACGAGGACGATGAAGAGGAATAAAGTTCCTATGCGCCGCTGCATCGGATGCATGCAGTCCAAGCCGAAACGGGATCTGATCCGCGTCGTGGCAACGCCTGAAGGCGACATAGCGCTCGATCCGGGCGGGAAAATGAACGGACGGGGGGCCTACGTGTGCCCCGACCCCGCGTGCCTGGCTAAAGCGCAAAAGAAAGATGCCTTCTCGAGAAGTTTAAACAAGCCTATCAGCGAAGAGGAATTCAAGGCCGTGGAAGCGCATGTGCTCGAATGGCTTCGCGAGAACGATATACGAACGAACCAATAGCAGGAGGTGTTCGAATGCCCATGAAGGTCCAGGAACTGGCAAAAGAGCTGGAGCTGTCAAACAAAGAACTGATCGCAAAGCTGCACGAGCTGGGATATGAAAACCGGACGACGACAAGCGTGCTGGAAGACATCGACGTGCTCGTTGTCAAAAACTCCATCGCCAACAGCAGAAAAAAAGCGGAGACGAAGATCGTCAAAGCGTCCGGCAAGGTAAAAGCAACAAAAGACAGCGGCGACGTCAAGGTGCAGATTAAGGCTGTCGACAAAGCGATCATCGAAGCCCAGGCTCTGCGGGCAAAAAAAGAGGCGGCAGCCAGAGAAGCTGCACTGGCTCCCAAACCGATATCGACTCCGGCGACGGACAGCCCCCTGCCGGCTACACGGCAGGAGACCGCACCGCCGGTGCGCCCGCTGCCCATCGGCCGGGCCATGCCGAAGAGCGCTGTCCCTCTAAAAAAGAGCGAAGTGCCTCAGGACATCGAAATCGAACCGGAAGAGATAACGCCGGCTGTAGAGACCGAGGCGGGACTTGTCGTTCCTGCGGTTCTGGAAGCCGACGCAGCCGAAGAACAGGCTGTAGAAGCTGCGAAACCGGAAACGGTCGAGGTTCCCGAAGAAGATGTTTCGAAAGATATTTCGAAAGAAATTTCAAAAGAAGCGAGTTCTCCTGCATCTGCAGAAGTGCAGGATGCCCCGCTTCAGAAAGAGGAGCCGGCTGCAGCCGCTCCGAAAGCTCCCGAGGTACCGGCGGCGGTCGACGAACCCAAACCGGAGGAAGCACCGGAAGCAGAGGAACCGGAAATCGACTATACGCCGGGCATCGGGGTCAAAATCATCCGGCGTGCAGCTGACGAACCGAAACCGAAACCTGCACAGAAGACTGCGAAAAAGGCTCCTGCAAAAGATAAAGCCGATAAAGAGCGTAAGCCCAAGGAATATAAACCCGCTTCAAAAGACGGTAAGCCGGCTTCGACCGAACAGTCTCCCCGTAAGAGAAAAGAAGCCGAGCCGAAGAAGGGCGATGGCAAGGAACGCGTGCTCGTCTACACAGCGCCGGCCGGAGGGAGCGATCGCAAGTCGCGCAAGGGAAAAGCGAAGACGAGGAAAGACCGCTTCGAAAGCAAGCCGCTGGATCTGACGAAGGCCATGCCTAAAAAGCGCCGGAGGATAAAAGAAAAGGTCGAAGAAATCGACGAAACGGCCGTCATGATGGAAAACCTGCCCGAGGGCAGCGTCGTCATTTCCGTACCCATCACGGTCGCCGGTTTCTGCGAGCAGCTCGAGTGCAGCACATCCGATGCTATCATGGTGCTCATGAAAATGGGCATCATGGCGAACATCAACCAGAATCTGGACGAGGAGACAGCCATCGTGCTCGGTATGGAGCTGGGCGTCAACGTCGTTGTCAGCAAGGTGGAAGAAGAAGTCGTCGAGGAAGGGCTGGATCTGCGCGAAGACAAGGAATCCGAACTCGTTTCCAGAGCTCCGGTCATCGCGGTGATGGGGCACGTCGACCACGGAAAGACGTCTCTGCTGGATGCGATCCGCAAGACGAACGTCACGGATCAGGAAGCCGGAGGCATTACGCAGCACATCGGTGCATCCGAAGTCGAACTGAAAGGGCAGCGCATCGTGTTCCTGGATACTCCCGGGCACGAAGCGTTTACTGCGATGCGTGCGCGCGGTGCGCACATCACGGATATCGCCGTGCTGGTCGTTGCGGCCGACGACAGCGTTAAACCGCAGACGATCGAATCGATCAGCCACGCCAAAGCGGCCGGGCTGCCGGTCATCGTTGCGATCAACAAGATGGATAAACCCGGGGCGGATGCAGATCGCGTCCGGCGGGATCTGAGCGAACAGGGAATCCTCGTCGAAGACTGGGGCGGAGACGTTATCAGCGTACCGGTATCGGCGAAGACCGGCGACGGCGTGATACAGCTTTTAGAGATGATCCTGCTTCAGGCCGAAGTTCTCGAGTTGAAGGCCAACCCGAACCGGCTTGCGATGGGTACCGTAATCGAAGCCAGGCTGGATAAGGCCAAAGGTCCTGTGGCAACGCTGCTGATTACAAACGGCACGCTGCGGGCCGGTATGTCCATCGTTGCCGGCACATCCAGCGGACGCATCCGGGCCATGACGAGCACGAAAGGCGAGACGATTCGCAAAGCCGGTCCCGCCCGCGCAGTCGAGGTGACCGGTCTGACGGATGTTCCGGAGGCGGGTGACGAGTTCAACGCGGTCTCGGAAGACCGCATTGCACGTGAAATCGCTGAAAGCCGTAAACTCAAGCTTCGGCAGGAAGTGCTGGCGCGAAACTCCTCGATTACGCTGGAACAGCTGTTCAGCCAGATCGAAGAAGGCGAAGTGCACGACCTGAACCTGATCATCAAGGCCGATGTGCAGGGGTCGGTCGGCGCGCTGGAGCAGTCTCTGGAGAAGCTGCAGAACGAAAACGTCAAAGTGCGGATCATCCACAGCGGTGTCGGCACGGTTACGGAGTCGGACATCCTGCTTGCCAGCGCTTCCAACGCAGTCATCATCGGGTTTAACGTGCGGCCGAGCAGCGCCGTCAGCTCGATGGCGGAACAGGAAAAAGTAGAAATACGAACCTACCGGATCATCTATGAGGTCATCGACGACATCGAAGCGGCCATGAAGGGCATGCTCGATCCGATTTACAAAGAAGTGGTCATGGGTAAAATCGAGGTTCGCGAAACGTTTAAGGTTCCGGGTGCCGGTGTCGTTGCAGGCGCGTATGTGACCGAAGGCAAGGTGGCACGCAATGCGAAAGTCCGTCTTGTGCGCGACGGTATCGTCATTCACGAAGGTACCATTTCTTCTCTGCGGAGATTTAAGGACGACGTGCGCGAAGTTGCGGCCGGCTACGAATGCGGCATCGGCATCGAGAAGTACAACGATATCAAAGAAGGCGACCTGATCGAAGCGTTCGCCATGGTGGAAATCGAGAGATAAAATGGGCAAAGGATACAGGCCTCAACGGCTGGGAGAAGAAATCCGCAAGATCATCAGCGATATGCTGATCCGGGGTGAGCTGAAAGACCCCGGATTTCGCGGACTGATCAGCATCAACGCCGTGGATGTGACGCGGGATGCGAGCTATGCAACAATCTACATAACGGTAACCGGAGGGAGCGATGAGCCGGCGGCCTCTGCGGAAGAGAAGCAGAGCGTGCTCGCCGCATTCGAGCGCAGTCGCGGTTTCATTCGTACCGAGCTTGCCAGGGCGATTCGCATCCGTCACACACCCGAACTCCTATTTCGCATCGACGAGTCGCTTGAGTACGGCATAAAGATGGATCAGATTCTGTCGAGTCTCGCAACGCCGGAGGCCGAAGGCGCAGAACAAGAACAAGAGCAAGAGGAAAAGTAGTCCCGTGGCGAAGTGCGAACGGAAATCAGCGGCCTGCCTGGACCGCATCAAGAAAACGCTGACAGAAGCGGACAGCATCCTGCTGTTTCCGCACATCCATATGGACGGGGATGCCCTGGGCTCGTCAGTAGCGCTGTGCATCGCCTTACGGCAGCTCGGGAAGAACTGCAGCATTCTGGTGAACGAGGATATTCCGGAGTATCTGGCTTTCCTGGACAACGGATACTGCGTGCGGGAAACCGCCGGCACCGCCCACGTGAGTATGGCGGTCGACTGTGGGGATGCCTCTCGCGTCGAAGACCGGAAGGAAGCGTTTTACGGGGCCGAAAAGACGCTTTGCATCGATCACCACCTGCTGCACGCTGATTTCGCGGAAGAGTGCTATGTCGATCCGGATGCAGCGGCTACCGGTATTCCCGTCTTCCACCTGATCCGGAAGCTCGGTGCGGCCATTACTCCGGAAATCGCCGATGCACTGTACGTAGCCATTCTGACCGATACCGGTTCGTTTCGTTATTCAAATGCAGACCGCACTACGCATCTCCTCGTTGCGGAACTGTACGACTACGGCCTAAACCATGTTCCGCTCTGCAATGCGGTGTACGATAACATACCGCTCTCTCAGCTCCGGCTCGAAGCCGGCGCATTGGAGTCGATGCAGCTGTTCGCGGACGGAAAGGCTTGCATCGGGCATCTGACGCTGGAGGAGATACAAAAGCTCGGCGGAACGCCGGATCAGACGGAAACCGTCATCGACCGCCTGCGCAGCATCCAGGGCGTGGAAGTGGCGGTATTTTTGCGCGAAAAGGGCGTTGATACCTACAAAGCAAGTTTCCGCTCCAAATCCTATGCTGATGTGGGCAGCATTGCCCACCGTCTCGGCGGCGGAGGGCACAGAAAGGCAGCGGGATGCACAATCGCAGCTCCGCTCGAGGAGGCGATCCGCATCGTCCGGGAGGCCGTCTTGCGGGAGCTGGCGCAATGAACGGCATCCTGAATCTGCTGAAACCCGCCGGCATGACGTCGCATGACTGCATTGCTGTGTTGCGAAAGGCGACCGGGCTGCGAAGAATCGGCCACACGGGAACCCTGGATCCCAATGCATGCGGCGTGCTGCCTCTCTGCTTCGGACAGGCGACCCGCCTGATCGAGTACATGGAAGACGAGGATAAATCGTACCGCTGCGAGGCGTTGCTCGGTGTGGTTACGGATACGCAGGATATCTGGGGCAATTTACTCGAAGACCGTCGAGCCGGGCTCGAACCGATCCGCGAGGAAGCGCTCCGGGACGCACTGCAGTCGTTCGAAGGCGACATCATGCAGACACCTCCCGCTTATTCCGCAGTGAAGATCAAAGGGAAGAGGATGTACCGCTATGCGAGAGAGGGAATTCAGGTCGAGGCCGAACCCCGCCGCATCACCGTTCATAAAATCAGGCTGATTCGATACGACGCACAAAACGGCCGGGCTCTCTTCGATATTCGCTGCTCGAAAGGCACGTATGTGCGTACGATCTGTCATGATCTGGGTCTGAACTTAGGAACGGGGGCAAGCATGAGCTTCCTGCTCCGCACCGGGTCATCGGGGCTGGATCTGAATTCATCGCATGCGCTGGAGCGTGTAACGGCTTCGGGGCGGGACGGGGTTGCTTCTCTGTTGCTTCCGCTGTCCGAAGGTGTCAGGACGCTGCGACGCCTCGATGTCGATGAGCTGGGTGCCGCTTTGTTTTTAAACGGCAATCCGTCGTTTGCAGACCGGATTGGAAGGGCGAATAGCGTGCAGGCGGGCACAGCAGGACGCTACGCGGTGTATGCCGGAGAGCGGCTGCTCGGAACGGCCTGTCTGGAAAAAGGAAAGGGATATCGGATACTGAAGGTGTTGAATTGAAGATTTTCCGATCCATCGACGAGGTGAAAAACATCGGGCAAACCGCAGTTGCGCTTGGAAATTTTGACGGAGTTCACATCGGTCACCAGGCGCTGATCGGTGCGTGCATCCAAAAGGCGAAGCAGCAGGCGCTCGTGCCGTCCGTTTTTACATTTTCCAATCATCCCAGCAATGTGATTGCCGGGAAACCCGTCATCCGCAACATCATCACATTCGAAGAAAAAGCGCACATCCTCGACCGCATGGGCGTGGAGTATCTGTTTTCCTTTGAATTTAACCAGGCGATGCGCACGCAAACCCCTCCTGAATTCTGCAGGGATTTGCTGTTCGATTCGCTTCGAATGCGCGAAGCGTTTTGCGGGTTCAACTACCGCTTCGGCTACAGAGCCTCGGGTACGCCCGACATTCTGCAGGCGATGGGACAGTCGCTGGGTTACCGGGTAACGGTGTTATCGCCGGTCGACATCGACGGCGAAGTCGTTTCCAGCACGTCGATCCGGGCAGCCGTCGAGCGCGGAGATATGGAGCACTACACCCGTTTTACCGGAAGGTGCTACGCGATTTCCGGCCACGTGATCGAAGGTCGGCGCTTTGGGCGTACCATCGGTTTTCCGACGATCAATCTGGCACTGGATCTGTCGATGGTTCTTCCGCTTTCGGGCGTCTATCTGAGCCGGACTAAAACGGGCGGTCAGTGGCACGATTCGATTACGAACGTGGGTAAAAAACCGACGGTCGGCCATTTTTTGAAGAATGCCGAAACGCACATCTTTGACTTCGACCGGGACATTTACGGGACGGATGTCCGGGTAGAATTTATATCGCTGCTGCGCGAGGAACAGACCTTTTCTTCGATCGAAGATTTGTCTGCCCAGATTGACGCGGACTGCGAGCTCGCAAGGCGCATCCACAGAGAAAGAGCGGTTTACAAACAAGCGCCGTTGTGTTAGTATACAGTGTCATAACGTACCTACCGCTGGGTTCGGCGATTCTCCGACGCCGTACACGGCTGCAGGCGAACAGGAAAAGGAGAAAGAAATGATTACAAAGGAAATCAAGCAAGGCATCATCGACGAGTACAAAACGCACGAAGGCGACACAGGTTCGCCGGAAGTCCAGGTTGCAGTCCTCACATACCGGATCAACGACCTGAACGAGCATCTGAAGATCCACAAAAAGGATCACCACTCCAGGAGAGGGCTCCTGAAAATGGTCGGACAGAGAAGAAATCTGCTCAACTATCTCAGAGAGAAGGATATCGAGAGATACAGAACACTGATTTCGCGTCTGGGCCTTAGAAAGTAAGTGCATTATCAGGGCGGGGAACTCCCCGCCCCTGTTTTTGAAGAACAATGGGTCAGGCTTGAGAACTTAATTTATTGGACGGAAGTCGGACAATAAGTTAACTTGTCAAGCCGGACCCGAACAGAAAGGGTAAAAAGAATGAGAATTGAAAATTACAGAACGTTCAAGACAGCGCTTGGCGGAGACCTGCTGCAGCTGGAAATCGGAAAAGTCTGCGAAATGGCAAACGGTCAGGTCATGGTGCGCTACGGCGATACGGTCGTCAATGTGACAGCGGTGGTTTCGAAAGCGCCGAGACCGGACATCGATTTCTTTCCGCTGACCTGCGATTACGAAGAGAAAATGTATGCGGCCGGTAAAATCCCCGGTGGATTTATCAAGAGGGAAGGGCGCCCGTCCGAAAAGGCAGTGCTTACATCGCGGCTGATGGACCGCCCATTGCGGCCCTTGTTTCCCAAGGGCTTCCGAAACGACGTGCAGGTCGTTGCGCTCGTCATGAGCGTCGATCTGGACTGCAGTCCGGAGATCGCTGCGCTGATCGGTTCTTCCGTGGCGCTGTCCATTTCCGACATTCCATGGGAAGGTCCGACGGCTGCTGTAAACGTGGGGAGAGTGGATGGCCGGATGATCATCAATCCGAACCTGGCTCAGCGCGAAGCGTCCGACATGCACGTGACGGTTGCCGGCACGAAGGACGCAGTCATGATGGTCGAAGCCAGCGCCGACGAGGTGCCGGAAGCCGACATCCTGGATGCGATCATGTTTGCACACGAAGAAATTAAAAAACTCGTGGTCTTTATTGAAGAAATCGTAGCCGAGGTCGGCAAGCCGAAACTGGACATCGAACTGAAGAGTGTTCCGGCCGACATCGACGAGGCGGTTCGCGCCTATGCAACGGAGCGCATGCGCACAGCCATTCAGACGTTCGACAAGCAGGAGCGCTTAGACAACATGGATGCAGTCGAAGACGAAACGAAAGAACACTTCGCCGAAGTTTATCCGGACAATAAGTCCGATATCGCTGCGGTGCTTTACGATATCACCAAGGAGCAGGTACGCTCCCTGATTCTGGACGACGGCATTCGTCCCGATAACCGGAAGGCAGACGAAATCCGGCCGATCTGGTGCGAAACGGGGATCCTTCCCAGACCGCACGGTTCCGGCCTGTTTACCAGAGGACAGACGCAGGCTCTGTCGATTGTAACGCTTGGTACGATCGGCGACGCGCAGACGCTCGACGGCATCAGCGAAGACACCGAAAAGCGCTACATGCACAACTACAACTTCCCGCCGTACAGCGTCGGCGAAACGAGGCCGCTGCGCGGCCCGGGCCGCAGGGAAATCGGACACGGAGCACTGGCGGAAAAGGCGCTGCTGCCCGTTCTGCCCGAAGTGGAGGAGTTCCCCTACGCCATCCGCGTCGTATCCGAAATCCTTTCTTCGAACGGTTCGACCTCGCAGGCGGCCGTATGCGGAAGCTGTCTGGCGCTCATGGACGCCGGTGTGCCAATCAAGGCACCGGTTGCCGGCATCGCCATGGGGCTCATCGAGCGCGTCGAAGAAGACGGCACGAGCAAGATGGTCATCCTGTCCGACATCCAGGGCATGGAAGACTTTTTAGGCGACATGGACTTTAAGGTTGCGGGAACCGAACGAGGGATCACCGCCATTCAGATGGACATCAAAGTACACGGATTGTCCAGAGAGGTGCTCTGGGATGCGCTAAAACAGGCGCGCGAAGGACGCATGCATATCATGGATCAGATGCTCGACGAAATCGACCGGCCCAGAGAGGAGCTGTCACCCTACGCACCCAGAATCATCTCCATGCACGTCGATGTGGATAAAATCCGCATCGTCATCGGACCGGGTGGAAAGACTATCAACAAGATCATCGCTGAGACCGGTGCATCGATCGACATCGACGACGACGGCCTCATCTACATCGGTGCTCCCGATCTGGAAGCCGCCAACGCTGCGATGAAGCAGATTGAACTCCTGGTCAAAGAAGTGGAAGTGGGCGACGTATACACCGGGAAGGTCGTGCGCATCATGACGTTCGGTGCGTTTATCGAACTGCTGCCGGGCAAGGACGGACTGCTGCACATTTCCAAGATCGATAAAAAGAGGATCGACAAAGTCGAGGATGTCTTGAATATCGGGGATGTCGTCACGGTTAAAGTCGAAGAAATCGACGGCCAGGGACGCGTCAATCTTTCCAGAAAAGGTCTGGAAGACGAGCCGATTATCAAAGCGTAAGCACTTGGACAAAGAGCGGACCTCCGAGACGATCTGTTTCAGGTCTGCTCTTTTTAATGGGGCCTTAAGCGAATTAACGCAAACAGCGAAGAAAGGATAGCTATGATTCAATCAGCCTGCCTCCCGTGCGGCGTTCGGGTTGTAACAGAAGAAATGCCGGATGCCCGTGCGGCCTGCATCGGGCTGTGGATCGGCGCCGGCTCAGCAAAAGAAGAGATGGACCAAGCCGGTATATCGCACTTTATCGAACATATGATGTTCAAGGGAACGGAGACGCGTTCCGCTAAGCAGATTGCCGTCGACGTGGACGATCTGGGAGCGAGCATCAATGCGTTTACCGGCAAGGAAGCGACGTGCTACCATATCAAAGCTCTGTCCGAGCATTTCCCTAAAGCGGTGGATATTTTGCTGGATATGCTGTGCAACTCTGTGTTCGATCCGGTCGAAATAAATAAAGAGCGGGGTGTTATACTCGAAGAAATGCAGATGATCCAGGACACGCCCGACGATCACATCATCGATCTGCTGTCGCAGTCGGTTTTGAAAGACAGCGGCCTGGCTCCGTCGATCATCGGCACGAAAAGCAGCCTGGGCCGCATGTCGCGTCCGAAGATGATTCGCTACATAGAGAATCACTATACCCGGGACAATATCGTGGTATCCGTTGTGGGATCGTTTGACCGTGCGGCTCTGTTTGAGCAGCTGGAGTGGGCACTGGCTCCGTTTCCCGAAAAGTCGCTGAGCGTTCCCGATTCTGACCCCAGTCCGGGACAGCGTTACAATTCAAAATCCAAGGACATCGGCCAGACTCACATCGCCATCGGCCGGCAGGGGGTGTCGCTCGGCAGCGAGCTGTATTATGCACAAGCGATTGCAAACGATGTTCTGGGTGGCAGCATGAGCTCCCGCTTGTTTCAGAACATCCGGGAAGAGCGCGGCCTGGCCTATTCGGTGTACAGCGCTGCATCGAGCTATCGGCGGACGGGGATGTACTTCATCTACGCCGGCATCGGCTGCGGCAAGGAGGAAGAGACGCTTTCCGCGATCGAAACCGAACTTTCGATTCTGCGCCGCGAGGGCCTGGATCAGGAGAACATCGAAGTCGTTAAGCAGCGCTTAAAGAGCGGATATGTATTCAGCCTGGAGAGCATGAACGGCCGCATGTACCGGCTTGGGAAAAACATGCTGCTGCTCAACCGCATTTTCACTTCTGAAGAAGTGATGGCCGACATCGATGCGGTGAGCCTCGACGAAGTGCAGGAAATATGCCGTCAGATCGGAGATTTTTCCTCGTACAGCGGCGTGTCAATCAGCAGGAAAAAACTGAACCTCAAACACATGATGTCCGGGATGAGCACGACGGGAGAAACGCAGTGAACAGAGTCGCAGCATTCGAAAAAGTAGAAAAAACCCGCTTTGTGCAGGACTGCCTGGACGCAGGAGTATGCGCGGAACGCAACCGCATCGAAGAAGCCTACGAGGCGCTGAAGATGCCGATACGGGCGACGACCGGTTCAGCAGGGTACGACGTCTTTCTGCCTCTGCCGCTTGCACTGGCGCCGGGTTCATCGATGACGGTTCCTACGGGGCTTCGGGTGAGAATCGATGAAGGCTGGATGCTGTTGATCTGTCCAAAATCCGGACTGGGCTTTACTTACCGCCTTCAGCTCGACAACACGGTGGGCATCGTCGATTCGGATTATTACGGAGCGGAAAATCAGGGCCACATCCTGGTGCGCATCACCAACGACAGCCGTCAGGAGCGGACGCTGTCTCTGGATGCAGGGAAAGCCTTTGTTCAAGGCATTTTCGTTCCGTTTGGAATCACTCACAGCGACAGCGCCGAATCCTCCAGAACCGGAGGATTCGGATCGACGAAAGTATAGGAAATTATAAGATAGCATGGAAACGCAGAGCGAAACACAGAAGTGCTCAAAACAGAAGCGCTCAGAGAGGTAGAGAGATGCTTGCAAGAGAACACCTCGAAAGGCAGGAATACGAATATCTGTCTCCGTATGCAGCGAAGTCGGCCGATTCCAGAGGCCGGAAGATGCCGGAGGAACCCTGCAGCATGCGCACGGACTTTCAGCGCGACCGGGATCGGATCATCCACTCGAAGTCATTGCGACGCCTCATGCACAAGACGCAGGTATTTCTCGCTCCGGAAGGCGATCACTTCAGAACCCGCCTGACGCACACGCTCGAAGTAGCGCAGATTGCAAGGACGTGCGCCAGAGCGCTGGCGCTGAACGAAGATCTGACGGAAGCCATCGCCATGGGGCACGACCTCGGTCACACGCCGTTTGGGCACAACGGGGAGGTGTATCTCAACGAACGGCATCCGGGCGGATTCCAGCACAACGTTCAGAGCCTGAGGGTGGTCGATGTACTGGACCGCAACCACGCAGGGCGGAGCATGAATCTGACCGAAGAGGTGCGAGACGGCATACTGAACCACACAGGCAAAGGCATTCCTTTTACGCTGGAGGGGCAGGTCGTCCGGATGTCCGACCGAATCGCCTATATCAATCACGATATCGACGATGCGATCCGCGGACGGATCATCTGCGCAGAAGAGCTGCCGGCTGACTGCATCGCCTATCTGGGGCCGGATCACCGGTCGAGGATCGACGCACTCGTGCGCGACCTCGTACGCGAAAGCGACGGCAAGGACGGTATTTTTCAATCCGAAGAGGCGAAACGCTACATGGACAAGCTGCGCGCATTTATGTTCGAGCGCGTTTATCACAGTCCCATCGTTAAGCAGGACTCGGAGCTGGACAAAATCCGTCACCTCGTGTTTTCCCTATACGATTACTATCTGGAAAACCCCGATCTGCTTCCATGCGATCTGCCGGAGCTGCTCGAAAACGACAGCGCCGAGGAGCTCGTCAAAGACCACATCGCCAGCATGACCGACCGGTATGCCATCAACGTATACACGGCAAAATTTCTCCCGACCGGATGGAAGATAACGTAATCCGATAAAGGAAACGGTCCGTTTGCGTCGTATATATCCTATGAGACAGAGCGAACGGAGGGATGGTGTGGCACGTCGCAGTTATCAATCGGTCATCGAAGAAATCAAAAGCAAATGCGACATAACCGATGTCGTGTCTCAGGTTGTCCCGCTGAAGAGAGCCGGCACGAACCTCAAGGGGCTCTGCCCGTTTCACAGCGAAAAGACGCCGTCGTTTGTCGTGTCCGATTCCAGGCAGCGGTTTACATGCTTCGGATGCGGAGCGAGCGGGGACGTAATCGAGTTCATCCAGCGCTATTACAACCTGTCGTTTCCGGAGGCAGTCGAGCGTCTGGCTACCTCGTGCGGCGTCGTCATTCCGGATACGTACGAAGCCGGCGGGAAAAGCCGGGAGGCGTACTACGAAATCAACCGACAGGCAGCCCGTTTCTTCTTCACCATGTTTGCCGGAAGCAAAAACCCGGCGCTGACGTACATGACCGGCCGGGGCATCGAGCCGGCGACGTTGAAAGCGTTCGGCATCGGATATGCGGACGAATCCTGGAACAGCCTCACCGACGCACTGGTTGCGCAGGGGTTCGAAAAAGACATGCTGCTGGAGCTCGGGCTCATCTCAGAGAAAAATGGACGGCTGTACGACAAATTCCGCTCGCGCGTGATGTTTCCCATCATCAATGCCAGAGGCAAGGTCATCGGGTTCGGCGGTCGGATACTGGGGGCCGGTGAGCCGAAATATCTAAACTCGCAGGAGTCGGCCGCATTTCAGAAAAAAAATAACCTGTTCGGTCTGAATCTGACCCGAAGTCCGATCAGTAAAGAAGGATACGCCGTTCTCGTGGAAGGCTACACGGATGTCATCAGCCTGTATCAGCACGGAATCCACAACGTGTGTGCCTCGCTGGGTACGGCGCTCACGGTGCAGCAGGCGCGGCTTATAAAGCGATACGCCGACAAAGTCGTCTTGTGCTACGATTCGGACCAGGCGGGAATCGATGCGGCGCTCCGCGGCGCTGATGTTCTGCGTCAGGAAGGCCTGTACGTAAGAATTCTGAACGTGCCGGAAGGAAAAGATCCGGATGCGTATGTACAGAAAAACGGAAGGGAAGCGTTCCTGGCTCTGATCGAACGACAGGCTGTACCGGACGTCGATTTTAAAATTTCGCTGCTCGAAAAACAATTCGATTTGAGAGACACGATGCAAAGCGTGCGTTTTTTGCAACAGGTGGCACACATTCTGCAGGGGCTGACTCCAGTGGAAGCCGATCTGTACATCGGAAAAATTGCCCGTACATATCGCGTATCCGAAGGTGCGCTCAGGCGGGAGGTTCAGGGCCTCTCCGGACGGAGCGTAACCGCAGGAACGGTCGCAGAGCCGGCTGCGAGAAGCGAAGGGCAACCGGCAGTCGACGATGAAGCCGGTCTGTCGCTCGAAAAGATGCTGATCCGCCTGGCTTTTTTGAGAAGCGAATACATCGCAGGACTCCGGGATTATTCGGAAGCGATACGAACACCTGCCGGTATGCGCATATATAAAGCGCTTTCGGACCTTGCGGACGAGGATGAAGAGCCGGATGTGCAGGAAATCACGGATGCGCTGGACGAAGAGGCCACAGCGTATCTGAACGAGATACTTTCGACGGTGCAGATCGGCGAAAAAGACGAAGAGGTCTATGCAGACTGCATCGCCAAGCTGCAGGACCGGCGTCTGGAAAAGAGAAAAACAGAAATCATCGCACTGCTCACCGCTGCGGAAGCTTCGGGCGACCAGCAGCGGCTCGACGAGCTGATGAAGGAATTTATGATGATACAGCAAGCACAGCAAAGGTAGGGTGAAGGCTATGTCTTACGGCATCGACATGCAAGACGAAAAAAAGGTCGCTCGGCTGACCGAATTTATTGAAAGCACCAAGAAGAGCGGATCGGTTACATTCCGGGAAGTGGAGGATACGCTGACCGCGATGGAGTTCGCTCCGGCACAGAAGGACCAGGTGTACGACTATCTCGAACTGCAGGGTGTCGAAGTGGTGACGGAAGCGAATCCGGAGGACTTTGAGATCGTCACCATCGATTCCGGTGACGAAGCGGACCTGGAGGAGATGGTCGCCGAAGCGTCCGAGGACGACGTGGAATCCGTCCCCAAGGGGGTGGCCGTGGACGATCCGGTTCGCATGTATCTCAAAGAAATCGGAAAAGTCGCGCTTCTGACTGCCGAAGAGGAGATGGAGCTGGCGCAGCGGATGGAGCAGGGCGACGAAGAGGCCAAGCAGCGCTTATGCGAAGCGAACCTCCGGCTTGTCGTGAGCATCGCGAAGCGATACGTCGGTCGCGGCATGCTGTTTTTAGACCTGATTCAGGAAGGAAACCTCGGCCTGATCAAAGCGGTCGACAAGTTCGACTGGCGTAAGGGCTTCAAGTTCAGCACCTATGCGACGTGGTGGATCAGGCAGGCCATTACGCGCTCCATCGCCGATCAGGCGCGCACGATTCGAATTCCGGTCCACATGGTCGAGACGATCAACAAGCAGATCCGGATTACGCGTCAACTGCTGCAGGAATACGGCAGAGATCCGACGCCGGAAGAGATCGCAGCCGAGATGGAGATCAGCGTCGAAAAGGTGCGCGAAATTTCGAAGATCGCCCAGGAGCCTGTTTCGCTGGAGACTCCGATCGGCGAAGAAGAAGACAGCCACCTCGGCGATTTTATACCGGATGAAGACGTGCCGTCGCCCGCGGATGCGGCTGCATTTTCCATGCTGAAGGAGCAGCTCGTCGAAGTGCTCTCCACGCTGACGGATCGCGAACAGGAAGTGCTTCGACTGCGGTTCGGGCTCGACGACGGGCGCGCACGCACCCTGGAGGAAGTCGGGCAGCAGTTTAAGGTAACGCGCGAACGGATTCGTCAGATTGAAGCCAAAGCGCTTCGCAAGCTCCGGCATCCGAATCGCAGCAAGCGTCTGCGCGATTATCTCGAATAAAGGTAGCAGACGTGAACGAATGCAGACGAGTGCGATCGGAGCGTTTACAGGCCGTCGCCGACCTGGTTCGTCCGGGGGAGACCGTCGCAGATATCGGGACGGATCACGCGCAGATTCCGATCGAACTGCTGCAGACCGGTCGTTCGCCCCGTGTCATACTGACCGACAGCAAAGCAGGACCGCTGCAGAAGGCGAAACAGAACATCGAAGCGGCCGGCCTGAGAATACCGCAGAGCGATATCCGCAGAGGCAGCGGCTTGCGCGTCCTGGACTGCGGCGAGGTGTCGGTCGTCATCATCGCTGGTATGGGCGGTCGCACGATGGAGGGAATTCTCCTCGATGATCCGTCAAAAACTTCATCGTTTGAACGGTTTATCCTTCAGCCGCAGTCGCATTCGGAACTGGTGCGACGCTGGGTTACGGAAAACGGTTATATCATTACCAGCGAATTTCTCTGCCGCGAGCGGCACCGGTTCTGCGAGATCATCGAAGCGGAACGCGCGGATGCGGTCGGGGCAAGCGGCGAGATGGCAGCGACTGCGTGCGACTGGTCTTCGATCGACTACGAAATCAGCCCCGTCCTGTTCGCAAAAGGAGATCGGTTGCTGCCTGCATTTCTGGATGCAAAGATCGCAGAAAGTCAGGCGGTACTCGAAGGACTGTCGAATGAAGAAGGCGCAGCTGCGGCTTCGAGGCGGGTGGAACTGACGGATCGCATCAAGCAGTTGCAGGAAAAGGTGGCGTTGTTATGAACATGAAAAGCTGGCTCGGACTGATGGACGATATCGCACCGCTTTCCATTCAGGAGCCCTGGGATAATTCGGGGCTTCAAATCGATTACGGAAACGAAGAAGTACAACGGGTGCTCGTGGCGCTGGAGATTACGGGCGAAGTCATCGAAGAGGCGGTTTCTAAGATCACAAACATGATCGTCGTGCACCATCCTCTGATCTTCGACCCGCTGCGCAGCATCGACTCGGCGACGATCGAAGGCGACTATATCGTACGGCTGATCCGCAGCGGCATTTCCGTCTACGCTGCGCATACGTGTTTCGATTCGGCAAAAAATGGCAACAACGACTATCTGATGGGACTGTTGGGCATTCAGCGCTTCTCGAGGTTGAACATGCCCGGGAAGGGATTCGAAGAGAGCACGCTGGCACGCGTCGGCATGCTTCCGGAACCGCTGCCGTTTTATCAGTTCCTGGAGCGCCTGAATCGCGCGCTGGGAAATCCAGGCGGCATTAAGGTTTCGGGCGACAGGAGCCGGCTGGTACAGAAAATTGCCGTCTGCTGCGGCGGTGGAGGCGAGTACTATCAGGGCGCACTTTGCGCCGGTGCCGATGTGTTCGTAAGCGGAGATATTAAGCACCACGAAGCGCAGCGGGCCAGAGAATCGGGACTCGCCGTTGTCGATGCCGGCCACTACGGTACGGAACGCATCTTCGTGGAAAACATGGCCGCTCAGCTGCGGTCCAAGAGCGAAGGCGCTCTGACCGTGGTCGAAAGCGAAGTCGTTCAAAATCCGTACGACTATATTTTACCGCACAACAATGAGTAATCCGGGCAGTCGCGTGGGCGAAAGGAATTTCGCAGCATGAGGAAAGTCCGGGCTCCGCAGGGCAGGGATGCCGGATAACGTCCGGTGGGGGTGACCCTAAGGAAAGTGCAACAGAAAATAACCGCCGCGCAAGCGGTAAGGGTGAAAAGGTGAGGTAAGAGCTCACCGGCGGGCCGGTAACGGCTCCGCGTCCGTGTAAACCCCATTCGGAGCAAGACCAAGCAGGGAGGTAACTGCGCGTTGAGCGCAAAGTGCCTGAAAGGCGGCGGCCCGTCGCTTCCCGGGAGGTAGGTCGCTTGAGCGCACCGGTAACGATGCGCCTAGACAGATGATTGCCGAACACAGAACCCGGCTTACAGGATTACTCATTTTGTGATAGACCGAGTGCGCATTGCGCAGTCGGATCGACATCAGGCCGGCTGCATGCCGGCCTGATGTCATAGATTTTGCTTTTAGACTTGAAGTTTTACACCTAAAAGCATATACTTTCAGTGAAAAGTATTGCTGCAATTTTATTGCATTCAAAAGGAGAGTATAATGAGCAAACGAGAATTTAGTCCGGATACGAAGATCATTCACGGCGAAAAACACGGGATGAATCCTTACGGTTCTCTGCAGATGCCGATTTTCCAGACATCGACATTCGAATTCGAGAACACGGCCCAGGGTGCGGCGCGCTTTGCCGGTAAAGAGGGCGGCTACATCTACAGCAGACTCGGATCGCCTACGACGACCCAGGTCGAAGAAAAAGTGGCTTATCTGGAAGGCGCCGAAGCCTGCTGCGCATTTGCATCGGGCATGGGTGCGATTTCTTCATCGACCACAGCCTTCCTGAAAGCCGGCGACCGGCTCGTCGCGGATAAAGCGCTGTACGGCTGCACATTTTCGCTGTTCTGCCACAAGCTGCCAAGCTACGGCATCGACGTTGAGTTCATCGATACGAGAGATCTGGAAGCGGTTAAAAAGGCCGTCTCAAAAAAGACCGATATGGTTTACTTTGAGACAATCGCCAACCCGACGATGAAAGTACCCGACATCGAAGAAGTCGCAAAGATCGCGCACGAAGCGAACAAAGACTGCCTCGTCGTCGTCGACAACACATTTGCAACCGGCCTGATCTGCAAACCGCTTGAACTCGGCGCCGACATCGTCGTGCACAGTGCAACGAAGTACCTGAACGGACACGGCGACGTCATCGCGGGATTTGCAGCCTCCTCCGCAGAGCTGATGGGCACCATCAAGGGAATCGGACTCAAAGACCTGACCGGCTCCGTGCTCGGCGCACAGGAAGCGTTCCTGGTCAACCGCGGACTTAAGACCCTCACAATCCGCATGCAGAAGCACAGCGAAAACGCGATGAAGATCGCCGAAGCGCTCGAAAAAGACCCGCGCATCACGAAAGTGTACTACACCGGCCTTGCGAGTCACGAAGATGCTGCCACAATCAAAAAGCAGCTGAAAGGCTACGGCGGCATGATTTCCTTCGACGTCGAAACGCCCGAACTAGCCGAGAAAATGATGAACAATGTCAAGCTCTGCACGCTGGCCGTAAGCCTGGGCGATGCCGAGACGCTGATTCAGCATCCGGGCAGCATGACGCACTCCACCTACACGGACGAAGAAATGGAACAGGCCGGTTTCTCCAAGTGCCTCGTACGTCTCTCCGTCGGACTGGAAGATGCCGATGATATCATCTGGGATATCACTCAGGCTCTGGATGAAGCATCGAAATAAAGCACAAACACATTGACCGTCGGAAACTCGGAAGTCGGACGACTTCCGAGTTTTCGTACAACGTCAGGAGGATACATGTTACAGACAAAAAGGCTCGTGCCGAGCAAAGGGTGCGATTTTCATCTGCTGCTCACACCGGAAAAATCGGTCATCTTCGATACCGGCATGTTTCACTGCGCCGATGAAACCGTGCGGGCCATTCAAAGTGAACTCGGCGACAGGAAGCCGGACTTCGTACTGCTCACCCACACGCACTACGATCACATAGGGGGCATCCCCGCCATCAGGGAAGCGTTTCCCGGCATCAAGGTGTACGCTTCCGAATATGCCGCCTACGTGCTGCAGCGCCCCGGCGCGCGCCGCGTCATGCGAACGCTTGCCCAGGAGGCTGCCGACGCCTATCTGGGGGACGACACATTTACGCTATCCTACGACGACGATCTTCTGTACGCAGACGAAGTCATCAGGGAAGGCGATGAAATCGACCTGGGCTCTCGCAGACTCCGCGTGTACGAGACTCCCGGACACACCAACTGCAGTCTCACATTTTTCGAACCGGAGGATAAAATCCTGCTGCTGTCGGAAAGCTGCGGGGTCTACGTGGATCCGACGTGGATTGATGTGTCGATCCTGACCGGCTATGAGCAGACGATGCAGTCGATCGAACGGTGTCGTTCGCTCGGAGCGGAGACGCTCATCGCGCCGCACTACGGCACGATTGCAGAGCCTTCGGTCAAAGAATACTTCGATCTGGCGGTCAGCAGCGCAGAAGCGTTTAAGGATATCGTTTTAGACGGGTGGGCGCGAGGCGATACGGACGAGCAGGTGATGCAGACGTGCCGGGAACAGATCTGGATGACGAAGGTGGTCGGCTACGAGGATCAGCCGGTCGCCGCATTCGACGCCAACACAGCGGCGTTTCTGGCCGTTTTGAAAAAGGAGTTTGCTGTGTGACGCGGTCATGGCATCGATGCGTCCTGTATGGTATACTAAACGGGAATTCTCTCGTTATTTTAGTTATATATGTCATGGAATCACTGATATCAATCAACCGGAGGTAACAGACTATGAAAGGTTTAACCGAGATCAGATGGCACGGTCGGGGCGGGCAGGGTGCAAAGACGGCAGCTCTGCTGCTTGCGGATGTCGCCTTTAGTATGGGAGCCGAAGTGCAGGGTTTCCCCGAATACGGACCGGAGCGCATGGGCGCACCGATTACGGCTTACAATCGCATCAGCGACGAGCCGATCCGCGTGCACTCGAACATCTACGAGCCGGACTATGTCGTCGTTGTGGATGAAACTCTTCTGGAGGACATCGATGTCACCGCCGGCCTGTCAAAGGACGGAGCGGTCATCGTCAACACGGCAAAGGATGCAGAAGAAATCAAGCCGCTGTTAAAGGGGTACGAAGGCAGAGTGTGCACCATCGACGCGCGCAAAGTGTCGATGGAGGCGCTCGGGATGTATTTCCCGAACTCGCCCATGCTGGCGGCTGTCATCAAGGTGAGCGGCATCATGCCTGAAGAAAAATTCATGGAAGAAATGCAATCGTCGTATGAGCACAAGTTCGCTTCGAAGCCCGAAGTCATCAAAGGGAATATGAAGGCGCTCGAACTGGCGCTCGTGGAGGTGAAGGGGTAATGAAAACAGATATCAACAAACTGGGGTTGGATGTCAAATGGCAGGACATGACGACCGGCACAAGCGTCGTCCACAGCGGAAGCAGCGCTCAGTTCAATACCGGTGACTGGCGCGTTGACACGCCGCATTTCCTGGAGGACCAGTGCAAGCAGTGCCTGCTCTGCGTTCCGGTATGTCCGGACAGTTCCATTCCTGTCGTCGATGGAAAACGGGTCGATTTCGACTATGATCACTGCAAGGGTTGCGGAATCTGCGCAAAGGTTTGTCCCTTTGGTGCAATCGAAATGAGAAAGGGGGCAAAGTAAATGGCTATACGCGAAAGACTATCCGGCAACGAGGCGGTATCGGTTGCAATCCGGCAGATTAATCCTGATGTGATGCCGGCGTTCCCGATTACGCCGTCCACGGAAATTCCACAGTACGTCTCGTCGTACGTCGCCGACGGCCTCATCGATACGGAATTTGTTCCCGTAGAGAGCGAGCACAGTGCCATGAGCGCCGCCGTCGGCGCATGCGCTGCAGGCGCCAGAACGGTTACGGCGACTTCGTCAGCAGGCCTTGCGCTGATGTGGGAAGTGCTGCACATCGCTTCGTCGGACCGGCTTCCGATCGCATTGGCGCTCGTCAACCGCGCGCTGTCCGGACCGATCAACATCAATGCGGACCATTCGGACGGCATGGGTGCACGGGACTGCGGCTGGATTCAACTGTATGCCGAAGACAATCAGGAAGCCTACGACAACATGGTCATGGCATACCGCATCGCAGAGCATCCGGATGTGCTGCTCCCGGTCATGGTGTGCCAGGACGGTTTTATCACAAGCCACGCCGTACAGAACATCTACCTGCTGGAAAATGAAGCCGTAAAGAGCTTTGTCGGCGAGTATAAACCCGAAAACTATCTGCTGAATGCGGAGCGCCCCATGGCAGTCGGTCCCTATGCGGTCACGAATTACTACATGGAGGCCAGGAGAGCGATGGCCGAAGCGATGAAGAATTCCGCCGGAGTGATTCAGGCTGTCGCCAAAGAGTACGAAGGCATCAGCGGTCGCAGCTATGGATATTTTGAAGAATACATGACGAAGGATGCAGATCACGTCATCGTGATCATGGGCTCGGCGACCGGCGCTGCAAAAGATGCCTGCGATAAATTGAGGGCTGAAGGCAAAAAAGTCGGGGTGTTAAAAATCCGGGTCTTCCGGCCGTTCCCTGCAAAAGAGCTGGCCGAAGCCCTGAAGAATGTCAAAACAATCGCAGCGATGGATCGTGCCGAGAGCTTTAGCGGCAACAGCGGACCGATGGCTGCTGAGTTGAAAGCGGCACTGTTCGATGCGAAGCAGTATCCGGACATAGTGTCCATGGTCTATGGGCTGGGCGGAAGAGATATCACAGTGGAAGATATGGAATCAATCTATGCGGATCTCGAAGCGGGCAATTTCGAGAGCAAAGGCCTTCCGTACCGTTACATAAACGTCAGAGAATAGGAGGTGCGGAACATGGCATATAATTTTAAAGAAATGATGAGCCGGCCCGAACGTCTGGTCGGCGGTCACAGAATGTGCGCCGGATGCGGCGGAACGGTTGCCCTTCGCAATGTGATGAAGGCGATTAAGCCCGAAGATAAAGCGGTCATCGCCAATGCGACGGGCTGCATGGAAGTCTCGACGTTTACGTATCCGTACACGGCCTGGACCGATAGCTACATCCACAATGCATTTGAAAACGCAGCGGCGACCGCCAGCGGTGTCGAGGCGGCCTACAACGCGCTGAAGCGCAGAGGAAAGATCGACGACACCTATAAATTCATCGCTGTCGGCGGAGACGGAGGCACGTACGACATCGGCTTTCAGTCCCTGTCGGGAGCCATGGAGCGGAATCACGACATGGTCTACGTGTGCTACGATAACGAAGCGTACATGAACACCGGAATCCAGCGTTCTTCAGCGACTCCGCTGTATGCCGACACGACGACGACGCCGAGCGGCATGGTATCCGATGGAAAAGCGCAGATCCGCAAGGATTTATCCGAAGTGATGGCTGCACACCGGATTCCCTACGTCGGTCAGACGACGCTCATCGGGAACTTTAAAGACCTGATGGTCAAAGCAGAAAAAGCCATCTACACAAAAGGCGCCTGCTTCCTGAATATCCTGGCTCCGTGCCCCAGAGGCTGGCGCTACGAGGGAGAGGACCTGATGGCGGTCTGTAAAGCGGCGGCCGACACGTGCTTCTGGCCGATGTACGAAGTGGAAAACGGCGAAAAGTGGACGCTGACGTACGAACCGAAAAACAAGCTGCCCATCGAGGAGTTCTTAAAGCTCCAGGGCCGGTTCCGTCACCTGCTGCAGCCGGGCAAGGAAGAACAGGTTGCCAATCTTCAGGCAGAAGTGGACAAGAGGTGGGAACTGCTGCTCAAGAAGTGCTCCATGTAAATCCAGAGCATCGCTGTAACAGCAGTACGATACTAGAGAAGAATCAAAGCCCTTTCGCACGGGAATGCGGAAGGGCTTTTTCTTTTTGATCGACGCAGATTGGCGGGTTAAAACAACCTTTGAATTGCAGAAAGTTATGGTATACTGGCTGTAAGTTTATCGCAAAAGGAGAAAAAATGAAATTTATTACATGGAATGTCAACGGAATCCGCGCATGCATGGGTAAAGGGTTTTTAGATTATGCGATCGATTCGGACGCGGATGTCATCTGCATCCAGGAAACCAAGATGCAGGAAGGGCAGGCGGTTGTCGATCTGCCGGGATACCATCAGTACTGGAACAGCGCCGAAAAGAAGGGATATTCCGGCACCGCCATCTTTACAAAGCATCAGCCGCTGGCCGTCCTCATCGACATCGATATCGATATTCACGGAACAGAAGGCCGCTCGCTGGCACTTGAATATCCGGGATTCTACATCGTCAACAACTACACACCCAATTCCCAGGACGAGCTGGTCAGACTGGACTACCGGCTGCAGTGGGAAGCGGATAACCGGCAGTTTTTAAGCGCGCTGGATCAGTCCAAGCCGGTGATCCTCTGCGGAGACCTGAACGTAGCCCACAACGAAATCGACCTTAAGAATCCTTCGACCAACCGGAGAAACGCCGGTTTTACGGACGAGGAGCGCCAGGCGTTTACGCAGCTGCTCGAGCTGGGGTTTACGGACGCATTCCGCCATCTGTATCCGGAGCGGGAAGAGGCGTACACGTGGTGGAGCTATCGGTTTAAGGCCAGAGAGCGAAACGCAGGGTGGCGCATCGATTACTTCGTTCTGTCCGACCGGCTTATGCCACACGTAAGGGATGTGGTCATCCGGGACGATGTCTACGGCAGCGATCACTGTCCGGTCGAGCTGACGATCGACCTGAAGGAGGAGTAAATGATTGCGGCGGGTGTTGACATCGGCGGTTCGTATATCAAAGCCGGACTGGTCGTCGTGCGCACGGGGCGGATACTGCAGCGCAGCACGACACCCTTTCCCGGAGGAAAGGGACCCGAAGCGGTCTTCGACGTTGTGGAGGAGCAGGTCAGACACCTGCTCGGCGAGCAGGGCATGACGGCCAGCGACTTGCGTTCAATCGGGATTGCGGTTCCGGGGTCGCTGGATGCGGACCGGTCGCGCGTCGTACACGCGTACAATCTGGATTTTCACGATGTTGCGGTTCGGGAGTCGGTGGAACAGCGGTTTCCCGGAGTTCCGGTCGTCGCGCTCAACGATGCGGATGCCGCTACGCTTGCCGAACATCGGTACGGCGTGTTGAAAGGGACCAGGACATCCGTTCTGCTGACGCTTGGAACCGGCGTGGGCGGCGGGCTGATACTGGGCGGAAAGCTGTTCGCAGGCGGCATGGGCCGCGGTGTAGAACTCGGCCACATGACGCTCCGCTACGACGGCCGGCATCACGACTGCGGAAACCGGGGCTGTGTGGAGATGTATTGCAATGCGGATGCGCTGAAAGCCGGAGCGCCCGGTCGCCCGGTCGAAGAAGTCATCGAAGGGATTCGTGCGGGAGATCCGGACATGGAGCCGGCGCTGGAGCGCTACACCGATGCGCTGGCCGGTGCGCTGACGTCGATTGTCAACCTGCTCGATCCGGAAGTCATCGCACTGGGAGGCGGTGTTTCTCACGCGGGAATGCCGTTGGTGGAAGCGCTGTCTGTCAAAGTACAGAAGCGGAGCTTTTCTCACGCTGCACCCCGCATCGAGCTGGCTGCCCTGGGCAACGACGCCGGGCTGGTGGGTGCAGCAATCGCACATAACAATCTCTAGGGGAGGAACGAAGACATGGAAAACGTTCGTGTGCGTCTTGCCGAAAAGCAGGACCTGCAGCGCCTTGTAGACATAGAAGCGGTCGCGACGCCTTCGGTGCGCTACATGGCAGAAGTCGAAGAAGAGTTTTACGATCCGGACAGAGGTGAGCTGATCGTCGCCGAAATCGACGGTGTCGTGGCGGGTTTCGGGCATTATTCGATTCAGTACGACAACGCCGCCTGGATTGAGACACTGCGGGTGGATCCTCCGTACCAGAAACGAGGTGCGGGCACCGCTATGTGGGAATGGATTATGGATATCTGCGAACGGTTGAATCCACCAGCCATCCGGATGTACACGAACGTCACAAACGACGGATCCATCAAGTTAGCGTATCGCTGCGGCCTGGGCATCCGGCTCAATACACATGAGTACGAACTTTCGCTGGAGGGGATTGACACCCCGCTAAACCATGGATTTACACGGGTTCCATACAAGGATGTAGAGCAGCTCCTTGTACCGTATGCTGCCGGTTACCACGGATACTATTGCACGAACCGGACGTTTTATGCGATGAACGACGATCTGTACCGCGCCCTGGCCGACGACGGCAAAGTGTGGGCGAAAGAAGATGCAGTGGCGGTTGTGGGATCGAGATATCGCCACGAAACAGCTCTGCACACCGGCATGCTGTGCGGCAATGTCGACCACTGCATCGACCTCGCGGTTGCAGAAGGAATCCGCCAGGGTGTTCCCAAAGTCGTCTGTATGGTTCCGCACGACCGGATGGATCTGGCCGATGCACTGCGAGCACACGGGTTTCGCCTCAACAATAACGACATCATCATGATGGAGCGGATTTTTTAAGCAGCGCTGCTTCGAAAACCAGTAAAAAGGCCGGGTGAGTGAACCCGGCCTTGTCGTTACATGAATTGAATCTGTTTTTTCCACAGTCTGCGCAACAGATACAGGCTGACGCAGGCCGACGCCACGTCGGAGATCACATACGCCCACCACACGGCATCGAGCCCCATGGTATAGGCCAAGAGATAGGCGAGCGGGAGCAGCAGGACCAGCTGCCTCATGATCGACGAAATTAAAGCGTATATGCCGTGACCGGTCGCCTGGAAAAACGTCGATATTAAAATGCCAATCGCAGCCGACGGATAGCAAAGGCTGATGATGCGCAGCGCATCGATGCCCATGCGCATCAAATCTCCTTCTGCGCGGAACAGGCTCATGATTTCCCTGGGATAGGTCTGAAACACAAATGTGCCAAACAGCATGATTACAAGCGCTGTGGCGATGCCGATGGAAAAGGCTCTCTGCAGGCGAACTTTATTTCGCGCACCGTAATTGTACCCCAATACGGGCAGCAGGCCCTGGTTCATGCCGAACACGGGCAGAAATACAAACGTCTGCACTTTGTAGTAGACACCGAGAACAGCAACAGCCGTTGCGCTGAACTGGATCAACAGAGCGTTGAGCCCCAGCGTAAGCACGGAAGCCACCGACTGCATGACGATGCTGGGAAATCCGACGATGTAAACATCTTTAATAATCGTCGCTCTCGGGCGAAAACCGCGTAGCCGAATGTGTACGGGAAAAGGCCGGGTCAGCAGCAGGCTCAGAGCCATGACCATGGCGATCGCCTGGCCGATGACGGTGGCAAGCGCTGCTCCCGCAACCCCCATGGCCGGGAATCCGTACAGTCCGAAAATCATGATTGGGTCCAGGACGATGTTGACAATCGCGCCGGACAGCGCACACAGCATCGGGAGTATCATGCTTCCCGTCGCCTGCATCGTGCGTTCGGCGTTGATCGCGGTAAATACGAACACGGAGCCCATCGTAACGATTCTGCAGTACGAGGCGGCCGGCACGGTGAGGAGGGGGTCATCGCTGAACGCCTGGACGAATATGTCAGAAAAAAACAGACCGAACAGCGCAAACACCACCCAGCTGCACACGGCGAGAAACAAGCCGTGCGTCGCCGTCTGATCCGCTTCTTCCTGACGCTCTTCTCCGAGTCTGCGCGAAATCAGCGACGACAACCCGGCGCCAGTCCCCACACCGAGTGCGACGGACATCAACTGCACCGGATAGATCAGAGACACGGCCGAAAGGGCTTCTTCACCGAGTCTCGATACGTAAACGCTGTCGACGATGTTGTACAAGGCCTGAATGAGCATGGAAAACATAGCCGGCAGCGACATTTTAACAATCAGTGGAAAAATCGGATGCGTACCCATCCGATTCTGTCCGGAGCCGGTTCGCCGGTCCGGGCGGTCTTCAACGATTTCTTTCGTCATGTTGAGGCAATCCCCTTTCATACCATACCCATATACTATATAGCTGGTATTTTTTTCTGTCAAGCAGCACCTCACCGGCGCACTTCTTGATATCGATGCACAAATGTGCTAAAGTATACATGGAATTAGAAGGGAGCTGATGCCAGTGGGCAGACATGGAACGATCGCCGGACGGAAAGCCGCCCAGGACTCGAAACGGGCTGCTATCTTTACGAAATATGCGAGGGCCATCGCAGTCGCTGCGAAATCCGGCGGCGATCCGGAGTACAATATCGCGTTGAAGCACGCCATCGACAAGGCGAAGAGCATCAACATGCCAAACGATAATATTCAGCGTGCGATTAAGAAAGGCACGGGCGAACTCGACGGAGAGTCGTACGAGACCGGAAGCTACGAAGGGTATGGAGCCGGCGGGGTCGCTGTGCTGGTAGACGTCCTCACCGATAATCGCAACCGGACCGCTTCGAGTGTCAAGCACGCATTCGACAAATACGGCGGCAACCTCGGCGTTCCGGGCTGCGTATCCTACATGTTCGAGCGCAAAGGTGTGTTCATTTTCGAAAAAGACGGATCGGTGTCGGAAGACGCATTGATGGAGGCGGCGCTGGAAGCCGGAGCCGACGATGTGATCGAGTACGACGACAGCTTCGAAGTCCAGAGCGCTCCCGACCTGTTTGATTCGCTCAATTTGCAATTTAAATCGCTGGGCCTCGAGCCCGTGGAAGCAGATGTCGAATACGTTCCGTCTATGGAATCGACGCCGACATCAGAGGAAGATATCGCCAACCTAAAAAAAATGATCGAAATCCTGGAAGATGACGATGACGTTCAGCGCGTGTATACAAACTGTACAATCGATCTGTACGATGTATGATATCAATCCTGGGGTGTTCGTTAAGGCTATTAATTCAACCTACACTTTTTCAAAGGGACTCTGTGTTTATCGAATATGCCAGGCCTCTTCGGGAGGAAGGCAGAAAACGGTAACAGGAAACCCACCTATCATACGATAGGGCGTGAATTAGGGCCTGACGGCACTTTGGGATTTTTTTGACGGAGGTTTTCATCATGCAGGCAAAAAATCAAACGATCGAAGCGTGGTGCGGTGCGCTGTCATCGAAAGCGCCGGTGCCGGGTGGCGGCGGCGTGGCGGCGATGCTCGGTGCACTCGCTGCCTGTCTTGCGTCGATGGTCGGGCATTTGACAGAAGGTAAAAAAGGCTACGAATCGTTTGACGAAGAGTGCTCACAGCTGAACGGGCAGGCTCTGCAGCTGGCGGACCGGCTGCTGGGGCTCATCGATGCAGATGCGGTAGCTTTTAAGGCGCTGATGGATACCTGGAAGAAAGGATCCGGCGATGAGGACTACATCGCCGCCTGCCGTCCTTCCGTGCAGACCGTTTCCGAGGTTTCATCCGTGCTCGGCCTGCTGGAAAGTTTGGAGAAATACGGAAACCGGAGTGTGCAAAGCGACGTCGGAATCGGCGCTGCCTGTGCGCTGGCGGCTCTCTCAAGCGCCAGAATCAACATTATGGTCAACGTACAATTTATGCGCTCAGAAGAGAAGCGCGCGTCGCTTGCGTCTCTGCTGGAGGACGATATTCCGGAAGAATCGCAGCGCGCCCGGGCCATCATTTCGAGAGTAGAAGAGGAGCTGACAGCTGATGAAAGGCCTTGAGACGATCGATATCCGCAGCGTCGGAGCTGTGCGGATCGGGCATGCACAGAATGCAGAAGCAGGTACGGGCTGCACCGTCATCATCGCACCGGACGGTGCAACCGGCGGTGTGGATGTCCGGGGCGCGGCGCCGGCCACCCGCGAGACTGACCTTCTGCAGCCTGTCAACATGGTGGAGACGGTGTTCGGCATTCTGCTGTCCGGCGGCAGCGCCTACGGCCTGGACGCAGCGGGCGGTGTGATGAGCTTTCTGGAAGAGAAGGGCATCGGGTTCGACACGGGTTCCTATGTCGTGCCGATCGTGTGCGGTGCATCGCTATATGATCTTGCGGTTGGTGACGGGAGCGTCCGGCCGGATGCTTCCATGGGGTACGAAGCCTGTGAAGCTGCGTTTCGGCAGGATGAGCTGTTGCAGGGAAATGCCGGTGCTGGTACCGGAGCTACAGTAGGTAAATACATGGGTCCCGCGCGCATGGTGAAATCGGGCATCGGATGCTGCGCCTATCGTCTGGGCCGCCTGACCGTCGGTGCGATCGTCGCTGTCAACGCCATGGGCGATGTGTACGACATCGATACGATGGAGATGATCGCCGGTGTGTTGAACGAAACATACGACGGCTTCGACGATACCAACCGGTTGATTCTGGAAAACCAGGGCGGTCAAAAAAATGTCTTTTCGGAAAACACGACGATCGGATGTGTCATCACGAATGGCAGGCTCACAAAGCCGGAGGCGACAAAGCTGGCGCAGATCGCTCAAAACGGATATTCGGATGCAATCCGGCCTGTCCACACAGCGTTCGACGGTGACACGGTGTTTGCGCTGGCGCTCGGAGAGGTAGAGGCTGATCCGCTTGCGTGTGGGGTTCTCGCCCGTATGGCGGTTGCGCGCGCAGTCGGCAATGCCGTGCGGCAAGCCCGGCCGGCATACGGCCTGCCGTGCTCCTCTAACTTTACGAAGGTCGGGCCCATCGAATAATATGGCGAACGGGGAGCGGGAGAAACAACTGATCGAGCAAGCGCTTTCCGGAAGCTCCGATGCGTTTTCGGAGCTTGTGCGCCCCTGCCACAGCAAAGCGTACGCTGTGGCTTTTCGCTACATGCGAAACGAACAGGATGCATCCGATGCGCTGCAGGAAGCCTACATCAAGCTGTTTACCAGGCTTCATACGTTTGCACACCAAAGCCGGTTTGAAACCTGGCTGATTCGCATCGTCATCAACTGCTGCTACGATGCGCTGCGGAAACAAAAAAAAGACCGCACCGTCGGCGGCGAGGCGGCAGAGGCTCTGGTCGAGCAGGCCGGCATCGAAAACACGAGATCCGATGAGGCACCCGAAGCGGCTGCGCTGCAGAGCGAAAGACAGCGGATGTTGAAGCGCGCCATGGCCTGCATGGCAAAAGATCATCGGGATGTGCTTGTTCTGCGGGAGTACGAGCAGTTTTCCTACGAAGAAATCGCGCGAATCCTGCTCATTTCTCCCGGGACGGTCAAGTCGCGAATTCATCGCGCTAAACAGGCTCTGCGTGATATTCTCATGGAACAGAACCCTGAGTTTTTCGTCTAAGCAGTACGAGAGAAAACGGGGCGGATATGGACAGAGATCATTCTAACAACCAAATAAAGACAGCGAGCGAGCTTGAGCAGATCGACTGCGTTATGCGAAGCTCGTCTGCGCCTGCCGCGCCGGAGTTGACGGACCGGTATGTCGAGCACATCCGGGTATCGGCTCATCAGCGGAAGCGTGCTTTGCAACGAAAGCGATTCGGCGCAGCGGCGGCTGTGCTTGTCATCGCCTTTTCGTCGATGCTTTCGAACGAAGCGCTCTTTGTGCAAAAATCGCTGGACAATACAGATGTATCTGACAGCGTGTACTGCCTGGAATCGCTCAAGGATCCGTTCGCGCGCGCGCTGCAGGATCCCGATTTTCACAACGATATCATGGCGGCCGACAGGGGGCACGGGTACAATCTGATCGAACAGATTGCAGAGGACGACGGAAGCTATACGTTTGTGGTATACTTTTATCCGAACGATGAACCTTCGGCTCTCGAATGCGCGCCCGCAGGCGGCGCCTGCGATTCGAACGGGCCACTGTCCCAATACGTCAGGAGTTTTACGTGGATAGAGAGCGAATAGTCGTCATAGACGGGACGAGCCTTCTGTACAGAGCTTATTACGCAATTCAGCGGCCGATGATTACAGAGGAAGGAATCTACACGCAGGGCATCTACGGATTTCTGAGCATGCTCCAGAAGATTCAATCCCAATACGAGCCGACGCACCTGCTCGTCGCCTGGGACAAAAAAGGGCCGACGTTCAGGCATCAGGAGTTTGATGCCTACAAGGCGGGCCGTCCCAAAATGCCGCCCGAGCTTGCCATGCAGATGCCGCTGCTCAAAGACGTGCTGCAGGCGATGAACATCCGCATGTGCGAAATCGACGGCTACGAAGCGGACGATATCATCGGAACGGCCGTACAGCTCGCCGAAGAAAAGCAGTATGAGTCCTATGTGATTACAGGCGATAAGGATGCGCTTCAGCTCGCCGGCGGGAATACGACCGTCATCATCACTAAGAAGGGTATTTCCGAGTTCGCTGAATACGACGCCGCAGCCATGCGCGACGAGTTCGGCTTTGACCGCCTGCAGTACATCGACTATATGGGACTGCGGGGTGACCCGTCCGACAATATCCCGGGTGTGCCGGGGGTCGGGGAAAAGACGGCGCTCAAGCTCGTGCGACAGTTCGGCAGCATTGAGAATATGCTGGAGCATCTCGATGAAATCGACAGCCCGAAGCTGCGGGAGCGAATCCGGGAAAACGAGACGCTCGCCGTGATGAGCAAGAGACTCGCCACCATTTTTACGGAAGTGCCCATGGATATGGATCTGGAGGAGTGCAGGGTACAACCTCCGGATACCGGCGAGCTGATCGAGCTGTATACCCGGCTCGAATTCCGCACGCATCTGAAGCGCTTGATGGAACAGGATGCAAAGAGATCGGCGGAATCTGCGGCCGGCTCGGCCGGGTCTTTACATTCTAACGAAGAGGAACATCGATCGACCGGCACACCGGTCCGCTGTCTGGAGGAAGCCGGGGAGATCAGATCCTGGCTGGATGCGTTAGCGGACGGTACATCCGTGGTGCTGGAAGTGCAGAGCGACGACAATCACACGGACGTACCGGTGCTCCTGGGGATGGAGTGGCTCGTGGACGGAGAAGCGGTCTGTATACGGGGAATCCCGGAGCTTCCTGAAATCCTGAGGGAAACGCTGTCCGGAAAGCGCCTTGCGTGCACGGGGCACCACCTGCAGCGATCCTATTATTCGCTCATGATGAACGGTGTGGACACGTCGAATATGGTGACGGAGTTCGACTGCGCTCTGGCGTACTATGTGCTCGCACCGAACAAGCGGGCGCCGGAGCTGGGCACGCTGCTGTTCGAAACATTTCACTGGAATTACGATGAGGCGACCGGCGGAGAAAAGCAGTTGGATCTGTTTGGCGCTTCGGATTCGCGCAGCCTGGAAGCCTCCGCCGAGAAGCTGTCGCTGCTTGCGAAACTGGCGGGCATCCAGGCCGAGCGCATCGATCAGCAGGATCTGGGATTCGTGCTGCGCGAAATTGAATTCCCGCTGTGCAGGATACTGGCCGAAATGGAGGCGAGCGGCATGGCGGTGGACCGCGCGGCTCTGAGCGAGTTCGGCGATGCGCTCAAAGAAAGCATCGCTGTTCTGGAAACCGAAATCTATGAACTCGCTGGCGAGACATTCAACATCAATTCGCCTCAGCAGCTTGGTCTGGTGCTGTTCGAAAAGCTGAATCTGCCCGGCGCCAAGCCGACAAAGAGGGGCTACGCTACGGGAGCGGAGATACTGGAAAAACTGGCACCCGACTACGAGATTGTGGCGAAGGTGCTGGAGTACCGGACGCTTGCAAAACTCAACAGCACCTATGTGGAAGGCTTGCTCCTGCTGATCGACCCGGGCGGGAAAATTCATGCACACTTCCAGCAGACCGTCGCTGCGACCGGAAGGATCAGCTGCACCGAGCCGAATCTGCAGAACATCCCTGTGCGCCAGGAGCCGGGCCGTCAGCTTCGCAAGGTCTTTGTGGCGCAGAGCGATGACTACGTGCTGATCGGTGCGGACTATTCGCAGATCGAACTTCGCGTGCTGGCGCACATGTCGGAAGATCCGGCTCTGATCGAAGGATTCAATGCGGGGGCCGATGTCCACCGTCAGACCGCCTCGCGCATCTTCGGCGTCGGCGAAGACCTCGTAACCGACAAGATGCGCTCCGATGCAAAAGCGATCAACTTCGGCATCATATACGGCATGGGCAGCTTCCGGCTGTCCAATGAGCTCGAAATCAGCCGGGCACAGGCGGAGGAATACATCCGCGGCTATTTCGAAAAGCACGACCGGGTCAAGCAATTTATGGACGCTATGATCCTGCAGGGTAAAGAAGAAGGCTATGTGGAGACGCTGTTTGGCCGCAAGCGTCCGATACCGGAAATCCAGGCGGCTGCATTCGCCGTGCGCCAGCAGGGCGAACGCCTGGCCATGAATACGCCCATTCAGGGCACGGCGGCCGATATTATCAAACTGGCGATGATTCGCGTATCAGAGGCGCTGGGGCGCGAGTGTCCTCAGTCCAGGCTCATCCTTCAGGTGCACGACGAATTGATCATCGAGGCACATAAAAGCGAATCCGGACGCGTCAAAGTACTGCTGGAGGATTGCATGAAACAGGCTGCAGAGCTTTCGGTAGCCATGGATGTCTCTCTGAACGAGGGCGATAACTGGTACATGCTCAAATAGGAGGCTACATGAGAATCATAGGTATTACGGGCGGGATTGGTTCCGGAAAAAGCACGGTGACGTCGATGCTGCGAGAAAGAGGGTACACGGTCGTCGATGCGGACGAGCTCTCGCGCGAGGTATGCAAGAAAGGCACACCGCTTTTGCGCCTGCTCGTGCGCGAATTCGGCATCGAGATCATCAAGGAGGACGGAACGCTGGACCGGTCGAAACTGGCGGATCTGGCGTTTGAGACGCAGCAGGGGACGCGCAGACTCAACGAGCTCGTACAGACCGCCATCCTCGTACGCGCCATGGAATTCTTCAACCGTTTGAAACTGTCCGGCGACATCGATGTCTGCTTTTTCGACGTGCCCATGCTGTACGAAGCCGGCTGGGACCGGTACACGGATTCGGTGTGGCTCGTAACGGCCCCTCAGCAGATACGCCTCAAGCGCGTCGTCAAGCGGGACCGCAGCCGCAAGCAGGAAGTGCTCGCCCGCATGAAGCTTCAGATGAGCGAAGAAGAAAAAATGTCCAGGGCCGATGTGGTCCTGGACAATTCCGGCACAGAAGCCGAGCTTAAAGCACAAGTGGAGCGGGCGATCGAAGCGCTGTAATCACAGAAGTTTTAAAGCGTCCGTGTAATCTTTACCGTTCCGGAAGCGTTCTGACTCCATGATAAAAAGGATTCCGGCATCCAGGCAGATTTTCTCCGCGCGCGCTTTGGCGCTTTCGTTTTTGATTCCTGCGATATCCCGAACGCCGGAGCTGCCTACGGTGCGCCGGATGAGTTCGGTGCCGGCATATCCTGCCGCGTCCAGCGAAATATCGTCCAGGTATAAATCGAAAAACAAGTCGGATTGCATCATCAGATCTGTTGAATTTTCCTTTAAAACGGCGATGGCTCTTTTACGAAATTCATCCGTAAACTCTTCGATTGTCTGCAGGAGCCAGTCGATATAGATGGCCTTTTCGCTTCCGTCCTCCATGGTGACACCGGCATTTGCGTAAGCAAAAATCAAATTGGCGATCACGTTGCCGGTGTCGTATCCGACGGGTCCGTAAAATGCAAATTCCGGATCCAGGATACAGGTCCTCTCCGGGGTCACGAAAATTGAACCCGTGTGCAGATCGCCGTGGATCAGCGCCTGTGCCTTTGTCTGAAAGCGATCCTTCAGGACACCCACACGCGCGTGGAGCTCCTCATTTTCGTAGATCATCTTCCGCATAAAAGCGTCGTTTTCGGGGCAGACGCCGTTTTCGTCCAGATCCTGGTACGGCTCGGTGAGCACGTGGCGTTCCGTAATTTCGCACGGGTAAACGTTTGTATAGCGCTTGACGAGCTCCTTTTTTTCCATCGCCCCGACGACCATATCGGTTGTGTTCATGTAGACACGGGCGCAAAAATCCGCAAGATGTCCGGCGACGTGCGGGAAAATTTTATGGTCGCACAGCTCGTAGCGCATATTTTCATATCCCTGCATGTCCTCCATGAAAATATTGTTGTTTTCTTCATCGTACAGATACAGCTCGGGGATGTAATCCGGTGCCAGCTTTCTCTGCAGCTCCAGGACTTCGTACTCAATCCGGTTGCGTTCCGTGCCCACAAACCGGGCCTTGTAGATGCGCAGCTCGTTTTCGGCATGCTTGACGATGATCGATTTGCCGCTATCCTTATCCTTGATGCGATAGACGTAGTTGATGTTTCCGTCACCGATCTCTTCGGCGACGAGCTGTGCGTCCGGTGCAAAAAAGTCGGGTAGCATACTCACGGTGTAGGGAATAATGGTGGTGGCTGTATACATGGGCAATTCCTCCTGTCACTTAAAGAATGCATCCAGTTCGGTCGGCTTCATGAGGCCTTTTACGGTCGCGATGCCGGTAATCAGTTCGGGCGGCGTTATGTCGAACGCAGGATAGTAGCCTTTAACACCGTCCAGCGTCAGCTTGATATCCATCGCGTGCAGCGTCAGTTCCGGATCGCGTTCCTCGATGACGACCGTGTCGATCGTAGGATGCGCTTCGTTTGGATTCCCGGTGGCATAGTAGGGTATGCCCCAGTACTTGGCCGCCAGAGCGATCTGGAACGTCCCGATTTTATTGACGACGTATCCGTCACAGCTGATGACGTCCGCAGCAGAGGTAAACAGGTCGATCGGCTTCATCTTCATCGTGTAGGCGGGCATATTATCGCTGATGACCGTCACGTCGAAGCCCATATCGTATGCACAGCTCGCCGTGAGGCGTGCTCCCTGGAAGTAGGGTCTGGTTTCTGCACAGATGACTTTGATTTCGTTCCCCATATTCCGACAGGCCCGTAGCGTCATGGCGATGTCGGTTTCCGCCCAGCACTGGGTGAGGATGGTTCCGTTTTTGGGTATGAGTGAAGCGATGATCTGCCCGACAGGTTCGTACCGGTTGTAGCGGTCATTTAAATCTCCAATGGCCTGCTCCAGTGCGGCATCGACGACATTGTCTCCGCGCTGCATAGCTTGTTTTGCAGCGTCGAGTACGCTGCCGGTAAACTTTTGCATTTTGGCCGACGTCGTGGGTCGCGCGTGGGAAAGCGTGTAGGCAGCCTTTTCGAGAAAAGCGATTCGTTCCTGTTCTTTCTGACCTTCGGATTCGTAGCAGGCCAGAACCATGCCCATCCCGGCCGCCGTGTAGGGGCCGCCGCTCTGAGTGACCATATCGGCGATCGCCCGGGCAACATCCTCGTGTTTTTCGCACACGACGTACTCGATCCGGATGGGATAAATGCGCCGGTCCAGTATGCGGACTTTCCCGTCCTCGTACCAGGCGACATTTTCGTACTTCATGATGAATCCTAATCCTTCGTCCGCTCTCTTCATATTGAATCCCTCCCGATCAAATTTCTACCGACGTGCGGCTCCTGTCCCAGGCAGTGGGACAACTTGTATCCATTATATACGATAAATGCTTACTTGATAAGCAGTTCGGCGATTTGCACGGAATTTGTAGCCGCTCCCTTGCGGATGTTATCGGCGACACACCAAAAGTTGAGCCCGCTTGCAAGGCTGTCATCCCGGCGGATCCGTCCGACGTACACGCTGTCGGTGCCGGCGGCATCCCGCGCGAGCGGATAACAGTTTTTCTGCGGATCGTCGATGACTTCGATGCCTGGCGCTGCCGCCAATAACGCTTTGGCTTCGTCCAGATCGAACGGATTTTCGAACTCGATATTGATCGACTCGCTGTGAGCAGCCTGCACAGGTACGCGTACGGTCGTCGCCGTAATCCGAATCGAGTCGTCCTCCAGGATTTTTTTAGTCTCGCCGATCATCTTCATCTCTTCTTTTGTGTAACCGTTCTCGAGAAACGCATCGATGTGCGGGATGCAGTTGCCGGCGATGGGATGCGGAAAAGCTTCGCACAGATCGTTGCCAGCAAGCCCCTGTTCGAGATCTCTCAGGCCTTTGATGCCCGCACCGGATACCGACTGATAGGTCGAGTAGACGATGCGACGGATGCGATAGGCATCGTGCAGCACCTTGAGGGGGAGAACCGCCTGGATGGTGGAGCAGTTCGGGTTTGCGATGATTCCCCTGACCGCTTTTTTTACGGCGTGCGGGTTGACTTCGGGTACGACGAGGGGCACGTCCGGATCCATGCGCCATGCGCTGCTGTTGTCTACAACGATGCAGCCTGCGGCTGCCGCAACAGGTGCGTAGCGGGTCGACAGGGCGCCGCCTGCAGAAAACAGGGCGATGTCGATGTCCTTGTCGAAGGAGCGTTCATTCAATTCTTCGACCGTCACTTCGCTTCCGCGGTAGGTGATTTTCTTCCCGGCGGATTTGGCGCTAGCCATGGCGTAGAGCGTTCCAATGGGGAAATCTCTCTGCTCCAGCACCTCTAGAAATGTGGAACCGACCAGCCCGGTCGCTCCGACGACGGCGATGTTTGGTTTACGTTTCATGTACGCCACCTCCTGCGCAATATAATGTGCATGCATCAACGATTAAACGACATTATACACGCATTATCGATCGGAAGACAAGGAAAAGCCGCAAGAAGATCTCGCTTACGACGCGTGTAGGGCTGCGGCAGTGTAAAATGTTGGAACAGGCCGTAATTGCAGTGTGCGCTGAACTGTGATAACATAATCTTGTCCATTTTGAGGTCCTGTAACGTGTTGCGGCCCGTGGACGCTGGAGGAATCACAATGCCGGACAGGAAAAAGGGCGCGGCTGCCAAAACGACTTCTTCCGCAAAGGCGAGCGGCAGAAAGACGGAGAAGGAAAAAATCCGCTCAAAGGAGCGCGAGACTCAGGAAGTGCTGGAGAAGAAAAAAAGGCTCCACGACGAAATCTGGGCGATTGTGCTCATCGCTTTGGGTACGTTTTTTGCAGTCAGCCTGCAGACGCAGGCGACCGGACAAATCGGCGGGTTCGTACAAAGTCTGTTGTTCGGAGGTTTTGGGAGAATTGCGTACGCGCTGTCGTACTACCTGATTCTGTACGGAGTGCTCGTTTTTGTCCGCCGCGCATCGTACATTACGACGCGTTCGATTCTCTTTCTCGTGCTTCTGTTTTTATTCATAAGCGCCATCAATGCTTCGCTGTACCCGATTACCTACGAACCGCTGTCGCTGGCTCTCCTCAAAGAGGTGTACGTCGCGGGATCGGACAGCGGCGGTGTGCTCGGCGTCCTCCCTGCCTCGATTCTGATTAAATATTTCGGGCGGGAAGGGATGTATATTCTATCGGTCGCGGGTATCTTTATAGCGCTGCTGTTTATCGTGGATACCCCGGTAGCAACGTTTTTCGACCAGTGGCGAATTCGCCGCCTGGCGTCCAGGCAGGTCAAAGAGGATCAGCTCGCCATCAACCGTTCCATCATCGAGAAAAGCGATCGCACGGCGGAGCAACGCCGCGTAGAAGCCGAAATCGAACGGGCGAAACGGGTCAAGGAAGCAGCTGAGCGAGCGAAGCAGACCGAAACGGAAGAGACAACGGTGTCCCAGATACCGCTTGAATCGCCTCGACATCCGGAACTTATGAAGGCCGACGAGCCGCCTGCAGCGGTGTTTGTGCCGATTCCGCCGGCCACGCTTCAGGTGGAGGACGAAGTATCGGCTCGCAAAAAGAAAATTCTGGAATATGTCACCGACGATACGCTGTTTGGCAGCAGTTCAGATAAGCCGGCGAAAGGATATGGACTGGACGGACGGTCATCGGCACCTTCACCGGAACCGGATCTTGCTCCGGACATTCCAGCAACGGACGCTTCCGTCGAGCAGACGTATCATTTCCCGCCGGTAGAGCTGCTCAAAAAGCCGGAACGGATCAAGAGCAGCGACGAGGATTCCTCGATGCAGAGCAAGGCGACTCTCCTGGAGGAAACGCTGCACAGCTTCGGCGTGAGCGCCAGCGTGTCGGATGTCGTCAAGGGTCCGACGGTCACGCGCTTTGAAATTCAACCCAGCGCCGGAGTTAAAGTGGCGAGCATCGTCCGCCTCGCCGACGACATTGCCTTGAACCTGAAAGCGAAAAGCATACGGATTGAAGCTCCGATCCCCGGCAAGGCGGCCATCGGCATCGAAGTGGAAAACGAAGTCATTCGACGTGTCGTGCTGCGGGAGCTCATCGATTCGGACGAATTCCGTTCGCACTCTTCCAGGATTGCAGTCGCCGTCGGCAAGAGCATCGCCGGCGACAGCGTCGTCACCGACCTGAAGGACATGCCGCACCTCCTCATCGCCGGAGCGACCGGTTCAGGGAAGTCCGTATTCATCAACACGCTGATTATAAGTCTGCTGTACCGGGCCAGGCCGGAGGAGGTCAAGCTGCTTTTGATCGACCCCAAGGTGGTTGAACTCGGTAACTATAACGGGATTCCGCACCTGCTCGTACCGGTCGTCACCGAGCCGGCCAAAGCGGCTTCTTCGCTGCTCTGGGCGGTAAGCGAGATGACGTCGCGCTACAAAAAATTCGCCGAAGAGGGCGTGCGCGATCTCGAATATTACAACGAATCGATGCGCTCGAAGGGCGAAGAGGAACATGTGTTGCCGCAGATCGTCATCGTCATCGACGAGCTGGCCGATCTGATGATGGTCGCTCCCTCCCAGGTCGAAGAATCGATCTGCAGGCTGGCGCAGATGGCCCGGGCGGCCGGCATGCACCTCATCGTCGCAACGCAGAGACCCTCCGTCGACGTCATCACCGGCGTCATCAAAGCCAATATCCCTTCGAGAATCGCCTTTGCCGTCGCGTCTCAGTTCGACTCCAGGACCATCCTGGACATGGGCGGCGCCGAAAAGCTGGTCGGAAAGGGAGACATGCTCTTCAGTCCGCAGGGGCTAGGAAAACCGATTCGCGTGCAGGGTTGCTTTGTCTCCAATTCGGAAATTCGAAGCGTCATCAGCTTTATGGAAAAGAATGCGGAGAAGCAGGACTACGACAAAGAGGTGATTGCGGCCATCGAACGGGTCGGACCGGGCAGTGTCCGCGATGAAGACGACGACGACGAGCTGCTCGCCGACGCAATCGACCTGGTCGTTCAGGGCGAACACGCTTCGGTCTCCATGCTGCAGCGGAGATTCCGCATCGGCTATAACCGGGCCGCCCGCCTGGTGGACATGATGGAAGAGCGGGGAATCGTGGGGCCCGCGGACGGGTCGCGCCCGCGAAAAGTTCTGATGTCTGCCGACCAGTATCTTCAGTACGACAGCATGGCGCAGGACAGAGATTGAAAGGGTGATGCGATTGAACATCTACATCCGAACGCTCGGTTGCGATAAAAATACGGTGGACAGCGAATGTGTTGCGGGGCTGCTGGAAGAAAGCGGTCACACGATAACCGGAGATCCGGACGCAGCCGATGTCATTCTGGTCAATACGTGCGGATTTATCCGGGATGCGAAGCAGGAATCTGTCGACGCCATCCTGGATTTTGCCGTTGGGAAGCGCAGCGAGCAGAGACTCATCGTCACCGGTTGTCTCTCTCAGCGCTATGGCGACGAACTGTCCGACCTCATTCCGGAGGCCGAGTACTTTCTCGGAGTCAACGATTACCGCATGCTGCCCACGCTCATCGAAGCGTCCCCGCAGGGGCAACGGGTATTTGCAGGACCGTACGAACCGAACGGCTCGAAGGAGTTTCATGGATGGGATGACTCCATCGGTCCCAGAAGTTCGGGTGCGGGTGCGCTGATCCACACGGCGCCGATTAAAATTGCGGAAGGCTGCAGCAACGCCTGCAGCTACTGCAGCATACCGGCCATCCGCGGTCCATACCGAAGCCGCCCCGCAGAGTCCATTCTGCAGGAAGCCGGCCGGCTCGCAGGTCGCGGCTGCAAAGAACTCGTACTCGTCGCGCAGGACGTGGCGGCCTACGGTCAGGATCTGCGGGGAACCGGACATCTCGTACGGCTGCTCCAGGCGCTGGTGAAAATTGAGGGGATTGAGTGGGTCCGGCTGATGTACTGCTACGAAGAGGGCATCACCGATGAGCTGATCGACACGATCCGCACCGAGCCTAAAATCTGCAAGTACATCGATATCCCGCTCCAGCATTCGTGCGACTCCATTTTGCAGCGCATGAATCGCCTTTCGACGCGAGCGTCCATCAAGTCTACCATAAATAAATTACGTAAACAAATTCCGGATATCGCAATTCGCACGACGCTGATCGTCGGATTCCCCGGAGAAACAGAAGAGGAATTCGATGATGTAAAATCGTTTGTCGAATCGATGAAATTCGAGCGATTGGGCGTGTTTGCCTATTCGCAGGAAGAGGGAACGCCGGCTGCGCTCATGGCTCCGCAGATACCGGAAGCCGAAAAGGAGCGTCGCAGGGACGAAATTATGCAGCTCCAGTGCGCTATTTCCCTCGAGCACAACCGCAGACGCATCGGTCAGACGATCCGGGTGCTCGTGGACGAAGTTAACGAAGGCGGTACTTACACCGGGCGCACGATGCAGGACGCACCGGATATCGATAACGGTGTTTTGTTCGCAAGCGAGGACGATTTCTCCCCGGGAGAGTTTGCGTGCGTGACCGTAGAAGATGCATTCGACTACGATTTGGCCGGAACCGGCCGAAAGGAGGTCCGTCCGTGAACCTGCCTAACAAGCTGACGATTCTGCGGGTGCTGCTCGTTCCGGTCTTTGTCGCGCTGTACATGAAGGGCCTGACCGTGCCGTCGCTCATCGTGTTTCTTGCGGCTTCGTTTACGGATTTCCTGGACGGCTACATCGCACGCACATACGATTTGACGACGAATTTTGGGAAAATCATGGATCCGCTGGCGGATAAAGTCCTCGTCGTCGCCGCGTTTTGCTGCATGGTGGAGAACGGGACGATACCGGCATGGATTCTCATCGTCATCCTCGCCCGCGAGTTTACGGTCTCCGGCATGAGGACGGTCGCTGCGGCAGAAGGAATCGTCATTGCAGCCGGGATGACGGGCAAGCTGAAGACGGTCCTGCAGATGATCGCCGTACCGCTGCTCATCGTAAACGAACCGGCCTGGGTCGCACGCACAGCCGTTGTGTTTCTGGCAGCTTCGGTCATCATGACGGTTTTATCCGGAGTTGAATACGTCTACAGGAATCGTCATATTTTTACACTTTAGCGCGAACGGGCGACGCCCGTTGACACAAATGGAGGCGAACGAATGAAGTGCACTATCCTGAGTGTGGGAACCGAACTGCTGTTCGGCTCGATTCTCAACACGAATACCGCTTATCTGTCCCAGCAGATGGTTCAGATTGGAATCGATGTCATGTACCACATGACCGTCGGCGATAACCCGCAGCGCCTCAAAGAGATGATTCAGCACGCATACAAAGACTGCGATCTGATCATCGCAACCGGCGGACTCGGCCCGACGCAGGATGACCTCACCAAAGAGACGATTGCCGACGTGTTCGGGGAGCGCGTCGTGCCGTTTCCCGATCAGCTTGCGATCCTGCAGGCGCATTTTAAAAAGTATAATCGCGTGATGAGCGACAACAACTTAAAGCAGGCCAACTTTCCGGAACACGCCAGCATTCTGCCGAATCCAAACGGGACGGCGCCGGGATTTATGCTCGAAAAGGAAGAAAAGCTGATCATATCCATGCCGGGGCCGCCGAATGAGATGATCCCGATGTTCGAGCAGCATGTGAGGCCGCTCCTGGAGCAGAGAAGTGACGGCGTATTGTATTACAAGACCCTGCGGGTGATGGAGCTCGGCGAATCCATGCTGGAGACACAGGTCATGGACCTGATCGAAGCGCAGACGGATCCGACGCTGGCCACGTATGCGAGCAACTACGAATCGACGCTGCGCATCGCCTCCAAGCGCAAAACGCGAGCGGAAGCCGAACAGGCGGTCGAGCAGATGGTCGCGTTAGTCCGGGAACGAATCGGTCCTTATATATACAGTGAGGAGGACGAAAGCATTTCGTCCATCGTCTTCCGCTACTTGAATGAACATCGGCTGACGCTGTCTTCGGCAGAATCTTGCACAGGCGGATCGTTTGCGAAAGCCGTCACCGATAGGCCGGGCGCATCGGCGGTGTTCGACCGCAGCATCGTCACGTACAGCAACCGCGCCAAAGTGGAGGAGCTGGGCGTGTCCGAAGAGACGCTGTCTGCACACGGAGCGGTCAGTGCAGAAGTGGCCGAAGAGATGGCCCGGGGTATTTATGAGGTGAGCGGAAGCGATATCGGCATTTCCATCACCGGCATCGCCGGGCCGGACGGAGGCTCGGAGGAAAAACCGGTCGGCCTGGTGTATATCGGTCTGTGCATCCGGGGACGCGTGCAGAGCTTCCGCTATCAGCTGCGGAATTCCAATCGGCAGTCCATACGCGGCAACGCAGTCGTGCATATGTTCCGCGTGCTGTATAGGGAACTTGTGATTGACAAATAAGTTAATTAATGGTAATATATGTAAAACATAGCGCTAAAATGACGGTTGACGAAAAGTGTTCCGTGTATTATCATGGACAAAAGAACAAATGTTCTCTGACGTGTTTTTCATCGGACAGAGAGTCGGGTAAGAATGGAGGAAACCATGGCGAGTGATAAAACAGCTGCGAAATCCGAAAAAGACAAAGCTCTGGAGGCCGCGCTTCTTCAGATCGATAAGAGGTTTGGAAAAGGAACGATCATGGAGCTTGGAGACGAGAGCGCCAGGGTCAACATAGGGGCCATATCCACGGGGTCGATTTCTCTGGATATCGCCTGCGGAATCGGCGGGATTCCCAAGGGGCGCGTAACGGAAATATTCGGACCGGAATCCTCCGGAAAGACGACGCTGGCTCTGCACATCATCGCCGAAGCGCAGAAGGCAGGCGGCAAAGCGGCGTTCATCGACGCCGAGCATGCGCTGGATCCCATCTACGCGAAGGCGCTCGGTGTCGACATCGACGAGCTGCTCGTGTCGCAGCCCGACACGGGAGAGGATGCGCTCGAAATCTGCGAAATGCTGGTGCGAAGCGGGGCCATCTCCGTCGTGGTCATCGACTCGGTCGCCGCGCTCGTACCCAAAGCCGAAATTCAGGGAGACATGGGCGACAGCCACGTGGGGCTGCAGGCCAGGCTCATGTCCCAGGCACTTCGCAAGCTGACCGGCATCATCAATAAAACGAACACGGCCGTCGTGTTCATCAACCAGCTTCGCGAAAAAGTCGGCATCATGTTCGGCAACCCAGAAGTGACGACCGGCGGCCGGGCGCTCAAGTTCTACTCGTCCGTTCGTCTGGATGTCCGCCGCATCGAGACGATCAAGAGCGGGGATCAGATGATCGGAAACCGCACGCGCGTCAAAGTCGTAAAGAACAAAGTGGCTCCTCCGTTTAAGATGGCCGAGTTCGACATCATGTACGGGGAAGGGATATCCAGGGCCGGCGACGTGCTGGACTGCGCAGTGGAAGCCGATATCCTGGATAAGTCCGGCGCCTGGTACAGCTACAAAGACAACCGGATCGGTCAGGGGCGCGAAAATGTCAAGAACTACCTCCTCGAGCATCCGGAGCTTTTAGAAGAGCTGGAAGGCGAGATCAAGCGGCTGTTTGTCAAATCTCCCGAGCAGGCAGTGGATGCGGATTTGTCGGCGATGGCCGACGAGGACGGCGTCATCGAAGATGCGTAGTTGCCCGGATGGTACACCGGACCTTCGAGGCGACAGCGGGCGAAATATTGTTTGACACGGTCTGCTGCCTATGATATATTACCAATGTTGCCGCTCTGCATGGGTTTAAAGCGCTTGGGCCACCCGATGCGGGCGAGACGGTAAGAGGAGGGAAAGGCAGTATGTATGCAATCGTAGAAACAGGCGGAAAGCAGTTCCGCGTTTCGAAAGGCGACGTGATTCGGGTTGAAAAACTGGCCGTCGCAGAAGGAGACAGCATCGCTCTCGATCAGGTGATGATGCTGCAAAGCGAAGCCGGTACCGTTATCGGAAATCCATATATCGACGGTGCGAGCGTAAACGCCAGGGTTGTCGAGAACGGCAAATCGAAAAAGGTCATCATTTACAAGTACAAAGCGAAGAAGAATTATCGCAAAAAGCAGGGTCACAGGCAGCCGTTTACCGAACTCGAAATCGTAGAGATTTCTACAGCAGGTGTGCAGCGCGCCTCCGAAGATAAAGATCAGGCTGAAAAACCGTCGCTTAAATCCATGAAAAAGGCCGAGCTCATCGACTATGCGCGCGCCAATGGAATCGACGTAGACGAAAAAGCAACCAATGCGGTGCTGATCGAAACGATCGAAGCCGCAATGCAATAATCCGATCCGACAAAGGAGGTGAAGGACCATGGCAAGTAAAAAAGGAGTCGGCAGTTCCAAGAACGGCAGAGACAGTCAAGCGAAACGCCTCGGCGTTAAGCGGTCCGACGGTCAGTTTGTGAACGCCGGTACCATATTGGTTCGACAGAGAGGGACGAAGATCCATCCCGGAAACAACGTGGGAATCGGCGGCGACGATACGCTGTTTGCTACAGAAACCGGCATTGTCAGATTCGAAAGAAAAGACAAGAAGCGGAAACAGGTAAGCGTGTACTCGCAGGAAGCGTAGCCAAAAGCCCCTATGATCCCATAGGGGCTTTCTTATCGCACGGAAAGAAAGTTCGATGTTTGTAGATCATGCCAAAATTTCGGTTAAGTCCGGCAGAGGTGGAAACGGCTCTGTCTCTTTCCGACGCGAAGCGTTCGTGCCCGAAGGGGGTCCGGACGGCGGAGACGGAGGAAAGGGCGGCGATGTCGTGTTCGTTGCAGATGAGAATCTGAGAACGCTCATGGATTTCCGCTACAAGAAAAAATATGCGGCCGAAAACGGTGAAGATGGAAAGCGCAAAAAACAGTTCGGTAAAAAAGGAGCGGATCTCGTGATTCGCGTACCTGTCGGCACCGTTGTCCTCGAAGCGAAATCCCAGATCGTGATGAAAGATCTAGCCAGTCCCGGAGACAGTCTCGTCGCTGCGCGGGGCGGACGCGGAGGCCGGGGAAATGTCCGCTTTAAAAGCTCGACGAGACGGACACCGAAGTTTGCGGAGGCTGGAGGCGCCGCCGTGGAAGTGGAGGTCGAACTGATTTTAAAATCCATCGCAGATGTCGGACTCGTGGGTTATCCGAACGTCGGAAAATCGACGCTGTTGTCCGTGTCGACGCAGGCGCGGCCCAAAATCGGCAACTATCCGTTTACGACGAAAACGCCCAACCTCGGAGTCGTGCACCGGCACGAGCACTCCTTTGTGCTTGCGGATATTCCGGGACTGATCGAAGGGGCCTCCGAAGGGCTCGGCCTGGGACTGGACTTTCTGAAGCACATCGAACGCACGAAGGTTTTAATACACGTCGTCGATGTGTCCGGCTCCGAAGGACGGGATCCGATTGCAGATTTTATCAGCACGAACGCAGAGATGGCCTCCTACAGTTCGTCGCTTTCACAGAAGCCGCAGATCGTCGCGGCAAACAAAACCGACTTGACCGAAGAAACTGCTCTGCAGGAGTTCGAAGAGAAGATCCGTGCGCTGGGATACGAAGTCTTTCCTATCTGCGCGCCCACCGGAGAGGGCGTCGATGCGCTGATGGATGCGGCCCTTGCGCTGCTTCTGCGCTGCGAAGAGGAAAGCGCAGCTGCTGAGCACGCTCAACCGGAGCAGGAGTACATCGCCGTCAGGCCGGAACAGGACGAAGACTACCGGGAAATTTACATTCGAAGAGAAGCGGATTTGTTTATCCTGAACGGGAAACAGCTGGAAAAGATCGTGCGTTCCACAAATTTTAATGATTCCGGTTCGCTGCGTCACCTGCAGCGCTACATCGAAGAACGCGGAGCGATCGAGCGACTTCGGGACATGGGGCTTGAGGACGGGGACACGATTCGAGTGATCGATTACGATTTTGAATACTGGGATGATGAAAAATACGAAGATTGACGCCGCACAGCTCGAAGAGCTGCTGATGCGCGTGGAAAAACCGGCCCGATACATCGGGGGAGAACTGAACAGCATCGTCAAGGACAACAGGACGGATCTCACAAGGTTCGCCTTTTGTTTTCCTGACCGTTACGAGATCGGCATGTCCTATGTTGGCCTTCAGATTCTGTATCATTTGCTGAATCAGACGGAGCACACATACTGCGAACGCGTCTTTGCGCCGTCGCCCGACATGGAAGAGGCAATGCGCTCGGCGCACGTGCCGCTGTTTACGCTGGAAACAAAGACGGCGCTGTCGGAGATGGACATCGTCGGTTTTACGCTGCAGTACGAAATGTCGTACACGAATATTCTGAACATGCTCGACCTTGCGGGCATTCCGCTGCGGTCAAGCGAACGGGACGAATCCAGCCCTCTGGTGCTCGCCGGGGGACCCTGTGCCTTTCACAGCGAGCCGCTGGCCGACTTTATAGACGTCGTGCTGATCGGCGACGGCGAAGAACTGACGGTGGACCTATGCAGGCGCTATGGACTCTGGAAAGAGAGCGGCCGGAACCGGGAGAGCTTCCTGAAGGAAATCTGTACGCTCCAGGGCGTATACGTGCCGTCGTTTTATGAACCACAGTACGATGCCGGCAATGCGCTTACGGGATTCCATAAGCGGGTGGCCGAAGCGCCCGATCGCATTCTGAAGGCCGTCGTGCAGGATATCAACGATATCGATTATCCGGCGGCGCCTCCGGTACCGTTTATCGATGTCGTACACGACCGTGCGGTTGTTGAAATTTTCCGCGGCTGCTCCCGCGGATGCCGTTTCTGTCAGGCAGGATCGATTTATCGTCCGGTCAGGGAGCGCAGTAAAGAGAAGATCAGGGACATTGCGCTGCAGCAGCTTGCGAGCAGCGGGCACGATGAACTTTCGCTGATGTCGCTTTCTTCGTCGGATTACTCCGAATTTGAAGATCTCGTCCGGATGCTGTCCGATGACTGCCGCCAGAGCCGCATCAGCCTGTCTCTGCCGTCGCTGCGACTCGACAATCTCGGCTTTACGCTGCTGGATGAAATTCAGGGGGCGCGGAAGAGCGGCCTTACATTTGCACCGGAAGCGGGTACGCAGAGATTGCGCGACGTCATCAATAAAAACATTACGGAAGAAGAAATTCTCTCCGCCGTCCGACAGGCGGTGCATCTGGGGTGGAATTCCGTCAAGCTCTACTTTATGGTCGGCCTGCCGACCGAAACCGACGAAGATCTCCTCGGTATCGCATCCCTTGCCCGAAAGATTATGGAGGCTGCCGCCGATGAAAAAGGGACGGCGCGCGGCCGCTTTCATGTGACGGTCAGCGTGTCGAACTTTATACCCAAGCCGTTTACCCCGTTTATGCGCTGCGCGCTGCTCGCCCCGGACGAATTGAGCCGCAAACACTTCTATCTGAAAGATCTGCTGCGCAAGATCAAAGGGGTTTCGTTCCGCTATCACGATCCGTTTACGAGTCTGCTCGAAACGGTTATGGCGCGCGGCGATCGGAGAATCGGTGAGCTTCTGTTCGATGCCTGGAGTGCCGGCTGTCGATTTGATGCCTGGACCGAATATTTCCAGGCCGACGTATGGAAGCGGCTCCTGGTCGAGCACGGCATCGATGAGCATCACGTCTCTGTCGGCCGGATCCCGTCCGAAGCGATATTGCCGTACAGCTTGATCGACTGCGGCGTCGATGATGCCTATTTTGAGTGCGAATACGAACTCGCGATGCAGGGGCGCACGACGCCTGACTGTCGCAATGCCTGCAATGACTGCGGCATCGATCGCTATGCCGACTGCTTTGCGGGAGCGAGGGTATGATGTACCGGTACATGTTTAAGTTTTCAAAACAGGGAGAAATGCGTCTGCTGTCCCACCTGGATCTGCAGCGGCTGTTTCATCGCATGTTTCGGCGCATCGGTGTCGACCTTGCACACACGAAAGGGTATAATCCAAAGCCCCGGATGTACATTGCTCTGCCGCTGTCGCTTGGTTTTGAGTCGGTCAGCGAATACGCAGAGTTTCTGACGGAGCAGCGGTTTGACACAGACTCGCTAGCGGACTCTGCGAACGCAGCCCTGCCGAAGGGAATCCGCATACTCGATGCGCGCAAAATTGAACTCTCGCCCAAAACGATTCCGGCGCTCGTGGAATATGCATCGTACGATATTTCCATACCGCTGGGCAGCGCACCACCTGCTACAGGGGTTGTCGAATCGTTTTTTTTGCAAGACAGCATCATCGTAAACAGACGAGATAAAAAAACAAAAAAGAATGTTCCGCGCGAAGCGAAACACTTGATTACGGATGTACAAAAAATTGAAATTGCCGGCGAGACGCTGAACATCCGCACCGTACTCTGCGCTTCGGGCAGCGAGACGATGAACCCGCTGCAGCTTGCGGAAGCGCTATGTGCGTTTCTCGGCATCGAATATAAAAGAGAAACGTGTCGCATCGTGCGACTGGAGCTGTACGGGATGTGCCGGGACGCGGTTCGGCCTCTGTCGGACTGCGTAGAACCGGACGAATGGTGAGGCGATACACGGCATAGGAAAACGACACATTCTATAACGAACTATACGAAGACGACTATTTGAAAGGCAAATATTTACATTTAAAGTAAATTATGCTATACTATATCCAGCGGGAACGGGCTGCAGTCCGGAGGAGATATGTTTAACATACGCAAGCCCGACTGGGGGAAAGTCCGCCAGATTGTAATCGTCGTGTTTTTGCTGCTGGCCGCAGTGCGCGGTCTGCTCGGACGGCGGGCGGGACCGGATGTTCGCGATGTTCTATACATCGCAACCGAAGTCGAATCGCCTCACACATACGAATATCCGGATTCCGGGACGATCATCGCCTCTCCGGCTCCGGAAGAGAATTCTGAGGCTTTGAGCGCAGGAGAGGGCGGAGAACCGAGCCGCGGCGGCAGCGGTGAATCAACGGAAGCGAGTTGCCCCGGAACGGCTGATTCAGCAGACGGCCGGGTGAGCATCAACCATGCGTCGCAGGGAACATTGGAAACGCTGAGCGGAATCGGTCCGACAAAAGCGAAAGCGATTATCGCCTACCGCCAGGAGTACGGAGGGTTTCGAGCGCTGGAAGAGCTGATGGAAGTGAAGGGAATCGGTCAGGCTACGTACGCTAAGATTAAAGATTCCATACGTTTATAGAGCGAACAGAGAAAGAGAGCGAGACACAGGTGTCATCCAAAGAGCAGGATCATCGGATTCTAATCGGTTTCAGCGGCGGTGCGGACAGCGCGGCCGCAGCGTCGATGCTGCTGGAGCAGGGGCTCGCGCCGACTGCGCTGTATCTTCGAATGGGGACTCATGCAGACAAGGGTCTGCAGGCAGCCGAACAGGCGGCCAGCAGCCTGCATATACCGCTGATCAGTCTGGATGTATCCGGAGCGTTCGAACACACGGTCGTGCAGCCGTTTTGCAGGGCGTACGCCGGCGGCGAAACGCCGAATCCCTGCATCATCTGCAACCCGGACATTAAGTTTGATGCTCTCTGCCGGGAGGCGGATCGCCTTGGGATCGAGCGAATCGCTACAGGCCACTACGCGCGTATCGGGCGGGATCAAGACGGAAAACCGTATCTGAGAAGGGCGGCAAGCTTAGAAAAGGATCAGTCGTATATGCTGTACCGGCTTTCGGCTGAGACCTTGAATCGATGCGTGTTTCCGCTCGGAGAGATCGCATCCAAGCAGGAAGTTCGTTCGTATCTGCAGGAGCGCAAAATTGCCGTATGGGATGCACCGGAAAGCATGGATATCTGTTTTATACAAGAAGGGCCCTACACCGAGTTTTTAAAGAATCGCGGAATTGATCCGCCGGAAGGCCATTTTGTCGATGCAGGCGGCCGCGTGCTCGGTGTCCATCAGGGCATTCACCGCTATACGCCCGGACAGAGAAAAGGGCTCGGAGTAACGTTCGGCACGCCGATGTACGTAATCGGCAGCGATGCCGGCTCGAATCGTGTGATTCTCGGATGCGAAGAGGAGCTGTATCGGCGAATTGTGTGGCTGCGCGATCTGGTTTTAACAGATGTTGGGGCGGTCGGGCATGTGCCGGAATCCTGGCAGGGTGCCTCAGTAGAGGTAAAGCTCCGCTACTCAACCGGCGCCGCTCAAGCTGTGCTCCTGGCTCCGGATACCGAAGGTGCGCTTCTCTTGTTCGACGAATTGCAGCGGGCCCCTGCGCCCGGTCAGTCAGCCGTGCTGTACCGGGGGGACCGCGTGCTGGGCGGCGGCATCATCGTCGGTTCGAGCGCTTGACAATTGCCTGCGGCTTTGCTACAATGAGCTCAACTTTAATAAGGTGTCGATGAGAAGTAGTAAGCCGTGCACGCCTGGCCAAGAGAAGAGGGAGTGGTGGAAGCCCTCTGCAGGTGAACGGACGAAGCCGTCTCGGAGCCTGAACAACGATGAGAGATCCCGAATCCGGGGTAATTAGGGTGGTACCGCGAGAATAGCTCGTCCCTATGTGGGGCGGGCTTTTTGTTTAGGAGGATAATCATGGAATACAGAGGCGTCAACGAATTGAGAACCATGTTTGAGGACTTTTTCGTCTCCAAAGAACACTATCCGCGAGGCAGCTTTCCGCTCGTTTCGGAAAAAGACAAAAGCCTGCTGCTCGTCAACTCCGGTATGGCGCCGCTGAAGCCGTATTTTTCCGGCGCAGAAACGCCGCCGAGCAAGCGCATGACGACGTGTCAGAAATGCATACGAACCGGCGATATCGACAACGTGGGGCGGACCGATCGTCACGCCACGTTCTTTGAAATGCTTGGAAACTTCTCGTTTGGAGACTATTTTAAGCGCGAAGCCATCCAGTGGGGCTGGGAATTTGCGACTCAGGTGCTGGGTATGCCGGAAGACAAGCTGTGGGCTACCATCTATGAGGAAGACGACGAAGCCTTTGATCTGTGGCGCGAAGTCGTAGATATGCCGGCCGAAAAAATTGTGCGCCTCGGCAAAGAAGATAATTTCTGGGAAATCGGTACAGGTCCGTGCGGGCCGTGTTCAGAAGTATATTTTGACCGCGGCGAAGAGCGCGGCTGTGGCAAGGAGGACTGCAGGCCGGGTTGCGATTGCGACCGGTATCTTGAGTTCTGGAATTACGTATTTACACAGTTCGATAAGCAGGAGGACGGCTCGTATGTGCCGCTTGTACATCCGAACATCGATACCGGCATGGGGTTGGAACGGCTGGCGTGCATCATGCAGAATGTGGATTCCATCTACGCCGTCGACACGATTCGCGCGATTTTGGATGAGGTCGTTCGCATCACGGGGCGCGAGTACAAGGAAGGGGCCGGAGAAGACGATGTATCGATCCGCGTCATCACCGACCACGTGCGCGCGGTCAGCTTTATGATCGCCGACGGCATCATGCCGAGCAATGAGGGCAGGGGATATGTTTTGCGCCGCTTGCTGCGTCGGGCGGCACGGCACGGCCGGCTTCTCGGCTTGCGGCAGCCCTTCCTCGCCGACTTATCCGCAACGGTCGTAGAGATATCCAAAAGCGCCTACCCGGAGCTTGAGGAGCGTTACGACCACATACGAAAAATCATCTCGGTCGAAGAAGAGAAGTTTGCAAAGACCATCGATCAGGGATCCGATATCCTGGACGAGTACATCGCTGAAAACGCAAAAAGCGGCAGCGGAGAGCTGACTGGTGAGCAGCTGTTTAAATTATACGATACATATGGATTCCCGCCGGAGTTGACGAGGGAAATCGCAGAGGAAAAGGGGTGCACCGTCGACGAAGAAGGTTTCTACAGGCGGATGAACGAGCAGAGAGATATGGCGCGCGCAGCCCGAAAAATGGACGACGGTAACGGATGGAGTGAAAACGAAGAAGCGTACACGGCATTTCCGGATACCGTATTCGTAGGGTATGAGCAGAAAAGCATTGCGGCAAACATACTCGGACTGATTCGTCACGGTCGGCTCGTCGATTCGCTGGAAGAAGGGGAAGAGGGCGTGGTTGTCCTGGACCGCACTCCGTTTTATGCAGAGGGAGGCGGGCAGATCGGCGATCGCGGCCGGATTGAGACAGCGGATGCCCGGGCCGAGGTGCTCGACACAGTGCACATTAAGCAGGTGCACGCACACAAAGTTCGGGTCGAAGCCGGGTCGCTTTCGGTCGGCGAGGCGCAGGTATCGATCGATGAGCTGAGGCGCAATGCGACTGCGAGAAACCATACGGCGACTCATCTGCTTCACAAAGCGTTAAAGCAGGTGCTGGGCGCTCATGTAGAACAATCCGGCTCGTACGTAATGCCCGACTTGCTCCGTTTTGACTTTACGCATTACGAATCGCTGTCCCAGGCGCAGATACAGGAAATCGAAGATATCGTCAACCGCGAAATACTCGCCTTTAAGCAGGTGCAAAAGCAGATCATGCCCATCGTCGAAGCCAGGCAGCTCGGTGCTGTGGCTCTGTTTGGCGAAAAGTATGGCGAGACCGTGCGCGTTATTTCCATCCCCGAGTTCAGCGCCGAGCTGTGCGGCGGTACACATGTGGACAACACGGGGCAGATCGGATCGATCCGCATTACGTCGGAGGGGAGCGTGGCCGCCGGAATTCGCAGGATCGAAGCCGTGACGGGGGCAGCGGTATCCGTTTTACTCCGCAGCGAGCAAGAACTGGTGCGCGAAATGGCCGATGCGCTCAAAGCGAACCGAAACGATATCGTTTACAAAGCGGAACAGCTGATGGAGGAGACTCGCTCCCTGCGGAAAGAACTCGACAGCAGCAAGCGGGCTGCCGCCGTTTCCAGCCTGGACGATATGATTCAAAACGCCGAAATCATCGGCGACGTTAAGCTGATTCTGGGAGCGACTGGACCGGCAAGCGTCGAAGAGCTGCGCGTGCTGTCCGATGAGATCAGGCAGCGCGAAAAACGGGCCATTGCGGTGCTCGCAGCTCAGAAGGACGAAGGAGCTTCGCTCATCGTATCCGTTGCGGATGCGCTGATGGACGAAGGCTATCACGCCGGAAAGATGATCAAGGATATTGCGCGCGCAGCCGGCGGTGGAGGCGGAGGAAAAGCGAACATGGCACAGGCGGGGATCGGCGACTTCTCGCGGATCGACGAAGCCTTTGCAGAGGCAAAACGGTTGATCGGGAGCGATGCCGGGTCGCGGTAGATGCGTGTTCTGTGGGATAAACACCTTGTCCTACAGCGCAATTTCTAGTATAATAGCTGTATACCGAATCAAAGGAAAAGGAGGAGGGTTTCAGTGGAAAGAAATACCATACTGTTCAACAGCTCCGAAAAATTCGAGCAGAAGACGACAGAAGAGATTCTGAAGGCCGTGCACGAAGCGCTGGAGGAAAAGGGGTATAACCCGATCGATCAGATGGTCGGTTACATTCTATCCGGGGACCCATCCTATATCACGGGGCACAACAACGCGCGCAATCTGATACGACACATCGAGCGCGATGATCTGGTGGAGGAACTGCTCAGGACATTTCTGGAAAAATAACGAACTCGACCGGCATCCGCCGGTCGGTTAACCATAGGAGCTAAATGAAACTTCTCGGTTTGGACGTGGGCGATAAAACAATCGGAATCGCGGTGAGCGATGGTCTTTTGTTGGCTGCACACGGCCTTTTTGCGCTCGAACGAGTGGGTATTCGCAAAGATGCCGACCGCATAATCGAAATCGGAAAGCAACACGGTTGCACAGCGTTCGTCGTAGGGCTTCCGCTTCGGCTCTCCGGTGAGGACAGCCCGCAGACCGAAAAAGTGCGACAGTTTGCGACCATGCTGGAAAATAAGTTGAGAAGCACCGGAGAAACGATGGCTGTCATCCTGCATGACGAGCGGTTTTCAACAAAAATCGCACAGGATGTACTGATTCAGGGGGATGTATCGCGTAAAAAACGCAAGGGGCTCATCGACAAGCAGGCGGCTGTCGTCATTCTTCAAAGTTACATGGATCAAATCCGCAACTGTCCGCAGGGCAGATAGGAACTAAAAAGAGAGGGATTAACACGATGGGGAAATTGGGATTCTTTTTTAATATGAACACATGTCTTGGCTGCGGCGCATGCCAGGTAGCGTGCAAGGACAAGAAGGGTCTGCAGGCGGGAGAGTTCTTCCGAAGGGTGGATACGGTCATCCTGGAGAGCGAGGATGGACCGGTCTATCATCACTTTAGCGGTGCTTGCAACCACTGCGAAAATCCAATTTGCGTCGAAACGTGCACGACCGGTTCGATGCATGTGGCTGAAGACGGCACCGTTCAACACGACGACGGAATCTGTATCGGCTGCGGCACGTGTCTGTGGAACTGTCCATACGGATCGATTTCGTTCAGCAAGGTACACGGAATGGGGCAGAAATGCGACGCGTGTATCGATTTGAGGAACGAAGGGAAAGAACCGGCCTGTGTGGCGGCCTGCCCGACGCATTCGCTCAAATTTGGCGACCTCGACGAACTGCAGAAAGAATACGGAACGGATATGAACGCGATTTCGATATTGAAAGACGCGGAAAAGACAAAACCGTCGCTTACGATTAAATTGCCGAAAGCGGCTGCAAAAGGAGGGTCTGTGCGTGAATAATCACTATCGCTACATTGTGCTGGGCAACGGCAATGCGGGCTTTATAGCAGCAAAATCCATTCGCGAAACAGATCCCGAAGGGAGCATTCTCATCATATCGGAGGAAGCGGAACTGACGTATTCAAGACCGATGCTCACCAAGACCCCTCTTCGCACGTACGATCACAGGAAAACGATTTTGTATCCTGAGTCCTGGTACAGAGAGGCGCGCATCGATGTGCTCCTGAATACGGCAGTGGAGCGACTCGACACAGACTCGAAGACCGTGCGCTGCGGCGGACAGGAGTTTCGCTACGATAAGTGCATCTATGCGCTTGGAGCATCCAATTTTATCCCGCCGATCAAGGGGAGCGACCGCAAAGAGGTTACGTCGATTCGCACATTCGACGATATCTACAGCCTCAAGCGCATGAGCGTCGACGCAGAGAACGCCGTTGTAATCGGCGGAGGTGTCATCGGACTCGAGACCGCTGCCGAACTGACAAAGTACGGCATTCAGGTCGTCGTGCTCGAAGCGCTGCCGGTGCTGATGCCGAGACTGCTCGACGAAGACACCGCTAATACGCTGCAAAATACGATTCAGTCTTTTGAAATTTATACGAACGTGGCCGTGCAGGAAATCGCAGGGGATGGTCGCGTGGAACGCGTTGTCCTTGCGGACGGTCGGGAATTCCCGGCGGATTTCGTCGTCGTGTCGACCGGAGTCCGCGCAAATACGGGCATTGCGGCGGAAGCCGGCATCGAGTGCGGCCGCGCCGTCATCATCGACGAGTTTGCTCGAACATCCGCACCGGATGTCTACGCCTGCGGAGACTGCTGCGAATACAACGGTGCGAACTATGCCCTCTGGTCGCAGGCCACCGAACAGGGAATTGCTGCCGGCAAAAACGCTGCAGGCGACCGGGTGTCCATGGGTGTCATCGACTCGTCCATGACGCTCAACACCGATGAGATTTCAATCTTTGCAACCGGAGACACGGGGAAAAATCCGGAACTTGTGTACGAAACCGAAATCACAGACAACATGCATCCCGAGCACTACGGGGTCAATCCGAAGTACCTGCAGTCCTACGAGAAGCGATTCTACGTCGACGGAAAACTGGTCGGGGCTACGATCATCGGGAATCTGACGAGAGCACAGGGATTAAAAGAGGAGATATTGGGGATTAATAGGGAAGGGGTTTCTAAATGAACAACAGCTATGCGTCTCAAATCTATCATGCGCACATGCTGCGGATGTTTTTTGAGGATCTGGAGCAGTGGAAATCCGACCGGGAACAGGCCGGAAAGCCTTCCGATCTGCAGCAGCAGGCCTATGACGATCTGTTTAAGGGAACGGATGCAGACATCTACATTCCGCTGTGGGCTTCTGCCTGCAAGGGAAAAGGCGATATTCTGCTCGATGACACGACGCTTTCGGTCATCAAATTCTATAAGAAATATGGATACACTCCCGTACGCATGGACGGCAACCCTGCCGACTTTATCGGCGAACAGCTACGTTTTATCGAATATCTGACGGTGTGCAGCCAACGCTCAGGGGGAGATTGCGACGAAGCGATCGAACAGTTTATCGACGAATTCTTATTGGATACCGTAAAAGAATTATGTAAAGCTATAGGGCGCATTACCGATATTCACGAGGATGTGCTGGATGTCTGCGATCAGTTGAAGCGTTTTGTGCGCAGAGATGTAGATCCTGTCGACAATTCAGAGAATCTTGTCGCATCGTTCGACAGCGCTTCCTGGGAGAGAAACGAAGAAATACCGGTCGAGCCGGCGAGGACTGTCAAAACTGCCGGTGTCAACAACTGCGGAGGCAACTGCAAGCTGGAGACGATCGTGCAGGAAGGCTGCGTGCTGTTTTTAGATTCGGCCGAACCCGATCCCGAGGATCCTCTCCATCTGCGCGCCTGCCCGAGGGGCAGGGGATACCGTCACACGTTCCTGACGTCCAGAAGGCTTCGCTATCCCATGAAGCGCCGGGAAGATCGCGGAATTGGCAAATACGAGCGAATTACGTGGGAACAGGCGGCGGAGGAAATCGCTGCTAAAATGGACGAAACGATGCGACTGTACGGACCCGCATCGCGCTATGTCATCTACGGCACCGGGACCTGTACGGTGACGAGGGGCGATCACTGCATCAAGAGGCTGTTGATTCAGCAGGGCGGATTTTTAGCGCACTACAACTCCTACAGCAGCGCGTGTTCCAACTACATTACGCCGTATGTGCTCGGAGATTTGCGCAGCGCCGGCCATGTATCCGACGTGATGAATTCGAAATTGATCATCATGTGGGGTCACAACACGGCTGAGACAATCATCGGACCATTTCGAAATTATTATCTGATGAAAGCGAAGGAAGCGGGCGTTAAAATCATCGTCATCGACCCGAGGCAGAGCGAATCGGCGCTGTCCATGGCGGATCAGTGGATTCCGATTAAACCGGGCGGTGATATCGCGCTGGCCAACGCGATGGCGCACGTTATTTTCAGCAAAGGTCTGCAGAATCAGGCATTTATGGACCGGTTCTGCGTCGGATTTGACGAAGAGCACATGCCGGAAGGTGTTCCAGCCGGCGAAAGCTACCATTCGTACCTGTTCGGTCTCAAGGACGGTATCGTAAAGGATGCCCGGTGGGCGGAACGCATCACCGGTATCCCCGCAGATGTGATCGAAGCGCTGGCCGTCGAATACGCGACGGCGAAACCGGCCTGCATTCTGCCGGGTCTGGGTATTCAAAGGACTTCCGGCGGCGAAAACGCCATCCGGGCGACCATCGCTCTTGCGGCTATGACGGGCAACGTCGGCGTGCCGGGCGGAGGGGCTTCCGGAACCGTTACACCGCAGGGTCACGAGGAGCCGCCCGAAATATACAAGCCGGAAAATCCGTTTAAAGGCGAAATCCCTGTATTTCTGTGGTCGAAAGCCATCGACCTTCCCCAGGAGATGACTCCGCGGGAAGACGGCCTCAAAAACATGGATCGCATGCCCAGCGGTATCAAGCTGCTGTTCAACATGTCCAGCAACGTCCTGATCAATCAACATTCGGATATCAACGATACGAAGCGCATCTTGAGCGACACGACCAAGTGCGAAACGATCGTGCTGTCGGATTTGTTTATGACACCTTCTGCGAGGTGGGCCGACTACGTGCTTCCGGCGCCGTCGCTGTTCGAAAATGCGACCATTCCCAATGTGTGGGCGACCGATGACTACGTGCTGTACTGCGATAAAGCCATCGAGCCGGTATTCGAGTCGAAGTTCGAATACCTGTGGATTAAGGAAATTGCCCGGCATCTGGGCCTGTACGACGAATTTACGGACGGACACGAAGATGCCGCCGGCTGGGCGGAGACGTGCTACGAAGATCTGCGCACGCGCGAAACCGAATTGCCCGACTGGGAGACCTTCAAGAAAAAGGGCGGCTATATGTATAAGGAAAACGAATGCATCGTGCCGTTCCGCGACAACATCGAACAGGGCATTCCGTTCAATACGCCTTCCGGGAAAATAGAAATCTTTTCGAAGCGTCTGTACGACCTGGACAATCCGGAGGAAATTGGCGGTGTTCCCATTCACTTCCTGCTCACCGAAGGACCGGAAGATCCGCTCTTGGCGAAATACCCGCTTCAAATGGTGGGCTATCACACGAAGAGGCGCTGCCATTCGATCCACGATCAGAATCCGCTCATGGAAGAGCTCGATCCGCCTGCTGTATGGATGCATCCGTACGATGCGAACGAACGTTCGATACAGGATGGAGACCTGGTGGAAGTATTCAACGATCGCGGCACGGTGCGCATCCCTGCTAAAGTGACGACGCGCATCATGAAAGGCGTCTGTGCCATGAGCCAGGGAGGCTGGTATAAGCCGGACGAGAAGGGCGTCGATGTGCGGGGGAGCATCAACGTGCTTACATTTACCCACAAGCCCACACCGATCGCGAAAGGAAATCCGCAGCACTCCAATCTCGTCGACATTCGAAAGTCATCTCCCGACGCGTAACGTAAATGCAAAGACCCCCGGGCCATCGGGGGTCTTTTATTATCGAAGAATAATGAAGAGGGGATGCGAACGCTTCGTTCGAGGCAAACGGGATAGAGGCTCTTGAAAATAGCTATAACTATTCCTACAATATAAATTTTGGGAACAGTTGAGTTGCATTTTAATCGAATCGCTCTTTCAAAGGTCAATTTAATTAATGCAAGCCCTCTAACCGTTGAAATTTCAACGATTCTAAACCGAGGCTCTAATCGTCGATTTAAGCGTTTTATTTTATGTTCCCGACCGTTGATACCTGCAGTTTCGCCTTTATTACAGCCCAGTCTGTATCCGGCCCGGATTTGTGCCCGGTATCAGTATGGACATGCCTGACTGCAATGTTCCTGCGGTGATATCGTTCATCCTGCAGATTTCGTAAACCGCCTGTCTGCGATCTGTGCGTCCGTCTCCAAAACGTCCGGCGATATCCCAAAGCGTATCTCCGGCCTGAACCCGGTATTCGAATGCCATCGGAGTTTCTGTGCTCGCTGCATCGAAAAATCCGAAAAACGAGCCGACGGCAAATACGGTTCCGACGATGAGTACGGTTACAAACACGATGAATCGAATCGGTGAACGGATTCTGTGTCGCTTCATGACTATTTCCTGCCTTTCGCAAACATTTGTTCGCTATCATCATAACAGAACGTATGTTCTTTGTAAAGCAGAAAATAAACATTTGTTCGAAAAGTGTTCGATCTTATCTGGGATCGATGATTCCTTTGTGTTGCAGATGAGAAACGGTCTTCATAACGCCGAAACGCGCGTGTTCATAGGTGAGTCCGCCCTGAAAATATGCGATGTACGGCTCTCTCATCGGTCCGTCTGCGGAAAGCTCAATCGAAGAGCCCTGCACGAATGCACCGGCAGCCATGATCACCGGGTCTTCGTAGCCCGGCATGTCCCAGGCGATCGGGAGGATATGAGCATCTACAGGCGAAGCGCTCTGCACACCTTCGCAAAAGGTTGAGGCGGCGGTGGCATCGCCCATGAGGACGGCCTGTATGACATCGCGGTTTTGAGATTCCGGTAGCGGACAGACCTCGTATCCGAGCGCCTGAAAGACCGCTGCGCACAGGGCGGCACCTTTCATAGCACCGCACACGACGTTCGGTGCGAGAAAGAGCCCCTGAAACATCGAGCGGCTCTGGCCGAACGTCAGCCCGCACTCGCCGCCGATACCCGGCGACGTTACGCGATAGGATACCTGACGAACCAGATCTTCGCGGCCGGCGATGTATCCGCCCGACAGCGCCAGCCCTCCGCCCGGATTCTTTATCAGCGATCCGGCCATGATGTCCACGCCCGCATCGGTCGGCTCCAGCCGATCCGTAAACTCACCGTAGCAGTTGTCGACCATGCACAGGACATCCGGCTTCTTTGCCTTGCACGCAGCTGCCCATTCGCGGATGCGGTCGATGCCGACGGGCTGCCTGAACGAGTAACCGGCTGCTCTTTGTATACATACCATGCGGGTGGCCGGTGAAATCGCTTCAACGACGGCCGGTATGTCGATGTCTCCTTCCTCCGTTACATCCACGCAGCGATAGGTAATGCCGAATTCGTTCAAAGACCCCTGCCCGGCCTCGCCGAGGCCGATGATGGTTTCCATCGTATCGTAGGGCCTGCCGCTACAGTACATCAGCTCGTCACCCGGGCGCAAAATGCCGAAGTATACGGATGCAAGCGCGTGGGTTCCGCTGACAATCGTCGGCCGCACAAGTGCCGCCTGTGCTCCGAATACGGTCGCGTACAGCTTTTCGAGCGCCGCACGGCCGGGATCATCGTAGCCGTAACCGGTATTCCAGCCGAAGTGCAGATCCTGGATCCGGCACTCCTGAAATGCAGACAGAACTTTGTATTGATTGTACGCACCGATGTCGTCCAGGCGTTGAAAAACCTCGGAGAGTTTGCTCTCGGAGGCTTGCGTCAACTCGATGATCCAGCCCGGAATCCCGAACTGTTCCCGAAGGTAGGCTTTTGTCTCATTGTCCATCGCGTTATTTCTCTTCCGTTTCTGTCGATCGTCCGCTGCGCGCGTCGGGTTCTTCCCACTCAAAATCCTTAATCAGCTCCCGTTTGGCGTGCAGCCTGTGCGCTGCGTACAGCTGTGTGGTGCTCACGTGGTCGTGATCCATCAGCTCCTGCACATCGAAAATAGAATGTCCCCGGCCGATGAGCGACGTCGCGGCCGTTGCCCGGAGCTTGTGGGGGCTGTACCCCTGTTTTCTGCTGGTTCCCAGCGATATAGATGTATATTTTTTAACAATCTGACGGATTTGCCGGTCTGTCAGACGGGTCTGCTGCAGCGAGAGGAGCAATGCATCGGCGTGGTCCGGATGCAGTGCGTCGTCTGCAGGGCGCTCCAGCGTTACATAATCGTTAAAAGCATTGGTGATGGTTCGATTGATGGGCATCGCGGACTCCTTGGCGCGCTTTCGGTATACGAGGAACTCGCCGCGTTCGAAATTGAACGACGAAACATTCAGCTGCTGCAGTTCAGACAGGCGAAGTCCGTACGTTACGAGCAGAAGCAGGATCAGCTTGTCGCGATACTTCGTTTTTTTCCAGTATGTGCGTTCGGATTTTGTGAGTCCACTCCCCTGCTCCACGGCGTCGAGCATGCGCATCACTTCGTCATCCTGCAGCGCTTTAATCTCGCGTTCGCCGGCTTTGGGCAGGCGGATGGGATCAAACCCGTCTGTGATGTTGCGGGTCACCAGACCGTCTCTGTACAGATACTTGAACAGCACCGAAACGGTCGATTTCCTCCGGGCCAGCGAACTGCGGTCGTTTTCGTAGACAGTGATGCTGTCTCCGGTTTCGACTTTATAGCGTCTCAGGTAATCGATATATATGTTGACATCGACGGCGGTGAGCTGGTCGAAGTGTTCGGGCGTGAGGCTACGGGTATCGGAAATTTCTTCCTGAATCTGCGTTTCCCGCACCAGGTACCGGCAGAAGAAGCGCGTATCGCGCAGATATGCCAGCCTGGACATCGGAAGCAGGTTGTTTCTCAAATACGCGAAATAGCCTCTGAGCCACGAGGGCAGCTCGCGCTCAATCGCCTCGCACTGCTCGAAGATCTTATGCTCCTTCTCGATGATATTGTCGGGCTTGGCCGACTTGTTGTGTATTCGAACTTCTTTCATCGTTGTCTCTGCATTGCCTCTGTGCCGCTCGGTGTTGCCTAAACGGCAATCCGCTTGCGATGAGCCGTTTTACCGGGTCATTTCGCTGTCGATGTAAGCGACCATCTCTTCCAGAACCGGCGGCTCGCACTCATCGCGCTCCAGGGAAAACCAGCGCATGCCGTCCAGTCTGCGGAACCACGTCATCTGTCTCTTCGCGTACTGCCGGGTATGAATTTTGATCGATTCGACGGCCATCGTTAGCGTCACCTCGCCCTGTAGGTGCGGAATCAGTTCCTTGTAGCCGATTCCCTTCATCGCCGTATCCTCTGCCGTAAGCCCCGATGCGAGCAGGCGGGCGACTTCGTCGACCAGTCCCTGCTGTATAAAAGCGTCGACCCGTTCGTCGATGCGCCGGATCAGAGCCGGGCGGTCGCGCCGTAGCCCGATGAGAATGGGTTTAAAGCGCTGCGTGATACGTCCGGTCGCTTCGGTATACGGCTGCAGTTGCGATTCCTGACCGCTCCGGAGCCGTTCGATGGCCCGCAAAACGCGCTTGACGTTGTTGGGGTGGATGAGTTCGGCTGCTTTTGGATCGAGCGTACGCAGTTGATCGTGCAGCGCTTTCGGGTCGCCTTGTGCAAGTTCCTCATAAAGAGCATCCCGCTCTACCCGCTGCCCCGGAGCAGCGGAGAAATCCATATCGTACAGAAGTGCGCTGACGTACAGACCAGTCCCTCCGCATACGACGGGGAGCGTGTCACGCGCAAACAGTTCGTCGAAGCAGGTTTCCGCAAGAGCTTTGTAGTCGGCAACCGAAAACGGAGCGGCCGGATCCGCAAAATCGACCAGATGGTGCGGTACGAGCGCCCGCTGTGCCGGAGTCGGCTTCGCCGTACCGATGTCCATGTGGCGGTATACCTGCATGGAATCCGCCGACACGATTTCTCCCCCGTATCGCTGTGCGATTCGGATGGCGTAGTCCGTTTTACCGCTGGCCGTCGGTCCGACGACAAACACGACGGTTTTCATCGCGTGCGCCCAAACATCTTTTCCACATCCGCAAGCGAAAGCTTCAGGAAAGTCGGACGTCCATGAGGACAGTGGAAGGGATTTTCAGCTTGATCCAAAGAGCGGAACAAACCACGAATCTCTTCAGTTTCCAGCTTCTTCGTCACTTTTACCGCATCTCTGCAGGCCTGCATAATCAGCCGATCCGCTTCGCGCGCCGGATCTTCGATATGCGCCCCGGGTTCGCTGTTGAGTACAATCTGTGCAAACGATTCCGCCTCCCCGGTTGTCATGTAGGCCGGGATTGCACGGATGATAAACTCCCTGGGGCCGAATTCCTCAATATCGTATCCCAGACCCTGAAGGAGTGTCAAGCGACCGGGAGCGAGCTGCACCAGATCGAGTGGTATCTCTGCAATCCAGGGTGTCATCATCAGCTGACTCTCGCAGCTCCCGTTCGATCTGTAAGCGCCCCTCGCTTCTTCGTAGAGAACCCGCTCGTGCGCAGCGTGAGCATCGACAACGACGAGCGTATCCACATCGCCGGCCAGGATGTAGCCGCCAAAGACCGTTCCAAGAATCGACAGTGTGGAAAACTGGAATCGTTCCGGAGATGGAATCTCCTGCTGCGTTTCGGACGTGAAATCCAAATTTTCACTGCCTGTTGCAAAGATATCCGCGTCTTCCTTCGCTGATATATGTTCGGAAATCACTTGTTTAAAGCGATTATCCTCTTCGGTTGACGATATATATATTACGTTATCTTTCAAAGACATTTCGTGGGGCGCTTCGGGTGCCTGTGACGACTCCAGGCGGCCGATCGGGGCTGCAGCCAGCTCTCCGAGCAGGCTTTTGCGGAGGCTGCGCACGATGAACTCACGAACGGGAGCTTCTTCCAGAAATCGAATTTCTGTCTTGTTCGGATGAATGTTCACATCCAGCGTGGATGGCGGCAGGTCGAGGAACAGAAACGCAGCCGGAAAGCGCCCCCGGTCGAGTTTATCCGAATAGGCGTCGGCAAGCGCCGCGTCGATGGTGCTGCTGCGTATCCAGCGGCCGTTGACGAAATAGATCTGAAACTTCCGGTTGCTGCGGGCCGCGTCGGGCCGGCTGACGAGACCGCGGATGCGAAAATCCCTCGCCTCGTCCGCACTCGCAACGGGCAGAAGGCCCAGCGCTGTCTGCTTGCTGTAGACTGTAAGGATATTTTCGACCACATCTCCCCTGCCCCGGGTCGAAAACAAAATCGTTCCGTTGCTGATGAGCCTCAAGCGAATCGAGGGATAAGCGATCGCCATTTTAGAGAGATAATCGATGATGGCAGCGCTTTCCACTCCGTCCGTACGCATAAATTCTCTTCTGGCCGGCGTATTGTAAAACAAATCGGTGACGATGACAGTCGTCCCCTCCTCCGCACCGGTCTTCGAAATGTCTTCGATATCGCCGCCCGAGGCTCGAATCCGGATTCCAGTCTTCGCATCGCTCGTCTTTGTGATCAGCTCCACGCAGGATACCGCCGCAATGCTGGCCAGCGCTTCGCCCCGGAATCCGAGCGTGCCGATGGCCTCCAGATCGCTTGCGGATTCTATTTTGCTCGTGGCATAGCGCAGAAATACGAGGTCGGCATCCTCTTCGCGAATCCCGCTGCCGTTGTCCGTCACCCGGATGTACGATTTGCCACCGTTTCGAATCTCGACGACGATCGAGTCCGCCCCGGCGTCTACGGCGTTTTCCAGCAGTTCTTTCACGATTGACAGCGGCCGCTCCACTACTTCGCCTGCAGCGATCTTATCGGAAATATGCCTGGGCAGTGCCCGGATTTTACGAGTGTCGCTCATCGTGTCCGCTCCTTTGCCAGTTCTTTCAATTCCTGCAGCAGCTCGATGGCAGCAGCCGGAGTAATGTGCATCGGATCCAGGGTTTCCAGCCGGTCTGCAAGTCGGTCTGCGACAGGGCAGGGTTGGATCTCAAACAGGCTGATCTGTCCGTCCGGCCCACCGGAAAGCGCTGAACGCATCAGCTTATCGCTCTCTCCGCTCCGATCCAGTTGCTCCAGTTCGTCCAGCTTTCGTGCAGCTGTCATCAGAACGGACTCCGGCACGCCGGCAAGCCTTGCGACGTGGATGCCATAGCTTCGGCTCGCGCTGCCTTCGACGATCTTGTGCAGGAAAACGATCGTTCCGTCCGTCTCAGTCACATCGACATTCAGATTTCGCAGACCCGGAAACACCTCAGACAGCGAAGTCAGTTCATGATAGTGGGTCGCAAACAGCGTCCGGATCCGCTTTTCCGGCCTCGTCAGGTGTTCGCATACGGCCCAGGCGATGGACAGTCCGTCGTATGTGCTCGTTCCGCGCCCGATTTCGTCGAGGATCACGAGGCTCCGCTCGGTTGCCGTGTGCAAAATATGGGCGAGTTCCGACATTTCCACGTAAAATGTGCTCTGCCCCTGCGCGATGTTATCCGATGCGCCGATCCGCGTGTAGATGCGGTCGCAAAGGCCGATTTCCGCGCTTTCCGCAGGCACAAAACAGCCGGCCTGAGCCAGGAGCACGATGAGGGCGAGCTGCCTCATATAGGTAGATTTTCCAGACATATTCGGACCGGTAATCAAAAGCAGGCTGGACTCAGCGCGGTCCATATAGAGATCATTGGAGACAAACACGCCGTCTTTGATGGTCTGTTCGATTACCGCGTGCCGGCCTTTGCGGATTTCGATGCGGTCACCGGCTGTAATAACAGGCTTTGCATAACCCAGTTTACCCGAAACATCGGCAAACGACGCCAGCACATCGACTGCGGCCGCCGCAGCTGCTGTCTTCTGTATAACCGGTATCCACTCGGCAATCGCCAGCCTGATTTCGGTAAACAGGCGGTACTCCAGCTCGTTGATGCCGGTCTCGGCGCTCAGAACGACGGTTTCGATCTCTTTGAGTTCCTGCGTAATGTATCGCTCGCTGTTTACAAGCGTCTGCTTGCGGATGTAGTGTTCGGGGACCAGCGCTGTGTTGGCTTTGCTCACATCGATGTAATAGCCGAACACTTTGTTATAGCCAACTTTTAAGCTCCGGATACCGGTGCGCTCGCGCTCGGCAGGCTCCAGCGAAGCGATCCACTCGCGCCCTTCCCGAATGGATTCTTTGAGTTCGTCGAGCTCTTGCGAATACCCGGGGCGGATCAAGTCTCCCTCCCGCACCGCAACGGGCGGTTCTTCTTCGATTGACGTGTCGATGAGTTCGTACACATCCGAAAGCGGGTCGATGGATTCGTCGTATGCAGCAAGGAGCGGATCGCCGGTCGATTGAAGTTCGGCTTTTATATCGGGCAGATGACGAATCGAAGACTTCAGGGCGATCAGATCCCGTCCGTTGGCCGTCCCGCAGGCGATTCTTGCACACAGGCGCTCGAAGTCGTACAGTCCTTTAAGAGCTTCCCGGATGTTGTTGAGGCAGAGAGGCTGCTCCAGCAGCGAAGAGACGGCATCGAGCCTGGCGTCGATTTCATCTTTAGAAATGAGAGGCTCTCTGAGCCACTGCTTCATTTTCCTTGAACCCATAGCGGTGCCGGTCTTATCGAGAATCGACAGCAGCGAGCCGTTCCTGCGATCCTCAATTGATTCCGTAATTTCCAGGTGACGAAGCGTGGCCGGATCCAGCGTCATGTGCGAATCCGTGCTGTAGATTCGAATGCTTCTCATGTGCCGCAGGTGCTGCTTCTGCGTTTCGTTCAGGTAATTGAGCAGCCCACCCGTCGCATAAAACAGAAGCGGTGCCTCATCGAGCCCCAGTCCGAGGCTGCGTTCGTTTTTGGTATCAAACTGATTTTGGATGGCTCGCCGGCAGAGATTTTCTGCATAGTACTCGGTCTTCCCCGGTGTGAGCAGCGCCGTGTCGGAAACCAGAAACCCGTCTGGAAGCAAAAGCTCCTCCGGGTCAATCGCATTGATCAGGATCTCCCTCGCAGCAATTTTTACGAGTTCGGCCCGGATGCTGCTCGCATCTTTGTCCTCCGAAAACTGCACGGCTGAGAATTCGCCGGTCGAAATATCGCAGTATGCCAGACCCGTTCCATTTTCGCTTGTATACAGAGAAGCCAGGTAGTTGTTTTCGCTTGCGGTCAGCATGCTCTGGCTCAACAGCGTTCCGGGCGTTACGATGCGCACGACTTCGCGCCGGACGATGCCCTTTGCCTGCGCGGGATCTTCGACCTGTTCGCAGATGGCGACTTTGTGACCCTTATCGATGAGTTTGGCGATATAGCCGTCAGCTGCATGATAGGGAACGCCGCACATCGGTGCCTGCTCTTCGCCCCCGCTGGCCCGCCTGGTCAGCGTTATCTCCATATCCCTGGAAGCGATGATCGCATCTTCGAAGAACATTTCGTAAAAATCTCCCAGCCGAAAAAAAAGGATGCAATCTTTATGTTGTTCTTTGATGCTCAGGTATTGCTGCATCATGGGAGTTACATTCATGTGTGCCCCTTTATTCGTGCCCGGGTTCTTCGTTCAGTGCGGTGTGTGCGTGTCGTACGACGTCGGCGATGTCCGTACGAAAGGCAGGTGCCTGCCCAGCGTCCTGTGACAGAAGCAGGAGGAATTCGATATTTCCTTTGGCTCCCGTAATCGGAGAATGCGAGAGACCGACCGGCGACAATCCGCTGTCGTTTGCATAGTTGATGACGGTTTCGATCGTTCGTATATGAACTGAAGGGTCCCGCACGATGCCCTTTTTCCCTACATCATCCCGCCCCGCTTCGAACTGCGGCTTTACAAGGCACAGGCAGCGCCCATTTTCGTTCAGGAGGCCGGCTGCTACAGGGAGTATGAATTTGAGAGAAATGAACGACACATCGGCTGCGATAAAGTCGAAACGCACCGGGATCGTATCCGGGTCGAGATAGCGTATGTTGACACGTTCCATCGTCACGACGCGCGGATCGATGCGCAGCCGGTAATCGAGTTGTCCGTATCCTACATCGACTGCATAGACGGTTTCCGCCCCGGCCTGCAGCATGCAGTCGGTAAACCCCCCGGTCGACGCACCGATGTCCAGGCACACTGCACCGTTGAGGTAGAGGTTGAATGTGCGAATCGCTTTTTCCAGCTTCAGGCCGCCCCGGCTCACGTATGGACAGGTGTCCCCTTTCACTTCGAGCAATGCATCTTCTTCGACCTGCGTGCCCGGTTTGTCGCAGCGCAGACCGTCGACCATCACCGATCCGGCCATCACCGCTGCTTTTGCCTTCTCGCGCGTAGGAAACAGACTACGCTCTGTGAGGAGGATATCCAGCCGTTTTCTCAAAGAACACCTCCGCCTGGCGTGCGACCGCCCAGGCATCCAGGCCAAAACGCTCCTTCAGCTCGGCTATCGTGCCGTGCGGTATAAAGCAGTCCGGCCATCCGAGGCTGCGCACCGCGGCCTGCCCGACGCCGCTTCCGGCAGCGAGCGCTGCAATCTGCATGCCGATGCCTCCCTGTAAAGAACCGTCTTCCAGCGTCAGAACATTTTCGTAATCGGACAATATCATCCGAATGCGGTCTGTCGGAAAGGGTTTCACTTTCCTCAGATTATACACAGCGCTTTCTATCCCGCGTTCTTTTAAGAGTTCGTGTGCCAGAAGCGCCGTTTCGCACATGCTTCCCGTGCTCAGGAATGCATTTTTTCCGCTACCTGTAATGCGCTCAATCGCACCGTTCATGGGGGTGCGCCCGTAGGAGGACAGATCGACAGCCGGTCCTTTTGGAAAGCGGACTGCGCACGGGCCTTCGCACCGGATGGCATGCTGTAGCATTTCCTGCAGCTCTACCCCGTCTTTGGGCGCCAGTATGGTCATGTTCGGCATGGATGACAGGTAGGCGAGGTCAAACTGTCCGTGATGCGTCTCGCCGTCCTGGCCGGTGATTCCAGCCCGGTCGATGGCAAACAGCACCGGCAGGTTCTGGAGACATACCTCGGTCAGCACCTGATCGTAAGCGCGCTGCAGAAACGTGGAATACATGGCGACAACGGGTCGCATTCCTCCGAGCGCGAGTCCGGCTGCAAACGAAACGACGTGCTGTTCGGCAATCCCTGCATCCACGACCCGGCCAGGGAAGAGGCGCCTCATGGAATCCAGACCGGTTCCATTGGTCATCGCAGCGGTGATGGCTACGATGCGTTCATCTTCTGCTGCGAGCTCTGCGATGGTCGTGCCAAAGATATCGGTATATGTCTCGCTGTGCAAAGGCTCAAGCGGCAGCCCAATGGCAGGGTCAAACGGCCCTGTCCCGTGATAGCGTTCTGGTGACTGTTCCGCATTCCGGTAGCCCTTCCCTTTTACGGTAACGGCATGTATGAGCACCGGCCGTTCCAGCGAGCGGGCGACTTCGAGCGCTTCGATGAGTTCGTCGATATCGTGCCCGTCGATGGGACCGAAATACTTAAACCCGAGCTCTTCGAACACCGCCGCATGCATCACCGTGTACTTAATCGCATTTCGCGCGCGTTCCAGACCTCTTCCGAGCCTCGGTACGGAGGTCAGCCGGCCTTTGAGTGTCTTTTTGAATCCGAGATACGGTGATGAAGTCCTCAGGTGCTGCAGGTGCTTCGACATACCGCCGACATTGGGCGATATGGACATTTCGTTGTCGTTGAGCACGACGATCAGCGGTGTTTTCTCGGCGCCGACTGCATTCAGTCCTTCGTACGCAACACCCGCAGTCAGGGAACCGTCTCCGATGACCGCGACGCACGCATGCGTTTCGCCGGCTAAATCTCGCGCTTTCGCATATCCGAGCGCAGCAGAAATCGATGTGCCGCTGTGTCCGGCATCGTAGTGGTCGTGAATGCTCTCAGAACGCTTCGGAAAACCGCTGATACCGTCCATGCAGCGCAGCGTTTTCATGGCATCCCATCGGCCCGTCAGCATCTTGTGTACGTACGCCTGGTGCCCAACGTCCCAGACGATCTTGTCGTGCTCGGTGTCGAATACTTTGGCCAGCGCAATCGAAAGTTCCACCGCTCCGAGGTTGGAGGCGAGGTGGCCGCCTGTTTTGGATACGGAATTGATCAGCGCTTCGCGCAGACAGACAGCAAGCAGCGACAGCTCCTGCGGGTTCATGCGCTTCAGCTGTTCCAAATCGCAGGGTATGTCCGGTCGGTTACGCATGTTCGTCCTCTCTGACAAGTGCTTTTTCGAGTGAATCGATGACCGCATTAAAGATTTCAGCTTCATCGTAATACTTTTCCATGACGCTTCGGGCACGTCCCAGCAGCTCGGCTGCTTTTTCGACGGATTCGCGATATCCGTACAGAGTCGGATAGGTGCACTTGTGCCCGCGGCAGTCCGCCCCCTGTTTCTTTCCGATCAGCTTTTCGCATCCGGTGATGTCCTGGAGATCGTTGACGATCTGAAAAGCGAGTCCAAGGCACTCTCCATAGATTGAAAGATCGTTTAAGCGTTCTTTGTCTCCGCCGCCCAGATAGCAGCCGGCAAGCGATGCCGAACGTATGAATGCAGCCGTCTTATTGAGGTGAATGTAGTCGAGCATCTCCTTGGAACACTGACAGTTAATCGCCTCCACATCGGCGACCTGACCGGCTACCATGCCCCTGCAGCCGACGCCTTTGCTGATTTCGAAGGCGGCCCGCACTTTTCGGTTCAGGATTTCCGGATCGTCGAGATACAGCAACATATCCTTGTTCATGGTCTCAAACGCAGCGGAGAGCAGTCCGTCTCCTGCGAGTATCGCAATCGCCTCTCCATACACCATGTGACTGGTCGGCACGCCTCTTCGCAGTTCGTCGTCGTCGATGGCCGGAAGATCATCGTGGATGAGCGAATAGGTCTGAATATACTCCAGCGCACAGGCATACGGCAGACCGATATTAGCGCTTTCACCGCAAAACTCGCATGCAGCGAGTAAAAGGACAGATCTCAGACGTTTGCCACCGGCCATCAGACTGTATCGCATCGCATCGTACAGCGTGTTGCTCTTTGGGTCGATTTCCGGCAGGAAATCCAGGATGTGCAGCTCGACCAGCTCTTTAAGTCGGTTGTACTCTTGATGTTTCATTGCGCTTCTCCAAACTCAGTGATAGTTCCGGTTGCGGGATCGACGATTTCTACTCTGTTTCTTGCTTCAGCCAGAATATCGGTGCATTCCCTGTGGTACTGCAGACAGCGTTCGTAGAGTTCCATGCTTTCTTCGAGCGTTGCTTCACCTGAAGAGAGTCTCTCTACCCCCGCTTTGAGCTGTTGCATTGCTTCTTCGAATTTCCCTATCCGGGATGCTATTGTGCTCGTCATGCTTCTACCTCCACGACGGTACAGCGGATGCGCCCGTCCTTTAAAACAACCGACAGGCTGTCGTTTGGTTCGATACCGTCAATTCCAGTGACCCAGGCACCGGATGCCGCCTGTACAGCTGCATATCCCCGTTGAATCACATTCATCGGATTGAGCAGATGCATGCGCACTTCCGCTAAATCGAGCTGTGCGCTCAGCGCATCGAGGTTCGCGCGCACGGCGGAACCGGCCAGCTCTTTTAAAGCGCCGACTCTTTTAGCGTGCGAATCGAGGTATTCGAGCATCAGGGATTTGAATGCGCTCGGTGTCGCTTCCTGCAGGAACTGCAGCGAGACGGATAAGTCGGCCGCACAGATTTCCGCCGCTGCCGTCGGTGTGGATGCACGCAGATCGGCCGCGTGGTCGCTCATGACGATATCCGTCTCATGGCCGACGGCCGAAATGACGGGAATGTGAGATGCTGCGACCGCGCGCGCTACAATTTCTTCGTTGAAAGCCCACAAATCCTCCAGAGAACCACCGCCCCGCCCCACGATGAGCACGTCGATTTCGTTCCGTTGCGCATTGGCGCGCTCCAGAGCTTCTGCAATCGATGCAGCCGCTTGTTCTCCCTGAACCAGGCAGGGAAATATCCGGATATCTACAAGCGGGTTTCTCCGCTGAACCGCCGTGATGATGTCGTGCACGGCTGCTCCGGTCGGAGAAGTGATCACGCCGATTCGTGCGATCTGTGCCGGCAGCGGCTTTTTTTTAGAGGGATCGAACAATCCCTCGTCCAGCAATTTCTTTTTTAAGTTTTCAAACGCGAGATGCAGATCTCCCAGCCCGGCCGGATCCAGCTCTCGTATGTTGAGAGAGTACGTGCCGCCGCGCTCATAGACGGACACGCCGCCGGCGGCGATCACCTGCATGCCGTCGCTGATTTCGTACCGGAGACGTTGTGCGCGCTCTCCGGCTAAAAAACAGCTGATCCGGCTCGTTTGATCCTTCAACGCAAAATACACGTGACCGCTTCTGTGAAACACGAGATTGGATATCTCGCCGGTAACGGTAACGTCTCCGAGAATCGGATCCGTTGAGAGGATTCGCTTGATGTAACTGTTGAGCTGAGCGATACTCAGCGGTTTGATTGCCAAAGAGGCCTTCCTTTCAACAACGCTACGCCGACCGCATTGTCCGAACACAGGGATGGCGCACCGAATGCATATCCCTGGCCCCGGCAAAGCGTTCGGAGTGTCCGGCTTGCCGCTACTCCGCCGGTAATCAGCACCTGATCCGTACCGCGTTCCTGCTTCAGGTGCGCTAGCGCGGAGATGAGGCTTTCCGCAATGCGTGCGAAAAGCGTACAGGCCAGCGCCTGTACAGATTCTCTGTCTGCATGCCGCTTCAACTGCGTTTCGATACCCGACAGGTTCAACCAGGCTCCGCTTACAGAGACCGGTCCAATCGCTTTAAGGCTGTCGCTTTCGCTGCCGGATTCCGCCAGCTCGTCGAGAGCCCGGCCGGCGGGGAAATCCATGCCGAGCAACAGGCCCGTGCGATCGAGCAGTTGTCCGTACGATATATCCCGCGTGCCGCCCGCTATTTCGTATGACTCCCCGTCGATATACAGGAACTCGGTCGTACCGCCCGACAGATGAGCGGCGAGCAGCGGCTGGCTCAGGTCGATATCAGTTCCGCGGGCTGCCGCTTTGATATGACCCTCCTGATGGCTCGTCTCAAAAAGCGGGATGGCAAGCGCGTCGGCGAGCATGCGGGCAGCGGATACACCTGCGCCAAACACCGGCATATAGGATGCTTCCGCCGGTCTGGGCACAGCGCTGACACAGATGCCCTGAAGAGAGCTTCCGTATGTGCGCATCGGCTCGGAGAGCAGCTGTGGCAGATTTCGCCAGTGCTGAAACAGCGCATCGGACTGCCGCAAACCGGCACGGCCTTCGGGCACGTACAATGGAATTCGTTCATCCCGAAGAATTTCTTCACCGCAGACGACCGCTGCGGACGTCGTATAGTTGCTCGTGTCCAGCCCTAAAAACATCGTTCCTTACGACCCGGATCTCGACAGCTTGCCCAGGATGCCGTTTATAAACTTCGCCGAATCCTCACTGCCGTATTTCTTAGCCAGCTCGACCGCTTCGTTCATCGAAACAGCAGGCGGAATGTCCGCCTGTCCAAAGCAGTCGATCTCAGCAAGACACAGCCGGAGAATCGCCAGGTCCACCCGCGCCATGCGCGTCGTTTTCCAGTTGTGAGCCACCGAGTCAATCTTCCGGTCGATATCCTCCCGGTGTTCGAAGATGTGCCGGTAGATGGAACGCATGTAGTCCATCTGTGCGCGGCTTTTCAGGCGGTACTGAATATAAAAATCGAACGCTTCCTCGCTAAAATCCTGTTGAACGTCCATTTGAAATAGCATCTGCATCAGCTGCTCTCTAGCTTCACTACGACTCACAGTCCACCTGTTCCTCTTTAATATCTTCCGCTTCGTCTTCCGGCTTGTGACCGACTCCCTGCACATGGATGTTGACTTTTGAGACGGGAGCGTCTGCGATTTCATCCAGCTTTTCTTTAACGTTCTCCTGAATCTCCCAGGCCACAACCGGAATTTTAGCCTCAAAGCACACATTGACATACACATCGACAATCAGTCCGTTGCGGTCTTCAGAAATGCGTATGCCTTTTGCCGGGCGCTCGATTCCAAGCAGTGTTTTTTGAACACTGTGTGACAGTCCTCCTGCCATGCCGGATACTCCATCGGTGTGCAGCGCGGCGTTCATCGCACAGATCGCTAAAATTTCGTGGGGGATTCTCTCGCTCATATCGCCGCCGTGCCCTCTTTTTCAGATTCTGCTGCGGCGACTGTGAGCAGAATCTTTTCGATGCGGCGATCTTTAACGGAAAGAATGCGAAATGTACAGGCTTCGAAAACGACTTCGCGTTCGATCGACGTATTTTCGTCCGGGACCTCGCCCATCAGATCCATCACGAAGCCGCCGATCGTTTCGTGATTTTCCGATTCGAGGCGGAGTCCGGTTGTGCGCTCCAGATCTTCAAGGTAATACAGCCCGTCCAGCACGTAGGTGCCGGGAGCGACTTCTTCGATCTTCGGTTCGT